>JAHDES010000010.1 GCA_020628645.1 Saprospiraceae bacterium
CACAAGTAATTGTTTTATCAGCAGGAGCAGTAATTACTGGAGGAATAGCATCTTCCACTAATACTTCTTTCCAACATACATTGGTGTTACCAGCATTATCTGTAACGCGTAATTCAACAGTTACTAACTGATCTACATCACAACATGCGAAGCTAACAGTTTCACCCCAAGCAGAAGTACCTAAACATCCGCTAGTACGACGTACATGAATAGAAGCAATACCACAGTTATCGAAAGAACCTTCGTCTACATCAGCAGCAGTAAGCTGAGCTGATCCGTCAGAACCTAAAGAAACGTGTAACTCATCATCACAAATTGCAACAGGAGCATTGTCATCTTCTATAGTAATAGTAATTGTTTTCTCAGTAACATTCAAACAGTTATCTTTAGCAAGAATTACAACTTCAGTAGCACCTAATGGTAAGCCATCTAAAGTTTCACCAGCGCTTAAGTCAACAATTACTAATTGTCCACCACCTTGATAAGCACCACCACCTAATGTATAAGTAGCAAGTACGTCACCAACACCAGAACAACCATCAGTAATACCTAAATCATCTAAGCTAACATCAGCTGCACAAGTATAAGAATCAGTAGTGCCTACAGTAACATTACCTTGAGCAATTTCTGGACCATCTGTATCTTCAACTTTAATGATTTGCTGGTATTCTTTGTTTGTACCAGTACACCAGTTGATAACAGTCCAAGTACGAATAATCTTATAACCATCACCACATGTTGGTAATACAACATCTTCGTATGTATAAGAAATATCACATAAATCATGTAAATCATCAGACAATTCGAAGCAACCGAATTGAGGAGCTCCACTTACATCAGGAGTAACCTCATCTGCAGGTTGACCAGTACACTCAAGTTCAACACTTGATGGTACTTCGATTTGATCTAACATTGGAGCTTTCAAGCTCACTGTTTGAGTACAAGTAGAAGTATTTCCGTATTTGTCAATTGCTTGCCATGTACGCTCGATCACAGCACCATTCCAATCAGATTGGTCACAGTGTGTTTCAACAACCATTTCGTTTAGTAAGCTTACACCTTCTAAAGAACAATCGTATGCAAAGTATGGGTGAGGGAATCCACAAGTTACTGTGATAGAAGCAGAAGTAACTTCACCAGTACCTACAGGAGTAACACCGTCACCTGGGCTATTATCAGTAATTAAGATATACCAAGTTCCACCTAAATTAGCAGGCTGGAATGGTGCAGAGTTTTCAGTTACGTGGAATTCAGGAGAAGTAGTTACTGCATCTGCACAAGAACGACCTAATAATGGAATTAAACCAGAAGAGTTACCACCTTGGCTTAATGGTCTTGGAATATACTGATTAGATGTACCTACATCACCAATTTCCTGAAGATCAATAAGACCACCACCTAAAGCAGTAGGAATTCCTAATTGAACATCTAAGTGAGTAACATCAGTGTGAATCAAGTTCACATTTACAACGATATTTTGAATAATCTCAGCCGTAGGAGCACAAGATGGGAAGTTTACAGGAATCCAAGTTTGAGATTCTTGTCCAACTAAACCACCAACAATCTGTGTAGGCATTTCGATAGCAGCATCGTAAACATCTGTATGTGTATAGAACTCATTTAATGCTTCTGGATGCGTACAGTTCAATTCATAATCATTACAAAGTATAACTGGGTCAACTTTGTCTTCTACAGTAAGTGTACCCCAACAAACGTTTCCGCTTGAAATATGAGTAACTGTATAATTCAATGTTTGCATTAATTCTGCAGGACTTACTAAGTCATTAGCAGGAGTAGTATTAGAACCTGGTAAAATTGGGAAACCATTTTCATCTAATGGAAGTCCATTTCCATCAAATACAACTAATGGGTTACCATTTGCATCTAAAATAGTTACTTCGTATTCGTCAACACAGATATTAGGATCTTCTAATACCATATCTGGCGTAACTTCTACTACACATTCACCTAAGTCATCAGATAATAAGCCTGTGAAAGGATTAAGATTTAAATCAAGATTTGTTTGATTGAAAATCTGTGGTCCATTTGCATTTCCAGTATCTGGAGTAGCAAGAGAAATAATTACATTATCGTTACAAGTCATTGAAGGATTAACATCACTTACAATTACTAAGTCAGCAGTACATTTCACTACGATACCATCGCAGTAAGTATAAGCAGTAACATATTGGTGTTCACCTACAGGTAATACACCTGCACCTAATCCAACATCACCGTTGAACACTAATGATCCTGAACCTGTATACACAACTTGTGTACCCGAAGCTCCTTGATAATCAACACCAAAAGGTAAAACTGTATGTTGAACTAAAATATCACATCCTACTGCATGATTACAAAGTGGGTAACATACTTCAGGCGGTGCTGAAGGTAACATAGGATTAGTTACTGAACAAGCAGTAGCTCCTGTGATCTCATGATCAGAACAAGCTGGTGGACAAGGTAAAGTGAAGGTATAACGATCTTCATCTTCTCCTGCATTTAATACACCACCTGGGAAGAAAGCACCTAAGTTGAAACTAGAAGCCACTAATGACTGACCAAAGAAAGGATCAAGTGGGTTTGTAATTTCAGCACCATAATCAAGGTTTGCAGTAATTAATTCCCAGTCTCCAAAGTCCCAACCGTCATTCCAAGCATCGAAAGTAGCAACTGTATATTCATTACATAAATCTAAAGTCACAGGGTAAGAAACTTGTGTACCTGGTGCTAAACCTTGGTAAGAAATACCATTTACACCAATTACAGCCTGACCTTGCTGTGTTTCACTAGAAATACCGTCATAAATTTCCCAAGACTGCTCTTCTGGGAATACACCCATTGTTACTCTAAATGTGAAGTCTTCGCTTTCACCTGCACATGGTACATCTGGACATTGAGTTTTAACGCCAATTACTGTACTAGCAGGAATATTACCTTGATAATCTACAGGATTTCCTGCGTTATCTGTAGCAATGTTTCCGAAAGCATCGTATAATGTTAAACCGTGCTCAGAATCAAAAGCACCATTCCAATATTCTAAATCAATTGTTTCTCCATCATTAACACAAATGTTAATAATATTTTGACATCCTTGTTGAGTAGTAACTTTGTAATTTGTTGGTGTGTCTTCGTTTAAAGATACATCTACAGATGCACCATCCCAACCATTATCACCAGCGTCTGTTAAAACTAATACATAATTACAACCACCTTCTGGGCAGCTACAATCAATTACATTAACAATAGTAGCAGCTCTTGGGCTTACCTCAGCAGCACCACAATCACATTGAGCATAAACAAGATTAATACCTGGAGCTAAGCCAGCATTTGTAATATCTAAATTAGGACCAGAACCAATCTGCGTACCACCTGCTGGAGCATCCCACCATGTAGTAACAGGCATACCTGCTGTTGCAGGATCTTCATATGTAATTACTAACTGAACTTGAATTGAACTTTCACCACAGTAAGAATCTACACCCCCTGGCTCAGAAGCCGTAAATGTAGCAACACCATCAGCAAACCAAGTAGTTAAGTCAGCAACTGTAATAGCTATACTATTAGTAGTAGGACCAGAGCAGTCACCTGCTGCGGTAGAAGTACCTAAAGCACCTGTTTCACTAGTTACTGTCCATGTTTCACCACCTGGAGCCGTACTAGCAAAGCTAATATCACCATCTGCAATAATATTTGCAGAAGCAGATAAAATAATAGCACCTGCAGGAAGCGTAGTAAATGGATTAGTAGTAACATCTAATGTAAATACATCAGCGATACCAGCACCAGCACCTTGAACGAATGCAGGGATTACACCCAATGTAGAACCTACAGTAGCATCTACTGGTACATTAAATGTAGCATCAGTACAAGGAGTTGAACATAAAGCTGTAGGAGCTACCAAAGCTGTATTTTTTCCTTCACAAACGATACCAGTAGTTGTTGCAGGTGCATCAAAACTTGCAGGACAAGCTGAAGTAAAAGGACTTCCTGCCACTACACCACCTGCTGGACTAGGACCATCTGTTACAAGAACAGCTCCTGTCTCATCTAAAATTGTATATACTTCTTCACTTGCAAAAGCACCACTTGTCATAGTAAACGACACCATTGAACCTGGAGAAGTTACTAATGAATAAGAATTTGCAGCATCAGAACTTCCACCACAAGCAGCATTAGGATTAAATACTGTATACGTATAAGTGCTTACTGCACCAGTAGGGTCGGTAACAGTAGCAGTTAAAGAACCACCGTTCCATCCGTCACCAAATGTATCAGTTAAATTGATAGTCATAGCAGTACATGCATCATCAGCAGGACATCCCGCTGAAGCAGCACCAGCTAAAGTACTAAAATCACCTATTGATTGATCAAAATAAGAAAAAACTGGATTTCCACCAGCATCTAAGATTTCAAACTGACATTCAGTTGTGAAAGCTCCATCTGCACCTGAGATAGCTAAAGAAGTAGCTGTAGAAGGTACTGAAAATGTTGCTGTGCCGCATGAACCAGCTGTGAAATCGAAAGGACCATAGGCATTACCTAAATCATCTGCAATGCTTACGCTATTACCATTCCAACCATCTCCGAATGTATCATACATATTTATAGTGTATGTACAAGCTGTTGGACCGCCTCCTCCAGTTGAAGGAAAACATTGAGCATAAACCTCAGAAAGATTAAACATACCTATAGCCATAAAAGCTAAAAGTAAATATAACTTTTTCATGAATTTTACTAATTATAAAATTGAATGAATTTCATTTTCATGGAACTATCTAATACAAAGGAACCTATCAAGAATTAAGTCTTGACAAGAAGGAGAAGACAGATGAAAATGAATTTTTAATTTAATACTACACTTAATACTAGTAAGAATTAATGTAGACGATCTTCTTCAACTTAGCGTAATAGCGCGAAGACGTACGTCCATCACTTTCTAATTCCTCCACTTCATTTTGAAAGAGGTTAACATCAGTTTGTGTGAACTCTTCTAGAAAACTTTCGCTAAATTCAAGGTAGTTATCTTCATAAGGCTTAACATAAGAAAGATTGCCTGTATTAATAGCATCGATATAAGCCTGAAGGCGCTGAATCTCTGCTTTAATATAGTCAAACTTTCCAGTAGCCGGAAGATACTGTTGCTGCAAAACCGTATAATAACCTATACGATCTTGATAGCTCGGGATAGCTGCAGGATCAAGAGAAGATTGAGCTTTCAGTTCTGTAGTTCCTACTATTGCAACAGCTATAAGTAGTGCAAAAACTGAAATTACTCTCACTAAATTTGATCTTGAAAAAAATCCTTTTTTCATGAGACTAATAAATTTAAAAAGGTTAACAAATAAAAAATTAATTAATATGATCAGGATAAATAATCCGTAATCTGCTCTTTCAGGCAACTTTTCTTTAATCGTTGCCAATTATATTTATCTATATGAAATCGAATATTGAGTATGTGTGAAGCTGAAGTTACCTAGACTAGTAAGTTTTATAAAGGGGGGAGACTTTAGTTGATCTGTCATAGGAAATATAGCTCGCATCGTTTTACTTGTAATACACCATTCGAATAATACCTTAATCAATGATCCTATTGTAAATATTGATGGAAATTGGTGAATAAAACTTCTTGACTTTGTTGATGTTTCTGTGTTTTAAAGTTTATTACCATAAAATATTTGATAGGATTGAGACAACTCTTCTTTTCTTCTTTTGTAACTGTTTGTTATTGAAAACTTTCCAACGTATCTATAGTATCAAAGAAACCTGCTCTGTAAATACAAGTAATGCGAACAAAACAACAAGTGTGTGTTCATTCTAAACATTAATAATCTGTAAGGAACACCTTATTAAAGGTGATATTTAACGGTAGATGGGAATGAAAGGAAATACAATTCTGAAGTTTAAAGAATATTTTTGTTGAATTGTATTTTTGATTGGTTTAATTTAATAACCGAATCACAATTACAAAGATACAATAATCACTCTTTGATTAAATACCCTAAACATGGTATTTTTCACTTAATTTTATTTTAATTATCGTAGTTTTAATGATAACTTAATCGTTGTTATAAGTATAAAAGATCATCTATACTATTGATTATAAACCACTTATTTTCAATTGGAGAAATTGATTGCTGTTCGGTCTAGATAGGTAACTTCTTTTTGATTTTGTTCTATTTGCACAAAACGATTGACTTCTATATTATTAAAAACTGTTACTGTTTGTTTGGAATCAGGCCATTTAATTTCAATAGTTTTAATATTAGTGGCAGATGCAAGCCCTATTTCTTGTAGAAGACTGTTTGAACCAAAACTTCCACCTGTTGAAATAGTACGTCTTATAGTATATTCATTCGATTCTTGATCTACATAAATCACTTTTATTCGAGCGCCTATAGCAGCTTTATTGGCACTAGTACCCATTAATTTTAGGGTAATGAAATTATTTTTATTACCAAAAGGATTAAAAAATAAAGCATCCCCAAAAACATCCCCTTCATACGCTCCTCCCACTACGCTGAACAAATCCTGATCACCATCGTTATCTATATCTCCAAAAGCTACCCCATGTCCTTTTTGAATATGCCCGACCCCTGCTGCGGTAGTAACGTCAAGAAATTTTTCACCCTTTGCGTTCATAAATAGTTTATTTGGAACTACAGAAGTATAGTTAGGTGATCCTGTTCCTAAATACATATCTAAATAACCATCATTATCTATATCTCCATAATTTGACCCCATCACAAAATGTGACTCAGCAATCTGGAGTTCATTCGCCACATTGGTAAATGTATTATCGCCATTATTTTGATATAAACATAGATTGGCTGCCAAATCAACTCCCATTAATTCTGCGGCAGTAATGAATGCTTGAGGCTTTTCATTGTTAAATCCAAAAGGAGCTACAAAAATATCTTCCCATCCATCATTGTTATAATCCCACATCCATGTGGGAAAACTATGTTGGGGTTGTTGCGTTTTTGTCGTAGATGAGATATTAGTAAAAGAAGGAGTCATATTTGATTTCCCATCGTTTAAAAATAACATATTAGCTCCATCAATATTGGAAATGTATAAATCTGGGTATCCATCATTGTTAATATCTCCTGCTGTCACTCCTTTGATATAAGCTCGAATATTTTGTAAAGAAGATTGAGCTATTTCATTTTTAAAGGTGCCATTTTTTTGATTGATGTATAACTCACATTGACTTTGTGTATTTTTGGTAGTTTCATTGCCAATAAATAAGTCAAGCCAACCATCTAAATTAAAATCTGCCCATACAGCTGTCTGTGTAGGATAATAGGATAATAGGTTTGCTTCTTGTGTTACATCTGTGAAGGTGCCATCTCCATTATTGCGAATTAGTGAATTGGGAATTTGTCCTTCTGTATCAAACCACCCACCTCGCATAACAAAAATATCTAGATGTCCATCATTGTTATAATCCATATGATTGGCATTTAAACCACCTGTTAACCCCATTAACCCACTTTGCTGCGTTTGATCCTCAAAAGAACCATCTCCTTTATTGATAAAAATACGCATCTGGTCGTATAAGCCCCAAGAAGTTGCTACAATGTCAAGAAACCCATCATTATTAAAATCATCCATACAAGCTCCTCCTGCCAATTTAGCTGTATTTAGATTCAGCAAATGAGCTTTGTTTTGAAAAGTAGGAATTTTTTTATCTGACTGAAAAGAAGATGGAGGAATAAGAAATTTGGGGGGTACATTTTGTGGATATTCACCAATTGCCATGTAAGCAAGATTAAGTAACCAGATTGTTTCATAATCATCTTTACGTACTTCTAGCATCTCTTTATAAATATCAATAGCAATACGGACAGGTTTTTTAAATTTATAGGTTGCTTCCTCGGTTAAAGGGAAAATACAAGATTTAGCATTATAATCATTAATACAGTTTTGTGTTTCTCCCAATCGCATGTAGGCCAGTGATAAATAACGATTGACCTGATAGATGATTTTTTTGTCTGCTTTATATTTGACCAATTCATCTTTTAATTGTTGTAAGATTTGGATGGCATTCTCATTTTTTCCAGCATTAATTAATTCGTAGCCTTGCCTTGTACGAAACATTATCTTTTGCTTGATGTCTTTTGCCTGATTAGACATGTCATAAAATTGATCTGCCCTTTTCTCACATTGAAAATATCCCATCTTTAGAAGATCCATCTTTGCTATGGACTGTTTCAATAGCTCAGGCATACTAGGATAGTTTTTAGGAATATTTACAGTAGAAGAATTTGTAGTAGTCTCATCACTAGTAGAAGGATTGTTGCAATGTATAAACAAACAACTAAGCATTACAAAAAAGAAAAAGCGTGATATATTCATTAGAAGGATTTTTTTTGTAAAAATAATTCTTTTATCTATCGAAACCAATAGCTCGTAGATTAGTGTTGTTTATAAAACAAAAAAATAGAACTTGAAACTTTATCCAATTGTTTATTGTATATTTGTAAGGATTAGGTTTTACTATCTTTTTTACTTTTTATCTATTTAACTCAATTTAATATGAGCCGAAGAAACTCTTTTTTTAAATCTTCTAACCCATTCATGAAAGAAGAGGCTTATCAAGCTAACCAACCCCTTGATTCTGAAATGGTCGTTTCCTATAACGATCGTATGACCGTATCGGGAGCTGTAAATAAAACATTTATTCTTGCTGGAATTTTATTGTTTACTACTTTGATTGGTTACTCCATGCCTTCACCCCTATTTATTTGGGGAGGAGCTATAGCGGGTCTTGCAATGGTGATTTGGGCTGCTTTTCAGCCGCATCGTTCGCCTTATTTAGCTCCAGCTTATGCTGCTTTTGAGGGGCTTTTTGTGGGTGGAATTTCTTATATGTATGCTGGAATTGCAGGAACGACAGGTATTATTTTTAATGCTGTGAGTTTAACAATTGCCTTGCTTTTCATGATGTTATTTTTGTATAAATCTGGTTTGATTAAAGTCACCCAAAAATTCCGTTCAGGGGTTATGATGGCTACAGGTGCTGTGTTATTGGTGTATGTGATGAGTTGGATTCTTGGAATGTTTGGAATTGATATTCCTTATTTACACCAAGGTGGAATGATTGGTATTGGGATCAGTGTAGTAATCATAGGAATTGCTTGTCTAAATTTATTATTAGATTTTGATAATTTTGATAAAGGGGAACGCTATGGCGCAGCTAAATACATGGAGTGGTTTTCTGCTATGGGCTTGATTGTCACCTTAGTATGGTTGTATGTTGAAATTCTTCGTTTATTAACGATTCTTTCTGGAGAAGATTAATAAATAGGTTTTCACCTATCAAAAAAGGCTTGTACTCAATTGAGTACAAGCCTTTTTTAATTATTTTTTCTTCAAAATTAATCTCGTTCTAAGGTACAAAAAATAGTAGCATCTTGAGTGATTGTTCCTACTAATCCTCCACTCGCCATTGTAGTAGAAGTACTTAAAAGATATTCCATATTTAGTACATCACCTTCAATGGTAAAAAATGCCATTTGATTCTCTTGATTTTGGCTCGTAATAAATATGATTTGATCTTCTTCTAATTCCCATACACCTGAACCAAAAAAGTCATTCACAGGAATTTCTTGAACAGTAGTAGAGCCATCAATGGTGGTAGACAATACTTGAGTATAAGAACCAGAACTTGTATAGGTACCATCTTTATTTAGTTCTAGAGTAGTATTGATATCTTTAGCCATAAAAGTATAATTAGCCGTAATCATATAATTCTGATCTGGTATTGTGGTGGTAGTTACTCCGTCATTACATTCTAAAGCAGTAAGCTTCCAAGTACCTGTAACAGCATTCAAGTCATCACCACCACAAGCAAACAAACTCAGTATTGCAAAAAATAATAGAGATCGAAATACAGTTTTCATGTTAATTGAGATTTTAAGATGTCAAGAAATAAGTCCCCACTAGATTTTTTCAGGAGTTGAAATCATGTTTATTTATTCTTTAGTTGGATAAATATTCCCTTATATTTGTTTTTTTTGATGATAATGGGAAATCATATCTTTTAATAAATATTTCTTACAAATTTAATACCCTAATTTATTTTTGATTAATATTATTTAACTAAGTGCTTCTAAAAAAAATAATAAAAAGCCTTCGTGTCTCTCGAGTATGGCATCGCTATTTAGGAACAGCTCTTGCGCTATTCTTATTTATCAGTGCCATCACAGGTATTTTATTAGCACTTAAAAAAGACGTTGATTTACTACAACCTCCCACTCAAAAAGGAAGTTCCAAGGTTTTAACTGATTGGAAATCAATCGCTGATATTGCTGATATTGCCACAACAGCCTTTCATACAGCTCATCCCAACCAACTTGAAAATACCATAGATCGAATAGATGCGCGTCCTTCTAAAGGAATGGTTAAAGTTTTATTTAAAAAGGGCTATTGGGAAGTACAAGTAGATGCAGTAAATGGGGAAATATTATCCATTGCCAAACGTCATTCTGATTGGATTGAAGCTTTACATGATGGTTCAATTATTGCGGATTGGTTTAAACTCATTTCTATGAATATGATTGGTTGGGGCTTATTATTAATGATTATTTCTGGCTTATGGTTATGGTATGGTCCCAAACGCTATCGTAAGTTGAAGAAACAGCGATAAATCAACTACTTCATCCCGAAATCATACCTAATTTCTTTTAGCACTTATGTGCCTGCCTGTCATAAAATTTTATTAACCAAGGCAGACAGAGTTCAATACTCACTCGTCGTATGAAAGCGCACTTCGGGATGATTTTCTTGTGCCATTTGGAGGGTCCAAGCAGATTCGGCAAGAAAGACAAGATTTCCATCTTTATCTTTTGCCATATCGCGTTTGCGACGACTTGTTAATTCGCGTAAAGCTGCTTCCTCTCCGCTCACCCAACAAGCTTTATGCAAGTTGACGGGTTCGTACTGACAAGAGGCTCCATATTCATGTTTGAGGCGATATTGTATCACTTCAAATTGGAGCGCACCGACTGTACCTATTATTTTTCGACCGTTGATTTCTTTGATAAATAATTGGGCGACCCCTTCATCCATCAATTGGGTTAATCCTTTCGCTAATTGTTTAGCTTTCATAGGATTAGCATTATTCACAAAGCGAAATTGCTCAGGAGAAAAGCTTGGAATTCCTTTGAAATGAAGCACCTCCCCCTCTGTCAAAGAGTCACCAATTTTAAAATTCCCTGAATCATATAAACCCACTACATCTCCTGGGTAAGCAGCTTCGATGACCTCTTTTTTAGATGCCATAAAAGTAGTAGGATTGGCAAATTTCATTTTACGATTTTGGCGAACGTGAAGATAATTGGTATTGCGCTCAAATTTACCCGAACAAATGCGCATAAAAGCGATTCGATCTCGATGTTTAGGATCCATATTCGCATGAATTTTGAAAACAAAACCTGCAAACTTATCTTCTAAGGGATTAATGATTCGTTCCTCCGTTTCACGAGGTAAAGGAGTGGGTGCAATTTCGATAAAACAATCCAATAATTCCTTGACTCCAAAATTATTAATAGCACTTCCAAAAAAGACTGGAGATAACTCACCATTCAGATAGGCTTCTTTATCAAATTCGGGATAAACTTCATCTGCCATCGTCGCTTCTTCACGAAGTTCTTCAGCCGCATTTTCCCCAATATGTTGTTCTAAATCTGGACTATCCAAATCAGTTATTTCAATGGCTTCTCCTGTATCATCTTGTTTAGCATGAGGACGAAAAAGGACTAATTTTTTTTCATATAAATTGTATACGCCCTTGAATCTCTGCCCCATTCCCACAGGCCAACTCAAGGGTCGAACAGTCAAACCTAATTTTTCTTCCAATTCATCTAATAAATCAAAACCATCTTTCCCTTCACGGTCTAATTTATTGATAAAAACGATGATAGGCGTCTTACGCATACGGCATACTTTGACCAATTTTTCGGTTTGTGTTTCCACCCCTTTTGCCACATCTATCACCACAATCACACTATCCACTGCTGTAAGTGTACGAAAGGTATCTTCTGCAAAATCTTGGTGACCAGGTGTATCTAAAATATTAATTTTCAAACCTTTATACTCAAAACCCATTACAGAAGTTGCTACAGAAATTCCTCTTTGTTTTTCAATTTCCATAAAATCGGAAGTCGCCGAACGTTTAATTTTATTCGATTTCACAGCCCCTGCTACTTGGATTGCTCCACCAAAAAGGAGTAATTTTTCTGTCAGCGTCGTTTTACCTGCATCAGGGTGACTGATAATACCAAATGTGCGCCGCTTGTTAATCTCCGTTTGAATACTCATAGATAAAATAGGTTTGCGATCGTGTTTAAATATCTCTCAACCTAAAACTACTAATTTTCGCAAAAAGATAAATTTCAAACAAGATCTTGAAAAAGCGCTGCAAAGTTATACTTTTTTTAGCAGTAGATATTGTATATTTCGATTTAGAATTCGTCAAAAATTAAATTCCTTTTTTTAGTTTTCTTATGGCTTCTTTATTTCAAACTTATTTTAGCTTAGGATTTGATCACATTCTTGACCCTAGAGCATTTGACCATATTGTATTTTTAATTGCTTTATGTGCCGTGTATACGTGGGCAGAATGGAAGCAATTAGCCATTTTAGTAACGGCATTTACCATCGGACATTCTTTGACCTTGGCAATGGCGGTTTTAGATGTCATTCAATTTTCTAGCACCCTAGTAGAAACATTGATTCCAATTACCATTATGATAACAGCTCTATTAAATGTGGTATTATCAACAAACCATTTTCAGAAACAAAAACGATGGCATTATGTCTTGGCATTAGTATTTGGGTTTATACATGGAATGGGCTTTTCAGGGCTTCTAAAACAGATGCAATTGCTGGGAGAAGACACTCTTTTGATGCAGTTATTTGCCTTTAATATAGGTATTGAAGTTGGACAATTATTAATTGTCACTTTTATAATGGGAATTGTATATTTGATATTAAATGTGCTGAATATCCGACAATTGAGCTGGAAAATCTTTATTTCTGGTGCGACTTTTGGAATTGGAATTATATTGCTCTTGCAATTATTTTATAAATAATGTATTTTAGAGAAAAAAAAGAGGAATAATACTTTTTTTGCCAAAAATCATTAGCCAATCACAACTTATTGCCAAATTTAGGCGTTCTAACTACACCATAAAAACCAACCCAAATTCCATTTATTCCTGTTAGTTTCAACTAATTTTTTATTCGAAAAACCAATATGGCAAATCAACCTAGCTATTATGATCTAGTTTTTGAACTCACCCGACTTATCCCCGAAGGTCGAGTAAGTACTTACGGCGCAATAGCAGATAGTTTAGCTTTAGGGTCGGCAAGAATGGTGGGTTGGGCCTTGAATAAATGTATAGGCCCGAATAGTGATGTACCTGCTCATCGTGTCGTTAATCGAAAAGGAGAATTATCAGGTCGCATCCATTTTTCTACCCCCACAAGAATGCAAGAACTCCTTGAAGCAGAGGGTGTTGAGATAAAAGAAGATAAAGTTGTCAATTTCCAAGAATGTTTTTGGCATCCAGCGAAAGAGCTATAAACATAGCCAACCGAAACAAATCGAACCTACCATTATCGTCAGTCAGATTGGAAGACGGATAGTACTCTTTTCTACCAACTGAATCAAAAATAGGGAACAATTTACATCATGAACAAAGGGAAAAGTAGTTTTACTTTCTCCCAACAAATTATTAATCGCATGAATCGAACGATAGGATGGATTATTATAGGTTTAATTTTCTTTATTTCAAGTAGTAATAATGAACCTGACCTAATTTATTGGTCGGAGGATTATCGCTTATCTTGGGATGATTTTCAAGGGCAACCTCGATTTGATCAAAAATATATTTCTGCACTTACTTCTTCTGGCATTGTAGATTATAAAGGTTGTAAAGATGGTATGCTCATTTATGAAGTAAAAGCATATTTTGAACGACAAAACTCATGGGTGAAACAAGAAGCTTATACGGATTATCATCTCGCTCATGAACAACTTCATTTTGATATCACCGAACTCAATGCGCGTCGTTTGCGAAGAGCCTTGACTAAACGCCAATTTCTATGTGGACAAGAGGAAGAATTTAGTCAATTTGTACAAGCGAATTTACAAGAATGGTTTGACGATCAACGAGATTATGATTTTGCAACACGCCATAGTATGGACAAAGTAAAGCAGAAAGAATGGATGTATCGCATTCATACAGAACTATCCCTTTTAGATGATTATAAAGAATAAAACAAGAATTAGTCTTCCTTTTTAATCCATACATCACGTTGTGGAAAAGGAATAGAGATATTATGTTCTCGAAATAGACGATCTATTTCAAAACGAGCGTCGCTTTTTATGTCTTCTATGACAATAAAATTGCGTGTCCAAAAATGAAGTTGAAAATCAAGAGAAGAATCTCCAAAATTGATAAATCGTACAATAGGCATCGGATAATCCAACACATAAATATTCTCTCGTGCTACACGAAGTAATAATTTTTTAACCAAAGCCGTATTTGATCCATAAGCCACCCCTATATTAATATGAAATCGTGCTTTATTATCATAATGACTCCAATTGATTACATTATCTACAATCAATTTTGAGTTGGGAACAATTACAGTGATATTATCAAAGGTTTCTACTAAGGATGTCCGTAAACCAATCTTTTTAACCGTCCCTATTAGTTCATTAACATTGACGACATCTCCCACTTCAACCGTGCGTTCAAACAATAAAATGATCCCTGAAATAAGGTCATTAAAGGTTTGTTGTAAGCCCAATCCAATACCAACTAACAAAGCGGCTGCACCACCCCAAATAAGGGTCATATCAATACCAATGCTATCTATGGTAATGAACGCCGCTATAGTATAAATGATATATTTTAATAACTGATTGATGGCATATTGCGAGCCAATATTGATACTTTTTCGTTTGTAATAACTATACAAAACTAATTGGATCATCAGCCAGGCAAATAATCGTGCTGCCAATAAAATCAAGAACCCAAAGATAATACTCGTTATCGTCAAGGGAACATCTGGCGTCTCTCTATTGGGAATATCAAAAAAGGTATAATTGAAATTAAAAGCATTTAAAATCAATAAGATAGAGATCAAATAGACAATATATTGAGTCGTTTTACTGGCTTTTCCTTCAATCTCATCATCTATCGTTTTAGGACTATCTTTTTTCTTTTTTTCAGCATCTCTATTCACATAATAATTGTGAAGCATGACTTTGGAAATCAACCAATCCATCAATCGTGCAATCTGAAAAATCAACAAAACCTGAATAATAGTAGAAAGGCGAAAGTCAACTGTTTCATGATTAGGAAAAAGATCAATATCTAATTTGCCAATATAAAGTCCTCCCAACAAAATAATAAAAATGCCAATTAATAGAACGATGGAGCGCGTTCTTCTTCGTTGTTTTAATTCTACCTCATTTTTACTAAAATAACGTGGCAAAAGGCGATTAATCACCACTCGATACACAAGGTATACCACCAAAATCAATAGTACAAAACCAATGAGCTGCCCTAATGTAATTGGTACAGTGCCTATCGAAAATAAAACATAACGCAAATTGGCGAGTATATCCATGCTGTAAATGTAAGAACTAAATCATATTTTCTACGATCATTGGCTACAAGATAATAACCAAAAGTCAATTGAATAATGTAAATCTCAAAAAACTCTTTATTTGAAAAGGGTATAAAATTGCATTTTTCATATAAATCAGACAAAAAATTATATTTCATTTAACAAAATAGACCTTCACCAGCATTTTGTTATAAAATAATTAAGCAATTGGCAGAAAAACTGTAACTTTACTGCTGCTTTTACGCGGATAAACTGCAATTGTCAACGTAAACCACCAAAAATGAAATTGTACAACCGAGTCAATAGTGATGAACTAAAACGTCAACTATTGGAAAGTAAAGAAGAGCGAATTACGCTTTCTTTCTACAAATATTATCAGCTACCCAATCCCCATTTTTTTCGGGATTACATTTATTATCACTGGAGTCAATTAGGTGTCTTTGGTCGTATTTATGTCGCTAAGGAAGGTGTAAATGGACAGATTTCTGTTCCTAAGGAACAAATTAGTGCTTTTAAAAAAGAAATGGCAAATGTGCTTTTTCTGGCAGGTATTCGTTTGAATATTGCCATTGAAGATGACGGAAAATCGTTCTATAAGCTTAAAATAAAGGTACGTGACAAAATTGTAGCGGACGGATTGAATGATGAAAGCTTTGATGTAACTGATAGAGGTACGCACATCAATGCAGAACAATTTAATACCCTTAGCGATCAGGAAAACACTCTTATTGTGGATATGCGCAATCATTATGAGAGCGAAGTAGGTCATTTTGAAGATGCCATCATTCCAGATGTAGAAACTTTTCGAGAAGCATTGCCTTTAGTGGAGAAGATGTTGGAGGAAGACAAGGATAAAAACATCATTATGTATTGTACTGGCGGCATTCGTTGTGAAAAAGCAAGTGCTTATTACAAACATAAAGGCTTCAAAAATGTTTTTCAGCTTGACGGCGGCATTATAGAATATGCACGACAAGTAAAAGCACAAGGTCTATCCAATAAATTTAAGGGAAAAAACTTTGTCTTTGATGATCGTATGGGAGAGCGAATTGGCGAAGAAATCATTTCCCAATGCCATCAATGTGGTACCACTTGTGATACCCACATTAATTGCGCCAATGATGCTTGTCATATTCTATTTATTCAGTGTGAAGCTTGTGCCATAAAGTACAACAACTGTTGTTCCCAAAAATGTAGTGAATTCAGCGAATTGCCAGAAGAACAACGCGAATTACTCAAGAAAGACATTGCTTTTAATGGCACACAATTTGGAAAAGGTCGCTATAAAGCCTTACATAAAGACAAGAAACTAGATATACAATAAAATAAAGGAATTAGAACAAATACCATTATAATCTCACCACCTCAA
Organism: Saprospiraceae bacterium; assembly: GCA_020628645.1. Lineage (GTDB taxonomy): Bacteria > Bacteroidota > Bacteroidia > Chitinophagales > Saprospiraceae > JAHDES01. The sequence continues at coordinate 17,021 of JAHDES010000010.1, forward strand.
ACTATATTTCTCAAGCACATTACTTACTGCCTAAAAAAAAGCAAGGAGATAAAATTTGAGCATTTTATCTCCCGCGATATTATCGTACAAAGTCAAATTAGAGATAAGTAGACAATTTAAAGGTAAGTTTAAGAGAGTTGCTACTTATCGGCATTAAGTATCTGTTATGGTACAAATATGCGGCGGTTTTGAATGTAATCCTATTACAGTTTTACAAAAAATCACCACATTAGATTTTATTTTTTCTTCTCAAAAAAAATCCTAAAACATTCATTTTTAACACCTTAAAAATTCAAAATCTCACAAAATAAGGATTTTAACATCATAATTTTCACTGAGAAAAAATATATGTCACAAAATTTCTATATAAGTTTTATTCTCTTTATTCAATAAAAACTTATTAGATTTCTAATAAATCATCAATTGTAATTTTATTAGAAGAATTATTATCATTTTTTGAGTAAATATTAGTGATCATGATTTATCAATTTAAAATAAAAAAAAATGTAAAAACAATACAATTATAGTTTGATTGAAAAAATAAATTCTAAACAAAAAACAGAATATTAGAAATATCAAAAATAGAATCAATTAATTGTTAAAATATTTAATTGCTTCGTTATCTTGGTATAAGCTATCATAAATAGTTTATTAAATTACTATATAAAACCTTTAATAGTCTGTCACATTTTTCTCTATATGGATGATCTTAAAGAATTAATACGGATTATTACCAAAAATAAAGTAAGCAAGATTGAAATAATTGGGCAGAATAGTAGTAGACGGAGTAAAGTTCAAGAACTTTATCATGGCATTGCTAGTGGTCAATTTAAGACAGATGAAGAAGCTGCATATTTTTTTTATGGAACATCCTCAGACTCTCAGACTTATAAAAAATTAAAATATCGTTTGCGTAAAAGACTAATTGACACTATATTCTTCATCGATGTTAATCAACCCTCTTTTACAGATGCACAACGAGCATATTATTCTTGTCATAAAGAGTGGGCAGCAATCAATTTATTAATACGTCGTGGTGGAAAAGGAAAACTTTTTACTATCGCTGAACAACTTCTTAAAAAAGCCATTGAATTTGAGATCACAGAAATTGTTGTTGAAATTTCGCGCTTATTACGAACAATTTATAGCAACGTAAAACTAAACCATAGTAAATATAAGGAATATGATGCGTTAGTAGATATTTACTCAGACATACTCATTTTAGAGTTAAAAGCTGAAAAATATAATACAGCTTTGACATATAAAATAGGTCAATCTCGTGCATCAAGAATTGATCTTGAGGAAGAAGCAATAAGATATTCTAATGAACTTCAGGATAAAGTTCTCAAAAATAATTCCTATCGTTTTCATATTGCTGCATTTAGGGTACTTGCATTACGTTATCAAGTTGTAAATGATTATAAGGGGCTACTAAATGTGTGTAAAAAAGCAATCCATTTTTTTGAACATAAAGAAGGGTTATCATTTCCAAATGCAATTTTTCTGTTTCAATATCGCTTAGTCGCTTGTTTAACTCAGCTCAATCGCTTTGAAGAAGGCGAACAAGAAGCTCTAAAATGCTTAGCCTTACCTATAGAAGGAGGACATAATTGGTTTGCGGCTTATTATACCTATCTCGTCTTATTATTTCGCTCTCAACAATATTCTAAAGCATTAATTACATGTATGACTGCAATGCATCATTCTACTTTCAAAAAACAAACTACCGGCACAAAAGAATTATTTAGCGTATTAGATGCCTACCTTCAATATTTTATTGCTATTGATGTCATTGATAAAAAGGCAATTGATCCACATTATGTATATACCACCTTTAAACTCAATCGTTTTTTAAATGGTCTTCCTGAGTTTTCCAAAGATAAACGAGGAATGAATATTCACATTCTCATTATACAGGTTTTGTTTTTATTACAACAAGGCAAGCATGATATTGTGATTGATCGGGTAGAAACACTCAATATGTATTGTTCGCGCTATTTGAAAAAAGATGATACCTTCCGTTCCAATTGTTTTATCAAAATGCTCTTACAGCTTCCCATCGCTGGTTTTCATCGCGCAGGGGTAGAGCGAAAGGCAGAAAAATTCTTCAAAAAACTACAAAGTGTCCCCATTGAAATCGCAGAACAAAGTACGGATGTAGAAATTGTCCCTTACGAACGACTTTGGCAATATGTCTTAGATTCGTTGGGTACGAAGTTTTATTTTCATGAACGCTACATCCGAAAATGATGGGCTACTTGTAAAAAGAAAAAATATTTAAAAAAAATAAGATGGGAACTTTACAAGTTCCAAATTTTGTTATAAATTTGTCCTGCTTTTGAAAAAAAGCTGGTTCTTGACCCATGGTGTAATTGGCAACACAGCTGGTTTTGGTCCAGTCGTTCTAGGTTCGAGTCCTAGTGGGTCAACAAAAATAAAGTGAAGTCCTTAATAAGTTTTCAACTTTTAAGGGCTTTTTCTTTTAGCATTTCTCTTGTCTATTGCCTCCCATACTTGTGCAATAATAGTGAGCAGACTAGAATTAAAATGCCTATTTTGACCGAATGCTCGCTATAATTAATAGGTATGACTACCAACTTTAACGAGCTCGGCCTTTCCAAGGCTATCCTAGACGCAATTTCTGAAATGGGCTTTGAGCAACCTACTGAAATTCAGGCTCTTGCTATTCCTCGATTATTAAGCGATCAAACCGATTTTGTAGGTTTGGCTCAAACTGGAACGGGTAAAACTGCTGCATTTGGTTTACCCTTACTTGATTTGGTGGATGATGCTAATTCTAATACACAAGCCCTTATTCTCGCACCTACTCGCGAACTTTGTGTTCAAATCACAAAAGAACTTCTCTCTTTTGCCAAGTATAAAAAATCCATAAAAGTTAAATCTGTCTATGGTGGTGTCGATATTCAAAAACAAATAAAGGATATTAAACGAGGTGCGCACATTATCGCTGCTACTCCAGGTCGTCTACGCGACTTGATCCGAAGACGGGCAGTGGATATTCGTCAAATTGATTATATCGTTTTAGATGAAGCGGATGAAATGCTCAATATGGGCTTCAAAGAGGAAATTGATGATATTTTAGAGAATACACCAGAGGAAAAAATGACGTGGCTCTTTTCTGCTACCATGCCTAATGAAGTTCGTCGTATTTCTTTAGAATATATGGCTGACCCACTCGAAATGAGTGTAGGAGAACGCAATAAAGGGAATGCCGATATTGACCATCAAGTAGTCATTACTCGTCCTAGCGAACGCCTAGAAGCGCTCAAACGTTATCTCGATTATAATGCCTCTATTTTTGGCTTGGTGTTTTGTAGAACCCGTCGGGATACCATGGATGTTGCGGATGCCTTAGTGCAAGAAGGTTATAATGCAGATGCACTTCATGGCGATTTAAGTCAAGCACAACGCGATCGAGTGATGGCTCGTTTTCGCTCACGTCAATTACGTGTATTAGTGGCTACAGATGTGGCAGCAAGGGGGATTGATGTCAATGAAATCACGCATGTATTTCATTTTAATATTCCTGATGATAAATCTTTTTATACGCATCGTTCGGGTCGAACTGGACGTGCTGGGAATAAAGGTGTTTCTGTTGTTTTTTGTCATCCAAAAGATAGAGATATTCTCCGTCGAATGGAACGACAATTGAAATTGAAATTTACACTAGGACACATTCCTACAGGAGAAGAAATTTGTAAAGAACAATTATTAACTTCCTTCAAACGAATTAGTGAGACGAAAGTCGATGAAAACATCAATGAATTTTTTGAAGAGATTCTACAAGAAGTGGATGATCTTTCTAAAACAGAATTGATTCGTCGTTTAGCCACTTTATCTTTTAGTGGCATTTACAAGCGTTATAAAAACGCACCTGACCTCAATCATGCCAAAGCCAAGAAAAAGCGTCAGAAAACCGAAAACATGCATCGTTTATTCATTAATGTAGGACGAATGGATGTAGCTGACAAAGGAAAATTAATTGCGCTTATTTGTGAAACAGCAGATATTAAAGGAAGCATCATTGGTCGAATCGATATGCAGCGCATGCGCTCTACTTTTGATGTAGAACAAGAGTATGCACAACGCATAAAAAGTGCCTTTCGTGGAGCCACATTAGAAGGTCGCGCTTTACGCGTAAATGATGAAGGTCGAAGAAAACGAGCAGATCGAGATTCTAACTTCAAAAAGAAAAAAAAGGGCGGAAAAAAACGAGCCAGACGATAAATTAATTTCAATTGCTCAAAATTGAAAAAGCCACCCTGTAGTTAAAATTCCTACAAGATGGCTTTGGTTAGTATGAAATTATAATTTGTAAGTATTGGTTAATCTAATTTCAAAATTTTCACTTCTGTACGACGATTGGCTTGATGTTTATCATCGGGACAATTTACACCATCTTTACATTCATTGGTCAAACGCGTTTCACCATATCCTACGGCTTTAATTCTAGTCTTGCTAATTCCTCTAGTAACCAAATAATTCGTTGCACTAACGGCTCTATTTGAAGATAAGGTTTGATTATAAGACATGCTACCGCGGGCATCAGTATGAGAGCTCAATTCGATCTCCATATTTGGATATTCATTCATCAATAAAATCAAGCGATCTAAGTCAGAAGAAGCATCTCCACGAATGCTCGCCTTATTGAAATCGTAATAAATATCGTTGAGTACCAGTGATTTACCTACTTTTAAGTCTTCTACTCTAAATCCACTTTTAAGTGTTCGAGTAGGAGCAGGCGTTGTTCTCGGTGCTGGTTTTGGAGTAGGTTTCGGTGTTACTTTTTTGGTCGGTGCTGAAGGTGTTGGTTTACGAGTTGTAGTAGGTTGCTTCACTACTTTCTTAGGTGCATCTGCTAATTGTAAATATAAGGTAACATCCATTGGTTTTTCTTTTTCACAATTGCCTTTGATGGTACTGAGTACTTTTTGATCTTCCGTAAATTTATCTTTTGTACCCATAATTTGATAATCACAAGCACAATCCAAACAGAAATCAAATGCTCCATTTGCATCAGCAATCAGTTCTTCTTCTTCACCAGTACAGGTATTGAAAATACGAACTGTCGAACCGGGCATTGGCTTATCGCAATCTTTATTAATTACTGTACCACTCAAGGCTGTACACTTACGGCGTGCCATTGGAATAACAGTTGCCATTCCATTTTCAAATAATTCACTGACAGGTTTTTTCATCAAAACAGGGGTATATCCTTTCTTTTTTGCTTCGATGGTCAATTCTGTATTAGGATGAACAAAATGCTTCACTTCGCCACGATCATTTGTATTGTACATAGCTGGGGCATCAGGTGTATTATCGTCATTAATACTTACCATGACTTGACCAATTTTTTCTTTAGTTGCTGCATCAACTACTGTAAAAATACGATTCATTGGACGCATCATTGTTCCGAAGAAATCCATTGGAGTATCGCTCATCCACTCATATACATCATCTTCTCCCATACCTCCTACTCTATTGGAAGTTAAATAGCCATACTCTGCACTTTCATCCATATAAAACCCAAAATCGTCTTTTTCGGTATTAAATGGTGTACCAATATTTTCACGTTTTGACCAAGAGCCATTATCCTTTTGGTCGACTTTTTTAGCAGCAAAAACATCTAAACCACCCATTCCTCGATGTCCATTAGAAGAGAAAAATAAGACCTCATTTTTACTAATAAATGGAAATAATTCATTTCCAGCTGTATTAATCGTTGGCCCGAGATTAATTGGTGCAGACCATACCCCTTTTACGCGAGTAGATACATAAATATCCATTCCTCCATAACCACCAGGGCGATTAGAAGCAAAAAAGAGTTGACTTCCATCTTTAGAAAGGGTCGGATGACAGGTAGAAAATTCTTTACTATTAAATGGCAATTCTTCTGCTGTTCTCCACATGTTTTCGTCATCCATTTCTGTTTGGTAAATTTTTAAATCAACCACTCCATTTTTACTCTTTCCATTTCGATTATTTCGGGAGAAATACATGGTATTTTGAGTCGAATTAAATGTGGCTACTCCATCGTGATGTTTTCCATTGATTTTACCATTTAAAGGCATCGGATTGGTATACATTCCAAAAGTGGTACGTTCTGCGAAGAACAAATCACTAAAGTGATCTTTTGTCCAATTATCAGTGTGTTTAGTGATCTTATCTAATCCACGAGTTGAAGAAAATACGATACCATTTTTGTAAGGAACAGCCACATAATCGAGGTCATCACTATTGATAGCCGTTAAATTGACCAATTGCGCATCTGGTGTATTACGAAAGACTTGTTTTTCGCTACAGTTTTTAATAAAATCAAGATTGACGCGTTCTTTTTTGCGTACTTTTTCATTGAATGTTTTGTACCAACGGGTAGCATCTTCACATTTGTTATTGGTATACAACATGTGTGCATAATGGAAAATGTAAGAGGCTTCTGATTGCTCGCTAACAAATCGTGCATACCAATATTCCGCTTTTTCAGTATCATTATTCAATCGAAAAGCTGTAGCAATTTTTGCCATAGAAGTAGCATCTAATTCTGTATTGCTCGCTTCAAGATCTTCATAAATATCTGTTGCTGCTTTGTAGGCGTAATTTTGAAATAATTTATCGGCTTTACGCTTACGCAACTTTCCACTTGGGGCAACTTCTTCTAGTTTATTATCTAAAATATGTACGTTACTGTTTGAAACAGCTTTTAAGGTATCAACCATCACCATGCGATCTCCCGCTTGTGCAAAAGCAACGAGTGTGAAGGCGCACCATATTGTAAAAGAGAATATTATTTTTTGCATCTTAAAAAGATTGTTAATTGTGTTCAAAAGATTTAAAATCAACTATTTAAGATATTTCAAGTTTTATCAACTTGAAATATCAAATTGATTAGAAATAACGAAGGTGATTTACTTTCTTATCTTCGTAATCAAAGGTGTATTGCACCATTAGTTCAAAACCTCCAGATGTATAATTTTGCAATTCTGTCAATGTAAAATCTAATGCTGCACCTGCACGTAATTGAGAATTAATTTGATACGCCAAAATAGCATCAAAAGAATCACCCAAACGATAAGAACCACCTACCCAAAGGGCATCCATAAAGATGAAATTGGCATTTAAATCGACTTCAAATGGCGCACTTGGATTGTAGCTGAATAAAACGGCAGGCTTGAATTTCACTTTCTCACTAAGATCAAGAATAAGTCCTCCCATTAAGTAATAGGTACGAATATCTTCTACGATATTTAAATCTCGGTATAAACTATTAGCTAATAATTGTGGTGCTGATAAACCCACATAGTATTTACGACTAGATAAATATAATCCAACTCCAAAATTAGGTTTTACGGTAGTTGCTAAACCCATCCCCATGAGTTCATCATCTACATCAATCGTTTCTACGCCTGTCCAATCTAAACGGCTATGCTCTAAACGTCCCATCAAGCCCATTGAGAGGGTAGATCGGTCATTTACTTTTACGCGATAAGCATAAGATAAATTAACGTAAGTCGTGTTCAGCATACCTGCTTGATCGCTCACGATAGATAAGCCTGCTCCACATTTTTGATTGAAAAATGGGGTATGTACATTGAAATTAACTGTTGTAGGCGCACCCTCGATTCCAGTCCATTGATTTCGATAAAGACCAGAAAAGGTAAGAACCTCATTACTACCAGCGTAAGCAGGATTGTAAACCAGTTTATTAAACATGAAATGCGTGTACTGTGGTGCATGCTGTGCAAGCAAAAAACTCGCTGTTGTACACAAGATGAATAAGGTGATATATATTTTTTTCATTATTTATAATTTAAAATAAATCAATTGAATGTTACCATAATATTGACTTTTCAAGTCGGTACAACTTGAAAAGTCAAACTTATTTTAGCGTAAAATGGTAAAATAACCAGTTACGGGTTCTTGGCTACCATTTTTATCTACTGTAAAAATGTAATAGTAAGTCCCCGCAGGTAGATTTTTATTTTGGTACGTACCATACCAATCATTACGATAATATTCCGTTTGATACACTTTATCTCCCCAACGATTAAAGATCATAATCTCATTATCGGGATTAGCTTCTGCACAAGTGATAAAGAGTACATCATTTTTACCATCATTATTGGGGGTAATTAAGTTTGGAATGAAGCAATCGCCCCATTGTTCACGTGCTAAGATGGTAATATCCACTATTGTTTCTTCACAAATATCTGGACAAAGGGTACTACATAATTCATAGGTAAATTGATCGTCTCCTACAAAATGATAATCAGGCGTATAGGTATACATTCCTGTAATATCTTGAGAAAGCGTTCCATTCATTGGGCCTTCAGCAATTTGTACTGTGAAGTTGTTATTATCATCAGTCCCGAAGTTGTCATTTAAGGTTAATTCTCCTTCTTCAAACTCGATTGGTGTATCAAAAGTAGTTTCAAAAAGATCACTTGCCACTTCTAAATTGGTAACATCTAAAACTGTAACATCTTGTGCATTGGAGGTAACCGAACTACAGCCATCTACTTCTACTGCCACACTATAAATCCCTTCTGCTGTGGATTGTACTTCATCTACAAAAAGGGTAGGAATATCGGTTTGACCGATAACTTCATTCGTTGTTCCATCATTGAAATACCAAGAATAGATTACTGTTTCTCCACTATAGGCGGTAGAATTCAATTCTAAACGATCCATCACACAAAGTACGTCAGCATCTACGTCGAGATTAGGTGCTGTAGGCATAGGACTGATATCAATCGTCACAGAAATAGGCTCAGATTCGCACTCATGATTGGTGACTAATGTTAGCGTATATGGTCCTTCATTACTTGGTGTAGCATTTGGAATAGTGGTCATAAATGGGCCTTCTGTATCAGCAGTGATTTCAGAATAACTAAATCCATTAGGACCTTCCCAAGTATAAGTAATACTAGACACCCCTGGCATATCCATTACGGTATTGGTTGCCATCAAACTGACCGCTTCTCCTTCACAAAATGCTGCTTCTGTAATAGCCGTTATTAATTGAGGTGTTGTCAATTCAGAACAAGTATATTCTTGGAAATCGGGTGTACCATTTGCATCTTCATCTGCACAAGGGGCGCCGCCATTACATTCTTCTGCATCTGGCAAACCATCATCATCACTATCTAAATCGTGCCAATCAGGCATACCGTCATTATCTGTATCTGGGCAGTTGCTGCCATTGGGGCATTCTATTTGATCGTCGATTCCATCATTGTCGCTATCAATATCTTGGAAATCAGGTGTGCCGTCGCCATCAAAATCAATAGGATTTGAAGTTGGATCAACAGGATTACCTGAGCCATCAGCGGTTGCTTGTCCATCATCATTTACTTCAGGAGTTCCTTCACCAACAATACCATCTCCATCTGGATCATCAAAGCCTGCTTCTAGTACATCGCTCAAACCATCATTATCCGAATCAATATCTAAGTAATCAGGAATACCATCTCCGTCTGTATCATTAGGATCAGAAGTAGGATTGAGTGGGTTACTCATTTCATCTGCTGTTCCTTGTCCTTTGGTATTTACGGTGGGTGTCCCCTCTCCAATGATACCATCGTTATCTGGATCAGGATTTCCTCCTTCCAATACATCATTGATACCATCATTATCTGAATCTAAATCATGCCAATCTGGTACTCCATCATTATCAAAATCGCCAAGTGTAGAAGTTGTCCCTAATGGCGTACCATCTGGAGAAGAGGTGGCTTGACCACTAGTGTTGACTATTGGATTTCCTGTACCAATAATGCCGTCATTGTCTGGATCAGAAGCTCCACCTTCGATTACGTCATTGATTCCATCGTTATCTGAATCTAAATCGTGCCAATCTGGAACAGAATCATTGTCTTTATCAGGTACATTTGATGTGGTATTTAAAGGGCTCATTTGGCTATCTTCGGTAGCTATTCCGTGTACATTCACTACAGGTGCACCTACCCCAATAATTCCATCATTATCTGTATCTTCAAAACCTGCTTCACGAACATCATTGATACCATCGTTATCCGAATCTAAATCGTGCCAATCTGGAATTTGATCGTTATCTACATCAGGCAAAATAGACGTTGTTGTATGTGGAAGTCCTACTGCATCTGCTGTAATTAAACCATTTTGATCTACTGTTGGCGTGCCTTCTCCTACAATTGCATCATCGTCAAAATCAGCATTACCACCTTCGCGTACATCATGAATTCCATCGTTATCCGAATCTAAATCATGCCAATCTGGAACTAAATCTTTATCAAAATCTGGAGGAAAAGGAATCGCATCTGCTGTAATAGCAGGATCAATAATAGGTGTTAAACCTGTTGTGCTAACAGTAGGTACATTGCCCATACCGTCATCAATTCGTCCATCATTATTGGTATCTGAAAAAGCAAAACCTGCTTCTGCTACATCGTGAATTCCATCATTATCTGAATCTAAATCATCATGATCGGGAATAGCATCTGCATCTGTATCTAAACGTGTATAATTAGGCTGAGCGGAGAAAGCATCTCGATCTGTAGCGATAGTATTGAAATATCCATTTAAACCAAAATCAGCAGGTGAACCATCAATAACGCCATCTGCATCCATATCTAAATGTACAATTCCAGCTTCTGTTACATCAGGAATACCATCATTGTCTGAATCTAAATCTAAATGATCTGGTACATTATCACCATCAATATCATATTGTGCAGGAATTTGATCGCATTCGCCGTCACCATCTACATCATCACAAATATTGCCTACGGCTGGATCATCAGCATCTAAATAATTCAGTATACGATCGTCATCTTCATCATGACTAGGGTCAATATCTGTAGGTAAACAAGTGAATCCACTATTTAAATCGCAATATTCCATACGATCTAATACCCCGTCATTATCATCATCAATATCTTCGATATCTACAATTCCATCACCATCTGTATCAATAGTCGGGCCTTTGGTACAATCATCTGTGATGTTAATGGTAATTTTTCCTTCTCCATTACCTTCATAATCAACATAAGTCCAATAATCTAATAATTTATTATTTCCCCAATTGCTTTGGTAGGTATAGGCTGTTTCTGTTTCAATTGGGTCACCAGGTAATCCGCCTCCACTAACAGCGCTCCCATTATATTCTGAATGGTCAAAGAAGAAAGTATTACTAGGAGCATTAGGTCCATTTAATCGTATGAAACTAACCCCTCCATTGTTATTTTCTACATCTGTCATTATAATATGGGTTTCTCCACTTCGAACATCTAGTTTATAATTTAAATCAAAAAGGAAGGTCTCTGTAATTGGATTTCCAAGTCCATCCATTCCATCCCAAAAAATAGAATCTTGTCCTACATTGAGGGCTTTATAGATCGTACGATCTTTTGCATCTGTATAATTTCCATTACCATCAATATCCAATTGAAGCTTACCTGTACCACCAACATTCGTTTCAAAACGAAGAAAGCCGCCATGTTCTGGAAGCATGGTATTTTCGACACATTCAATACTTGCATCTGGGTCATAGCCGATGAAATTCATCCCGATGAAATTTACCTCACCATCTACAGGTGTAGTAAATAACCAAGTATCTTCGGTTACGCCATTTATGACATCTGTTGCCATTGCGTTTGCTGGTAAAGATGGATCAGGACTGTTGATAAATATTTTATTATTAATATAAGAGCCTTGATCGTGCGCCATTGGGTCGAAAAGATATTTTTTTCCTTCTACCCAAGTACTAGGATCATTGGATACTTCTACGCCTGCTCGATCAAAAGATTTGTAAAAAGGAAAACCTGTATTATCAACAATTCCTGTAGTATTGGAATGTAAAGGGAAACCATAGGGGTCAATCTCTTCACAATTCACTTGATAAATTACCCCTTCTTTGGTTAAGACATAATAAGATGGAGAAGTACTAAAACCATTGGTACTAACCATGGAAGCAATCTTATTGGCATAAACGCGACCTTTTTGTAAAATACCACCTTCATTTCCAGCCGCATTCTTAGAAATGGTAATATCCCAAGCTAAAACTACTCTTCGAAAGGTAGGTTGATTAGCTGCTCGCGTCCATGGAGCATTATTAGGAATATTAGTAAATGTACCAAAGGTATAAGATGGAAACTCAAACATTACCGTCCAAACACCAGCTTCACCTGCTTGTACAGGCACTATTCCTGGAATATAGCCAATTCCTGCTGTTGTCCCTCCACCTGTAGGACCACCTTGTTCTTCAATATCATTATTGATGATACCAGTATTGGCTGTCGCTCCTGTATTATCAAAGGTAGAATGTAAGGTGCCATCTGGTCGATAAACACTAATGAAACCTCCATTTATTCCCACATGACTTGCTCCAACATTAACAAATTCGCCTTCTTCGGCATACACCTTTAATTGGTGGGTTTCTTCTGGCCAGAGAAAAAGACGCATCCCTGGATAGTTGATAAAATCGACAGAACCTTCTGCTCTTAGAAGACTCAAACTGCTAAGAAGCATTAATCCACCTAAGAGTAGACTTCTATTAAGCAATTTTTTAAGTAATAAAGTGTTCATACAATTTGTATTTAAAAAAATTGAATTATGGATCTTGATGAAAATCAGATTGAAATATTAAAATCGTTATAGTAACTTCCTATGATTGGTTGTGTGAAAAGTTATTCTCTCCTTGTGCGATGTAGATATGGGGTTAAAGGAAAACAGTGTGAGTATATTGATGCTTTTAAGAAAGGCTCAATTGTGTTTGCTCTGTTTTTCTAGGAAGCTATACGGTAGGTTTTTTTTAAGTGTTGCTTTTTAAAGTTTAGCAGTAACATTTATGTGACAAGCAAAATATAAGAAAACAACAAATATATTTTATTTTATATTTGTTTATACTTAATATAAATAATGGTTAATCTAAAATAGTTGTATAGTAAGCTTGTTAACTAAAATTGGTGATTTGTGACAAAAGAATGTTCTTTGTTGTAATATTGTAGAAAAAGATTATGCATTATTAAATGAATTTCAACAAGGAGAGTTATTTATTTTGAGGTGTGTACTCAAAGTAAATAACATCACTGGTATGCATATCTGCATTGAGAATGAAACGTTGTCGGCGTATGCCATCATCTACCACTACAGCGACTGTATTGGGTGGAGTTTCCCCTAGATTATGCGCGTATAAGATGAGATAATTAGGAGCTTTTTCATTGGTATCTAGAAATACATCTACTTGATGTGCTTCATGCTGAATTTCGTATTTTTGAAGTATCCAATTGCCATTATAATTTAAAGAAATAATATCCCCATCGTCTTTTTGATGGTCATAAACAGTAATGCTTAGATAGTTACTATCTACTTGAATGATTTTTCCTTTCTCTACTTTACGATTTTTTATTTTTTTGATTTGATTATTTTTATCCCATTGGATGGCTACGGGACCTTTATCTGTTTTATTAAAACTTACATTGTAAGTTGTTGCTTCTTCTAGGATTAATTCTTCTTCCAATATTTTAGTAAGATGGATAGTACCTGGCGTACAAGCTATTTCGCTGATATGTCCATTGCCTGTCCATTCTCCTTCTAAATGCAAGGTATTTCCAATTTTATAAAAATCTAAATCAGCTGTTTTGATACAACTTTCTAAATGGCGTAATTCTTTATGGGTATTAATGTAATTTTCGATTCGTGTATCTTGATAATGAAGTTGTTCGCCATCCCATCGTCCTGTAAAGTGTTTTTCGTAGGATAGATACCCCATATTATTGGCAAATTTAGCACGACAAACGAATAATCCATTTACATGGGTTCCTCTATGCTGTATTTCGACGTGCAATTTTCCTGACACGCCTTTAAATTCAGGTTGTCCCTGCCAATTGAGTTGGGAGACTTTTCCTTCCCATAAGCCATTTAAATCTACATTTTTATTAGAACGAATTTGGTTGAGTTCGCCTTTGTCTTTTTTGGGAAAATTGATTTCAGTTTGGGCAGAAAGTGTGCTTCCTAATATGAAAAAAAACAGTATAAAAGAGATAATTTTAGGCATATTGATTTTAAAGAAATAGCTTAAAGAAATTGATAGTTCAAATTTCGAGTTAGGAAACTCGATGTATACAATTCGGAGAAGTTAGGAAACTTCTCCAATCTTTTAAATTATAGTTTTACGTATCAAAATCGTTTTTGAATAAAAAAGTGATAGCTTTGATTGCGTAAATTTAAATTTTCATTATCGGCATCACCCACATAATAAGCAGGATTCACAGAATTATTAAAACTATTGGACCACAGCGCCCCTAATGCAAAAGAACCTTTAAATAAACTAAAACTTCCCCCAATAATATAGCCCAAATCATGCCGTTCAAAAGGGATATCGACTCCATTCATCGGTGCTACATTAGTTAAATTAATCGTTTGACTTCCTGAATTTAGATTTTGTCGTTCTGATCCACCTAATAAATAGCCATAATATATCCCTCCATTGAAATACAAACCAAAACCAAAAGGCGCCACTCCTCCCAAAACTTGCCCACGTACAAAATGATGACGTGTAATCGTGTTTTCGGTATTATTGATTAAATTCTCGTAGGCTTGCAAATGATAGAGAACTTCTGGTTGTAAGTACAATCGTTTACGCGCTTGCCAACGTAAATACGTGCCTACTTCATAAGAAAATTGCTGCTGATAGCTTGGACGGTTGGCATCTACTCTACTATTGCCTAAGCCCACTTTAAATCCTTTACGGATATTCTTTTTTCGTGCATCTCTTTTCTTCTGTTGATCGATATCTACCACGGGTGGTTTTGGTTGGGGAGGCGTAGGCGTGGGTTGTGGCTCGGCTTTGGGCGTGCGGGGAGCTTTTTGTTCAGTGACTTCTAGGATAGGCTCAATATTGCCATTGAGTTGATCTCGATCTTTGTACACATCCCATACAATGGCTTTTCCTTTTCCTGCGAGTACATTTCCAATATCGCCTTTTACACTTTTGGGTTGAATGATGTCGCCATTATTTAATTTCATGCGAAGATTTACTAAATAAATCATATCTTTCTTGCCTTCTAAATCATAAGAAACTAAAAGTTGGTCGTCAGTCGTACTGACTTGTATATTAGTAGTGTTTTGAGCAAAAAGGCTGGTGCCAGTAAATAATAAAAGAAAGAAAAAGAACTTATGCATAGATAAATTTTTGGTCTTTTGAATAGTGATTGTTTTATTTTAGGACGACTTATCCTTTGGTAAGTTACGAACTATTGATTGATTTTGAAGGCTTTAACTTTTTATTTAGAATTGAGCCTTGAGAAGACTATTTTTGCACCAAACGAGAAGAATATTCAATTTATACCGATTTACTTAATCAATTTTATACTAAATACTATTTTTTAATTTCGTATTATTTGTAAATTAGTAGTCTATGGAGAACACAACAAATGAAATATGGCTTAATAAGCTCTTCGATCGGCGAGTGCTTCAATATGTAGGCTCCTATCTAGCAGTAGGATTCGCGGTTTTACAATTTTTAGAATTTATTAGCAATCGTTATGATTGGAGTGAAGTTTGGGTGGATAAATACTTATTCGTTTGGCTTTCTTTTTTACCTGCCGTACTTGTCTTTAGCTTTTTTAAAGATCAAATCGTTCAAGCCACGGGATCAAAATTTCCCAAGTTTTTTATTCTCGGCAATCTAATAGTTTCTTTACTATTGGGTATTCTATTTTTTAATGGAACTAAAAAAGAAGCCAACACTATTGTTGAGTTAACCAATGAAGAAGGGGAGAAAATACAAGCTATTGTGCCAGCTCAACATCGAATAAAAACACTTGCTTGTTTTCAGTTTGATAATTTGACCAAAGATCAATCTTTAGATTGGTGGGGCGTGGCTTTTTCTCAATTACTAAAATTTAATTTGAACCAACGCCCCGAATTTTATACTTTATCTACTTATAATCTTAATGGCTATTATAATAGATTAAATTTACCCCTTTTTAAAGTCCCCGATGTAGGTAAACAACGAGAAATTGCTCAAAAATCGCGCAGTGATTATTTTAGTAGAATAGCCTATACAATAGAACAAGGTATTTTTATTTTCACAGGGCAAATTTACGATACACGATATGGAAAAAAATTATTTGATCTAGAAGTAAAAGACAACGACCCATTTGTGGCTATAGATGAACTAAAACGACAAATCATTCAACACATCCCAGATGCTTTAGGTACCTTAGAAAATCAAGTGGATATGCCTGCTTCTGCTCTAATAAGTAGTAATACGGAAGCTTTAAAATTCCTGACCCAATCACGTATTGAAGATTTTAACAATCCAAATAAACTAGATGGAGTCATCACCTTAGCTAAAAAGGCTGTTGCACTTGATCCGAGCTGTTCTTTATGTCATCTTCACACTGGAATTCCGCTTTATATGCAAGGTCAAAGAGAAGAATCCATCAATTATGTGAAGAATGCTATTCGATATGGGGCTTCCCTTCCCCAACGGATGCAATTTCGTGCAAAATCACTCCTTTATAATTATACCAATAACCTTACTGCCAATATTAAACTACAAGAGTTACGTAGACAAATGTTTCCTTATGAGTTTGGTGCATATGACTATTTAGTGCCTATTTATAAACTAAATTTTGGTGTAGATAGTACCAAAGCCTTGATTCAAGAAGCCATTGATAATGGAAATGTAGAAAAAGGTTTATTAGAAATGTATTTCATACAAATAAGTAACGAAGAATTTGATGCTGCTGAAAAAACACTTGATCGTTTATCCAAAGAATTTCCTGATCGAGAAGAAGATCGGCTCAAATATGTGAATCTATATGAAAAACAAGGGCGTTTGACCGAAGCAAAAGAACTTTTGTTAAAAGAAGAATTGCTAGATCCGCTTGATAGTGAAATTCAATTATATTTGGCTTACATCGATTTTAAAAATACTTTTGTTGCTCAAGCATCAGAACGTTTAGATAGAAATCTTCAATCTAGTACATCAACACAAGACAGTCTTCGTTTTTTTGAAGGTAAATTATACTTTTTGAAAGAAACAGGTCAAATTCAAAAAGCATTAGCCACCTTAAAAGCACATGAAAAATGTTTACTTCAGCGAGAATCAAAAAGTTCTATTATTAGATCTTTTTATATTACAAAAATGAACATGTATCATTCCATTAATCAAGTTGAAAAGGCTGTACCTTTATTAGAAGAATTGCTACGTTATTCGCCTGAAGATGAAGACTACTATCGATGTATGACTTTCACGAATTCCTTAGTAAATGATTATCTGATTTCAGAAGAACAGCAAGAAAATCATGCTTATTGTGAAACGCATTTTAAAGATTTAGGAGAAGGCTATGCTGATTTTGTTGCATTACTAAAAGCCTACCAAAAGAAAGATTATACCGCATGTGTAGAAATTTTGGATAATGGAAAAACAGAGCTTAGAACAGCTCTAGATATGGATTATTTCATGGCGCGAATTTATGCTTTAGCAGGGCAATTGGATAAAGCTAGAACGATTTTACAAGAAAAAATTAATCAAAAAACAGCAGATCCCCTCTATTATTATGAAATGGCAGCCTTATTAGAAAAAGAAGACCCAAAAGCCGCCCAAGAAAATTTAAATATTGCACTGAAATTTTGGGAAAAGGCAGATGACAACTATATCTATTTACAAAGAGCAAAGGACTTAGCGGCTCGGCTACTACAATAAACATTCCTATCACATAATTCGTAATGACCTATTCATTTACAATACAAAAAAAGGCACAATAACATTTCGCTATTGCACCTTCTCCTTTCTTGAGTTAAACACTGCTTTATATCCGTTGTTTTAAAAAACGAATCGGCGCGTGATAACTCGGGCGTTAATTACTATTTTATCAAATTGTGATGAGCGAACACAACTACCTTTCGATCTCTTTCAAATTTTGAGGGACACCGTTTATAATATAATCACGAAACTGTAAAAACGTGACAATTTATTCGCTTTTTATTTCTCAAGTTTGATAAAAAGCTCAAACAAATGATATTGTTTAATCGTGTTCTTTACATTCGCTGCTTTAAAAAGCGAATCGGCGCGTGATACGTCTGAGTGTTAAACACCATCATATAAATACCAGAAGGCAATTCACGAATATCAATGGCTACTTCATGGTATTGTTTTCCATTTGCTAATTGATCTTGTCGAACCACATTTCCTTGAATATCATATATTTTATAGCTAAAGGCTTCTTCTGTTAATGTACTGATGGTAACATTCACTTGATTGACAGCAGGTGTTGGGTATACATTATGAATAATTAATTTTTGAAGTTGCTCGCGTTGGGAGCGACTTTGTACGTTATTATTAAAGTTAAAATTAGTACCAATAATTACTGCAGCTTCATCATCTTCATTGGGCACACAACATTGTCCATTTCCAATATTGGAATCTGTATCTGTTCCTTGCATTTCAATGACTTGGGCATAAGAGGTAATTTCAACCCCTTCCACATTCGTCCAAACGGTAAATTGAATAGACTCACTTTCACCTCCAAAAATAGGTTCATAAATAAACCACTCGCCCGACCAACTATAATAATTTCCCGAACTCACGATGGCTTCGTGATGTTTCATGCCTTCGGGTACTTTCCAGTCAATGACGACATCCTGCGCGGCTTGTGTTCCCGTATTGGTGACCGTAAGTGTGTAAGTAACATAGTCAAAAATGGTATAATTAGGATCATCTACCGTGAGTTCCAATTCCAAATCTATGGTAGTAGAAATGGGTTCATTGTCTCCATATTCTAAATAGTAGACAATTTCGTCATCTTCATGCCCATAATTATGAGAGAAGGCATTCGCAGGAGAAGAATCATTATCATTTTGATCAACTTCTACGACTTGGAAAAACAAAATATTTTCTTCTCCATCTTCCAATTGATCTTGGTGTAAACGAAGATGTAATTCTACAGTATTTCCTGAACCAATATTTCCAACATTCCAAATTTTAGTGGAAGGGTCATAAGCTCCACCACTTAGCGAATGCGACACATAAGATTGATTCATCAAATCGAGATGATTAATGATGATTCCTGTTGCGGTATTTGGGCCATTGTTTCGTAGTGCGAGGGTGTAAACGACTTCATCTCCCGTTTTGGCTTGCAGCATATCGGCACTCATGGATAATTCTAAGTCCGCAAAAGGCGTGCTGTCATCTGCAGGATAAATTATAAGAAAGACTTCATCATCTTCATCTGGAATATCATAAAAAGCATAATTATTTGGACTAGAATCCACGTCTTGCTCATTCAAAGCTGTGACTTGTGCAGAAAATGGTAGCAGATCTCCTCCAACTAAGGTATAAAGCACCAATTCTAAAACAACGGTTTCTCCTGCCCCTAAATCAGGAATACGCCAATTGCCACCTCCGACCTCATACTGAGATGGAATAGATGGGGTCGCATAACTATGTCCTGTATAAACTAGATAGTTAGGAGGAATTTGAGATATGGCAGAACGAACATTTACATTGATACCTGATGCGTTTGCTGTACCAGCGTTTGTTAACTCAAGGGAAAATTTGAGGTCTTTATAAATTTCATAGGTCGTAAAGTTAGGGGTAACTGCCAATTCTAAGTCAACTCCTTCGGGAGTATCTTCACAAGAACCTAGTATTTGACTATGGGTATCACATGGACTTTGATTATTAAATATTTCAATTAAATCAAATGAATTACCGCTAGATAAAAGTGGATAAATTGCACAACAGTCTGATAAATTGAGGTTGAAAACAATATTTACAACAGCAGCAGCGGTCAAGTTTTCTAAACCGTTTAAGGCGCTAAGATTCTTGTTATTTGAGATGCGTAAGCTTCCTAAAGTAGTTAGTTGACTTAGTGCTGTTAGATCACTTATATTTTCATTATCATCTATAATGAGAGCATTTGCCATGCTTAGATTATTCAATCCATTTAAACTAATTAAAGAATTAGAATTCCGAATAATAAGCGAACCAGTAATTTTTTTGAGTGTGCTAAGTGGACTTAGGTCTGTAACATCATCACCTTGAATTCTAAGTGAAGCATTTAATTCCGTACAGCCTATCCAATTATTGACATCTTCTTGGGAAGACAGTACAATATCCTCATTACAGGTATTATCATTACAGTTTTCAATGATTTCTTCTACACTCTCACATGCTCCATTATTAAAAAATGTGAGATTTTCTAGCATGCCTGTTGATAATAAAGGATAGACCCCACAACAATCTTGTAAATTGGGATGATTAGAAAGTTCAAAGCTAGGGGCTCTATTAAGATTAGATAGGGCATCTAAATTTTGAAGATTATCATTTCCTGAAATAGTGAAACTTTCAATAACTTCTCGCAAGTTTTCCAAGCCCCTCAAATCCACTAATGCATCATTATTCTGGATACTTAAATGATTACTAATAAAAAAACCATTAAAAGGATTACCTACAGATCTGAGGGAACTAAAAAACAGTAAATTTTCAAGCTTAGGGTTATTTTCAATTAATACTTCTTCACGAACATTGGTTAATTCTGGAAAACCAGTTCCTGACACTAAATTGTCATTGTTCGTAATATGCAATAGGTCTAATCCAATATTGGTATGCCAACTAAAGTCAAAAGTGGTTAGTGCATCTAAATTATCTAATTTTATAGTACTTAAATAATCTATAGAAGAGGCTGCTAAAGCACTCAAATCATTTAATTGAGCGCAATTGATAAGTTCGATTGTAACACCTCCTAATACATTTTGAAGATTGTTTAAACCATCTAAATTCGTAAGATTGGGGCAATCTTTAATTAATAAATGATTAACCTGATTTAAACTCATCAAAGGAGATAAATCGTTAATATCCGCTCCATTTATTTCAAGCTTATCTACAGTGGTACAGCCCAGCCAATTATTGACTTGATCTTGCGAAGAAAGGATGATATGTTCGGTAGTACAAAAAGTCTCACTTGCATCACAATTGGTAAGAATAGCTTGCGCACTATTGCAGTTCAAATTACCATTAATACTAACGTTTGATGTTGTTCCATTGGACAGCAAAGGAGCAATCCCACAACAATCTTGCAAACTGGTATTTTGTTGTAGTCTTAATTCATTTGAAACCCTAGTTAGATTACTGAGTGTATTTATATCCTCTAGTAAAGCATTATCACGAATGATTAGGGTTTCTACATTATTTAATAATTCTAATCCTTTTAAATCGGTTAGAGCATCATTTTGATTAATTTCAAGATACTTCAGTTGTCGACCTGCTCGATATAAGGCATTTAAGGTAGTTAATTGAGGATTGTCAGTCAATTGAAGGCGAGTCAAATCAGATAAAAATTCAAGCCCAGCTAAGGACGTAAGTTGAGGTTCACTAATTTGGTTGAGAAAAGCATCATTTATATTTCTTAAGCCTTGTAAACCAATTAGATTTTGAAGTAGATTATCTTGAATGATAAAACCCTGTTCGAGGGTATGGATATTTTCTAAACCCTCTAAAGAAAACAATTCTGGATTTTGAGCAATACGAAGGGTGCCTCCGTTTGTCAAAGTTTGAAGAGGCTTTAAATCGACAATATCGGGACCGCTGATGGTCAATGTACCTTCCCAGCTTTGGCATCCTTGCCACGCATCAATTTGAGCTTGAGAAGATAATATAGGATTTACCAAATTACAATCTAAATCAGTACATGAATTCAGGATTTCAAAGATGCTAGAACAATTATCCGCTAAATTGATATCCGCATTACTATAATTGGAACCTTGAGCAAAAAGCGGAGCTAATCCACAACAATCTTGTAAATTACTATTTCTACTTATCGTTAATTTATGGGTTAAATTTTCTAGATTGGAAAGTCCATTTACATTAGTTAAAGAAGGATTGTTTTCAACAACGAGGGTGTTATTAATGGAACTCAGTTGTTCAAGTCCATCTAAATTCGATAAACTAGGATTGGAAAGAATGTAAAAAAAATCCAGTTCCGTAAAATTTCCTAAGTTGGTTAATGTGGTTAGATTGGCATTTTCATCTATCCAGATTTCATTCACATGTGTTATATTATGTAAACCGTATAAATCCGTTAATAGAGGATTACTAATTATTCTTAAACGCTGTACAGAACTTAGTGTACTCAAAGGAGATAAATCAGTAATATCTGGTCCAGCAATGGTTAAAATGCTGGGAATTTCTTCACATCCAATCCAAGCATTGACTTCTTCCTGTGAACCAAGAGAAACTTCAAAATCTTCGCAAGAATAGTTTTGTCCAAACAAAGAGGTAAAAAAACATAAAGACAGGAATAGGGTAAATAACTTAAGGGTGTTCATAATTTGTTTTGGTTTAAAAAGTGGTATTTGAGCGGATTGGTTTTGTGAAGCTATCAAGATTGCTATATCAATTTCCCTATGAGACTGTTTTAAAGTTCTTTCTTTTATCTGTACGAATAAAAAGTTAATTTATAACTTATAAATCATTTATTTTTCTCTAATCTTTGAACGGGGCGTTTTCTGCTATGAGTGGCAAATGTTATCAAATGAATGGGAATTTTGTAAAATAAAAAAAGCGCAAAAGATATGTTCCTTTGCGCCTTTTATCGTATCATTTATTACACTTTTTACATCCCTTGTTTCATAAAACGAATCGGCGCATGATAACTCCTCGTATCAAAAATTATGGTATACATACCAGAAGGTAATTCATTTATATCAATAGCTAAATCATGGTAGCGTTTACCAGAAGGAAGTTGATCTCTACGCACTACATTTCCTTGGGAATCATAGATTTTATAGGAATAAACTTCTTCTTGTAAGGTTGTGATGGTAACATTAACTTGATCTACTGCAGGATTCGGATAGACATTATGCACCAACAAGTCTTTAAATTGAGTACGTTCCGAACGATTTTGGATTGTTCCATTATTGGCAAAATTCATAGTTGAGCCAATCGTAACCACCGCCTCATCATCTTCATTTGGGGTACAACATTCGCCATTTCCTACATTGGAATCCATATCGGTATTATCCATTTCAATGACTTGGGCATAGGATGTGATTTCTACGCCTCCTACATTTGTCCAAACCGTAAATTCTATCGTCTCACTTTCTCCTGCAAAAATAGGTTCATAGATAAACCACTCGCCCGACCAACTGAAATAATCTCCTGAACTCACAATGGCATCATGATGCGCTAAACCTTCTGGTACTTTCCAGTCTATTTTAACGCCTGTGGCGGCTTGTGTACCTGTATTGGTAACCGTAAGGGTGTAAGTTACATAATCGAAAATGGTATAATTGGTATCATCCACTGTTAAATCTAATTCTAAATCTATATTGGTGGAAATAGGGTCATTCAAGCCATATTCTAAATAGTAAACAATTTCATCATCTTCATGTCCATAATTATGCGTAAACGCATTGGCTGGTGCAGAATCTTTATCATTTTGATCTACTTCTATCACTTGGAAAAATAAGACGTTTTGTTCGCCATCTTCCAGTTGATCTTGACTTAGTGTAAAGTTTAAAACGACAGTATTTCCTGCCCCTAAATTTCCGACTTCCCAAATATTGGTACTTGGGTCATACGCTCCACCACTCAGTGAATGCGATACATAAGATTGATTCACAAAATCAAGATGATTAATCACAATACCTGTTGCCAAATCTGGTCCGTTATTACGTAAAGCAAGGGTATACGTGATTTCGTCTCCCGTTTGTGCTTGCAATATATTGGTACTCATAGACAGTTCTAAATCTACAATTGGTGTGTCATCATTGGCTGGCTGAATGGTAATGATAGCTTCATCATCTTCGGTAGGAACACCAGAAGCGACATTATTATTTGGACTCGAGTCCACATCAAATTCATTTTGCTCATACACTTGTGCAGATACCACAATGGGCACATCTTCTACCAAAGTATACAAGACTAATTCTAAGACGGCGGTTTCACCAGGCTGCAAAATTGGAATAATCCAATTTCCCCACACCACTTCAAATTCAGAAGGGATATTGGGCGTTAAATTTGTACTTCCTGTATACACCATATCATTAGGGAACATGAATTCCGTAGAATTAGGAATATTTACAATAACATTAGTTGCAGGTTCTGTTCCGTCATTGGTTAGGGTTAGGGTAAATTTAAGATCTTTATAAATTTCATATTGTGAGAAATTAGAGGAAATATCCAATTCTAAATCGACGCCATCCAATACGCCATCATCACAGAAACCAAGAATTTGTCCTTGATTGTCGCAAGGCGATTGGTTATTTTCGATACCAATATTGCCTATTACCGTTCCTTCATTTAAAAGGGGGTAGATAGCACAACAACTGGATAAAACAGAATTGTCCGATACAAATAAACCATTCGTTACTTCCATTAAGTTATCCAATCCATCTAAGCTCGTCAAACTAGAAATATTAGACACCACAAATAAGCCCGTGCTAGTTAAATTACTTAATGCAGCTAAACTTGCTAAATTAGGATTATTTGCCATCACAAAATTGCTTGATACCGTTTGTAGATTAGAAAGGGCATCAATATTGACTAAGTTATCCATACTGATGAGGAAGAGGGTTTCTATATTCTGTTGTCCTTCTAATCCATCGAGAGAAGCCAAACTAGGATTACCAATTAGCTGAAAATTGATAATGTCGTTTGTATTTGAAAAGGCTTCGATAGATGCTAAAGCAGGATTATCTTCAATCAATACATTGGATGCATGGGTTAAATTATCAAAGCCATCTAAACTTATGAGTTGTTCATTTTCGTAGATATAGAAAAATCCGCCCACACTCGTTACTGCATTTAAGCCTTCTAAATTGGTGATTTGTGGATTTTGCAAGAAAATGAAGTTCGTCTCAATGATTTCTAAATTTTGTAAACCATTTAAACTTGCTAAGGAAGCATTATTTACAATCTCTATACTACCAACTTGGGTCAAAGTACTTAGTGGACTTAAATCGACAATATCGTCTCCACTAATTCGTAAAGTACCTACGATTTCATCACAACCAAGCCAATTGTCTACTTCTTCTTGCGATTCTAGAATTACATCCAAATTACAATCATCCACTTGACAAACATTTAGGATCGTATTGACACTATTGCAATCTTCTCCATTATCAAAAATATCAATTACACCTCCCACATCTCCCGTAAGGAATAAAGGATACACCCCACAACATAAATTTAAGTTGAAATTATTCGTAATATCAACACTACCTCCGACACTCATCAATTGACTGAGTGCATCAATATTTTCCAAACCATTGCCATGAAGTACCAACTGATTTGTAATAGAAGTAAGATTTTCTAAACCATCTAAACTGATTAAATTGATATTATCTGCAAATACTAATACATCTCCAATAGAAGTGACATTTTGAAACGCATTTAATTGGGTGAGATTATCGTTCCCACTGATAAGTACTTGATTACCAATAGTTGTTAGTTGATTAAAAGCATTGATACTCGTTAGACTGTTATTTTCCATTATATGAATAAAGCCTCCACCAAAATTTAAGCCTAATGTTTGAATGTTATTTAACTCGGAAAGATCAACTAAACTATCATTGTCATTAATAATGATATCATTTACAGCTGTTAAATTTTGTAAACCATCTAGAGAAGGGAGTTGATCATTGTTGCGAATAATTAATTGCCCTTGCATGATCGTTTGCCCACTCATGGCTGTAATATCCGTCAGCATTGGATTGTCTTGAATAACATAAGTAAAGCCAACTTGAGCATTATTTAAGCCATCCAAACTTTGTAGCATTGGATTATCTCGAATTACGATTCCCCCTTCTACATATTCCAAATTACTTAATGGACTCAAATCAGTAATATCTGGTCCAGAAATAGTTAAGGTTTGAAAGATAGAATCACAGCCCAACCAATTGTCTACTTCTTCTTGCGAAGCTAAATAAACGGAAGTGGCACAATCATCAACTTGACAAGATAGGACAATCTCATTTACAGAATTACAAGTTGCATTTTCTTGAATCGTAGTACTTCCTGTGATTGTTCCTTCTGTAAATAGTGGATATAAACCACAACAATTCGTCAAACTCGTATTTTCTTGGAGGAAAAAATCGCCTTGAACAGTCAATAAATTACTGAGTGCATCTACATTTTCTAAAAACATATTTCCTTGAACACTGAATCCTCCATTTACAGTAGCTAAGTTGTCTAAACCATCTAAACTCATTAAACCATCGTTTGAAGAAATAGTGGCAAATCCTTCTACTGTTGTTAGATTTTGTAACCCATTTAAATCACTAAGTACAGTATTATCAAATACAACAAATCCAAACTCCCCGATGGTTTGAAGATTCTCTAAACTACTAATGTCAATAAGATTGGTATTACCAATTATTTCTAGACGATCTAAATAAGTAATAGTAGAGAAGGCATTATCCAATGAAGCTAACTCATCGTTACTATATATCTGAAGTTCATTTACTTCTTGAAGATTAGCAAGTGCTGATATATCTGTTAGATTATCGTTATCGTCCAGATAAAGGGTGCCAACTGAATTAAGATTTTGTAAGCCATCAAGGGAAGTGATGGCGGCATCTAAAATATATAAGAGGTCACCTATATTAGTAAGATTACTCAAAGCAGATATATCATTCAAGTTTGTATTTAAGGCAAGGGCTAAACCATCATCAATAGTGGTCAAATTTTCTAAGCCTGCTAAGGAAGTTAAATTATCATTGAGAGCAATTGTGAGACTTCCTGCTCGTTCGAGTGTCGATAAAGGGGATAAGTCGGTAATATCATCTCCTTGAATCTGTAAAGTTCCGACTACGTGTGTACAACCCAACCAATTATCGACTTCCTCTTGTGAGCTTAAAAAGACATCTTCATTACAATCATCAGGTTTACAAACTTGTAATAATTCAAACGTGCTATTGCACGAACCATTATCTTGGAAAGTAACATTACCACCTACCGTGCCTTCAGCAAATAAAGGATATAAGCCACAGCAACTTTGAAGATTTGGATTCATCTGAAATGAAAAAAGACCTCCAATTGTTAATAAATTACTGAGTGCATCTACATTTTGCAAATTGGTATTATACTCTAAATTAACAGAACCATTAATACTGCTTAGGTTTTCCAATCCACTTAAGTCCGTTAAGCCTTCCATGCCAGATATTCGAAAAGAATTTTCAACACTAATTAAACTTTGTAAGCCGCTTAGACTAGTTAAACTTGGATTTTCTGCGATAGTAAGGCTTCCGAGCTGTTCTATATTTTGTAAACTTGAAATATCTGCCAAACCTTCATTCGCTATAATTTGTAAACTTGAAAGTTCAGTCATTCCAGAGAATATAGTTCCTAAAGAGGTGATTTTAGGATTAAAAATCATTTGAAATGCCATTATATTTTCTAGATTTTCCAATGCTGTTATATCTTCTAGATTATCATTTTCATCTAAATATAAGGTTCCCACCGTAGTTAAATTCTGAAAACCATCAAGTGTCGTTAAGCTATTTAGATTGTTTAGATAGAAAAATCCATTTACTGTGGTAAGATTACTGAGTGCAGTAATGTCTGTTAATACAGTATCATTAACCATTATTAAACTCTCTAATTGGGTAAGATTTTCCAAGCCATCCAAGGTCGTTAGAGTATTACAATTAGTAATGACTAATCCACCAGCACTTGTTAAGCTAGATAAAGGTGATAAATCTGTAATATCATCTCCATCAATTGTCAAAGTACCTACTACATTTGTACAGCCTAACCAATTATCGACTTCTTCTTGTGAACTTAAATACACATCTTCATTACAATCGTCGGGTTTGCAGACTTGTGTTATTTGAAAAATGCTATTACAGTCACCATTATTTTGAATGCTGGTACTTCCACCTACTGTACCCTCTTCGATCAAAGGGTATAAGCCACAACACTCTTGTAGGTTCGTGTTGTTTTGAAAAGAAAAATTAGTCCCTACATTCATTAAATTACTCAATGCATTTACATTTTGGAGGTTAGTATTTCCTACTAAAATGAATGATCCTGCAACAGTTGTTAAGCCTTCCAAGCCATTTAAATTAATTAAACCTGTATTGTCGCTAATGACTAAATTAGACATGTAAATAGTCGTAATGTTTTGCAAGCCATTTAAAGTCGTTAAACTCGGATTATTTTGTATAACTAGTCCTTGTAATTGCTCTACATTTTGAAAGGCAGAAATATCAGATAGGCTTTCATTATCCCGAATTTCTACTATAGTTAACTCAATTGGATCGGAGAACATATTGCCTAAAGTAGTAAGAGAAGAATTATTAAATAATTGAAACACCACTACTTCTTGAAGATTGGACAAAGCAGATAGGTCGGTTAAATTAGCATTGTTCTCAAGAGTTAAATTTCTAATATATTCTAAATTTTGTAGTCCATTCAAGTTGGTTAAGCTTTCTAAATTATCCAGATCAATATCATTTGGTATAGAGGTAAGCCCCTGTAAGGCACTGATATCAACTAAATTAGCTGCATCTCTAAGAATTAAGCCCAGTGATACTTGACTTAAGTTTTCCAGTCCAGCTAATGACGTTAAATTAGGGGTATTACTAATGTTAATTATTTCAGCTTCTACCAGACTTGATAAAGGCGACAAATCTGTAATATCATCCCCTATTATGTCAAGCGTTCTAACGCTAGTACAACCGGGCCAAGCATCTACTTGTGCTTGAGTAGATAGTAGAATGTAGTCATTCCCACAACTAGGAAGTAATAACCCATCTGCTGTTAAGCGTTCGGCAAAAGCAATACTTTGAAAACCATTGATCCCTTGATTATCTTGTCTACCCACAACAACTAGATCTTGATTGTTGGCTTCAACTATAGCACAGGCTAAGTTAGTGGAAGAAAATCCAAATGTTCTTCTCCAAATTTCATCCCCATCAAGGTTTACTTTGACCAATTCATAAAAACCATCACTCCCCACCGTGCTAGACGTGACATTTGGATCATTTTCATAAGTAATCATCACTAAATTGCCATCACTTGTTTGAATAAATCCTCCTTTGTATTCAAAATTAAACGCCTCTGAATAATCATTTTGCCACACTAAATTGCCATCAGTATCCAAACGATATAAATGATTAATTAAAATAGAACTATCTGCATAAAAACCATTAAATATCACATCTCCATCGGGCGTTTCTATAGCATCAAAAGTACCTGTAAAAGGGCCCCATTCAAAGGTTTGTTTCCATAGTTGATTTCCATTCGCATCTACTCGATAGATAAAGTCATTATAATCCGAAAAATCATTTCCGAAGATGATGAAATCACCATTTGATGTTTCAATAAGTCCCTCTGCAATTTCTACTTTCGTATTACTTTGGTCATCATCATACACTTGCTCAAATACAACATTGCCTTGTACATCCATTTTGGTCAATTGGACACGCGGAAAACCTAGTGGAAGTGGAGTGGCATAAGAGAGCACCATTAGATGTCCATCAGAAGTGTGTAGCACATCTCTGGCGTTTGTTAAAGGGAATGTTTGAATAAGATTTCCAGATGCATCTACATTATAAAGACCACTGCTTGATAAGATCCAATTCTCATTTCCAATAGCTATTATTTCTTCAATGGCATCAAATAAATTGAGCATTTCAATGGTGTTGTTCCATATGACACTTCCTTCTGCATTAATAGAATACAACCAAATGGAACGATCATTATTTGAGTTAGCCAAACTAGTTTGTCCTAATACGGTAAAGGTATCATCTGTATTTGCAAGAATTTTTACTGCTCGATCATTGGTTTGATTGAAATATTCATTAGACCAAGTGGTTTGTGAAAAGAGAAATGGAGTGCTACATAACAATAGCAATAGGGTTAGTGCATTACGAATGTTCATAATTTGTTTTTGTTCTAGTTTTAGTAGTTGCTAAAAAAATCTATCCTATCTAGTACAGCAAATAATGGACAGAACGGTCTAGCCCTCAAAACTGTACTTTTGAAAAGTATTTTGATAAATGATTTTTCAACTATGAATAAATAGGTACTGAGGTATTGTAAAGCAATTGAGGGATTATGTGGTTTGGGGTGGTAGTTGTTTTCCCTATCTTGTTGAGAAGAATTAATCTACAATTTATTATAATTAAACCCCAAATCCAATTTCTATATCAAATTTAACGTACCTAGAGCATATCTTTTTAAATGTAATTTATCTAAAAGCCTGTCTCAATATCTACATTTTGAATAAAAAAGCATCTTTTTCTTCATTCTGTATTTTTTTTACTATCTTCATAGCTAGGGTTTTAGCCTTGGCTACTTCCTTTATATGAGAAAAAATCTAATTTTCAAACCAACTTAACGTCAAACATACCATGAGTAAAAGACAGATTCTCTGGCTGGTTTTATGGTTGTTACTAGTTATTTTTAGCTGCTGGCTGTTTTGGGATTCTTGCAAAGATTGTAACAATTGCCAAGAACGAGCTGTCACTGAAGAAAGCACTAGTGATGCAACGAATAATGCTACAGGACTTGCTGATCCTGATGTGTTTAGTCTTAACCAACCAGACAAAATTCCACTCTATTTTAATTGGGAAGATCCCACCGCCTTTACCACTGACAAGTTCCCTGAATACAAAAAATGGATTGTCGAACAATTAGGTGATAAGGATAATCTCGAAATTTATGGTTTCTATTCTTCTGATGAACCTACTCCCGATGGATTTGATAACATGGGCTTCGCTCGCGCTGCGAAAGTACGAGATTTATTATCCGACGTAATTGATCCTAGTCGAATGACTCTGCGTGCTAAAAAAGTAGACGATGATGCTGAAATGCGTAAAAATGCGTTCCGTGGTGTGATCTTCCGAAAAGCTGCTGCTGCTGTTGCAGATAACAATGCCGATGGAAGTGATACCAATACAACTGAGAATACAGGCTCAACTGCTTCCGTGGAACAATTAGATGATCGAGAGATTGTTTATTTCCCTTTCAATGATACCAAAAAAGAAGTTGATCCTAGAATTGATGAATATCTAGATAATTTAGCTAAACGTATTATTGCTTCTGGTGAAAAAGTACGATTAACAGGTCATACAGACAATGTAGGTTCTGCTGCTTATAATATGAGCCTATCCGACAAACGAGTGCGTTATGTACGCCGAATTTTACGTACCAAAGGTGTTCCTCGTGAACAGATCATCTTTGAAGCAAAAGGGATGACTGAACCTACTGCTACTAATAGTACGGATGAAGGACGGGCTAAAAATCGTCGTGTAGAAGTTCAATTATTAAAATAATTTATTCCATTATAAAATAGAAAAATCATGTTTCTCGATATAATTTTATTAGATTGGTGCAGCACGTTCTGCAAATGGTGGTGGCTCTTATTGCCCCTCCTCATGTTATTATCTTGGTTACTAGGCTGGTTATTTTGGTCAGGCTATAAATCTCGCTATTTAGCAGAAATAAAAAGCCTAGAAGATGACTTAGCCAAGTGCAAAGCAAAAGGTGCAGAATTAGAAAAAGATCTTTCTACAAGTCGCTACGACCTAGAAAAATTAGAAGGTGACTACCGCAAATTACGCGGCTCAAACGCAGATTTAGATATGAAAGTTCGTGCGCTAAATGAACAAAATCAAAATCTACTTGCTGCTGCTAATACAGAAGTCAATAATACTGGTTCAGCCGATTATGAAGCTCGTATCGCAAGTCTAGAAGCTGACTTAAAAGCTTGTGAAGATGCCAAAATTGCCCTGACGGCAAGTGCTGGAACCGGTGGAGCTTTGGGAATTGCAGGAGGTATGGGCGGAGATGATGATGACGGAGATGTACTTTCTGGCTACGCCGCTGCATTTGCTTCTGATAATTTACAAATCATTGAAGGGGTGGGCCCAAAAATTGAAGGCTTACTCAAAGCTGGAGGATACAATACTTGGTCAGAAGTAGGTAATGCAGAACTTACAGGTTTACAAAAAGTGCTGGATGATGCTGGCCCTCGTTATCGTATTCATAATCCAAGTTCTTGGTCGGAGCAAGCGCGTTTAGCAGCTTCTGGTCAGTGGGATGATTTAATTCGTTTACAAAAAGACTTGGATAGTGGCGGAGAAGCAGCTAATGGTGATACACCTTCTAAAGTAGAAAAATTATATGCCAAACATTTAGGATTTGCCGCTTTCAAAAAAGATGATTTAAAAATTGTTGAAGGCATTGGCCCTAAGATTGCAGGTTTATTGAATGATGCTGGTATTACTACATGGGAAGGACTCGCGAATACAGCCGTTGAGCGTATAAAAGAAATTCTAACGAATGCTGGAGATCGCTATCGTTTAGCTGATCCTACCACTTGGCCTCGTCAGGCGCGTATGGCTGCTGATGCAAAATGGACTGCACTCAAAAAATACCAAGATGAACTAGATGGTGGAAGAGCATAAGCCCTCATCATATCGTTTAGTCTAAACAAAAAGGGCTTGTACCGAACTGGTACAAGCCTTTTCTTTTAATTCTTATGGGTTGTCAATAATTAGGGAAATTTAACGTTGATTGGAGCGATTCCGAAGTCGCTCTTTATATTTGATGAGTTGTCGCTTTAAGGCTTCTGTCGCACTATCGACTGAACCTTCGAAGGTTTTATGGGTTTCTTTAACATATAAAACAGAACCTGGGACTGCTATTCGAACTTCTGCAATTTTATCCCGTACTTGCCCTGAGTTTTCCAACTTTAAGGTTACTTGAGCTTCAATAATGCGTCCGAAAAATTGTTCCAGTTTTTCCAACTTCTTCTCAATAAATTCAACTAATTTTTTGTCTGCAGAAAAATGCACAGCTTTCGTGTGTACTTTCATAAATTGAATGATTTAAAATGTTAAATAATTGGGTTTATTTGAACGTACTGATGGACTTTACCATCTTTAATTTCTTTCTTTTTTTGCTCACATAGGCGTAGGATTTAGTGACATAATAAGTTATTCATAAAATGAATCGTTCGCTATTTAATTCTTAGACTTCTCGTGACGAACAAGATTCAATGTATAAGGCAAATTCTTTATGGATGCTGTTGCTCTCCTTTTGGATGTGCCTGTTGATAAATTTCTTTGAGTTTTTCGATGCTATTGTGTGTATAAATTTGGGTAGCGGATAAATTAGCGTGTCCCAACAATTCTTTGATGGCATTTAAATCTGCTCCACCATTGGATAAATGAGTAGCAAAAGAATGACGCAGAATATGTGGGCTTTTTTTATCGACTGTTGTTACAGTCGATAGATATTTTTTAACTGTATTGTAAACAAATTTCGGATACAATTTTTTTCCTTTATTTGTGACTAAAAGCTGAGGTGGCAATACTTCTTCAAATTCATTTGATCGCAAGAATAAATAATTTTGAATCGCTTCTTTTAAAGGTTTTCCAAAAGGAACTAAACGTTCTTTATTTCCTTTACCTAATATTTTTAACTGTAAATTCCAGAAATCAACATCTTCTACTTCTAAATGAATTAATTCTGATAAGCGCATTCCCGTACTATACAAGATTTCTAAAATTAAACGATCACGCATCCCTCTAAAACCATCTGCAAATTGAAAATCTGAAAAAAGACGTTGCATATTTTCTTCTGGCACAAACACAGGAAGACGTTTGCCTACTTTTGGAGTAACAACTTTGAGCATGGGATTTTTAGCTACCCATCCTCGTTTAAGTAGAAATTTATAATAGGTTTTTAAAGTAGATAACTTTCGATTAATGGTGCGAGTACTTACTTGATTCTGCATTAAAGATACCATCCAAGAACGAATTTCTTGGTGGGTCACTTCTTTAATATCATGAATAGAATATTGTAAGGCAAGGTAATCGAAAAATTGAGTTATATCATTTTGATACGCTTTTAGAGTATGTGGGGAATAACGTTTTTCTAAGGCTAAATAATTATAAAATGTGTCTAGTCTCATAATGTTTCATTATCATACTTCAACAAATCAATACTAATAAGAGTAACAAACAACTCTTTCATAAAACACATGATTAAGTTAGGGGTTTTGAATAACAAAATCAAGTAGGTTTCTACAGTTACTTAAAAAAAAATGATGAACTTCTTGAACGATAAGATAGAACCAATTATTTCTTTTTACGTATCTATTCATATGGCAAAATCAAGAGAAACAAAAGAAAATAGTTTTATCAAACGCCCTTATTATGAAGGCGGAATAAAGGCACTTCGCCAGTTTATCCGCGAAAATATGCAGTATCCCAAAGCAGCATTAAAGGCAAAAATTGAAGGAACTGTTTATCTCCGCTATACCGTCGATTATAAAGGAAATGTAGTGTCCGTTAAAGTTAAATCAAGTCTTGGACATGGCTGTGATGAAGAAGCGATTCGATTAGTAAAGCTCTTGAAATTCAAAGTTGATAAAGTCCGAAAGGTTAGAGTACAATTTCATAAAACCATTCAAATACACTTTAAATTACCCAAAGTAAAACCCGCCCCCAAACCCAAACCTCAGCCTCCATCTTCCGCAACGAGTCTACAAGTGACCTATAATTATACCGCTCCTAAAAAAACTCCTCCCAAAAAAGACCCGCCTAAAAAAAGTGGTGGCTATACCATTACCATTAGTTACTAAAGCGTTAATTTGATAGGTAAGAGGCATTCCCTTTGCTCATCTTTATTGTACATATTATCTATGTGAACTATATTTCTATGTGGTTTGTAATTTCAAAATGGAAAAGTGCCAAACCAAACAGCCTTTTACAATAGAAGACTTGTCTTGACCAAGACAATTTGCATCATAAGCTCTTTTTTTCTGAAATTTTTACACTCACATAAAAAATTGATTACCAGTTAATTACACTCCGTTTTTATAGCTGTGATACTTTCGTGAACTCTTCGTGATTCGGCTGTAATACTTCCCCCTTAATTTTGTAATCGTAATCATCAAATATTAAAAACTTTACAATTACAAATTTTAAAATACCATCATTATCATGAAACTCATTAATCTTAATTTATTAGCAATCGCTTTAGTAACCCTAATTTTTGCTTCTTCTTGTGGAGAAGAAGATAATGCCACCCCTGCCAATGCAGAATTCACATTTAATGCAAGTGGTCTTGAAGATTTAGGTAGTAATTATGCCTACGAAGGTTGGCTGATCGTAGACGGCGCACCTGTTACTACGGGTGTATTTACAGTAGATGCTGATGGCAATCCATCTGCTACCACTTTCTCTGCAGCTACCGAAGATCTTGATGCTGCCACTACTTTTGTATTAACAATTGAGCCATCCCCCGATAACGATCCTGCCCCTTCAGATGTTCATATTTTAGCTGGTGATATCTCAAATGGTTCAGCCGATTTATCAGTAGAACACCCTGCTGCTTTGGGAACAGATTTTACTTCTGGTACAGGTACTTACATCTTAGCAACACCAACTTCTGCATCTATGGATGATGAAAAAAGTGGCGTATGGTTTCTTGATCCTACTGCTGGGCCTGGTGCTGGTTTAGATTTGCCCACATTACCTGCGGGTTGGGCGTATGAAGGATGGGCTGTCATTGATGGAACACCCGTTTCTACAGGAACATTTTTGAGTGCTTCAGGAGCAGATGATGCAGCACCTTTTAGCGGAACAAATCCAGGTCCTCCATTTCCAGGCGAAGATTTTGTACAAAATGCACCTAGCGGATTGAGTTTCCCAACCGATTTATCTGGTGGAGTAGCCGTTATTTCTGTAGAGCCAGTTCCAGACAATAGTGCTGCTCCATTTTTACTAAAACCTTTAGTGGGTGCAATAGCAGCAGATGCTTTAGATCATACGCCTTATACCATGGATAATAATGCCCTGAATACTAATCCTACAGGTTCTTTTAACCGCGTAGAGCAATAGAACAAGCACTGAAATTTTTGTATTAAATTTTGATTTTAGAAAAGAGTGAATACTTTAGTAAATAAGCGTGAAGAAATAAAGTAGACCATTTTGACTTTCTGAAAATGAGTTCAAAACAGACAGAATGGAAGTTTTGAACTTGTTTTTGGGAAGTCTTCTAAAAAATGGCACTTTATTTTAGCTCAATTATTAATGACGTTCACTCTTTTTTTATACCCCTTTGTATAATAGGATTCAAGGCCCAATTTTGTAAATGAGTAGCATCGTAAAAATGATCAAAATTAGCTCCGATCGTTTTTGGATTACTTGCACCAATGACTTGCAACTTATATTTTTTTGCTAATTCCTGATAAAAAAGAGTCGCTAGTGGCATACCCTTAAAAGAAGGATGATTCATAAAACCTTCATAAGTAATCGGATGATAAGGTGGAATGTATAAAATAAGATGAACCCCTTTTTGTTTTAAATAAAAGATGAGTTGTTCGAGTTGCTTT
This sequence comes from Saprospiraceae bacterium, assembly GCA_020628645.1. GTDB lineage: Bacteria > Bacteroidota > Bacteroidia > Chitinophagales > Saprospiraceae > JAHDES01. The sequence continues at coordinate 53,380 of JAHDES010000010.1, forward strand.
TTTTTGTTGGCAGAAAGTTGATTAAATTGTTCGTCTTTACTTTGTATAACATAATCTTTTGCCGTCCGCTCCACATGACTTTTTCCGCGATGAATATGACTTACATTTCTTCGACGAGAACCATCTGCAAATTTGATGTCTTTTTCACATTCAGATGAAGTTGTAATCTCCCATTTTTGAGATGTCGGTTTTTGAATTCCATTTAAAAAGGAAACAGTAGAAAATAATTCCGACCAATAATTTTTATAATAATTCCAACGCGTAGCCCAAATGGACCAATCATATGAAAAGCCAAGTTGCTCATTCATATTTAAATAATCAGTAGAAAGGGGCATCCAATTGGTACGTTGAATGGCATCATTTAATAACCATTGATCCAATCCTAATAGAATAGTATCGGGCAAACTTTGAACTTCTTCATATAAATGGACGATAGCTAAAAAATCCTCTAGATTAGCATTAGTCACAGAATGATTAAAGAACGACTGATTGGGAAAACAACTTTTGTCAATACCTAAGGTACGACTTGAGCCCAATATCAATACATCAGGTGTTTCGTTTTGCTGTTGTATCAATAATTTTTGAAACGTACGATCATCAATATATTCTACACCACAGATGTTATTTCCCGCTTGAATGGCATTAACCATTTCTACCACGGTATCATCTCGTAAGATTTGATCTCTATCCACCCAATAATTGACCATCCCTACCACAAACGGTAAGAGTAACAATAAAGAAAATCTACTAATTATCTTCCAAAACATAGAAAAACAAATCAACTAGCAACTATCTTAAAACGCAAAATAAATAAACGGACGCTCCGTCTGAAAAAAGTACAATACACCAAAAAATAAGAGATAATATACTGCCCAACGTACCCAAAACGGAAAAGAACTAATCTCCAAAGCATGATCTCGATTCCCTTGAAAAAATTCAATTCCCATTAAAAGAACAATAAAAAAAATTCCCTTTTGTAAAAAAGATTGATCTAGTAAAGAAAATCCTTCACTATAATTTTCCTCATTAAAAATACACAAAAACAGATGCATCGCTTGATTCAAACTTTCTGCTCGAAAAAATAACCATGCGATTATCACCACCAAAAAGGTACTACTCCATTGTAAAAAATGAATCCCTAAATTAGATGATTTAGATGCTTTCTTACCACCTAAAATAGTATCCTGTAAAATATAAACGCCTCCATGAATTGCCCCCCATATCAAAAAGGTCCAATTGGCACCATGCCACAAGCCACTCACTAAAAAAGTAAGCATCAAATTGAATTGCTGACGTACTTTAGACCTTCGATTTCCCCCCAAAGGGATATACACATAATCTCGAAACCACTGACTCAACGTAATATGCCAGCCTTGCCAAAACCTTCTTAAATTTCTTGCAAAATAAGGATGCCGAAAATTAACCGACAATCGAAAACCAAACCATTTTGCAATCCCAATTGCCATATCTGAATAACCCGAAAAGTCGCAATAAATTTGAAAGGCAAATAAAAAACAACCCAATAATACCATTCCTCCGCCCATCTCATTTGAAGTGGAAAAGATAATGTCAGCATTATTGGCCAATACATCAGCAATGGCTACTTTCTTAAATAAACCCCATAAAAATTGCCGAAAACCATCTGCTGCTAAAGCATAAGAAAAGGAGCGTTTGGATTCAAACTGAGGTAATAATTTTGCCGCCCGCTCAATCGGTCCAGCTACTAACTGTGGAAAGAAACAAACAAAGGTGAAGAAGGCTAATCCATCAGATGTAGGTTTTAATTTCCCTTTATAAATATCAATCGTATAACTCAAGCTTTGAAACGTATAAAAACTAATTCCAACAGGTAAAATAATAGACAAACTATAGGTATGAAATGGCAATCCCAGCACTTGAAATAAATCAGCTACACTATCCACAAAAAAATTGAAGTACTTGAAAAAGCCTAAAATCCCAAGATTAATCAACAAACTTGCATACAATAATCGTTTTTTGGAGCGAGCAGATTTCGATTCATACATCCATTTGCCAATCCAAAAATCTGCCGTGGAACTAATCACAATCAAAGATAAAAATCGCCAATCCCACCAGCCATAAAATACATAACTCGCCATTAAGAGCCATCCATTTTGTAGTAGACGACGATCTTTTCCCAGCCACCAGTACACGCTTAATACTAATGGAAGAAAAAAAACAAACTCAAACGAATTAAATAGCATACAGACTAAACCCTTTGAAATTGATTGACGTAAAACAATATACAAATACGAAATAAGGAAAGATCAGCCAAGTTTCCTAACTTGGCTGTTTATATCTTTCGAGTTTCCAAACTCGAATTAAGCTTTCTGAATGAAATTTCATTTCTTTGCAAGGATTTTATCCTTAAACCGACTTGATTAATATTATGAATACCATTCTTTCCAAATACGCCGACTTACTTGTTAATTATTGTGTAGAAATTCAGCGCGGCGATAAATTATACATTCGTACAACTACGCTTGCAGAACCTTTAGTCCGTGAAGTCTATCGGGCTGCTTTGCGTTCGGGAGCGCATCAAGTGGAAGTTGAATTCGATTTTCCTTCTAAAGAAAGTATTTTCTACCAAGAAGCACAAGAAGATCAATTACAACAAGTGCCGCTTTTATACAAAACAGCGATGGAAACCTTTGATGCCTATATTTATATTCGTGCGCCTTTTAATCTTCGAGAAGACACAGGGGTGGATAGCAGTAAAGTAAAAATTCATAAAAAGGCAAAAGCACCTGTTTCCAAACGCTATTTTGAACGCACAGGGACGCGTGAAATGAAACGCAATTTGTGTCAATTCCCGACGCAAGCATCGGCTCAATATGCAGGGATGTCTTTAGAAGATTATCAACAATTTATCTACAATGCATGTAATCTATTTAAGGATGATCCCAAACAAGCTTGGTTGAACGTACGCAAAAATCAACAGAAATATACCGATCATTTAAATAGCTGTCAACACATTCACTATAAAGGAGAAGATATTGATATCCAGTTCTCTACCAAAGGACGAACGTGGATCAATTCAGATGGGCAAACGAATATGCCTTCTGGAGAAGTCTATACCTCTCCTGTGGAAGATTCGGTTAATGGAACAATTCGATTCTCTTTTCCTGCCATTTATATGGGGCATGAAGTGGAGGATGCGACGCTTTGGGTGAAAGATGGCTATATCGAAAAATGGGAAGCCAAACGAGGAAAAGATTTCTTAGATCGTATTTTTTCTTTAGATGGAACACGCCGATTTGGCGAAGCAGCCATCGGTACCAACTATAATATTCAACAACTCACCAAAAATATTCTATTCGATGAAAAAATAGGTGGTACGATTCATATGGCAATTGGGCAATCTTATATTCAATGTGGTGGTAAAAACGAATCTTCTGTACATTGGGATATGATTTCCAATATGCGCAATGGCGGAGAAATTTTAGCTGATGGAGAAAAAATTTATGAAAACGGAGTATTCTTACTCTAAAGCCCATTTTTGAAGATCAACTTTTTTATTCAAAATTAATCAACATCTTGCCATTGCTATTGTTAATTCCATATTAAATCTCGTACCTTTGTAAGGCATTTATTAATAGTGGTCTTTTTATTTATTACTATGGCAAACTTCTTCCAAAACGATCGTTTTATTAACCGACATATTGGTATTAATCAAGACGAATTGGCTCACTTATTATCGGCAGTTGGAGTAACTTCACTCGATCAATTGATAAGTGAAACTATCCCCAAAAATATTCGATCAAAAAGTAAATTAAACATTCCAGAAGCACTTACGGAATACGATTACTTACAGGAGTTAAAACAAACTTCCACACAGAATCTTGTCTGTAAATCATACATTGGATTGGGGTATTATAATACAATCACACCTTCTGTTATTGCACGAAATGTATTTCAAAACCCCGGTTGGTATACACAATACACCCCTTATCAAGCAGAAATTGCACAAGGACGTTTGGAAGCTCTTCTGAATTTCCAAACTATGGTCAGTGATCTTACCGCCCTTCCTATTGCCAATGCTTCTCTTTTAGATGAAGGCACAGCCGCAGCGGAAGCAATGAGCATGTTTTATAGTTTAAAAAATAAACGAAATAAGGGAGAAAGCTTTAATGAATTTTTTGTCGATCAAGGCGTTTATCCGCACACCATAGATATTCTACAAACTCGTGCTACACCATTAGATATCAAAGTAGTAGTAGGTGATTGGAAAACATATGAGTTTACTGATAGAACATTTGGAGTGCTGCTACAATATCCTGCAATGAATGGTGCAGTGGAGGATTATCGTACATTTACAGCAAAAGCAAACGCTCAAAATCTCTATGTAACAGTAGCTGCTGATTTATTGAGCTTAGCATTATTGATGCCTCCTGGAGAATGGGGGGCCGATGCAGTTGTGGGTAATACCCAGCGTTTTGGAGTTCCTATGGGATATGGAGGGCCTCATGCCGCTTATTTTGCTACAAAAGATGAATTCAAACGTCAAATTCCAGGAAGAATTATTGGCGTATCTGTCGATGCTCAAAATAATCCTGCCTTACGAATGGCACTCCAAACTAGGGAGCAACATATTCGCCGAGAAAAAGCTACGTCCAATATTTGTACCGCTCAAGCTTTACTTGCTATCATGGCAAGTATGTATGCTGTCTATCATGGGCATAAAGGAATACATGGCATCGCACAACGGATTCATGGTTTAACCCAAAATTTAGCTAAAAAAATCAAAGCCTTGGGTTATGAATTAGTAAATGATACTTATTTTGATACCCTTTCTGTTGGTGTAAAAAATACTGATGCGCTTCAAGAAATTGCACTAACCAATGAAGTCAATTTTTTCTATACAAATGGGCAAGTCCATATTAGTTTAGATGAAACAACTTCTCTGGAGGATGTAAATCTCATTGCTACTATTTTTGCAAAAGCGAAAAATACAGCCTTTGTAGATGTCGTTTTAAATGGACATCGAGAAGCCATTATACCCAATGCTTTAGTTCGATCTTCTGCATATCTGACACATCCTGTTTTCAATTCCTATCATACGGAAACGAAAATGATGCGTTATATCAAACGTTTAGAAAATAAAGATTTATCCCTGACACACTCGATGATTCCGCTAGGGTCATGTACCATGAAACTCAATGCTGCTACTCAATTGATTCCTGTTTCTTGGGAAGCATTTGCTAATATTCATCCATTTGCTCCACTAGATCAAACTAAAGGCTATCAAAAAATATTTACTGAATTAGAAGCCTATTTGAGTGAAATTACTGGTTTTGCGGCTTGTTCCTTACAACCCAATTCTGGTGCACAAGGTGAATATACAGGCTTATTGACGATACGGGCATATCATGAAGCAAATGGAGATACACATCGAAATATAGCTCTGATTCCTTCTTCTGCACATGGAACGAATCCTGCGAGTGCCGTTATGGCAGGTATGAAGGTCGTAGTCGTCAAATGTGATGAAAATGGTAATATTGATGTCACTGATTTAAAAGCAAAAGCCGAGCAACATTCTACTAATCTATCTTGCTTAATGGTAACTTATCCATCGACACATGGTGTTTTTGAAGCAGCCATTCAAGAAATTTGTGGTATTATTCATCAACATGGAGGAAAAGTATACATGGATGGAGCCAATATGAATGCCCAAGTTGGTTTAACAAGTCCAGGTGCGATAGATGCAGATGTTTGTCATCTAAATTTACATAAAACCTTTGCCATTCCACATGGCGGTGGTGGTCCTGGTATGGGGCCTATTTGTGTCAATGAAAGCCTCGCTCCATTTTTACCAAAACATAAATTAGTAGAAACAGGAGGTAAACAGGGAATTTCTGCGGTATCTGCAGCGCCTTGGGGAAGTGCCAGCATTTTACTCATTTCTTATGCTTATATTAAAATGCTTGGTAGAGATGGCTTAAAATCAGCTACAGAATATGCCATTCTAAATGCCAATTACATCAAAGCTCGTTTGGAAGATAAATATGATGTTTTATATATTGGTGAACAAGGGCGTGTGGCACATGAGTTAATTTTGGATTTACGTCCATTTAAAGCTGTAGTAAGTGCAGAAGATGTGGCGAAACGATTAATAGATTATGGTTTCCACGCTCCTACTCTATCGTTCCCAGTAGCTGGTACGATTATGATCGAGCCAACAGAAAGCGAAAGTCTAGATGAATTAGATCGCTTCTGTGATGCGATGCTCGCCATTCGTGAAGAGATTGAAGAAATCGCGCAAGGCACCTATTCAGATGATAATAATGTATTACATAATGCTCCTCATACCTTAGCTCTTGTAGCTGCTGATGAATGGGATTTACCTTATCCTCGTTCTAAAGCTGCTTATCCACTTGCTTATCTAAAAGAAGGCTATAAGTTCTGGGCAGCCGTTGGGCGTGTGAATAATGCAAAAGGTGACCGTCATTTGATCTGTACTTGTCCTCCTATTGATATGTATGAAGAAAAATTTTCTGAGGTTTCTTCAAGAGCAAATAATTAAGACCTTATCTAAACGCAGAAATAAGGGAAAAACAAGCGAGTTTTTATTCTTGTTTTTTCATACAACAAATACACAACACAAAAAAATGTAAAAATATCTGTTCCCTGATACCTTTCTAATTTCTGTGACACTTTTTTAGCACATAGACTAATTTTTTAAATCACATAACATTCTGTTTAAATAGATTTTATCTGTTCTTTTTTTTAAAATTGGATTTTTTAAATATGTCTTTGTGACATTAAAAAATAATTAAATCTTTTTTTTCTCATGTGATCGCTTCTTTTCTGATTCTTATTGTGACGGCATTAAATATTAAAATGGAACACTAATTGTGATATAAAAGATATTTAGAATTTTAAAAAATTATAATATGTGCAAAATAGGAAAATCTCGACAAGATAATTGAGATATTCCGTCTTCTCTATTATCACATCTTTATCAATTTTATTACCTCCTTTTCTTCAATACAGAAAGAGTTTATACTATAAACTCAAAATTCTTACATCCAGTCTTTCTCATTTGAACGATTAATGTTCAAATAAGACTTTTTAATTTAAACCGTAAAATATGCCAAAGACAAATCTGACTATTCTAAGTTGTTTTCTTTTCCAAGTATTTTTTTGTGTATCCTCATTTGCACAAGAAAACAATGACCCTTTCAACCAAAATCATTTCTGGAAGAAAGATGTACAGACGAATAGTACTGCTTACAATAGTAGAAGTACCAACATGTCTGTTTTTAAAACAAGCTCTGAAAATACAATCTATCGTTTTACTGAAAACAAAATAGTACTACAACAGCAAAAAGATTTAACTGCAGTATCAAGCATTCAGTTTTATCCTGCGATTTCTTCGTCTAATATGTCCGCTAATTTTCGCTATTTAGAATGTAATACGAATCTAGAGGGCATTAGTATGAAATTTAAACATGCAGAAAAAGAAAACCCGCTCATTTATAAATATACCCTTCAGCCGAACGCTTCTCTAAATGAAGTACAATGGAATTTAGAGGAAACTTGTACTTGGCAAATTAACGCGAATGGAAATTTAGTAATAGAGGACGAAGCAGGACTTTCTTATACTATTGCTCCTCCAACTGCTTATCAAACCATTCGAAGTGAGGCTGGAATCTCTCAATCGAAAATTAAAGTATCCTTCTCAAAATTAGATCATCATTCTATAGGCTTTACACTCAATGAAAATCCTAATCCTAATTTTAGATTTACCATAGAAGGAAATTTATAGTATAAAAATCTAACCTTTAAATATGCATATTACTATGAGATGCTATAAACTAGGAATACTCAGTTTATTCCTTATCTTAAATTATACCGCGAGCTTTGGACAAACAGACTTTAGTGCTTGTGCTGGTCAACGAGCTTCATTTGTGGACTGGCACGGTGGCTATGGTAGCATGTCTCTAGATGGTGTTACCTATACCGTATTTTGTATGAATTACGATTTAGACGTTCCACCTCCTGGGCATGGATATACTATTGTATCAAGTTTTCCTACCTGTGGTACAGCTTCCGCTGTAACAAGTTGTGTTTTTGGCGGTTGTGCTGATGATGATGCAGGGCAATGTGTGTGGGCCGCTACTTGTTCTTCCAATCATTCTGGCACCTATGGCTGTTTTGGTTCTCCTGGGGCTAATCAAGGTGTTTTATATGGAAGGCCTGATGATCCTGCCAATCAAAACTTTGTATTTAGGGTAACTACTACTCCTGACTGTGCTCCGAGTTGTAACTTGGTTATAGAATGTGATGCTCAAAACGTCTCTTGTGAGGGTAATGATGGATGGGTAGCTGTTACTGGAGGTTCAGGAAATCAAGGCGCAGTTAGTTATTTATGGAATACAGGTGCAACCACTTATGCTATTGAAAATCTAGGCCCTGGTACTTATACGGTGACAGTAACGGATTTGGGTGTCGGGGCAGCTTGTACTCAAACCTGCTCCTATACTTTAACAGATAATTATTCTGGTGGAGCTTATTTCTTAAATCTTACAGGAACTGACCCTTCTTCTTGTGGTGCTAATGATGGTCAAGTTGAAATGACAAGTGGTGGTGGTGGTAATGCTCCTGTTACTGCTGAATGGTCTACTGGAGCAGTAGATGTCTACTCCATTTCAGGATTGTCGGGAGGAACCTATTCCTTAACCGTGACAGATAATTTTGGCTGTACGGTTACTAGTTCTTACACGATAAATGAGCCGGGAGGACCAAGCGTTTCTTGTTCAAAAACCGATCCTAGTTGTGGCGCATCGGATGGTACTGCTACTGCAAATGCATCAGGAGGTGCATCCCCATATACTTATAGTTGGAGTAGTGGTGGTTCAGATGCTTCTATTTCGGGTTTAGCTGCTGGAGAATATACCGTAACCGTTACGGATAATAGTGGTTGTGTAGATGTTTGTTCTGTTACACTCGAATCACCCGGTGGACCAACTGCTACATGCAGTGTTGGATCAGCACCCGATTGTGGGCAGTCCAATGGTTCTGCCTCTGTCAGTGTTTCAGGAGGCGCTACTCCTTATAGCTATTCGTGGAGTAGTGGTGGCTCAGGTGCGTCTGAAAGCGGACTTGCTGCTGGAAATTATACCGTAACCGTAACCGATGCCAATAGTTGCTCCACTACTTGTGATGTTACGCTTTCTGAACCGGGAGGGCCAACTGCTTCTTGTAGTGTAGGTTCTCATCCTGGTTGTGGCGAATCCAATGGTTCTGCTTCTGTCAGTGTTTCAGGAGGCGCTACTCCTTATAGCTATTCGTGGAGTAGTGGTGGCTCAGGTGCGTCTGAAAGCGGACTTGCTGCTGGAAATTATACCGTAACCGTAACCGATGCCAATAGTTGCTCCACTACTTGTGATGTCACCCTTTCCGAACCGGGGGGACCGACTGCTTCTTGTAGTGTAGGTTCACATCCAGGTTGTAATATCGCTAATGGCTCTGCTTCTGTCAGTCCTTCAGGAGGTGCAACTCCATATTCTTATAATTGGAGTTCAGGAGAAAGCTCCGCTTCTATTTCTGGCAAAGGTCCAGGAAATTATGCCGTTACCGTTACTGATGCGAATAATTGTTCCACTACTTGTGATGTCACCCTCACTGAACCGGGGGGACCGTCCGTTTCTTGTTCTATTACTACTGAACCTAGTTGTTTTATGTCCGATGGTCAAATTGCTTCGAGCGCAAGTGGAGGTACTCCACCTTATAGCTACGCCTGGTCAAGTGGTGGAAATAGTGCAAATGAAGGAGGATTAGTGGGAGGAAATTATACCCTTACGGTTACTGATGCGAATAATTGTACGGCTACTTGTGATGTCACCTTACCTGAACCTACAGGTTGTTGTGAAGTAACGATTTCACAAACGATGCAATCTGAATGTATGGACAATGGTACACCGACTAATGTCAATGATGATTATTTCCAAATCACTGTAAATGCAACGAATACAAGTCCTTCACTTCCGAATTATCAAGTAGTAGTTAACGCAGCAGCAAATGGATCTGGCGGAACAGTTTTGGCTACGGTCAATTATAATACTCCTGTTACTGTTGGTATTCCTACAATACCACCTTTTGAGGCTGATGGAAGTAGTACTTATGAAATAACGATAAGAGATAGTTCAACTCCTGATTGTTTTGATACTTTTACTACTACTCCTGTCGATTACTGTTTTACTTGTCCGACTTATAATATGGTAACTAGTAGTGAAACAGAAATTTGTGATGGAGAAACAGTTGCTACGATACAAGCATCCGTAACTGATGTGGTAAGTCCTGATCAAGTTCGATTTGTTTATTTTACAAGTCCGCAATTTGGAACAGCCATGTATACGGGTGGTACGCATATTGGAACAGTACCAGCAATAGCGGGTTTTGCTTCTGTGAGTAATATTAGTTTCCCAAGTGCTGGTTCATATTTTGTTTATGCCATTTTAGATCCTCCACCTACTGTAGAACCGAGCTGTCGTCCTTTTGCTTTTACAGAAATTACGGTGCATCCTTTACCAGATGCAAGACTTGCGGTTGTGGATGAAGAAATTTGTGAAGACCGAGTAGCTTATGTAGAATTGTTAAGTTCTGTTGCAGGAATCACCTATCAATTAAGAAATGATAGCGACGATAGCAATGTAGGGCGTGCAATGAGAGGATCAGGAAGAACACTTCGATTTCCAATTTTTGGCTTGTCAACTATTGGTGTATATACTTATAATATTTTAGCTACAAATGATGATACAGGATGTTCTGTAGAGCTAATCAATAAGCCTATTGTTGAAGTCAAGGACTGTGATACACCTTGGCTACCTCGTTTGTGTGATGACTCAGCCAATTTACCCTGCCATTTTATTCCTCCTTCACCACAAATTTATTTAGGGAATGGCATTGCAAGTGGTAGTGATAATGGCGTACAATATGCCAATGATATTCACCCAGGTAATCGAATACATTTGCCTATGACAATAGTCAATAATACAGGAATTAATGCAAATGTAACGGCTTGGATTGATTGGAATGCAGATGAAGATTTTGATGACGCCAATGAACAAATTGCGTTGTTAACGCTACCTGTAGGAACCTATAGCGGAACATATTTATACTCTCATCCTGTAGATGTTCCTGTAGACGTATCACAAGATATCGATTTACAAGCGCGTTTTCGTATTAGTACAGATGCAGCGACCATTGCTGAGCCTTGTAATCCTGATTGCGCCCCAGATGGTGAGATAGAAGATTATATTTTAAGAATTGGTTGTCGTGTTGACCACTGTCTCCCCGTTTCCTTAATTAGAACGAATTAAGAAATAATGTTACAATCACTACTCCAATGTATACGCGTTGGAGTAGTGACAACTACATCTATTTTCTATTGTCAACTTTTATTAACATTTCATCTAAATCTCAAAGAGTCCTTTTTTTATTTAAAAAACTTAGAAGCTTAATGACATTAAGCTTCTTAATAGCTAATGCTTTTATATCAATGTGTTAGCCCTAAATTTAGTTATTCCTTTCTTCAGAAACTGAAAACTTTTACGCCAATCATATACTATCTCAAAAAGACAATACATAAAATATTAACCACTAGCTAAAAATAATTAGATTAAAAAATAATTTATTCATTTTTACATGTAACCTAAAAAAGATAGGCGCGTAAAATTTGGAGTAATTATTCTACAATTTGTGAAAGCTCAGTGTTAATAACCCTCCTCTATCCTAGTTTACTCTTCAATTATTTTATATCTGCTTAATAAATAAGCAGCATAGAGCGTTATGAAATACTATAGTTTCACAGTTTTAACATCCGTAATCCAACATGGCAAGAATTTTAATAACCGACGACGAAGGAAGTATCCGAAAAACGCTGAGAGAAATCCTTGAGTTTGAAAAGTATGATGTTGACGAAGCTGCAGATGGCTTAGAATGTCTAGTCAAACTTAAAAAGAGCAAATATGATGTCATAGTAATGGACATCAAAATGCCCAAAATGGATGGAATGGAAGCATTGGAGCGTGTACAATTATTAGTACCTGATACTCCTGTTGTAATGATCTCAGGACATGCAAGTATAGACACGGCTGTAGACGCCGTCAAAAAGGGTGCATTTGATTTCATTTCTAAACCACCTGATTTAAATCGTTTGTTAATTACAATTCGTAATGCCATTGACAAATCTGCCCTCGTCTCTGAAACAAAGGTCCTGAAACGTCGCGTTAGCAAATTTAAAACCCAAGAAATTATTGGTGGATCAAATGCTATCAGTAAAATAAAAACAACTATTGATCGTGTAGCACCTACTGAAGCTCGAGTGTTAATCACAGGTCAAAACGGTACAGGAAAAGAATTAGTAGCGCGTTGGGTACATGAAAAAAGCCCTCGATCTAAGCATCCTATTGTAGAAGTCAACTGTGCTGCAATACCCTCTGAATTAATTGAAAGTGAATTATTTGGGCACGAAAAAGGTTCTTTTACAGGAGCTTACAAGCAAAAAATTGGAAAATTTGAGCAAGCAAATGGTGGTACCATCTTTTTAGATGAGATCGGCGATATGAGTCTTTCTGCCCAAGCTAAAGTATTGCGTGCTTTACAAGAAAATAAAATTACACGTGTAGGTGGTGATAAAGAAATTCGAGTTGATGTACGAGTGGTCGCAGCTACGAATAAAGATTTGCGAAGAGAAATAGAAGCAGGGAACTTCCGTGAAGATTTATATCACCGTTTGGCTGTAATCATTATCGAGGTGCCGCCTCTGAATCAACGAAGAGATGATATTCCTTCTTTGGTAGAGCACTTTAATAAAACAATTTGCAATGAATATGGTGTTTCTCCTAAAAAAATTGAAGCAGCTGCTTTAGATGCTCTTAAACAAGTTAATTGGTCTGGTAATATTCGTGAATTACGTAATGTGGTGGAACGCCTTATTATTCTAAGTCAAGGATCTATTACAAAGGATGATGTAATGAGTTTTGTAGTGCCTACAAGTGCTGAAAACTCACATAAATTACGTGAAATATTTGACAAATTTAATAGTATCGATGAACTGCATCAATTTATTGAAAAAGAATTCAATAGCTATAAAATGGCTACTTAATTTGTAGTCGATCTCTATAAAAACGACTAAAAGCCCGTCTTTTTGATGGGCTTTTGTTATTTATCAATAGTTTTTTCTATTTTGTGCGGCTTTTTAAAAATGTTTTTAAAAACTACTATTTGTAATTCATCTAGAGCTGCCAATAAAGGTGTTCCCTATTAAAAAACATCCACTAGCTCGCCAAATTATACACTAAGATTATGGAAAACAATGCAAATATCGGCCTCAATAACCGCCGTATGAAACAATGGACAAAAATCAAAGGGGAAAATGCTTGGACAATGTTCAAAGTAATTGCTGAATTTGTAGATGGCTTTGAAATTATGAATCATATTGGTCCTTGTGTCTCTATTTTTGGTTCAGCTCGAACCAAACCAGAACACCCTTATTATCAATTAGCTGTAAAAATTGCGGCTCGTGTCACAGAAGAAGGTTATGGAGTCATTACAGGTGGAGGCCCCGGTATCATGGAGGCAGGAAATAAAGGTGCAAGCGAAGCTGGAGGGTTAAGTGTAGGCTTAAATATTGATCTCCCTTTTGAACAAAGTCATAATCCATATATTAATCCAGAATTAAATCTCAATCATCGCTACTTTTTTGTACGAAAGGTAATGTTTGTGAAATATGCACAAGCATTTGTAGTTATGCCTGGTGGATTTGGAACACTGGATGAATTATTTGAGGTACTTACTCTAATTCAAACAAAGAAAATCTCGCGTGTACCTGTAATTTTAGTAGGAACAGAGTTTTGGTCTGGAATGCGTGAATGGATACAACAGACTATGCTTGAAAAGGCTCGAAATATTAGTCCCGAAGACATGAATTTGATTCCTATTACAGATGATCCTGAAGAAGTCATTCGTTATATCAATGAATTTTATTCTGATGAACGACCGGGTCAATTGAGTCCTAATTATGAGTTATAAAACATTTTTATCTCAAAAAATTGTTTTAAATAAAAAAAAATAACTATTTTTGTTTTAAAATCTAGTTCTTTTTCTTTTTTCGCATTTCTTTAGGGAATAGATTGGATTTACCCTTTTTTGTAGGATACCCTTTTTTATCCATTTTTACAGAAGCATTTTCTGTAGAAGGACAACCATATTTAGGTGCACAAGCAGGTAAACTTGCAAACACAAAAAAAGAAAAAACGATTAAAATGATATAAGAATTTAGTTTTTTCATAAAAGATTTAAAATTTTAAGCAATAATTACATTTTAGATTAAATTCAGTGCAAAACGAACACATTACATTAAAATGAATATATTTTAGCCTTAAAATATTTTTTTTTTACTCTTATTGAAACGATTTTTTCTAAAAAAAGTATACGAAAATACAAAAAAGTGGGGCTGAAACCCCTATTAATATTGGCTTATAGCTAAATTTTTAATTTAACAAACTTGTTTTTAATTACTTTTGCACATACATTTGTGCCTCATTTTTAATCAAATAAAATTTCTATCATGAACAAAGGAGATTTAATTAACAAAATCGCAGAAGAAGCAAACTTAACTAAAGCACAAGCAAGTGATGCTTTAAGTGCAACTTTAAGTGCTATCTCTGAAACATTGAAAGATGGCGACAAAGCTTCTTTAATCGGTTTCGGTACTTTCTCTGTTACTGAAAGAAGTGCTCGTACAGGTAGAAATCCTAAGACAGGAGCTGCTATTGACATTCCAGCTAAAATGGTTGTTAAGTTCAAGCCTGGTAAAGAGCTTTCTGAGTCATTGAACTAAGATACACTTAAGATTTAAATCCTTGAAAAGATGAAAAGATTTCATGATCTTTTCGTCTTTTCTTCTTTCTTAGTTACTGTTTCCCTACTAATGCCCACGCATCAAAAATCGATCCCCATTCATAAATTCTACAGAACTAATCGTTCGTCGTCCTGTCAAATATAAATAAACCATTCCCTTGTTTGTTTCTATTTCTATTTGAAACCGTTCTTGAAGTCCTTGTGCCGCCTCATTTTCCCGTTCTTTTAATTTCTTTATAGTATAACGTTTAAGTTGATTCGTTTCTGAGCCATCTTCATTTACTACTATTGACCGTACCTCAATATAATATTCTCGAATTTCTTTAGTTTGTACCACTGTAGATTCAGCTACTTGAGTCGAATCAACTCCTTCTTCTAGTTCATTCATTTCCTCTTCTATCCTTTCTTCATCCACTATTCGTTCTTCTTCGTATTCCTCTTCGATTTCTTCTTCTTCATATTCTCCTAACTCAATATTGAACTCTTTCTTTTTCTTCTTTTCCTTTTTCTTTTCAGTTTTGACCTTTTTGGTTTTCTCAATTAACTTAATCTCTTCGACAAAAGATACGGTGAGAGAATCTGCCGCATACAATCGTTCTTGTATATTGCCATCTTGCGTATATACTTTAAAGAATGGATAAATAGTCGTTCCCCAAATAGAGTCTATTTCTTCTAATTCTAATTCTGTTCGATCCGTAAAATAAACTTTATCTGCTGCTCGTATTTCATCCGATAAACTAGGCATCAAAAAAATCATTTCTGGCTCGTTTACAGAACCTTTGAATACAAGCGCATCTACATAATATTTATTGGCTAAAATCACTTTCAAATGCCCCTGACGACGTGAATCGCGCGCACTTATTAGTTTTAGAATGAATCCATACTCTGTAGTATTGATATTATTGACATTATATACCCCTTCTATTTCATATCCACGTACATACAAATTACTTCTGGTGATACCAAAGGAGTATTCATCTGGTGATAAATCTTCTTCTCGTTCATTGGGTATTTCTAATTTAGAAGGTACAAAATTATAGCCTACCAAATCAGATGGGCTTAAAAACTTCTTATCGGAGAAATAAGAATAGTCTTGAGCAATAAGAGATATGGAACAAGCAAGGAATACAAATAATATAATGTTGTGAATGTATTTCATTTATATATGTGTAGTTTATACAAAGGTCGAGAAAATACTATTATACGATAAATCAATTAAAGAGTTGGTCACTTTCTTGCGATAGAAATGTTAAAATTTAATAGTTTTTTGATTTTTACAATATGAATATGTAGATTTATGGCACTTCGTTAAACAATAAAAAAATAAAAGTCTAAACAACATCTCACAAAATCTTGTATTATTAAATTTTGATAATATAACGAAGCCTTAAAATTATTAAAACAACTATAATTTCTCAAAGGAAGTAGACAATCCTTTGATAACCAATTGGTAATATATATTATTCAATAAAACGGGCAAACGCTGAGAAGTTTGAGCGCTCATCAGCAGAATGCCCTATTTAGTAATCTAAATTAATAATAATCTATGAAAAAATTAGTTTTTTTCCTATTAGTAGGCGGATTATTTTTCGCCTGTAACAAAGAAGATGTCCAAGAATTGACGTCTATTGAAAATGCTACAGAAATTGATTTTCTCGAAAAAAACGAGATTACACCGCAAGTCAGCAATGGCTATTTAGTATTTGAATGTGAAGAGAAAATGGAGGAATTTATTATCAAACTTACAAAAAGTGAAGTCGACCCTACTACTATTGCATCTACTTTTGGATTTAATTCTTACTTGGAACATGTGCCACAAACCGAGCAAAATGAAGTGATTTTTGGTGATAAATATTTCGCTGCTACACTTAATATGGATGGAATGATTGGGGTTGGAACTTATATTTTCAAAGTAAACCCTCCTACTGAAGAAGTTTTTGTAATAAGCAATTCGGCAGGTAACAAAAGTATAAAAGCTCTTAAAAATGCACAATCTCAAAATAATTTACCTAGCAATGCACTTGTTTTTTCTTTTGAAGATGAAATTTTTGAACTTTTAGAAAAGGGAGCCACTTGTGAAGAAAAAATGGGGTGTGATGAAGATTGCAGTCCTCCTCAAAGAGTAATAAAACAAGACTTTAAATATTGTGGTGAAAATGACGAGTTTGAACTAATTGGCTTTTATTGGCTCCAAGTTAGATATAGCAAAGTAGGTTTTTGGAAATATGCTAATATTCATTTCCAACAAGGGGCTGTAAATGGAATATCCACTGCCGATTGGGATATTAGATATTCTGCACGTTGGAAAAGAAAATGTAGAACACCTATTGGTAGTGATTTTAGTGACTATGTATGTAGCTTTGTTCCTCTTCAAGGGGAAGATCAATGTTTCCCTTTTAGTTCTTCCAGATTCAAAAATAGATTATATCAAAGCACAAGATGTCTTTCTGCTTATGACATAAGAGCTGATGCCAGAATAGAAAGTATCTGTGATGAAACCCAATTAATATGGACTGGAGAAGCTAGAATTTCACATAATCTTCAAGCACTCTAAGCTTGATTGTTATTATGCGATTCAAATATTAAAAAACGTGTTACATTGAGATAAAAGAACTATTGTATACTTATTGTTTTTATGGTGTGTGATGGTTCTTTTATCCCAATTTTATACTATTTTTTATTAATCAAAATTATTTAAAACTATGAAAAATTTATTGTTCCTCTTGCTAGGATGCGGATTATTTTTTGCTTGCAACAAAGAAGAAATAAAAACTCTATCTTCTTTGGAAAACAATTCAGAATATTCTTCACTTGAAAAAAAAGAATATAGACCAGACCTCAAAAATGGTTATTTAGTATTTGAGTGTGAAGAAAAAATGGAAGAATTCATTGTTGGGTATACTAAAAAAAATGTAGACCCTAGTTCTATTTCAGAAACGTATGGCTATAATTCTTATTATGACGTTGTACCAAATACCCCTCAAAATGAAGTGATTTTTGAGGATGAATATTTTGCTGCCACCATTAATCAATATGGCATGATTGGTATAGGGGAATATATTTTTAAAATGAATCCTTCTACCGAAGAGGTATTTGCGCTTAGTAGTACAGCTAGTAATCAAAGCATTAAAGCCATGCAAAAAGCGACCTCTCAGGATGAACTCCCAAGTGATGCTCTTATTTTTTCTTTTGAAGATAAAGTTTTTCAATTATTGGAAGGCAATACTTCTTGTGAAGAAAAATTTGATTGTGGTGAGCCTTGCTCTCCTAATAATTTAAATTTTATAGATAATCCAAGTTATTGTGAAACTTCTTCTGGGCTTATAGGTGATTTCCATATTCATGTAAGATATATCCATATTGGTATCTGGAAACATGCCACTCTAGTCTTTAAGCAGGGTTCAAATACTTCTGAAGTCGCAAATTTTGATATAAGATATTCTGCTCGCTGGAAAAGAAAATGTAGAACTCCTATTAGTAGTGAATCAAATAATTATGTATGTAATTTTGTTCCACTTCAAGGAGAAGATGAGTGTTTTCCTTTCAAGAATACACCTAAATTTAAAGTTAATTTTTATCAAGGAACTAGATGTTTATCTGCATACGATTTCCGAGCAGATGCCAGAATAGAAAGTATCTGTGATGAAAATTCCCTAGTCTGGACTGGAGAAGTTAGAATAGTATTCTAATGTTGATATACAATCACTATGTATTTCTGAAATACATAGTGATTGTATATCTTATGAAGACAATTAAATAAATCTTAAAAGAAAAAAGGATGAAATTTCGATCGTCCTAAGGTATTCAATTCGAGTGTTGGGGAAGGAATTTTTATAATATTCAGTACATTAAATACCGTTCTTAAAAAGGCATTTTTAGTTTTTATCTTTGATAAATCAACGTCTAAGGATAAATAAAATTGTCGATAGCGAGGATATTCTATTTCACTCAACTGATAAGACTGCCCCTCATAAATCCAAGAATTTTCAAACCCACCATACACATTTTGAATACCATAACCCACCGCTACATTGAGCCATTTTGGAAATTTACTATTCTTCTTGTTTATAAATGAATGAATATTTCCTGATAACCATAAGGTTTGCGCATTATAATCTTTCAAAAAAACTGCAGCAGGAGATGTACCAAACAATTGATCTGCCCTTGCTTGTATACTAGTACTATTTGAACCATCCGCAGAATAAATTGGAGCCATGGGATATGGTCTTCTAAAAGAGGATACCTTCATCGTAAAACGTTGCTCCTGCCATATTAATTCTTGTGCAGCAAAAACTCCGCAACCTAAAGTATTAAATCCAATATCAGCTACCGAAAATCCCCATTTTTCAGAATAGCCATCTAATAGTTCTATGGAAGCTTGTATAAATGTCCCTCCAGCAAAAGCAACCCATACTGCCTTATCTCGATCCATGCCTGTCCAACGCACTCCTTGAAAAAATAAGCGACTTTCCATATAAGCACTAAAGGTATGCCCTGCTTTGTCCATATCTTCCCACTCTCCTCGATCATCAAAAAAATGGAATTTCGAACGTGGAAAATCTTTATACCATAATTCATTCAAGCCAATCATGGAAGCGGTGTAGAGCGTAGTACCTACACCTGTTGCTAACCAAAATCGTTTCTTATTAAATTCTTCTGCGGGTTGCCAAAAAGAGAGCTGTTCTTGCTTTTGGGCAAGGAGAGATATTGTACTGAATAGTACAAGAAATAGTAATGCATGGCGGAGGTATAGACTCATATTATATTGGTATACAAAATAGATACCGAAAGTCATTTTTATTCATCCGTAAACGAAATTCTAACGTGTGCACCATCACAAAAAGGTTTATTAGCTGATGCTCCACAACGACAAAAGGCAGTCGATTCTGTCTTTTGTTGTTGTTCTCCATTCTTTAGGGTTATATCTACTGTACCTTTTATTAATAAGGGGCCATTTTTTAAAACTGTAATATGGGCATTTGTTGTATCCATATCATCTGCTGGTTTGCTTACTTCGTCATTACGATAAAAACTCAATGCACCTGATGGACAAGCCTGTACTTGCTCCTCTAATTGCGCTGTTGTAGCATTTTCAATCGTAATCCAAGGACGTGCTTTGGGGTTATAAACTTGCGGTAACTTTCTTACACAAGTACCTGCATGAATACATTTAGCAGGTTTCCATACTATCGTAATTTCTCCATTGGTATACTCTTTTTTAACTTCTGCCATAATTTTGGTTTTTTGTATAACTATTTTTCATTAATAATTTTAAGAAATACGACTCCAACCTTTGAATTTACGCCCTTCTTTGCTCATATATTCTCCCAGGCGACTGTGTTGGGGGCGTTCAAATAAAGGGTCATCATCTAAAATTCGTGCTGCAATTTCTCTTGCAGTTTGCAGGATTCGACCGTCTTTACTTAAATCTGCGATCTTGAAATTTAAGATACCACTTTGTTGTGTTCCTTCGATATTTCCTGGACCTCGTAGACGTAAATCGGCTTCTGATATTTCAAATCCATTATTCGTACGGCACATGGTTTGAATACGTTCTTTACTTTCGTTGGACAATTTAAAACTCGACATCAAAATGCAATACGATTGCTCTGCTCCACGCCCAACTCGTCCTCGTAATTGATGTAGTTGAGATAGCCCAAATCGTTCGGTATTTTCAATGACCATGACACTCGCATTAGGCACATTTACACCTACTTCAATCACGGTTGTTGCCACCATAATCTGCGTTTCTCCTTTTGCGAAACGCTGCATTTCAAAATCTTTATCTTTGGGTTTCATTCGCCCATGTACGATTGAAATTTGATAGTCAGGAATAGGAAATTCACGCGATAAAGCAGCATAACCTTCTTCTAGATTTTTTAAATCTAATTTTTCGGATTCCTCAATTAAAGGATATACCACATAAACCTGTCGCCCTTTGGCGATTTCTTCACGCATAAACCCAATCACACGCATGCGATTATTCTCTGTTTTATGTACTGTTTTGACTTCCTTTCTTCCTGGTGGTAACTCATCTATGACGGAAACATCCAAATCTCCATACAAGGTCATCGCTAGTGTACGAGGGATGGGAGTGGCGGTCATCACAAGGACATGAGGCGGATAAGGACTATTCTTTTTCCATAATTTGCCTCGTTGTTTTACGCCAAAACGATGTTGTTCATCTGTAATCGCCAATCCTAGGTTTTTAAACACAACAGGATCTTCTATAAGTGCATGTGTTCCAATTAAGATATCAATTTCGCCAGCCGCTAATTCTTCCAATAAAGCTTTTCGTTTTTTTCCTTTTACACTACCTGATAAAAATGCCACTCGAATATCTAAGCCTTCTACATATTCCGAAACAGATAAGTGATGCTGTTGCGCCAAGATTTCAGTAGGCGCCATCATACAAGCTTGATAACCATTATCAAGCGCCATGAGCATACACATCAAACCTACCATCGTTTTACCACTTCCTACATCTCCTTGTAATAAGCGATTCATCTGAACACCTGAGCCTAAATCTCTTCGTATTTCTTTAATGACCCGTTTTTGAGCACCTGTGAGTTCAAAAGGTAGTTTGGTATGAAAAAAACCATTGAAATGATCGCCAATTGTAGTAAAAGAATAACCTTTAACGGCATCTTTTCTTCGGCGTTTGATTTGTAATAGACGAAGTTGCAGGAAAAATAATTCTTCAAATTTGAGGCGATTACGGGCTTGGTCAAGTTCTTTTTGTGTTTTGGGAAAATGAATATGTTGTAAAGCTTCCCAACGAGAAGGAAAATGAAATTTTTGGACAATATAATCAGGCAAGTTTTCTGGAAGATCGGCTGCTTTTAGTTTTTCAAAAAGCGATTTCATGAGTTTCCGTCGCCCTTTTGCATCAAGCCCTTTATTATTGAGTTTCTCCGTACTCGGATAAACGGGTGCAAAGGTAGAAGCTTGTTGTGTATTTTCAGGGCTGACGACTTCTATTTCTGGATGTGGAATACTTCTATTGCCTTTAAAATCATTTACTTTCCCAAAAACGACATATTCTTGCCCTACGACTAAACTTCGTTCCAACCAATGGATGCCTTTAAACCACACCAATTCTATAGAACCTGTTTCATCACGCAGGCGACCAGATAATCGCCTTCCACGGCCCTCTCCTATTACCGTTAATCGTCTTAATACGCCCCTCAATTGAACCGTATCACTATCTGTATGTAATTCTCGAATGCGATGAAATTTTGTTTTATCCACATAGCGAAAAGGGAAACTCATGAGTACATCCCCGAAGGTAAATAAGCCCATTTCTTTTTTGAGCATATCTCCTTTTACAGGCCCTACTCCTTTTAGAAATTCAATTGGACTTTCAAGTATATTTTTTGGATTGGTCGACATTAAGATTTGAACATAGTTTCAATCCTAAAGTTCTTAAATTTTGAGGAGAAAATGGGCATAAAATTTAGAAGCTGATTGAATTTATTTTTTCAGCCATTCTAAAGCGAACTCCAAGGCATCTTGCTCAACTTTAATATCAGGTTGAACCGTACTAGTATCATCTGCATCACCATTTGCACCTATATCAAAGGCTATTGTATAAGTAAATGGTACTTTTGAATGCGGTAATATATCTTCCTTTTGTTCTCCAAAATCATTGGTTTTCTCTCCTGTAGCTTGTCCAATTAAGGTACTTAGTTGATAAGTAGCAACCGCATCTGCCAGCATATTAGCACTAGAAAAAGTACGAGGCCCAATTAAAAAACAAGTTTTTCCTTCAAAAAAATGGAGTGAACGTTCAGCTTTTGTTAATTCATCTCCACCTCCAAAATCTAAAATATCCTCACGATCTTTAAGTTGATATTTTGTAGTAAAATCCTCACCATAATGTTCTTTTGCTCCACGTTCAAGTAAATCTTGAATTGCTACATCACTTTTTTTCCAATAACGCCGACTCATCTGCCGGTATTCTTTGGTGGTTAGGTAGGCTAATAATAAATCATTTAAGGACGAGTCTCCTCCTGAATTATTTCGAATATCAATGACTAAAGATTGAATGTTTTTTTCATGAATCCTTTGGAAGCTGTCTTCTAAAAAGCTTTTAAATTTATCATAATCTGTACAACTGTTATAAGCAATATAAGCAGTTTGTTCGTCCAAAATTTTCAATTCATAATTTACTCCCGCAGGCTTTAAACGATAATATAAATCGATAAAAGAGACTTCATCTTCTTTTTCAAAAGTAATTGTTTGTCCATTTTCTAAGGTCAAATGATATGGTGGCTCAAATCCTTTTAAATATAAATAGATCGGGAAAAAGAAAGCTGAATTAATATCATTGGTGTAATAATCATTTCCTGCTAGACAGTTCAAGGCATCTTGATATAAATAGGTGGCATTTATTTGATTAATTGACTTTACAGGAAAAGGAGTAGGAGTAGGAGTATCTTTGGTAGTATACATTAATTGCTGATTGACATTGAATTTTAAAACTGCTGGAAAAAAGTGCATGTTATTCCGATCCTTTAAAATTTCTTCTGAAAACCAACGCACATTCGTATGACCATCATCAATCGTAGCAATTAACTGCATTGTTTTGATAATAAAGTCAGTTTTAGGAAGGCTATCTTTTGTTAAAAAGTATGAAAAAAGTTGTTCTTTCTTTTCATTAAATGTTTCTTTAGTAATGTACAAATATGGATTATAATGATGCTGTTCTAGGTGTTGTTGGATAAAATTGATGTCCTCTATAGCCGCATTAGCAGATAAACACCCTAAATCATCATTCAATTCTTGAGCTTGTATTAAACTAGGAAAAAAAAGTAAATTCCATGAAAGAAAAAAGAAAACTGTAATTTGTTTGAATTGCATATGATTTTGGCTCTTATTAAGAATCAGGTGGAAAATTAAACAAAGCTCTAAAAACTACCTGAAAAGGGTGAAAATCTATTGATTTCATCAAATTTAGAGCCATTTTTAACGCTAAAATTAGCATCCACCTAGTTGTTTATATGAGCCATGATTTTTTAATAGAAAGACACCTACTTTAAACAGGAGTTGTCTATTCTACCCTATTCCTTAAAACAAGAATAGATCGAGTTGTAGTAAATCGATCTATTCTATATGGTTCAGTACTTGAATAACAAGTTATAACTTTATCACTTGCTGCAACCAATATCCTTGCTCATGGCGAATACTAATAAAATACGTACCGCTTGGTAAATTAGGAAGATTCCATTGTGTTTGCCCTTGAATTGATTTTATAGTTTGTGCTACTTGTTTTCCTTGTGCATCAAAAAGAGTTAATTGTGCATTTTCTAAACTATGAATCGCTGAGACTGTGATATAATCTATAAATGGATTGGGAGAAATCTGAATACCCAATTCTTCTGCTAAAGTCTCTACAGATGTATCTAATAATGGTGCTTTAAAATGCGGGCGAATCATCATGGTCACTTCGTTTCCATTAATGGTATTAAACCAAGGGTAGCCCCCTCCCGCAACAGGAGAAATAATCCAAAAACCTTCTTCGGCATCTGTATTATCAAATCCAAAACCTACAGGTCCTTGTATGGTATCTTGCCCACAAGCAAAAACATAATTTAATGCTTCTAAAGGTAATTCTTCAGGCAATTCATAATAAAGAAAAGTACCTAAATCTTCTTCTCCCAAACGAATAACTTCTGAATGATGCAGTTCTTCTTCAGGTGATGTTCCCAATTTATCAAAAGCATTGACGGTGAAATTAACAGAACCTGTAGGATCAGAAAAAGGAGAAATATAAACACTCATCCCAATCAACGTATCTCTTTGTAATAACTCATGTTGACCACCATAATAACCATACCATGAAGGGTTACCAAACCCAAAACCTAGTCCTTGATCTGCCACACCATCATCTTTAATTAAGACTTCATCATTGACTACATAAGTAAAAGTATCCAATGCTAATACATCTATACTATTATCGTCTATAATAGATAATGTAAAGGTGTAAGTACCTTCTTCTACGGGAATAAAGGTGTATGTATTTTCATAAATATCTGATAATTCGGATAATACGGTCGTATCAGATGGGGGAAGAATTCCTGTATCAGTTTCTACATCTATTGCAATTTCCACATTGGTTAAAGCTTGCAAACCTAAACTTTGAACACTATAATCTATCGTAAAAGGGTGTAACTGACGTGTAGTGGTAGAAAGATATTTAGATGTAACATTAACCGTCGCAGTTGCTTCATAATCTAACAATTCTCTAATGATTAAATTATCTACACAATAGCCATAATTCCAACCATCGCCATCATTATAGGTCAGTGCGATTTGAACGGTTTGGTCATCATATTCTGATGGAATTTCTACACGAATTTGATCTTGCCAAGCTCCTTCTATACCACTTACACTATAAAGGGTATCCCAAGTCATCGTACTTACATTATACAATTCAATCAATGCTACTTCATCTGCATCATAATCTCCATCAATAAAATAAGCATCAAATATCAATACTTTTGGGGCAGTTCCTGTCAAGGTAAATTCAGGAGAAATGAGTTGACCACTTGTACTGATACCAGCACCAACTGCATCATCATTTACCCCCACAAATCGAGTATGTTCGGGGATATTAAAATATGCACTCGACATTTCTTGTGCATTGGCGTGTCGCCAAGCAATTGGGTTGGTGATTGTCCAATCAGGCAAATCTACACCTTCGAAATCTTCTTGAAAGAAGATAGTTTGTGCGTTTAAAAAAGATGAAATACAGAAAAGTGATAAAAATAGAAAGGTAAGGCTTCGTTTCATTGTTTTAGTTTTAGTTAATTCAAGTTTATATTATAATAAGTATTATAACCAAAATATTGAATGAGGTTCAAATTTTAAGATGAATTCTACTAATGAAACGAAAAATTCAAGGAAAGCAACACCCAAAAATCAATATCATCTAATGACTACAAATAATCTCTTTCCACAATAAATAGCCCTGTCTATTCATATGTAAGCTATCAGCAATAAAAATAGATGGGGATGGACGTCCGTTTTCAGCTAACATTTTTGTCCAAACATCAACATAGTAAAGTTGAGGATTTTGAGTACAATAATCGTTGAGTAAGGTATTAAAAGCTTCATACTGCTCTTTATAATTCCAGCGAGAAGGACTTGGTTTGGCACTGATAAAATAGATATTGATAGCAGAATTGTGAGCAAAGATTTTTTTGACGACTTTTTTCGTTGTTTTGAGAATTGCTTCGGGTGATTTTTCAGCAGCTATATCATTATCTCCTTCATAGATGTAGACTTTTTTAGGGTTAAATCGTAAGACCGTTTCTTCCAAAAAATACAATAAATCAGACATCTCTGATCCTCCAAAACCCGTATTCACCAATTGCATCCCGCTGCAATCTTCGGCTAGATTATTCCACATACGAATACTAGAACTCCCTGTAAAAACAACAACTCCCTCCCCTTCTGGAATCACCATCTTTGCAAAACGTTTTATTTCCTGATCAAAACGATGAGGATCAGGATCAAGATCACTACTTGAATTTTCGCAAGAGAAAAGAAACAAAAGAGGTAAGAGTAATAATAGTCGCATTGGTACAGTAAATTGATTATCAATGATAATGAGAACAGGAGTTAAAATAAGAAGAATACACCTAATATTAAACACCGCTTCCTGTTTTCCACATAGTTTTCCACAAGGATGTGGAAAACTTATTACAAGCGATCAAAAAACACGTTTTTTGTTCACCTCTAAATTAAAAACATCTGGACGTTGATAATGCCCACTCACGGCGAGATTCATCAATTCTCCACGAAATTGCTGTACATCTGGAAGATCAACATACAATATTTCTTCTATATCGTATTGCGGTGCTAAAAGACATTTTCCATCTGGCAGATACACACAGCTTCCTCCATTTAGTAAAAATTCAGAGTCTGATTGCCGAGCTTCTTCATTCAGTTTAATCGAACTAGGAATACTACTTTTACGAAGTATTTGCCCCACTGCCACCACAATACATCGTCCTTCAAAAGCATATTGGTGTGATGCCACTTGATTCATTTCTTTTACTTTGGGCCACAATCCAAAATGAATCCCCTCTGCTTCATCGTGCATGGCTTGGCGCGTGAGGGGCATCCAATGTTCCCAGCAAATGAGCGTTCCTACTCTCCCAATCGGTGTATCTACCGCACGTAAACCATGTCCATCACCCAATCCATGAATCAATTTTTCGGTATAGGTGGGCATAAGTTTTCGGTGGTGCACCAAAATCTCCCCTCCATCACTAATGATAAAAGCACTATTATAAAGCGTACCACTTCCTTTTCCTTGACGAATCACTTCGTTTGCTCCAAAAACTAGGGTGATGGATTGTTCTTTAGCTACATTTTGTAATGCTTGAAAAGCGGTAGAATCTACCTCCAATCCATTTTCATACATCTGTGCCCAAATTTCTTTTATCGGAGCATGATTCCAAAAAGCAGTTTCTGTACCACAATCAATCCATGCAGGATAGCCACAAAACCACGTTTCGCCAAACACCACTAATTTCGCTTCCGTTTGAGCTGCTTCTTGAATTAATGTTATAGCTTTTTCGATGGAGGCATCCAAATTATTAAAAACAGGTTCTACTTGTACAATGGCGATTTTGTGGGTATTCAAAATGAGGATTGTTTTTTGAAAATGAAGGGAAAAATAAAATGAGTAGGACAGGCTTTAGCCTGTACATCCACATAAAATTGTTAGGAATTACTATTCTCCTTCGATCCAATTTACAATTTCTTCATCCATTGGAGAAGTACGTGGAGAGATTACCTTTACTAGTTCTCCTTTTTCGTTTAAGAGATATTTCTGGAAATTCCATTTTACTTTGGAATCTTCTACTCCATTTTGCGTTTGTTGGGTAAGAAATTGATAAATTGGATGCATATCATCTCCTTTGACCGAAATTTTAGCCATCATTGGGAAACTCACCCCATAATTCTTTTGACAAAAAGAAGCAATCTCTTCATTTGATCCAGGTTCTTGACGCATAAAGTTATTTGCCGGAAAACCTACAATTACAAAATCTTGATCTTGGTATTTTTCATATAAGGCTTGTAATTTTTCATACTGCGGCGTTAAACCACATTTAGAAGCGGTATTTACCACCATCACTTTTTTACCTTCTAAACTACTAAAATCAAAGCTTTCTCCTGCTAAAGTTTCTACTTTGAATTGATGAATACTCGTGTTTTCTTGCGCAATTGCCATACTTATTGATAAGGTTAAAATAAAAGAAAAAATTAGTCGCATTGAATGTTATTTTTAGTTTAATTACAAAACATAAATAGTAGAAAAGGGTTGTGATAATTCGTTTTAAATTAAGATAGATTGCCAGAAACTAAACAATTCCACTTCAATATCCTTATATTTAAGTAATCTATACTCGTATAAGGATTAAAATCAAACCGTCCTAAGTCACACGAATATGGCTATAAGCAAACTACAAGATAAGCCTTCTCTCCATTATGCCATCTTCGATGACTTTGACCCCGAATTTGCCAAAGCATTCGTCCAGCACGTCATGTCTTTATTGAATACACATTATTTTCGAGCAAAAGCAATTGGTTTTGAGGAAGCTATTCCTAGAAATAATCCAGATACTCCTGTTATATTAATTAGCAATCATTCTGGAATGGCATTTCCATGGGACGCGATGGTCTTTAAATCACTTTTGTTGGAGTCGTTCAAATATGATTCTTCTAAAGTATGTCGAACTATTATTGCTCCTGCTTTAGATAGAATAGGGGTGATGAATCCTTATTTTATTAAAGATTTTTGGAAAAAAAATGGAGGTGTAGAAGCTACTTTTAAGAATTTTGAAAAGATGATGCATTATCCAAATGCCAATGTATTAATCTTTCCAGAAGGTATTGATGGCATCAGTAAAGGCTTTGATAAACGCTATCAATTG
Source organism: Saprospiraceae bacterium (assembly GCA_020628645.1). Classification (GTDB taxonomy): domain Bacteria; phylum Bacteroidota; class Bacteroidia; order Chitinophagales; family Saprospiraceae; genus JAHDES01. Next base: position 82,215 of record JAHDES010000010.1, read on the forward strand.
CAACGTTTTGCGACTTCCTTTATTCGAATGGCGTTAAAGTACAAAACGGACATTGTTCCTTTTGCTACCATCAATGGAGAATACTTAAATCCCTATTCTTATAATTTTAAATGGTTAAATAAGCTCGTCGAATGGGTCAGTAAAATACCTCGTTTACCTTTTGGTTTTCCAACAATCATGCTATTAATCCAACCTTGGTTTTTGTATTACGCACTTCCAGCAAAACTGACGTATGTCAAAGGAAAACGCATTTCTTGGAAAAATTTGACCCATAAAAAATATGAAGATCTTTCAGAAGAAGAAATTAAATCCATTCGAGATAAGGTACAAGAACAAGCACAAAATGAGTTGAATACCGCCCTTAAAGAGTATGGGCAACAACCGATTCAATGGCGATCTTTTTTTAAAGAATTTCGGCAAAATCTACAATTATTTCCTTACCTCCTACCCTTTGCCTGGCCCTTATTGTTTGATGAATTTTATCAACAATGGAAAAAAGGGAAACCAATCGAAATGAGATTGGGATGGGGTTCTTTTTTACGTATTTTAGTAAGAAATCCTTTTTTAATTACTTACTTTATTCCGATCATTGGTTGGATTCCTATTATTATCCGATCATTAGCAAATAGTACTAAACAATCTTAAAATTTGATCCTGTACTTGATCCTTGAATTTGCACTTTAGATCATTCCCATTCATACCCAATATGAAATAAAGCATCTCCTGAATGTACCACTGGTGCATTATTATGACCAATGATATATCCTTCTTTTCTAGCAATCACATAATGAACTTGATGCCCATACGGATCATTGATGACTCCAATTTTCTCTCCCAAACCTACATAATTTCCTGACTGTTTAAACCACTCAAAAATGCCAGCACTGGAAGCTCTCAACCAAGTTGTTTTCGTAAATAATTTAGAGGAAACAGAAGGATGTTTTTCTTTTATCATTCCCAAATGTGCCATTACTCTTTTTAAACCCTCTAATCCTTTTTGAATGGCTATACCATCAAAGCGAAGCGATTCCCCCCCTTCATAAATTAAGATGGGTTTGTTCTGTCCTAAAGCTACTTTTCGAAGGGATTTTGCGACAGGTTTATTTTCAATGAGAAAAGGTGCTGCAAACGTCTGCGCTAGTTCTTTCGCACGAGCATCTCCAATAGAATATCGAATTTGTGGGTAATTATAACGACTTCCCCCTCCCGTATGATAATCAATTCCGACATCTACAAGGGGTAAAATTTTCTTTGTCAAAGTACGCGCTACACGAGAAGAAAGCGAGCCACTAGTAGAGCCTGGGAAATTTCGATTCACATCTTTACCATCAGGTGTATCTCTAGAAAAATGGATAAAGCCATAAATATTCAATAAAGGAATAGCAATAACAGATCCTGCTTTTAGATTTTTAAAATAGTCCCGAACCATCGCTCGGCGTACAATCTCTATCCCATTTATTTCATCGCCATGTACGCCTCCCATCACCAAAAGTGTTGGACCAGGTTTTTTAGCACGATAAACATGAACATGAAGATTGATTTGTGTTCCCGAAGGAATTCGTCCGATACTTAATTTTATATCCGCATCTTCCCCTGGAGAAATCTGTGTTCCATTGATGGAAAATTCTTCTTGCATAGTGTCTGTTTAGTTTTTAGATCGTTTGTTGTTGTACTCGTTGTTGTTTTTCTTCTACGGCTCGTTCTAAATATTCAATGATTTTTCCAGCGATATCAACTCTCGTTGTTTTTTCGATTCCTTCTAGACCGGGAGAAGGGTTTACTTCTAATAATAAGGGTCCTTTCTCTGATTCTAATAAATCGACTCCTGCTACTTTTAAGCCTAATATTTCTGTGGCTTTTAGTGCTGTTTCTATTTCTTTACTGGTAGGAACAACATGAATTGCGCTTCCCCCTCGATGCAGATTTGAACGAAAATCGCCTGGCTTTGCTCTCCGCTTCATTGCAGCTACTACTTCTCCATCTACCACCAATAAGCGTACATCTGCTCCCTTCGCTTCTGCTATGTATTCTTGTAAAATATAGCGTTGTTTCATTCGATTGAAGGCTTCCATGATAGAAACCGCCGCATTCATAGATTCTGCTAAAACGACACCTGCTCCATGTGTTCCTTCTAATAATTTAATGACCACAGGAGGTCCTCCTAAACGAGTAATCAATTCATAAGGATCTTGTGTATCATGCGGATATAAGGTATTAGGTATTCCGATTCCTTGACTCGCTAATAATTGCAAAGAACGAAGTTTATCTCTAGATTGAATAATCGCATTGGAACTCACTGCACAATAATAATTCATTTGTTCTAAATGACGAACGATAGAACAACCATAAAAATTCACGGAAGACCCAATTCGAGGAATTACAGCATCCAATTTAGGAAATTTCCCTCCCATATAAGTTAGAACAGGTTGATTATCCTCAATAGCCATTTCACATCGCATATGATCAATCACTCGTACTTTGTGTTTGCGACGCAAAGCTGCCCGAAAAAGACTTTGGGTAGAATATAATTGTGGCCCGCGAGAAAGGATAGCAATGTACATAAGCTATAGTTTTATACTATTAGTTAAGACGTTGAATTCTTAATTTAATCACATCTGAATACTACATAATACCGAATTGACAAAATCCTTTCGTATATAATTTATAATTTTGCCAAATCGGCATGATACGTTTTTGGTGTGATTTACGAAATCACTTATTCAATTGCGTATAAATATCCTTTTTTTTTACGAAAATATTCTTTTTGTGGTTCAAATATGAAAAACTGAGCTTATCTCCAAGCGTTTATAAAACAACAAAGCCAGCTATTCCTAATGAATAACTGGCTCTGCCACTATATTTTGAAGACTAGAATTAGTCTGCGTATACTTCAAAATCTACTTTAGCATCTACATCTGCGTGTAAATTCAAGGTAGCAGTATAAGTCCCTAAGGTTTTTACATCATCTGGTAATTCAATTTTCTTACGATCAATTTCAATATTAAATTGATCCATTAAAGCATTTGCTAATTGAATATTGGTTACACTACCAAAGATTTTACCACTAGTACCTGCTTTAGCAGCAATTTTAAGGACTTGCCCTTGTAATTTATCAGCAATTCCTTGATACTGTCCAACCATTTTCGCTTCATTATGCGCTTGACGACGACGGTAGTCTTCTAAACGGCGCATGTTGGTATCGTTAGCAATCAATGCCTTACCTTGTGGAATTAAGTAGTTACGAGCAAAGCCATTTTTTACATTGACTACCTCATATTTACCGCCCACTTTATCTATATTTTGTAATAATATGATATCCATGATTTTTAAATTTTAAGCTATTCAAAAATAAGTACTCGATCAATGAATCGTTTACTTCTTGAATAAATCTGTTACATAAGGTAACATTGCCAAGTGACGCGCACGCTTTACAGCAATAGCTACTTTACGTTGGTATTTAAGAGAGTTTCCTGTAATACGACGAGGTAAAATTTTACCTTGCTCATTTACAAATTGACTTAAAAAGTCTGCGTCTTTATAATCGATATGTTTGATACCAAATTTACGGAAACGACAGTATTTTTTACGTTGAGACCCAATATTAGGATTACTCAAAAATTTTATATCATCTCTAGAAGCCATGTTCTATTATTTTTTTTGATTAATAAAGTGAATGTTATTCTTCTTCCGCTTTTGCTTCAGCGGCAGCAGCTACTGGAGCAGCTTTTGCTGGAGTGGCTTTAGGAGCTTCTTTTTTAGGAGCAGCTTTACGATCATCTCTACTTTTATTGTTTCCTCTTTTATCCTCTTTCTTATCGTCTCCTTTTTTCCCTTTCTTCTTAAATGTTCCAATTAAGCCATTGCGTTTATCATCGTTGTACTTGATACCATACTTATCCAAACCAATGGTCAAGAAACGCATGATACGCTCGTCACGACGAAACGCTAATTCTACTTTATTAATAAATTCGCCTGTTTCGGCAGCTACCTCTACAGAATAATATACCCCAGAGGTGCGTCGGTTGATTGGATACGCCAACTGACGTAATCCCATCTCATCATTATGTACGATGGTGCAGCCTTCGCTTTTAAACTGATCGACATAATTTTGAGCTGTCGCTTTAATTTCATCGCCCGACAGTACTGGATCTACGATGAAAGTTACTTCATAATGCTTCATGAAAATTGAAGTATTTTAAGTGGTTTAAAAAATTAGTTTCTAAAATGGCTGCAAAGATACATTTTTTTGGTAGGAATACAAAAGTTGGTGGGATGTAAAAACAATCGACAAAATAAAAAGACAAGAAATGCATTTCATTATTATAAAAAATAGTTTTGGACAGATTATAGGGTCTCAAAAAATAATAATTCAACCATAATGACAAAATCAACCTTATTGCTTATTCCTATCTGTATTTTCTTTCTAGCGTGTATCAGTAAGAAAAAAAATATTATCCACTTGAAAAGTAATAATTCTTGTGAATTCTGTAAAAATATTAAACCGTTTGATTACCCATATAGAGGCGTAAGCAAGTCAACTAGAGACTCAACAATTATTGATTCCATTCATATACTTACTAGTTTTGAATTGAAAGATATGGAAGAAAGAATTTTTTGTTTTTTAGGGAAAAGTAAAACGGAAATTGATCAATACATTGATTCTAATATAGTAACTACCAGATTCCGAAACGGACATCTTGAACAATTCAGTTATATATTTAATAGAGGCAATTATTACTATTATAATGATAATTATTCAAGAATAATAAAAGTTGATGATCTTGATAAGTATGAAAAAATTGCATTATTTCCTATTGATATTTATTCTATAATCATGTTCTTCACAGAAAAAAATGGTGAGTTAATTTATACGGGTACAAAGAAAGATTCTATGCAACTAATGGATTGTATTCGAGATAAGAGATGACATCTCTCCTTTAAACATTATGTGATTGAGGCATTACTATTTCCAAATTTAGTAATGCTTCATTTCATTTTTACAACTGCTGCTCCACCTCCGCTAAATCTTCTTCTTTATATTCCCCAAACCATTTTTGGATTTGCTGGCGAGATTTTTCTTTGACTTCCTCATTAACATAGGTAGCTATACAAACCAATCCAAAACTCAATACCCCAATATCATCCGTATAACCAATAATGGGCGTTAAATCAGGTAAAGCATCTAAAAATAATAATTCAGCCATAATGACAAAATCAACCTTATTTCTTATTCCTACCTGCATTTTCTTTTTAGCGTGTATTAGTAAGAAAAAAAATATTAATAGAACAGAAAGTAATAATTCTTGCGAATTCTGTAAAAACATTCAAGCCTTTGACTATCCATATAGAGCAAGAAATTTCTCAATAAATAATCCTGAGATAGTTGACACTATACAAATACTTACTACTCTTGAAATAAAAAAAATAGAAGAAAGTATTTTTTGTTTCCTAGGAAAAAGCAAAACAGAAGTTGACCATTATTTTGATCCTTCTTCTCACTCCTATATATATCAAAATGGAAACATTAAACAAGCACATTACCTTTTCACAAAAGGTTCTTTCTTTAATGGAGGAAATGCAATTTATGAACATGAGATTGAGCAATATGAAAGCGTGACATTATTGTACACAGGAGAATATCAACTAATGATGAATTTCACAGAAAAAAACGGGGAGTTAATTTATACAGGGACAAAAAAGGATTCTATGCAACTAGCGAATTGTATTCGAGATAAGAGATGATATCTCCTTTATAGACATTATATAACCATGAATCATCCCGAATTTTTGAAGTCTTGAATTTTTAGGACATCGAGTCCTAAAAATTCAAAATAGAGGGGTTTAAGGGGTGAAGTGTGCCAAATTTTGGCATACTTCACCCCTTAAAATCCCCATAAAAACAGCCAGAATGGGCTCGATGCCCATTCTGGCTGTACAATTTGGCTTCATCCATATATTTTCGGGATGATTCATGTTTCATTTTTACAACTGCTGCTCCACCTCTGCTAAATCTTCTTCCTTGTACTCACCAAACCATTTTTGGATTTGCTGGCGAGATTTTTCTTTGACTTCCTCATTAACATAAGTAGCAATACAAACCAATCCAAAACTCAACACCCCAATATCATCCGTATAACCAATGATCGGTGTCAAATCTGGTAGAGCATCTATCGGAGAAATAAAGTAACCCAATGTTCCTAAAACAATATTCTTTGCCCAAGTCGGGGTATCTTTTCTTCGGTAAGCATTGAATAGCAACAAAACCGAATAGACAACCTTAATACCCGCTTGTTTGGCATAATTGCGGATCTTTTCCCAAAGTTTACCTTCAGAAAAGTCTTTATTATAATTCTTAAATGGATTTTGCATTTGTTTAATTTTTTATCGTGTGGCCGATTCAAAATCGTCCCACGATTATTTCAATCATCCCTTTGTGTAATTAACAACTTCCATACTACTCTATAAACGCCAATTTAATGTTTTTCGTCTAAATCATTCGACTAAACAAGGACGAAAACAGATCATTCCAAGTCGCTTTTCTGTAAAATAAGCATTTTTAAAAGATCACACAAGACAGAAATTTCAAGTATAAATCTGCCAATGTCTACTATTTTAAAAACCTAAACACAACATTTGCTCACTTTTTAACCTAAAAAAGTCGATTCCACAACTTATCATATAATTAATACCTCATATCTATCTTAAAATCAAATATTTCGTTTATTTTTAAGCAGCAAAATAATAATCTGATTTTTAGTATGAATGTAAAAGGAAATCACGACTTCAACGTATCTCGCGAAAAACTGTGGTCGTACTTGATGGATCCAGAAGTTTTAGCAAAAATCACCCCTGGGGTAACCAAACTAAAAACCATAGATACCGACACCTATCAATCTATTTCTGATATAAAAATTGGTCCCGTTAAAGGTTCGTTCAAAGGCAAACTAAATGTCCAAGACACAAATGAACCTGCTTCATTTGTGATCAAAATGGAGCAACTAAGCAAGATTGGAAACGCCCATGCGACCATACAAATGGAATTAGCCGATAAAGGAGCGAATCAATCTGCCCTTAGTTTTGATGGTAAAGCTAAATTATCAGGCGTCATCGCTCGAACTGGACAACGCGTCCTTTCAGGAGTCGCCAATAAATTAACCAAAGAAGTCTTTGCCGCACTTGAACAACACATCGAAGAAAATCAAGAAGATGTGGCAGATAAAGACAAAACTCTAGTAGAAGAAACTATTTCCACTCCCCCACCTGTCGAAACGCCACAAGACAATACAAACGTAGTCGAAGTACAAGAAATAGCTATTGAACCCACTCCAATTGCACAACAAACACAGACCCCAACTCAAGATAATACCTCCATGTTTTCCGCTTTTATCAATTCTATAAAGCGACTATTTGGAATGAATTAAAAATTTATCACATACTATAAAAAATTTATCAATATGGCTAACAACATCTCAATTACTGTAAACGGTAAAACACATACTGGAGAAGTGGAAGCAAGAACCCTATTGGTAGATTACCTTCGTGAACATCTATCCCTTACAGGTACACACATTGGCTGCGATACGAGTAGCTGTGGTGCTTGTACCGTTCATGTGGATGGCAAAGCTGTTAAATCTTGCACCATGCTCGCCGTACAAGCAGATGGATGTGAGGTCACCACTGTTGAAGGTTTATCTACAAACGGATCGCTCCACCCTATTCAAGAAGGATTCCGTGAAGAACATGGTTTACAATGCGGCTTCTGCACTCCCGGTATGATGATGACCGCAACAGATTTACTCAAACGAAATCCTAATCCAACAGAACACGAAATTCGGGAAGCACTAGAAGGCAATTTCTGTAGATGCACGGGTTATCATAATATTGTGAAATCTATCCAACATGCCGCAAATAAAATGAATGAAGCAACTGCTTAATTTTTTCACCGATATATTTCGGATCAAATTCAAATAAATCTATCATGACAAAATATATAGGTAAATCTGTTAAGCGATTGGAAGACAAACGCTTCATAACAGGTCAAGGTAAATATACCGACGATATCAAACTCGTCAATATGGCGCATGCCTACATTCTGCGTAGTCCTTATGCGCATGCTACGATTAATAGCATTGACACCAGCGAAGCAAAAGCAATGGAAGGCGTCGTTGCTATTTATACAGGAGCAGATATTCCTGAAGCTATTGCTGGTGTTCCTTGTGGATGGCAAGTGAATTTTAAAAATGGGGATATTATGAAAGAACCGCCCCACCCGCTCCTCGTTCGCAAAAAAGTACGACATGTAGGTGATGGTGTAGCCATCGTTATTGCTGATTCAAAAGCCATCGCTAAGGATGCTTCTGAACTCATCGACATTGATTATGACATCCATGATGCCGTAACTGATCCTAAAGCAGCGGCTCAAGCTGGTGCGCCCTTGGTACATGCTGATGTTCCTAGTAATACTTGTTTTGATTGGGAATTAGGAAATCCAAAAGAGGAAGTTTCTGCTGCAATGGCATCTGCCGCGCATGTGACCGAATTGGAATTTGCAAATCAGCGAGTAGTTCCCAATGCCATTGAGCCACGTTCTGCCATTGGGCATTATGATACGGCGCATGATCGCTATACCTTATACACTTCTACCCAGAATCCACATTTAACTCGATTATTAATGTGTGCTTTTGTTTTGGGGATTCCTGAACATAAAGTACGTGTGGTAGGACCTGATGTAGGGGGTGGTTTTGGTAGTAAGATTTTCCATTATACGGAGGAAGCTTTAGTAACCTTCTTCTCAAAAATAGTAGGCAGACCCATCAAATGGACCGCTGACCGATCTGAAGCTTTCTTGACAGATGCACATGGTCGAGATCACGTTACTCATGCAAAAATGGGTTTTGATGCTGATGGTAAAATTGTCGCGCTCCAAGCTTATACTTATGCGAATATGGGCGCTTATCTGTCTACTTTCGCCCCTGCCGTACCGACTTATTTACATGGTACGCTCCTGCAAGGTTTATATACGACACCTAAAATTAATGTAGATGTAACAGCTACTTTTACCCACACCAATGCAGTAGATGCCTATCGTGGCGCAGGTCGTCCTGAGGCAACTTATTTGTTAGAACGCATAATTGATTTGGCTGCCTTAGAAATGGATATGGATCCAGCGGAATTGCGTTTAAAGAATTTCATTGAGCCATTTGATGGTGTGGAACAAGAAGGCTATGTAACACAGGTTGCGTTGCAGTATGATAGTGGAAATTATGCCCCTGTCTTAAATCGTGCCTTAGAAATGGTGGGGTATGAAGCTTTCCGTAAAGAACAAGCTGCTCAATCGAATGGAAAATTATTAGGTATTGGTTTTTCTACTTATATCGAGGCTTGTGGTATTGCTCCTTCGGCTGTAGTGGGTGCACTTGGTGCGCGGGCTGGATTATTTGAATCGGCTCAAGTTACGGTTCAACCGACAGGAAAGGTAAGTGTTTATACAGGGTCTCATTCCCATGGACAAGGACACGAAACGACTTTTGCACAGGTCGTAGCGGATCGAATGGGAATTGCAATTGAAGATGTAGAAATCATTCATGGTGATTCGGATCGGGTCGCCTTTGGAATGGGTACGTATGGCTCACGAAGTTTAGCAGTAGGTGGTTCAGCTATTGTTAAATCGGTAGATAAAGTTTTAGAAAAAGGTGCTAAAATTGCTGCGCATTTATTGGAAGCTTCTCCTGATGATTTGGATTATGCCGACGGTAAATGGACCGTGAGAGGTACAGATAAATCTGTTGCGTTTGGAGATGTCTCTTTAACGGCTTATGTACCTCATAATTATCCTGAAGGATTAGAACCAGGTATGGACTTTAGTAGTTTTTACGATCCTACTAATTTTACGTATCCATTTGGAGCGCATGTCGCCATTGTAGAAATTGATAAAGAAACAGGAGCTGTTAAATTAAAACGTTTCATTGCGGTAGATGATGTTGGAAATGTGATTAATCCAATGATTGTAGATGGTCAAATTCATGGTGGATTGGCACAAGGAATTGGTCAGGCATTGCATGAAGGAACGGTTTATGATGAATCGGGTCAGTTAATTAATGGTAGTTATATGGATTATTGTATGCCTCGCGCAGACGATTTACCAAGTTTTGAAGTAGATCGTACCGTAACGCCTTGTCCACATAATCCATTGGGGGTAAAAGGAGCAGGTGAAGCAGGTTGTATTGGTTCTACACCAGCCGTTGTAAATGCTGTGATTGACGCGCTTTGGAAAGGTGGCTTTAAGGTGAAAGATGTGCCAATGCCAATGACGCCAGAGCGTGTTTGGACTGCGATGCAATAATCCTATTTTCTTTAAAATTTTAATCAAAAAATCATGATACCAACATCATTTGACTATAAAAAAGCCAGTTCTGTGGAGGAAGCCTTGGGTATGCTGGGCGATGATGCGCAGATTTTAGGGGGTGGGCATAGTTTGATCCCTGCCTTAAAATTACGCTTAAATGCTCCAGGAACTTTGGTCGATATTTCTAAAATTGATAGTCTCAAAGTTATTCGAGATAATGAAAATTCTATTACCATTGGCGCGGGTGTTACGCATGCTGAAATTGCAGCGAGTGACGTCCTTGCACAGCACTGCCCTATGATGGGACAAGCGGCTAACGCTATTGGTGACATTCAAGTCCGAAATCGAGGTACGATAGGCGGTAGCATCGCGCATGCTGATCCTGCTGCCGATTGGCCCGCTGTTCTTTTGGCAACGGATGCGAATGTTATTATTCAAGGTAAAAATGGAAAACGTACGGTCGATATTGATCAATTCTTTAAAGGGTTCTTTGAAACAGCTTTAGAGGAAGGGGAAATTATCACTACGATTAGCATTCCTAAAACCGCTTTTAATCGCAATTCAACTTATGTGAAATTCAAACAACCTGCTTCGCGCTTTGCTTTAGTGGGCTGTGCTGCTGCTGTGGAAATGGATGGTGGCTCAGTGAAATCTGCAAGAATTGGCTTGACTGGCGTAAGTGAGTATGCATATCGCGCAACAGGTGTCGAAAATGCCCTCGCTGGAAAAGCATTGAATGCAGATACAATTGCTAGTGCTGTATCAGGTGTGACCGATAGCGTAGATGTAATGAGTGATCATTATGCTTCGGAGAAATACCGTTCTCATCTCGCCCATGTTTTTGTAAAACGAGCCTTGATGAATCTTAGTTACAGTAAATAGTTCTCAGATAAGTCCCGTGATTACAAGTCAATTCAAATCTAAATTTGTTCACTTCCTTTGGTCGTTCACTCATTTATTTTGAACTGACCACGGAATTTCTCTGAGAAGGAAATAATTTAAACCGTCAATAAAAAAGAGTCTGGCAATGAATGTTGTCAGGCTTTTTTTATTTTAAATGTCTCGATACATTTTTCAAGGATTCTAAATTATGAGCAGAAGTGAAGATATCAATATAGGGCATACAGATTTCCATACCTTTGGTCGAAGGCATATAATTCGGATTGCCTGCTAATGGATTGAGCCAAATGACTTTATCACTTTTTTTGTGGATAAATTTCATCGCTTTTTCTAATACCGCCAAATCTCCTGTATCCCAGCCATCACTCAATATGATGACAATCGAATCTCGATTCAATAAGCGTTCTCCATACTTACTTTTAAATTGATACAAGGACTCCCCTATTCGTGTTCCTCCTGACCAATACGGCACTTGTTCGGATAAATTATGAAGTACTTTTTCAAAATTCCCATCTCTTAAAGTACGGCTCAAAGACACCAATCTTGTACTAAACACAAAAGAATGCAACTGATGAACCACTTGTTGAAAACTATACATAAACTCAATTAAAAATTGACTGTACAATTCCATGGACTTACTTACATCGCATATCAAAATAAGATTGACCTTTCGTTTTTGTTGTTCCTTAAAGACAAATTGATGAATATCGCCTCCTTTACGTAAAGATTGTCGAATGGTATTTTTTAGATCAATTTGTTTGGTGGATTTAGAACGGATATATCGACGACTATATTTATTGGCGAGCCGTTGAGCGATAATTTTAATGATGCCTAAGAGTTCTTTTTGTTCTCCTGTTAAAAAAGTGGAAAAGTCCTTTTTACTAATGGCCTCAAAGGCACTATAAGTCGCAATTTCTTTTTCTTCTTCAATACGTCCTGCATACAGCCATTGTTTGAGGGCTTGAATGGAAGGGGCTTGTTGTTTCGAATTCCCTTTTTGTTTTTTTTGTTCTTCTAGGTCTTTGGTTTTACTGTCTTCTGCACGAGACAATTCGTGCCAATATTGTTCATATAATTCATCAAAGAGGAGAAATTGTTTTCTATTTTTTACTAATATTGCCTTAAATAAATCTTGCTGTTCTTGAAAAGAAGTGGGAATATGAAATTGATACGCATTTAATACGTCCAATTCTTCATTCGGACCAATATCAAAACCATTATCCCGCAAAAATCGACTAAATTGAATGACGTGTGCCGATAAATTGGTTTGCCGTTGGATTAAAGATTTCATATTTCTAAATTATTAATCTATCCCATAATATTAAATCCATATATCCCAATTTTATAATTGCTTCGGGCGTCGAGCCCTTGCAGTTATTTCAGGTGGTCTTAGGAGGAGGGCTACTTCCAAATAGCTGAAAACAACTATTTGGAAGTAGCTCTCCTCCTAAAAACCTCCACCTTCGTTGTCAAGGCTCGACACCGATGACAACGAAAACAAAAGATTAGTTTAATTTAAAATCTAATCAACCCATTTTAGAAGTTATGCCTGTTTTTTCAAATAATTCTGCTAAAGACATTTGTGCCTCTCGGATATCTTGCCAGTCTTTGAGTACGACTCCTAAAGTTGACTCCACAATATTTTTATCTAAATGATCAATGTGCATCGCACTTAAAGCTGTGGCCCAATCTAAAGTTTCAGCTACCCCAGGTAATTTTTCGAGTTTCATTTGCCGTACTTCCTTCATGAATTGGCAAATTTGTATTGCTAGTTTTTCATTAATTTCAGGCACTTTAGATCGTACTATTTCGATCTCTTTTTCAAAACTAGGGTAATCAATCCATAAATATAAACAACGCCGACGCAAGGCTTCTGATAATTCTCGAACGCGATTACTGGTAATAATAACTTGCGGAATAGATTTGGCTTTTTTTGTGCCAATTTCTGGAATTGTAATTTGCCAATCCGATAATAATTCTAAAAAGAAACTTTCAAATTCTTCATCTGCTCGATCAATCTCGTCTATTAATAAAACCTGTGCTTCTTCTGCCAAAATAGATTTCAACAAAGGTCGTTCCATCAAAAAATCGTCTCCAAAAATGGTCGCTTCTTTTTCTTGATAGGACAATTCGCTTTGTTCCGTCATTTTTAGATAGAGCAATTGCCGCTGATAATTCCATTCATAAATCGCTTGATTCGCATCTAAACCCTCATAGCATTGTAACCGAATCAAACCTGTATGCAAGGCTTTACTCATCACCTTTGCAATCTCTGTTTTGCCCACGCCCGCTGGCCCTTCAATTAAGAGTGGCTTTTTTAACAACATTGACAAATGAATCGACATCGCAATACTGTCATCTGCGATATAACCTTGCTCTTGCAATAATTGAGTAATGTGTTGAATGGATTGCTGGTTGTTCATAAAAAGACTTTTTGTCTTGTTATACTTTCCAAGTTTTAAAAACTAGAAATAAAAGATAGAAAACACGATTAAAACATAAGGTTGATAATTCCACTAGCGTCGCCATTTATCAGTAAGTAATTCTTTGACAGGGCCTGCTACTTCCATTCCTGCGTTTCTCCCTTTTCCTTCCCAAAGGAGTTCATCTTTTTTATAAAATTGAACATGGACTTCTGCTTGCATACTTTCATTAACTTTTCCTGTCATTTTACCTGAAATAGGTGAAATCAAATCTCCACCTGCTGCTTTATCTGCCACAATTTCCAAACGATAGGTTCGATCTTTAAAGGATAAGAAAACTTGATCCTCACCTAAAGTCGCTTTCATTTTTGCTCCTGTATAGGTCGCAAATTTATAGAGTTTCCCTTCCCACCAAAAACCAACAATATAGCCAATAAAATTAGAACCAATCCATGGAATACGCGCCACAGAAGCCATTAAGGACACCTCTTCTTTTTCTCCAAAATGATTGGTTTGTATCCATATCCAAGAACTCGGAAAAGAACGTCCCCAATCTTTTTCAATATAGCCTTTTCCTCCCGTAAAATCGACCGTTTTCCCTTCCACTTCTAATGTTCCATTCAAATAATGATGTACACTCACTACTCCATGATAACATTGCATAAAAGGTACAAAGGAAAACCAACCCATAATACCAGGTGCGCCCAAACTCTTGGGCCATGGACGAGTCTCCGTAAATTGTAAAGTCCCTTTTAGTTTGGGTAAATCTAAGCTTATTTGATTTGCAGAAAAACGATTATTGGCTAGTTGAGTATCAAAACGATCTGTAGCAGGAACGAATTCTTCTGCTTTATAAGGGAGATAATCTGCCGTACATTTTTTTCCATCTAGTAATTGAATAAAAGCATGCGATTGTCCATCTTCTTCGATTGAAATACCAGGAATAATTGCAAAGGCATATTGTTCGGTTGGATCAACAATTTTAAAATACCAGCCTTCAAAATAACGCGTTTGTTTGCCCCAACCATGATACATATCTGGATTCCATAAGGCTCGCCATCTATTGATTAGATTACTCATGAATAACTGATTTTAAACGTTGAACAACCGCTTCTGCTAATCCCTTTTTGGTTTTTGAAGACAATCGAATTCGATGAACAGGACTTTCCCAAGTATCGGCTTTGGCTGCCCAAACATGATAGTTGTCTTGTTGATCTTTTTCGCAATACACACCAAGTGGCATGTGACAACCTCCTTCTAATAAATTCAATACTTTTCGTTCTACATTCGTACAATTTGCCACTTCCGTTTGATGCAATTGTTTCAAAATACGACGTGTGGGAATATCATCTTTTGCAGTTTGCCAAGCGAGTACGCCTTGTGCGGGAGCAGGTACAAATTCTTTTGGATTAAATTTTAAGACCTCAAAATCCGATAAATCCAATTCCAATCGCTCAATTCCAGCCCCTGCTAATACAATCGCGTCATAGTCTCCTTTTTTAAGCTTCTTTAAACGCGTGGGAACATTTCCACGAATATCTTTCAATTGTAAATCTGTACGAAAACTCAATAATTGAGCTTTACGGCGAGCAGAGGAAGTGCCTACAACAGCCTGTTCAGGAAGCCGCATTAATTTCCCTTCCGTCAGTATGTCTTTTCGGATTATTAACCAATCTGCAGGATTAGCACGATAGGAAACCGCCGTTATCACTAAGCCATCTACTGCTTCGGTGGGCATATCTTTCATCGAATGCACTGCCATATCTACATCTCCTCGAAGGAGTGCATCTTCAATTTCTTTGGTAAAAAAGCCTTTCCCTTCTAGTTTATCAAAACCCAGATGTTGGATATTATCACCTTGTGTTTTAATGATGACTAGTTCTGAAGAAACGCCAATTTCCTTCAATAAATCTTGCGTATAATGTGCTTGCCATAAGGCCAATTTGCTACCACGAGTTCCTATTCGTATATGATGTTCCAATAGATTGACAATTTTTTAATACAGGAAATAAGTTCAAATATACGTTTTATAGTGTTTTACTAAGGTCAAAAAGTAGAAATAACTATCTTTGTGAGATGCAGATTTCAGCAAAAGATTTAGCCAAATTACTAAATGGAACAATTGAGGGCGACCCCAATGTACTAGTGAATGCTCCTTCCAAGATTGAAGAAGGCAAAAAAGGTACGATTAGTTTTTATGCTAATGCGAAATATGAGCCTTATGTATACACAAGCGAAGCTTCTATTTTATTGGTGAGTAATACCTTTGAACCAAAAGAAAAAGTAGCAGCTACTTTGATTCGTGTTGAAGATGTGTATGCTAGTATTGGTTTTTTGTTGAATAAATTCGGAGAACAACAAGAACAATTAAATGGAATCGCTACAGAAGCGGCTATACATGAAAGCGCGAAACTTGGTAAAAATGTAGCGGTAGGAATTTATACGGTCATTGAAAAAAGCGTATCTGTCGGAGCTGGTACAAAATTGTATCCACAAGTTTATTTGGGTGCCAATGTTCAAGTGGGCAAAAATTGTATTTTGTATCCAGGTGTACGCATCTATCATGATTGTGTGATTGGAGATAATTGTATTTTACATGCAAATGTAGTAATTGGTGGAGATGGATTTGGATTTGCACCACAAGAAGATGGTTCGTATCAAAAAATTGCTCAAATTGGGAATGTGATAATAGAAAATGATGTAGAAATTGGAGCAAATAGTACTATTGATCGTGCTACAATGGGATCGACCATTATTCGACAAGGCGTAAAATTAGACAATTTGGTCATGATCGCGCATAATGTAGAAGTAGGGAAAGACACCGTGATCGCTGCGCAAGCTGGGGTGGCTGGAAGCACCAAATTGGGGGCTCGAATGCAAATTGGTGGACAAGCTGGTTTTGCAGGGCATTTAAAGATAGCGGATGGAGTGAAATTTCAAGCCCAAAGTGGCGTATCGAAATCGGTGCGAGAAGAAGATTCTGCTTGGTTTGGTTCACCTGCGATTCCCTACAGGGATTATGTACGTTCTTATGCCGTATTTAAAAATTTACCTGATTTGGCAAGAAAAATTCACCAATTAGAAAAAGAATTAAAAAACATAAAAGAAGAATAAAAAGATATTTAAAAACGGATAGCATTATGAAGCAACATACTATTCAGAAAGCGGTCTCTATTAAAGGAATTGGCTTACATACAGGGCAAGAAGTTGCCTTACAATTTAAACCAGCTCCTATCAATCATGGCGTAAAATTTCAACGAATCGATCTAGAAGGGCAACCCATTTTATTAGCCGACGCCAATAAAGTAAGTTCTACCAATCGTAGTACAACGATTGCCACTTCTAAAGCCTCTATTTCTACAGTAGAACATGTTTTGTCTGCCTTGATAGGAAGTGGCATTGATAATGTGTTGATTGAAATAAATGGTGCTGAAGTGCCAATTTTAGATGGCAGTGCGAATCCATTTGTTCAACTTTTTCAAGAAGCTGGAAAAGAAGAACAAGAAGCTGAACGAGATTATTTTGTCATCAAAACCCCTATTCATTATAAAAATGAAGAGACAGGCAGTGAATATTGGGCCTTACCTTCCAATGAATTTGAAGTAACCAGTATGATTGATTTCAATTCTGACATCTTGGGACAACAATTTGCTCGTTTGGATACCCTTGCTGATTATGAAACTGAAATCGCTTCTTGCCGAACCTTCGTTTTTTTAAGAGAACTAAAGGCATTGTTAGCGCAGGGATTAATAAAAGGAGGAGATTTGGATAATGCTATCGTTATTGTTGATGAAGAAGTGTCTCAAGATGAATTAGATGCACTTGCAAAAGATTTAGGTAAAGACAGTATCAAAATTGAGCAGAAAGGTATACTAAATACTACTACTTTACGTTTTCAAAATGAACCTGCTCGACATAAACTACTTGATGTTATTGGTGATTTGGCTTTAATTGGCAAACCTATAAAAGGTAAAATCATCGCCACTAAACCCGGTCACACCGCGAATGTAGAATTCGCAAAACTACTCAAAAAAGAATATCAAGCCATTAAAAAATTAAAGGGTAAGCCTGATTACGACCCTACAAAAGAACCTTTATTGGATAGTGTCCAAATCGCAGCTATGTTGCCCCATCGTTATCCTTTTCTATTAGTTGATAAAATTATTGAGCTAAGTGAAGGACACGTTGTGGGGGTTAAAAACGTTACCTTTAATGAAAACTATTTTCAAGGGCATTTTCCTAACAATCCTGTACTTCCAGGTGTTCTTCAATTAGAAGCAATGGCACAAACAGGTGGAATACTTGCCCTAAGTACTGTTCCTGATCCAGAAAATTGGGATACTTACTTTTTGAAAATAGATAATGCTAAATTTAAATACAAAGTTGTACCGGGTGATACAGTACTTTTCAAACTAGAGATGACTGCTCCAATTCGACGAGGAATCGTTCAAATGACTGGAATCGCTTATGTTGGAAATCGTATTGTATCTGAGGCAGAACTTACAGCACAAATTGTTAGGCGATCTTGATATCGAAGCTAAACTATTCACATTCGGTATATTATGATCGTTGTATGATTGATTAAATCATTAAAATTTAATATGAACCAAAATCACATTCACATAAACCGAATGGTTGATATTCATCCTGAAGCAAAAATAGGCAACAATGTCAGTATTGGTTCTTTCACTAGTATTGACAAAGATGTAGAAATAGGCGATGGATGCTGGATTGGTCCTAATGTGACTATACTCCGTGGTACACGCATTGGTGAAAATTGTAAAATTTATCCCGGTGCTGTAATTGGTGGTTTACCACAAGATTTAAAATACGAAGGAGAATATACTCTTGTAGAAATTGGCAACAATACGACTATACGTGAATGTGTCACCATCAACCGAGCAACTAAATATGCTTGGAAAACAACGGTCGGAGATAACTGTTTGTTAATGGCTTATGTACATGTAGCACACGACTGCCAGTTGGGAAATAATGTTATCCTTGCCAATAATGTTAACTTAGCAGGTCATGTGGAAATTGATGATTTCGCTATTTTAGAAGGCATGGTGGCGGTACAACAATTTACCAAAATCGGTGCGCATAGCTTTGTAGCAGGCGCATCTCTAGTCCGTAAAAGTGTTCCTCCTTTTGTAAAAGCTGCCCGCGAACCGCTTTCTTATGTAGGTATTAATTCCATTGGTTTGAAAAGACGAGGTTATTCTGACGCACAAATTCGGAATATTCAAGATATTTATCGTATTCTGTTTGTTAAAGGTATGAATATGACCAAAGCGCTGCAAGAAGTAGAATCTACACTCGATATCACGCCGCAACGTGAACAAATCCTAGAGTTTATACGCCAAGCAGATCGAGGAATTATGCGTGGTTTTCAAGCTTCAAAAGATTAATCTTTCCTTTTTCATTGATGAAAATTCGACTGCAAAACGTTTCCAAACGATATAAACGAGAATGGATTTTTAAAAAGATCTCTCATGAATTGGAGCTGGGAAACAGTTATGCCATCCTCGGCCCAAATGGCTCAGGTAAATCGACCCTGCTACGCATTCTTTCTGGGCATCTTTCTCCTACTCGCGGACAAATTAAGTTTGAACAAAACAATCAAAATATACCTGTAGATGCCATTTATCAACAAGTTAACTACATGGGGCCCTATATTGAGTTGATAGAAGAATTGACCTTAGTAGAAGCCCTTCAATTTCACCAACGCTTTCGCTCTTTTGGCACACTAAGTATTGAACAACTTATCAGCCGTCTTCAATTTGAAAAATCGCGCCATAAAGAAATTCGCCATTTTTCTTCGGGTATGAAACAACGTCTCAAATTGATTTTAGCCATTTGTAGTACCCCTCCTATTCTTCTTTTAGATGAGCCCACCACTAATCTTGATCGTCAGGGTGTGGCTTGGTATCAAGAACTTATGCATGATTTTAACCGAAAAAAGCTCACAGTTATCGCCTCTAATGTGGAAGAAGATTATCATTTCTGTAGACACAATATTTTAATCACAGATTACAAATAATACCGTGTTATATTAATTTAACTCCTTTATTTTTCAACTATTTCATCGTTTTCAAAACATTACATATTTATAGTGTTCATAATGTTATTAGGGGTTTATACTTGGCATTATTATTGTCGATAGAATAATAAATCCCGTCACAGAATTCTCCCCACTATATTTCTCGCTCAAACTTCTTCCATCTAGTTGACTTTAGTACAAAGTAATTTCAAACAGTAAAACTTTAAAAAATCATGAGAAAATTAAAAGATTTAAAATTATCATCTCTTAAAGATGAGCAATTACAATTGATTAAAGGAGGCGGCAAAGGTAACT
Source organism: Saprospiraceae bacterium (assembly GCA_020628645.1). GTDB lineage: Bacteria > Bacteroidota > Bacteroidia > Chitinophagales > Saprospiraceae > JAHDES01. The sequence goes on from JAHDES010000010.1 coordinate 102,238, forward strand.
TTCATCGTATGGAAGATAAAAAATGTCCACCACCATGGGAAGATGGCATCCCTGGTAATCAATAGAATTTTATCCCCTATTTATAAAAATTTTCTTTCTTCCTATTAGTTGATATAAGTTTTTAAAATTTTATTAATCATAAACTATATTACCATGAAAAAACTCTCAGATTTAAACTTTAATGAATCTGCTATCACAGAGATAGAAATGAAGGAAGTAAAAGGTGGAAATCGCTATATAGATTGGGCACGTATGATGATCCAAAATGGCGGTTATTGCCCACCTCCATGGGAAGAAGAAAATTAAACACTATTTATGACTGCCACTTGCTGTTTATGCAAGTGGTATTTTTTTCTTGTACAAACATAAATATTGGGAAAGTTTAAATACATATTTTACCTATTTTTATTGGCTTTAGTAAATATATCCGCTAAACCCGATAGCTTATTCTCTGTACAAGAACTAATTATAAAAAACAGTAATAATACAGACCAATTAATAGCATTAGCAGATAGCCTTTATAAAGAAAAAGAATATCCTCTAGCTCTACAAACGTATATGGATGCAAATGCTTTAATGGGGATACAAGAAGATCAAAGTCGTAAAGTCACCGTACTTTACAATATAGCCATCACCTATAAAAATCTAAATAATTATTCGCTTGCCATTGATTATTACCAACAACTTATCCAATACTATTCTTTTGTTGGCAATCATAATCTTATCCGAAAAGCATATGGAGAAATTGCCGTTATTTATCAAAAACTAGGCGATTACAAACAAGCTTACAGCAATCGCTTAAAAGCATTAGAATTATACGAATCCATCAATGATGCCCAAGGTGTATCAAAATCCGTATACAATATTGGAACTATCTTTTTTTACCAAGGACAATATGGGAAAGCACTTGAACAATATAAAAGAGCATTAAAACTACTAGAAAATAACAAAAATAAAAATGGAAAATTTAATAGTCTTGCAGCCATTGGATCCTGTTACAATCGTATCGGACAACATGAAACAGCATTGGTCTATTGTCAAAGAGCGCTAGATTTAGCCCATGACACTGAGAATACAAGAAGTATTTCTTATGCCTATCATAATATGGGAGAAATTTATACCAGCTCTAAAGATTATAAACAAGCTAAAGAATATTTTCTACTTGCGCTTGATTGGAAAATCAAAGCAGAAGATAAATGGGGAGAGATAGGTACACTTCGTTATATTGCAGAACTTCATATAGAACAAAAACAATATAAGAAAGCAGAAGAACACCTCAAGCGAGCAATGGGTGTCGCTAAAGAAATTAATTCGCTTCCAAGAATTGCAGAAATATATAAAGTATGTGCTGATTTAAATGAACAAAGTGGTAATTATAAACAATCTAGTCTTTATTATAAAGAATACATGTTAGCTAAAGATACCTTATTAAATGAACAGATCTTAGCGCACATGGGGGACAAAAAAATGCAGTATGAAATTCAACAACGCGAACGAGAAATAAGTCTACTTAGAAAAGAAAAAGAAATTCAACGCTTAAATAAAATTATATTAATCGGTGCTGCTATTGGTTTAGCTTTTCTTATTTTCCTGCTCTTTAATCGCTATAAAGTACAACGCAATGCCGCCCAAACATTGAGCAAAAAGAATCAAGAAATTGAACAAGCCAATGTACAACTAAATGAATTACACCAACAAAGCATCCAAACCAATAAACTTTTAGAGGGACAAAACCTTAAAATCCAAAAACAGAATAAACTCTTACAACAGTCTAACAAAGATTTAGAACAATTTGCGTACGTAGCTTCTCATGACTTAAAAGAACCTGCTCGTATGATGAAGTCTTACGCTTCTATTTTATCAAAATCATATGGTCATCAATTAGATCAAGCAGGAAAAGAGTTTTTACACTATATTGCCGATGGTGCAAAACGAATGGAAAGTCTCTTGAGTGACTTGTTAGAATTTTCAAGAGTAAATAGTAAAAAATTAGAATTAACACCAATCGACGTACAAGATATTGTACTAATTGTCAACTCCAATTTATCTCAACAACTCGCTCGTTCTCATGCCCAATTCATTTATGATTTGGATGCCTTTCCTACCGTAATGGCAAATCGAACCTTATTTATTCAATTGGTACAAAACCTAGTAAGTAATGCCATTAAATTCAATCGTCCAGAGGTAACACCTATTGTACAAATGACTTGTAAAAAAACGGAATACAATGAATACATCTTTGCTATCAAAGATAATGGTATAGGTATAGCTCCAGAGGATCAAGAACGCATTTTCGGTATGTTCGAACGCCTCAATAGTAAAACCGATTATGAAGGAACTGGTATTGGGCTTGCTACTTGTAAAAAAATCGTCGAGAAACTAAATGGCAAAATTTGGGTAAGATCTAAAGTAGGGGAAGGAACCACCTTCTATTTCAGTCTTCCAGCCATCAAAGAAACCACCTCTCCCGTACTTGTCGAAGCACAAACTGCAAATCTTAGTTAAGACTTCCTTTTTACCTTACTTTTTCATTCCGTACAATTGGTCAAAGAACGGCTTTTTGTTACCTTTATGCAAAGACTTTATTCTAAAGAATTTTGTATGGCTAAAAAATTATCTTTTACATCCACTCTTCGTCATGTCCTCAACTTAATACCTGTGGGTATTAGTTTGCGAGCATTTCTTAATTGGATAAAAAATCTCATTTTTTTATCTCATAAAACCCTTTTAGTATAAAGTCATATGAGTAATTTTGTAGTATCTGCACGGAAGTATCGTCCCATTCGATTTGATGAAGTTGTCGGGCAAGAACATGTATCACAAACACTCAAGAATGCCCTTCAAAACGATCATCTCGCTCATGCTTTCTTATTTTGTGGGCCACGAGGGGTAGGAAAAACAACTTGTGCTAGAATACTCGCCAAAGTACTCAATTGTCAAAATAGAACAGAAGATTTTGAAGCTTGTAATACTTGCTCCTCCTGTGAAGCTTTCAATAATAATGCATCGTTTAATATAACAGAACTTGATGCTGCTTCGAATAATAGTGTCGAACACATTCGCGCACTGATCGAACAAGTTCGTTTCCAACCGCAACAAGGCGATTATAAAGTATTCATCATTGATGAGGTACACATGCTTTCGCAACAAGCCTTCAATGCCTTTTTGAAAACACTAGAAGAACCGCCTTCTTATGCCATTTTCATTTTGGCAACTACGGAGAAACATAAAATTATTCCTACTATTCTTTCGCGTTGTCAAATTTTTGATTTTAGACGAATACAAATCAATGATATCGTTCAACATTTAGAAGAAATTTGTGCCAAAGAAGAAATCAAAGCGGATAAAGATGCTTTACATATCATTGCTCAAAAAGCAGATGGTGCTTTACGGGATGCCTTGTCTATTTTTGATCGAATCGTTAGTTTTTCGGGGAAATCCATTCAATACGATGATGTTATTCAAAATCTGAATGTACTGGATTATGATTATTATTTCCAACTCGTCGATGGGCTTTTGGCTTCTGATGTATCAAAAACGCTTTTGTTATTTAATGATATTTTGAAAAAAGGTTTTGAACCCGATATTTTTATCAATGGTTTAGCGGGGCATCTTAGAAATTTGTTAGTGTGCCAAGATGAAAAGACGATCCAGTTAATGGAAGTCAGTCAGAATTTAGCGCAGCGTTATAAAACACAAGCCCAACTTGCACCTTCCTCATTTATTTTAACAGCACTCAATCTGGCAAATGATTGCGATGTCAATTATAAAATGGCAAGAAATAAGCGATTGCATGTAGAAATGACGCTTATTAAAATGGCTCATATTGCACAGGCTGTTGAATTAGCTACGCAGCCACCAATTGCGATCGAGGAAAAAAAAACGCCTGACCTAAATACCAGTACTAATTCACCCATTCCAAAAGAGCAATCAGCGGAAAATTCATCTCCTACACCACCAACTTCTATTGTAGAAGAACCAAAAGTTACTCCAACTCCTCCAAGTGCAGCAGAACAAGCACCTCCTGTACCAACACAAAGTGAAGAAAAAGCCAATTCCTTATCAAAACGTTTACAGAATAAGAGTAAAAAAATCTCACCTACTCTTTCTTTGTCGCAACTTCAAGAAGAATTGGCACAAGAAGAACAAGCCGATCAGAAAAAAGAACAAACTGAACTTACCATCGAACATGTAAAAGCAGCTTGGGAAGTATTTACCACTACCATTAGTTCGAACACGGTTCGTATGACCATGAAGCAAGCAGAACTCCAATTAGAAGGGCGAGAAATTAAGGTGATAATTGGTTCTAAACGTTCAGAAGGGCACATTAGAGAAGAATATGACTTAATGCCATTTTTGAGAAAGGAATTGGGGCATAAAGATTTGATGTTGACCTACCAAATTGATCCTTCAAAATCCATCAATCAAGATACCGAAATCAAAAAACCTGCTTTTTTAACCCCAAAAGAAAAGTTTGAACAAATGAAGGAGCAAAATCCTAAAATTGTTGACCTCTACCAGCAGTTTGATCTAAAATTGGATAATGATTTTTAATCTTCGTCCAAAATCGACTTCAAATCCGCAGGAGAATAATTAATAGATTTTAAGGTTTTATGATCGCCTTCTCGATACACTAGATACACATCACCCTCTTGCTTCATATAACTATCCACGCCTTTGGTTTCTTTATAATGACGCATGGTCGCTTCTGCTTCTTCTTTTGATTTGCAGGTTTTGCTCATATTCGAGCGTTGGACTTCATTGAATAAAGCTGGAAATTTGTCTCCCAATCCAAATTCCAAAACCGCCCCCGATAAGACATATTGAATATCACAAAGCGCATCAGCAATTTCCACCATATCATTATCTGCAATGGCTTCTTGCAATTCTTTTAATTCTTCGGCAATTAAACTCACGCGCAAGGCACAACGCTCTTCCGAAGGAATGGTAGGTTCAGGAAGAATAGGATGTTTGAAGGTTTTATGAAATTCTGCCACTTGATTCAGTGCATCTAGTTTATCCATGATGATTGTTTTCTCTTAAAAAATAAGCCTCAAAAGTACTAAAAAAAGATGGAATCATAGACTTGTACACGCTCCCAAACATGCCCTGCCTCATCAATAAATTGAAGGTGTACATCTTCCACTTGATATTTCGCTTCATCTTCTTTGGAATCAAAAGAAACCACATAACTATAGGTGTAAGAATTATCCACCACTTCTCGATCAGACATCGCAGGTACGCCTAAATGCCACGCTTTGATGTATTTAGAAGATTCGATGAGTTTATGAATCGCCGTTTCAAAGGTTTTTCGATCTTCTTGATTATCTGGATTTTTTAACCAAAAATAAACGGCATGCACAAATTGTTCTTGGATACAACCATCCGTCGTAATGGCTTCTGTAGAGGATACACTTGTAGTTGGAGTACTTGGCGTATCACAATTTGAAAATCCTAAAAAGAGACTTAATAGTAGAAAAAACGTGATTTTTTGAGTCATTTTTGATAGATTTATTAAAATTTAAATTAGGTATGATACAGCAGCTTCGTCGGTTTCATTTGTATATGGGAATTATCATCACTATTATTTTCCTTTTAACAGGTCAATATATGATGCACTTTTATGATTATATGGGAGCTGCCACTCCCCTTGAACGTGTCCTTTTTCGTACGGGTCATTTGTACATCTTACTTGTCGGATTTATTCATTTGATGTTGGGTTGTTATTTTCAAATACGTAAAGATCGTTTTAGACGAATCGCTCAAATCTTGGGTTCAATATTGATTACGATTTCGAGTATCTTAATTATTTTAAGTTTTATATTTGAACTCCCCACAGAATCGGTGGATGATCGTCCAATGGCAATTTTTGGCTTATTTATCGTTTTTGGTGGAGCATTATTGCATTTAGTTGCGAATATTCGTTTGGTAAATAAAAAATTAACGACTCCAAAAACGCCATAATTTGATAAGCGAAGTTTCCTAACTTCGCTTAAACATATCCAGCAAGTTTCCCAACTTGCAACATCAGAATCAATCCTTTTTTCAAAAAAAAACTATCTTTTCCAAAAACGCCATAAGGTTCCTCCTGCCAAAACTATCACTACAATTCCTATCAATGAATAGGTCATATCACCATACAAGACAAAACCAGTCGTAAATAAAATTCCATAGACTAAGAAAATACCCGCAAACATTTTGAGGAGTTCATTTGGTAATTGTCCCGTTGTAATTTCAGAGGATTTTATTTGATTGCTTGCTACTCCTTCTGCAATGACAGGCTGCCATCCATTGGAATGAGGTTTGATAAATTGATAAAATTTAATCAAGGTAGAACGATCCGTCGGGCGTGTCATATAAGTTACTAAAATCCAACCGATAGTCGTAACAGCTACACTCACCAATAGTTCTTGATATGATTGCAAGCTCCCTTTTAATGGGCCATATTTAAAAAGAAAGGCTACGATAAATGAAATTACCATCGCTGCAATCTCACTAAACGCATTAATACGCCACCAAAACCATCTTAATATAAACAACAATCCTGTACCTGCTCCCATTAATACAATAATTCCAAAAGCATCTGCTGCTGACTCTAAATAAAGTGCAAAAATAGCCGCAAAAATCATCATAATCACCGTAGAAATTCGTCCTACCATCACCAATTCTTGCTGACTCGCTTCTGGTTTATAAAACCGTTGATAGACATCATTGACAATATAGGAAGAACCCCAATTCAGATGCGTTGAAATGGTCGACATAAATGCCGCGATCAAGGAAGCGATCACCAATCCTAATAAACCTGCTGGTAAATACGTCAACATAGCTGGATAAGCCAAATCATCATTAATAATATTAGCATCTACATTTGGAAATGCTGCACGCAAAGCATCCATGTCTGGAAAGATAACTAAAGAAGCTAAGGCAATCAAAATCCAAGGCCAAGGTCGTAAGGCATAATGTGCGATATTGAATAATAGTGTTGCGCCAATGGCATTTTTTTCATCTTTTGCAGCTAACATACGTTGTGCTACATAGCCTCCTCCCCCTGGCTCTGCCCCTGGGTAATAAGAAGCCCACCATTGTACTGCCAAAGGAATGATTAAAAAGGTCAAAAAGACATCTTTATTTTCCATACTTGGAATAATGTCTAATTTATCTACTACATTTTCATGGGTAATTAAACTACTCAAACCACCAATCTCAGGTAAATTTACAATTACAATTGCCGCCCAAATCGTTCCAATCATAGCAATAATAAACTGAAAAAAATCAGTAAGAATAATTCCTCTCAATCCTCCTATAGCTGAATAAATTACCGTTACAATGGAAGCAATAATCAAGGTTTGCTCTGGAGACAAGCCCAATAAAACACCTCCTATTTTGATAGCAGCCAAACAAACCGTCGCCATGATAAGGATATTAAAAACTACCCCTAAATAAATGGCTCGAAATCCTCTCAGAAATGCCGCTGCTGAACCACTATAGCGTAATTCATAAAATTCTAAATCCGTCAACACTCCCGATCGTCGCCACAATTTCGCATAGATAAAAACGGTCATCATTCCTGTAATCAAGAAGGCCCACCACACCCAATTTCCTGCCACCCCATCTTTACGAACTAAGTCCGTTACCAAATTAGGCGTATCTGCAGAGAAGGTTGTTGCAACCATTGAAACACCTAAAAGCCACCACGGCATATTGCGACCAGAAAGGAAAAAATCAGAAGTGCTTTGTCCACTTTGACGTGCTACATAAAGCCCAATTCCAAGTGTAATGACAAAAAAGGCAATGATGAACGTCCAATCTAAGGAAGTCAGTATCATGGTAAGTTGGTTTTCGTTTTATTATGATGCTATTGGTAATGGTGTACCATTAAACACTAATTAAAGGTAGTAAAAAAGATCAACTTTATTCAGCTTCGAATTTCCAGCGTCGAAAGGCTTCGATGGCTTCATAATCCGCTAAGCCTAATTGGTGATATGCCTGTGCAGTAGCACGATTGCGCGCTTCAGCTCGTTGCCAAAATTCTCGTTCGTCTTCCCCAGGAAAAGGAGGTGTATCTTTTTGAGATTGATGCATAAAAATGGCTCTACGTTTTTTATATAATTCTGTTGGACTTAATGGGACTGCCATTTCAATTTCGTGCATATCCCATTCATGCCATGCCCCTCGATAAAGCCACAACCAACAATCTTTCATCCATTTTTTGTTCTTCAGCGTTTTAAATGCTTCAAAGATGGCATCTAAACATACTCGATGTGTTCCGTGTGGATCGGCTAAATCTCCAGCGGCATACACTTGGTGAGGCTTGATTTGTTCCATTAAATTTTTAATGATTGAAATATCCGCTTTGCCAACTGGATTTTTTCTAGTAGAACCTGTTTCATAAAATGGTAAATCTAAAAAATGGATATTTTCATTCGGTACACCACAATATCGCGCTCCCGCTCTTGCTTCTCCTCGGCGGATTAATCCTTTGATAATGCGTACTTCTTCCGTATCTACATCTGTTTCTTGTTTTTTATTTAAATCAGAAATTGCTTTTTCTAAAATGGCTTGTAAATCAGTTTGATTAAGGTCTACCATCGTCCCAAATTCTTGCATAAACTCAATATAACGCATGGCATCATAATCGTGAACAGCTATATTTCCTGATGTTTGATAGGCAACATGTACTTCATGACCTTGTTCTACCAATCGTAAAAAAGTACCGCCCATTGAAATGACATCATCATCTGGATGGGGGCTAAATACAATCACTCTTTTTTTGGCGGGTTTGGCTCGTTCTGGTCGGTTTTTATCATCCACATTGGGTTTTCCTCCTGGCCAACCTGTAATGGTATTTTGTAGTCGATTGTGTACTTTTATGTTTAGTTCATAGGAAGTGGCATACTCAATGATAAGATCGCTTAAATGGTTTTCATTATAATCTGTATCGGTTAGTTTTAAAATAGGTTTAGTCGTTTTTTGCGATAACCAAATTACGGCTTTACAAATAAGATCATCATTCCAATTGCAAATACCAACCAACCAAGGCGTTTTAATACGGGTCAATTCTGCTGCTGCTGCTTCATCTACAATTACGCGCGTACGAGGATGTTCTTGAAGATAAGTGGAAGGAACACTTGATGTAATAGCATCTTCTACCGCTCTTTTTAAAATACTCGCTTTATGTTGTCCCCATGCCATCAAATAAATTCGCTTTGCTTTCATTATAGTAGCGATACCCATCGTAATGGCACGATATGGAACGAGTTCTGCTTTTCTAAATTCACGAATGGCATCCCGACGAGTGATATTATCCAAACGCACCAATCGAGTCAAAGACGTTTTCCATGCCCCCGGTTCATTAAAACCAATATGTCCTGTACGACCTATTCCTAATAATTGAATGTCAATGCCTCCTAATGCATCTATTTTCTTTTCATATTGTGTACAATATTCTTCTACTTCTTCTAAAGGAATCTGACCATCAGGAATATGAATATTTTCTCGTTTGATATTAACATGATCGAATAAGTATTCATTCATAAACCGCACATAACTTTGCTGTGCCTTGGGTTGCATAGGATAATATTCATCCAGATTAAAGGTGATGACATTAGCAAAACTAAGGTTTTCTTCCTTGTGCATACGTACCAATTCAGTGTATACACGTATAGGCGAAGAACCTGTTGCTAAACCCAACACCATCACTTCTCCTTCATACTGTTTTTGACGAATCGCTAAAGCGACGGATTGTGCTACATAAATGGAAGCATCCGAAGAATTATTCCAAATTTTGACTGGAAGTTGTTCAACTGATTTTAATTGATATTTGAGTACACTTGGAGCTTCTTTATTGATTGGATTTGCCATCTGTTTTTTATTTGGTCTAATAGTTAGATCTATTTTATAGTAATTTTACGGAAAAAAAACACCTTGTCCTAAAGTAATATAGATAATCGTACCATAATTTATCTTGATGAATCTCCTCCAATTGTAGTTAACTTTAGTCCTACGTATTTTCCCCTATTTTTTTAAAGAGGTATTTTTCCGCTAACACTACCCTACAAATCCTTCTACATTTGTACTATACAAATAAGGACTAATCGTAATAAGTAGGCGGACAAAATTACTTGTATAAAAATGACTGCCCTCATAAAAATCATAAATAATTGATGATAAGAAGATTATGTTGATTTTTTGAGGGATTACATAGGCATTTTTCATACTAATTTTTCTGCCCATAAACTTACCACCTTATTAATTACAACTTAAAACATACTATTTTTTTACCAAAAACCTCAAAAAATCATGGCAAATACTTCCATCTCCGCACCGAGAAGATCTCCTGTTTCATCTACAAAGAATGTATCTAAACCTTCTTCCGAAAATCCACTTGGCCCTCATCAGTTAGAGGAAAGTTATTTCAGTAGCACGGATAACTTTTTACTCCAACAACTTTATTCAAATGTTATTTTACAGCAACAAGCACTTGATTTGTCGGGTATTGATCCCGGTTTAGCCACCAAGATAGATGCCTACAAATATCGAATGAATAAGCATGCGCTATTTTTTTTAAATCAGTTATTTCCTGCATTTATCAGCCTAGTAAGTGATGCAAGCAATTTTAGTGCATTAATGGATCCTATTCTCTCCGAAGATCGTCCTTTATTATTAAAGGCTTATGGAAATAAAACGATTGCTCAACAAGTAAGTGCTACTATAACCGCTTCTTCTAACGAAGCTTTTTCGATAGCTGTTGATGCTAAGACTTTAAGTACAAATTACTCCTTAACAGAAAAATCTCTAGACTCCTACGCTATTGCTTATAATGATGCACTTAATGATGCCATCAAAAAATTGGGTGTTGCTGTTCAAAAAATCAATTCTAATATTGATGAACTCAATACAGCTATTCAACAAAACATAGAAGATATTGTGACTGGAGGAGAAGAACTAGGTACATCAATAACAGATTTGGGAATTGGTATTTTAACTACAATAACTGGCGAAGCCGAAGAACCAGAAAAAAAAGGTGATAAAAAACCTGATAAAAACGAAGATAAAGACCCCAAAACTAATAAAAACAAAGCTCCAGATGTAGAATTCGCAGTGCAATCAATCAAACTAGCAAGCTCAGGTGTAGGCAAAGCAACTGAAGCCATGAAAGCTTTAGAAGCCAATAATAAATCCTTGGCTGCTGCTTATCAACAAATGGCACAGGAAAATACACTCATAGCTATTGCCAAAGTGATACAAGCACAAAATCAACTATTTGTTGATATGTTTAAAACAAGTGGTACATCTATTCATGAGTTATACATTGATTGGTCAGCCGTCTCTACTGCACAAGAACAAGTAAGTGCTACAGTATCAAATCTTAAAAGTCAAATAGAAGCAAATAATATAGCCGTAGATGCACAACGTGCCAATATTATCTGGGGAGCTTTTGCAGGACAAATAGACCTCTTAAAGAATGAAATAATTGGCAACAATTAATTTAAGCTATCTTTTAAAAAATTCATTTTTCACCAAAAACCATCTATCATGGCAAACACAACAATTCAAGCTGCCTCAAAAATAAATGCAGCAACTAAATCACAATCCTCTCAAGGACTCATTATTCAAAATTATTCGAATAGTGTTTTACAACAACCCAATGTTGACTTCTCGGGCTTTAAAAATTTATTACCATATCAAACTCAAATTAATACGGGTTTGGGAAAAGCTCAAGGTCATGCTAAAACCTACCTCAACACCATTCAGCCTTCTATCATCACGAATGTAACGAATATTAACAATTATTATCAATTACATAATGCTGTAGCTACTACACTTCCTCCAGGTTCAACCACAAAAGAATGGATCGCGGCATTAAATACCTTGAAAGATCAATCTAGTCAATATTTATCAGATACCAATGGTGTAATTGCTAGTTTGAAGACCCTAAACACTAGTTTAGGTACAGATACCGCAAGTTTTAATCTAACAGTAACAAATTTAAATGCAGCAGTAAATGGCGATAATGGTGTTTTAAAATCCATTGATGGTCAATTAGGTACGATTCAAGGTAAAATTGATGGTGCTATTGCAGGGATTGCCATAAGTGGCTTGGCTATTCTAGGGGGTGTATTCATTACTGCTGTAGGTGCAGTAGCCGATTTTGTAACTGCTGGCGCTTCTACTCCTGTAGTCGTTGGGGGTGTTGCACTCATCGCTGCTGGTGTAGGTGGAGAAGTAGCTTCTGCCGTTACCCTTTCCAACCTAAATAATGAAAAAGCAAAATTATTACGTGAAAAATCTACCCTTACAGCAGAAGTAAATTTAGCTTTAGGTATCAAAGGAGGCTATTCTTCTTTAGCGAACCAAGCAGGTGCAGCAATGAATGCAGCAACACAAATGCAAAATGCTTGGGAATTTTTAGGTGGAGATTTGAGTAATTTAATCAATGATCTTGAAAAAGGAACGACCTCTTCTGGTGAAGTACGTAAAATTTGGTTGACAGCCGCTAATTCTACAGTAGCTTCTGTTTTAAAAGATACCAACATTATCAAAACTCAAATGTCAGGGACGAAACAATTAGTAGCACCAAAAGGAGAAAATATTGGTGACTATATCGTTAGCGTAGCAAAAAACGGAGCTACTCCCCAAGCTAGAGCGATGGCGTATTAATGCTTAATTAAAATAATAAAATGGAAGGTCTAATTTCGCAAAAAATAGACCTTCCTATTTTTTTTCAATATTCAAAAAACCAAAAATCATGACTAGTTCAAGTGCAGCTCCTGTTTCTACAGGGCTATTATCACAATCCATAAGTAATCTTCAATCCATGAGTCAGCAAATTGCAGCGATTAGTGGATTACCCTCAAATGCTGCATCAATTCAATCTTCTGCTCAAAAAGTAGTGCAACAAGATATTAGTGCGATCCAACAGACGCAAAAGGAAATTCAACAATTTACCCCTACTGCTTTAACTGATTTGGAAAAAGCATCTAATATTTTGGATAGTGGAGCTAATTTAGATCAAGTAAAAACAATCATTCAATCTGTAAATACATCTGCAGCTACTTTAAAAAAACAGGTTGACACCTTAAATACTACAATCATCACCAATAAAAATACAGCCATCCAACTTTCCAAAGATTTAGCTCCTATTGAGAATGTATTGCATGATGAAATTTCTAATTTAAATGTTCAATTACAATCTGCTCAGCAAGAAGCTAGTGCCATTCGAAGTAAAGAAAAATATTTCCTTGCTTTAGGTATTTTTGGATTAGCAGGATTAGCTGCTGCAGGTATTGCGTTGGCAGTAGAAGAAAAAAAAGTAAATGATTTGGAATCAAAAGCAAGTAATCTTCGTGCTCAAATTTCAAGAATCCAAATGCTGGTTACAGGTGTGAATGATATCAATACCAATCTGTCAGAGCTGGCTACCGTTTTTAGCGATGTGCAAAATGCAGTTGATTTTGTCAGCAGTGATATTAGTGAAATCATCAATGATTTAGATGACACCAGCGGCGGCATTGAAAAAGCAAAAATTTTTATTACCACTACGATTGGTCAAGTAAAAACTTTAGCAACAGACGCTTCTTAATTGCTATACCTTTCCTATTTCAAAATTTAGGCAAATGAATATTCCTCTTTCATTTGCCTTTTTTATGTTTGAGCAGAAAAGAAATCTTGTTATTTCTATCAACTAATGTTGTTATTTTTGCATTATTATGGAAACCTTTATTTCGTAATGCTCAAAATTGCTTATTCGACCATTTATAAATATGAACTACCAGAGAAGCATCGCTTCCCTATGATAAAATATGAGTTAATTCCTGAGCAATTGTTGTATGAAGGTACAATCACCGAAGCTAATTTTTTTCACCCAGAAGCCCTTACCGAAGAAGTCATTTTATGGACACATGAGGTAGACTATTGGCAAAAATTAAAGACCCAATCGCTCACCAAAAAAGAAATTCGCGCCATCGGTTTTCCTATGTCGGAAATATTGGTACGCCGAGGAACTCACATCTCACAAGGAACGATAGATTGCGCTTTATATGCTCAACAATATGGCGTAGCTATGAATGTAGCAGGAGGCACGCATCATTCGTTCACTTACAAAGGCGAAGGATTTTGTTTACTGAATGATATTGGTATTGCCGCTAATTATTTACTCAAAAAAAAATTAGTGCAACAAATTTTAGTCATTGATTTAGATGTTCATCAAGGCAATGGAACGGCACAAATTTTTCAGCAGGAAGAACGAGTTTTCACCTTTAGTATGCATGGTGCGAAAAATTATCCAGGGCGAAAAGAACAATCGGATTTAGATATTGGTCTTCCTGATAAAACAGAAGATGACCATTATCTCAAGGTATTAAAAAATTCACTCCCACGTTTACTAGATGAAGTTCAGCCCGATTTTATTTTTTATTTGTCAGGCGTGGACGTTTTAGCTACTGATAAATTGGGAAGATTGAGTTTGAGTATGCAAGGGTGTAAAGCTAGAGATCGTTTTGTATTGGAAACTTGTAAACTTCATAATATTCCTGTAGCCATCAGTATGGGGGGAGGATATTCCGAACGTATCGCGCATATTGTAAATGCTCATGCGAATACTTTTCGACTTGCACAAGAAATTTACTTTTAGAGTATACATACAAAATTCTTCACTTCATCTTTCATCATAAACATTCCTGTAACAGTAATAAATACATCCTATTACAAAAACCGCTATCTTTGTAAGACAAAACCATTGAACAATAACATGAACATATCACGCCTCATTCCTATTTTAATAGGTCTACTCCTCTCGCAATTTTCCTTTTCACAAGATGCTGCCAAGGTCAAAGCTTTGAATAATTATGTACAATTTACCAATGAAAGCATTCATGGTATGTTAATTATTCATCGAATGTTAGAAAATTTCAATCAAGAGGTCAACAAATATGTAGACCTACAGAGTAATCAGCTCAATTTTTATGGTAATAAAGACTTACCTAAACATATTTTTGTAGATCCTGAACATTGGTTTTATGAATTACCTCCTTATGATTGGTATACCACCTGCAAAGCCGAAAGTGCATATTTAAATAAAGCAGATGCCGAGGATTTGAATGCTTCTTTAGAGGCCATAAAGACCATCATTGATCGAGTTAATAAGATGCGTTTTACGATAGATGATTTTATTACTGCCAATGATCTTTCACAAGAAATTCACCAAATCCAAATTTATAGTTATCTCGAAAATTGTGTCACTTTATACGACTATTTTTATCAGGAAAAAGAAGAATTAGCACGGAAATTAGCGCGTATTCATTCGTCTACAGTTCAAATAGAAGCCTCCAAATTTAATGCAACCATTGATTCTTTTAAATCCACTCATACAACCCTTAAAGAATTGCTCGAAGCCCTTCATTTTGGTTTCAATGGAGATGTCCCTGATTTAATGACACAACTAAAGGTACAACTCGATCAATTAAAACAAGTACCCGTTAATAATCGAGAATATAACATAATTGTAGAAGCCGTTGAAGAAGCATTAGACTATGGAAATAATTACATCAATAAAGGAGAATTTGAAGATAAATATCGCCTGTATGGTAAAAATTATTACTACCACAATATCCAAGTTGCCGCGGCTTTTAATCGTTATGGAAGTGGTATGGTCAAAGCTATGAATCGGTTTATGGAATTAGCAAATCCAACACAGCTTTTTCTATTGGAAGAACCGCATTATTACAAAGTCATCTATCCTAAAAAAGATATTGAAGTTCCTAATCAAGAAACCGTCATTGAAACCTTACCAACCAATTTGAAAGAGCGAGAAGTCGTGGTTCGACAACAAGAGATTCAAGTGGATGAAAAGAAATTATTACTTGAAATTTTTGACCACCGAAAAGAAGATGGCGATATTATTTCGCTCAATTTCAATGGGCATTGGATCATGGAACAAAAAAAATTAGAAAAACGCCCTTTTAAAATCCTTGTTGAGTTAAACGAAGAAGGTGAAAATTATATCCTTCTACATGCGGAGAATCTGGGAGATATTCCTCCTAATACGATTGCCATACGTTATGTTTATGATGGTGTACGAAAACTTGTCGTCCTCAATTCAGATTTAAATGAAAGTGAAATGATTCGAATTAATTATAAGAAATAATTATTTACTATTGATAGTCGAAGTGTACTCTACTTAACAATAGAAAAGAGCAATATTTATAAAATTGAATCTGAACTACTGGGCGGGAGGCTCGAAAAGATACTGTTTGACTATGAGATGGCTTTTTACAATGTAAAAAAGAGCATCAGCAAAAAAGTTTATCTTTTCTAGCGTTTTTGTTTACTTTTTGGGCAATGAAAAAAGTAAAAGCCCAGCCGGCTAGAGGCGACAACTAGTTTGAAATCAAATATTTAAACAGTAAAAATCTATTAATTAAACGAAAACACATTAAAGAATTTTACAGTTCAGTAGAATAGCCGAAATGTTTAAACTTATCTTAACACTTGACCTTTCGCAGCGGAAAGGTTTTGAAAACTGATAATTTTTTATAGGACTAGA
>JAHDES010000011.1:0-2330 GCA_020628645.1 Saprospiraceae bacterium
AGAGTTTGATGTACAGCTCGAATAGGCTTGTTTTAACCTACATAAGAAACTGCTGGGGTTCGTCGACGATGATGAGTTTAGGATGGTTGAGTAGTAATTGTGCAATACCAAACCGTTGTTTCATGCCGCCAGAATAGCCACTGACATGCTTCTTACGAACATCTTTCAGATTGGTAATCTCCAAACATCGATCAATTAATTTTTGTCGATCTTTTTTTGATGCTACTCCTTTTAGTTGCGCTAAATAATCCAATAATCGCTCCGCCGAAATACGAGGATAGACCCCAAATTCTTGTGGCAAATACCCCAACACTTTTCGAAGACTCACTTTGTCTTGTACCACATCAATCTCATTAAATTGAATATGTCCTGTATCCGCTTCTTGCAAGGTGGCAATCGTACGCATCAAAGACGATTTTCCTGCGCCATTTGGCCCAAGCAAACCAAACATTCCTTTTTGTATAGTGAGGTTTAAATTATGAATGGCTTTGACACCATTGGGATAGGTTTTATTAAGATTGGAAATTTGAAGTTGCATGATATAAAAATTTAGTTTGGAAAGTCTAAACGGTTTCGATTTTATTTTCAATACCACAAATGTAATCGTCATTCTGAAGCTGACCAATTAAGCATGATGAAGGGCGAAATTTTGATGATGAACGGAAAATTGGGCGTTGATCACGAAAAAAAGACCGTTCATCATGGAAAAAGGAAGGGAACGATAAGAATTTTCTAATTTGAGGATGTGATTTTGTAGAAGGAGACGATTATGCGAGGGAACTTAATAAATAGACTTGACTAAACTACTCGTCGAATGAATTCGACAATCCTATTTCTGAATAACACATTCATTTGATTTGCTATAAAAAGATTATGCAACAGCTTTATCAACGATGGACTCAATTTTTTCTGAACACAACGATTTGGATGTATTTCACCATTATTTTATTGGTGAGTTATGCCTTGATGCAAGTAAGTGGGAAATTGGGCTGGTTGATCTATTTAGCCTTAATTGGTGGACTAACTGTAATTTGTGTACCAGTGTTTTTTATGCTGGGGACTCAAAAATGGACAGGAAAAAAAACGTACTGGAGTAAACTTGCGGTATTAGTAGTGTGGCCGATTAGTTTATTTTTTTTAGGCTTAAAGTTGAATCAATTCCTCCTATTCGATAGCTTATTTGATCCGACAAGTTTTGCCAATGAATTTGGATTTTTGATTCCTTTTTTCTTATTTGTTTTATTGGAATTCGCCTTAGTAATATTGCAATCTAAGCGATTGAAAAGATGGCAGCAAGAATGGCTAAAACGAGCAAGTATATTTAAACTAGCAGCAGTATTTATGGCAATTATTACCGCTATGCTTGTTACTGCGAGTACTGGCTTTCAAGAGGAGGTACGCGGTCTTGCTCTAATACAAATAATGACTACTTTTCTTAGTGCTTGGGCACAATTATTTATCATTTATTTCTCTTATTATTTAATCTATCATATTCATCATCATTTTTTATTTAATCAATTATTACAAAAAAAAGGAATCGTCCATTACCTACTAGGAGCAGTAGGGATGATTCTTTTATTAACGCCTTTTTATAATGAATTGATCCGTCTTTTTCCAGTAGTAAAAGCGTATAAACTACATTCTACAGGACTTTTTGAAAATGTATTTAACGATATACACTATGCTTTTCCGATAAGTGTATTTACCCTGAGTCTTCCTTTTATTGGTTTAGTAGAATGGTATAAAAAAAATACAACCATTACAGCTTTGCAAAAAGAAAAATCAGAGACGGAATTGTCCTTGTTGAAACAACAAATTAACCCCCATTTCTTTTTCAACACCTTGAATAATTTGTATTCGATGAGTTTGACGAAAGATGAAAAAACACCAGAAACCATCTTGCAATTATCTGATTTAATGCGCTATGTGATTTATAAAGGGAAAGAAAAATCCGTTTTACTCAAAGATGAAATCCAGTACCTTAAAGATTATATTGATTTACAACGAATTCGATTACACAAACAACTCGATTATCAATTTGAAGTAGATCAAGACGATCTTACTGTTGAGGTTGCACCACTTCTTTTTATTATCTTGGTGGAAAATGCTTTTAAACATGGAATCGAACCTGCCGAGCGCGCTTGTTTTTTACACTTAAAACTAGTAGCGAATGAAGAAAAAATTCAATTTATTTGTCAAAATTCAGTCGAAACACCTAGTTTAGAAACATCTTCTGGAATTGGATTAACCAATCTCAAACGACGCTTAGAATTACTGTATCCTAATCAATATGATTTAGAATTAGCATCTAATGACAGCACTTACAAAGC
>JAHDES010000011.1:2430-118241 GCA_020628645.1 Saprospiraceae bacterium
ATTATTGATGATGAACCCTTAGCGCACAAGGTCATTGAACAATATGCCAAAGATTTACCCTTTTTGGAGATTGTGGGGCAGTGTTATTTGGCGACAGAGGCATATGCGTTTTTACAAAAGGAGCAAATTGATCTTCTCTTTTTAGACATCAATATGCCCAAATTAAAAGGCTTAGATTTTCTACGGACCTTGGATCAACGCCCTCAGGTGATTATCACTTCTGCTTATGAAGAATATGCCTTAGAAGGTTACGAACTACAAGTTTGTGATTATTTACTCAAACCCTTTCGTTTTGATCGCTTTTTAAAAGCTGTAAAATTAGCCCATCAACAAGTATTCACGATTGTTGAGCCTGTGAGTACTTCATCAATAGAAACAAATGAAACACAAAACATTTTTATCAAAGTGGATAAACGCTTGATCCAAATTAATCTTGCCGAAATTCACTATTTAGAAAGTTATGGTAATTATGTCAAAATTTGGATGGGCGATCAATTTCATTTAACAGCACGAACTTTATCTAGTTTTGAAGCTGAATTATCAGTTACGCATTTTCTACGTATTCACAAATCCTTCATTCTACAACGCCAGTTTATTAACTATCTCGAAGGACAACAAATTGCTATGAAGAATGGAAAATTATTGCCGATTGGTAAAAACTATCGCTCTGTGGTGAAAGAGTGGTTGCGGTAGATATAATTTTCATCGTTTACTTGACAGAGGTGTTTTTCTTTATAAATTTTTAAGGATTAAATTGTAATTTGGAAAAGGCAAAAAGTCGACTATTTACATGATTCAATTTGATCGAATAGAAAAAGGTTTACAACTACCTCCTTTTGTACAAGGGGTCTGGACCATTCAAAATAAAGGAGAAGATGCAACGATTCAGTTAGTGGCAGATGGTTATCCTGAATTAGTAATACCAATCAATTCGACGATTCATAGTGTATTTAATGAAACGGTTTTTAGTACGAATACACCTTTTTTAATTGGACAAATTAACACGGCTTGTGAAATCAAAATCGCTCAAAATAGCTTTTTCTATTCTTTGAAATTATTTCCGTGGAGTTTAGGCTTATTTTCTTATCAACAGGCTAAAGCTTTGACCAATAAAAGTATCCCCTTAAATGAAATTAGTGGTCAATTCGATGCTGTTTTTCGTCGATTTTATGAACAAATGGAAGAAAATAAGCATTCTTTGATGCCATTACAATATTTATTGCTTGAGCTAAAAAATCAATTATCAACTACCGAAACACCCCTTTTAATTCAAGATGTATTGAATAAATTTTCGGGCGTTCGGCAGTTGACCTTACAAAACATAGACGTTAAAACACGATTTAGTCGCCGCTATTTAGAAAAGCAATATGCCCAACACATCGGTCTTAGTCCTAATCAATATTTAAAGGTGCTTCGTGTTAAAAAAGCATCTATTTTGATGACGACGAATCTAGAAACGAATATCCAAAGTGTAGCCCAAGCCTTAAATTATCATGATACCAGTCATTTATACAAAGATTTTAAAGGATTGACAGGCTTGAGTCCTAGTGCTTATCTCTTGAAAAACAATCCTTTACACGACTATGAATCCTATCTTTCCCAATGGGATTATTGAAGCACAATTTTTGTTGTAAATGCTCGATTTTGATATTGAATTTGTATAAAATAAACCCCTGCTTCTTTTGCCCATTTCCGAAGAGAATAATTTGCTTTAAACGAATTTTGCCCCACTTGTCCTTCAAATAAGGTACTCATTTTTTGTCCTAATATATTGAGTAAACTCACTTTTATATTCTCTCTTTCTATATCCTCAATTTGTACCTGAATCTCGTCTGAAGTAGGATTCGGAAACACCTTGAAATCAAGTTTTGGAGTAGCTAAAGAAGTGGTAGACGTTACATCATTAGTATAGGCTTTCGTGCGCCAAACACCTCTTCCTAAAGTGCCGACGACTAAGGTGCTATCCGTAGGATTGTATTCAATATCATAGACGTAAGTGATGGGTAATCCATCATTATATGGACTCCATTCTATCCCTCCATTCGTAGAAATGAACACGCCTAAATCAGTGCCAACATAAAGAATATCGTCATTAGTGAAATCAACAGCAAAAGCATTGGTCGTAATATCAGGGAGATTGCCTTGTATGGGTAACCAAGAATTTCCACCATCAACTGATTTATAAACATGAGCAGTTGCAGCATTGATACTATTTCGAGTAGCAAAAATCACATTTTCATCTAAGGCACTTGTTTTTATATCCGTAACGCGCCAACCTGGAGCAGAATTAGTGGTTGTCCATGTATTCCCTGCGTCTTCAGAACGATAAAAACTCCAACTTGTCCCATTCCAAGAAGTAGCATAAGCAATGGAAGGATTCGCTTCACTAAATCGGAAATCAGAAAATAAAGAGCCTGTTAAAACAGGCGTCCATGACAGCCCTCCATTGCTGCTACGATACAGTTTTTGTTGGGTCGCGCCCAAAAGAATATTTCCATTTTCAGGATGAATGGCAAGTGGTGCGTAAAAGGTGCTGGTGTTTTCATTTAAATTCATACCTGAATTAATTTGAGTGCCAATAATTTGGGAACCGCCTGAAAATTTCCAATACGTACCATCGATCCAAGTCCCATAAAAAATAGAGGGATCATTAGAATGAATTTCTACATCCGCACCGTCAAACCATGCCCATTTATACCATTCCAAACCATTGGAAACATCAACCGCATGAATGCCATGATCTTGTAAACCTCCTGTGAGAATATCGGGATTAATCCGAGAGGCAGTAGCTGAAATAAATTGACTCGTCACCAAACCATCATTTTTATCTTCAAAACACTGTCCTCCATCGGTACTGATAGCTACACCACCATCATTTAAGGAATACAATAAGAGCGAATCGTGTGGACTAAAGCCAAAATCATGATGATCCGCCCACATCGTACAAGCAGGCGGATCAATACAATTCGTACAAATCAAGCGATCTTTTTGTGTCCAAAACAAACCGCCGCTTCGACTTTCCCACATGGTCACTCCGCCAAAGAATACATGATCGGGATCGTAAGGAGAAACGGTAACGAAATTATTATACCAGCCTTGACAAAAGTTAACAAATTGTGGAGAACAAGGAGCATTTGGCGCACTAGTCAATTTTGTCCAACTTTCTCCATTATCGGTGGTTTTGAAAACGCCATGCAAAGAAAAATTACTTACACGAATGATAGAGGTATATAAAACATTGGGCTCACTTTCACACTGAGAAACTCGAATGATATTCATATCACTAGTGGGTAATCCATTGGTCAATTGTTGAAAGCTTTGTCCTCCATTGGTAGATTTGAAAACTCCTTTCCCTTCAAAAGCAGTGAATAAAATAGAGGGATCATTTTTTTGAATGATAATGTCATTACAAATAAAATTAGCATGATTCGTTCCATCGCCCATGACGAGTGTCCAATTAATGCCTTCATCCGTACTTTTCCAAAGACCGTTGGTCGCAGCAGCCCATACTTCATTGGTATTGGTCGGATGCCACGCCATACGCAAGATAGAAACTTGTGCACCAAGCGAATAAGAAAAGGAAGTGGGTAGCCAAGTATTACCTCCATCAGTAGATTTTAAAATACCAATGCCAGGTTTGATGACGGTATTTGTTGGAGAATAACCTTCTCCAGTTCCGATTAAAAGGGTGTTATTATCATCTGGTTTGATGACAATTGCACCAATACCTGTAGATGGAATATTATCGGTTTTTGGTGTCCAAGAATCACCACTATCTTCGGTTAACCATAAACCACCAGAAGCTGATCCGATCCAAACTCGATCTTTATCGTGTAAATCAAAAGCGTGGGAGGCAAGTCGTCCGTTGTATCGAACTAGTAGACTCGGTCCTAAATTTTGCCAATTGGCAACTGGACTTCCATTTTTATTTTCAGCTTGATCTAAAATTACTTTTTGGAAAATCTGCAAACGATCTTTGTCTGATAATTCTCCTGTTTTTAAAACACGGGCTTCATAAAAACTTTTGAGGCGAGTAAAAGGCATGATCCCCGTTCCTTCTAATTGGTCAAAATCTCCTTGATAATCCTTAAATAATTGTTGATATAAGCTATCCATTCGCTGGATACTTGGGGTCGTAAATTCTGTTTTGATTGGAGATTGTGCTATTAAAAAAAGGGATATACTATTGATAAATAGTAAGAGAAGAATTGGTCGTAGCATAAATCGTTGTTTTAGATTACAAAAAAATTGAATCAAAACAAGATTAGTAGATAAGATGGACAAAAGAAACTTAGGGAAGATGTTTTGTCGGCTATTAGCACGGGATGCGGTGCTTTGTTCGTTTTTTTACCGATGGAGAGGAGATAGTTTTTGGTATTGATGCTATAATATGAAATAGTACTAATTTTAATTTCTACTACCAGATTTTTTCTTTTAGTAAATAATGTTGCACATAATCGTTAATCCCATCTTCTAAACTGTAAAACGATTTTTTATAGCCAGCTTTTTTGAGTTTAGTCATCTTGGCTTGGGTATAATACTGATACTTATCACGGATATCTAATGGGGTATCAATAAAGGAAATATTAGGGGCTAAATTCATTGCGTTGAAGGTAGCGGTTGCAAGATCGTAGAAGGTACGTGCTTTTCCTGTTCCTAAATTATATAATCCACTTTTAGGCTGCTCTTGATGTAAAAAATACAATACATCGACCACATCTTTTACATAAACAAAATCACGTTGTTGTTCCCCATCTTTAAAATCAGGATGATGAGATTTGAATAATTTCATACCCCCTGTTTCCTTGATTTGTTTGACGGTATGAAAAATCACAGAAGCCATTCTTCCTTTATGGTATTCATTGGGGCCATAGACATTAAAAAACTTCATACCTGCCCAAAAAGGAGGCGTTTCTTTTTGATCCAGTACCCATTTATCAAAATCATTTTTTGAATCGCCATATGGATTTAAAGGTTTTAAATCATTAACGATTTTATGACTATCGGTAAAACCATGTTCTCCCATACCATAAGTGGCAGCACTAGACGCATAAATGAGTGGAATTTGATATTTCGTGCAGGTATTCCAAATGGTTTTGGAATAATTGAGATTGAGTTCATCAAAAATGGTAGTATCCATTTCGGTGGTATCGGTACGTGCGCCGATGTGATAAACAACCTCCACACGAGATTGAAGTCGTTCTAACCATTCTAAAAAAATGGAACGATGAATGGCGTCACCAATGGATTTATTGGCAAGATTGCGTTCTTTTTTATTCTGGTAAAAATCATCGACTACAAGAATGTTGGTATGACCTTCATCATTGAGTTTACGAATCAAACAACTACCAATAAAGCCAAGTGCGCCTGTTACAATTATCATAATGAAAAAGAGAAAAGTGGATGTAGATAAATATACATATTTGAACGCGAGTTAAGAAACTCACAAAACATATTATATAATTCAAGTTGCGGATAATTCATTATAAAGCTTCATGCGTCATATTTTGATTCAAAACTTGCCTTTTAGGCTGTTTTTCTCAAAATTCTCCTTACGAACCTTAAATCATCCGCAACTTAGGTTATATAGGCGAAGTTAGGAAACTTCGCCTATCCTTTCTCTTTTTTAGTTGTTATTTTACTTTTTTACCGCGCATTTTATGAACATAGGCTTCAGGATAGCCAAGTCCTTTTAAGCGATTGGCAGCAGCGCGAGCATCACTGATGGTATTGTAACGACCAGCAGTAACGGAGTAATATTGCGAAAAGTCGAAGTTAAATACTTCTGCATTATTATAGCCTTGACGCTGAAGTTTAAGCGCAAGTGCATCGGCATTATCTTCATAGCTATAGCTTCCACAAACGACTAAGAAATTTCCTTTTACACCACTTGAATGCCGTACCAGTGAACTGCCACTACTAGATGAGGAAGAATAATCAGTTTCTTTACTTGATGAATAATTACTACCACTGCCACTACTTCGACTGTCATCATCCTCGTCGTCACGGCTAAAGGTGGTGTATTCTTCATCTTCGTCCTCGTATTCATCATAAGCAGCGTCTTCATCATCTACAATGGTTTCACCATCATCATAATCTTCATCTGAGCGTGCACGATTGACACGATCATCTTCGTCGTTGATGTCATAGGAATCTTCATCTGAATAGGGTTCGCCATCATCGTACTCTGCATCTTCATCATTGTATTCATTATCATTATAAACACTTCCATTTTCACTAGTACCATCTGCATTGGCACTGATAGAAGTATCATCTCCTGTATTACACGAACGATTAACGGTAGAAATCCAGACAAAAGCAACTAGAGCTATTAGGGCTAGTAGGAAAATATTACGTATCATAATGTTGTGGTTTATAGTAGTACAGAGGGATTACTACCTATTCATAGTATGTTTTTTATATTATCGAGCTTGGAAGCTGTTGATAATAATGGCAATTTAAGATTTTTTGATGAAAAAAGAATGTTTTTGCTTATTTCCCTAAAATGGATTGAACTAAACTACAGTTTTGTCTTGCTCCGAAGTTTCAACTTGCATCCAACCACAGCCCATTACAAAATGGACGTAGGTCTTTATTTTTTTATTGGGGAATTGGGTTTGGATGGCTTGTTTGGCAAGTTCGAGCCAAGGTAGAAGTTCACGTATTTTTCCTTTCCATTTTTTTTGTTCTCCTGAAAATCCACTATTTTGAATCAGATGAATGCTTTCTTTTTCTATAATAAGAATATCAATAATGGTTTGAAACAAACGCTGTTCTCGCTGTAATGAAACGGGGTATTTACGAAGCACTTGTTGTGCAGAAAAATTAGACTTTATTTCATTCAACCAATTATTTCCAACTTGAAGAAACGCTTGTGCTTTGACCTGATCCTCTAATTCAAAACGATGGATTAAGCCATTTGCCATTTGCAATCTATTCTCATTGGTATATTTTAAACTATCGGCAGTTAAAAAGGCTTTTAGTGCTTTTGCCAATTCGTATAAATTGGTATCCTCTTTTACTTTAATGGGTGGCGCATAGGTTTTGGTAGGATGGATACGATGGAGTTTAAAATGCTGATGAATGGGATCTTCTTCCGCTGAAATATGATAAGTGTCGAAATTTGTTTTTCCGATTTGTTCTTCAATATAAGTGATTTGTTCTTCAGGGAAATCCGTTGCGGGAAAATCTATTCCATAATAAGGTGTGTCCAATTGTGTTTCTAAATAAGTCTCCTTCCATTCCCAAGGGGTTTCAGGAGAATTAGCATCTAAGGTAGGATGATTTTCTTCGCCCTTGTGCCATACGCGATTGAGCCATTTGGTTGATTTAGCACGCGTAGGAAAAATAAGATAATCTCTTGCACGAGTGATGCCTACATAAAGCAAGCGCGCTTCTTCTTCCATGGCTTGTTTGATGGCTTGTTTTTTTTCGTCACTAAGATTGATGCGTTCCATGAGAGGAGTACCACGCGATTGGTCACCATATGGATTGATCCAATAACGAATCCAGCGATTGCCTAAAATGTTCGTTAAATCGACTTCCTTTTGTTCAGAAACGAGGCTAATTCCCCAAATATTGTCCCGAAGATTTCCTTCTAAATTATGTAAAATGACCACGGGATATTCTAATCCTTTACTTTTGTGATAGGTCAAAATATTTATAGCATCCGCCCCTTCTCCTGATCCTTGTTTATCCATTGAGCGACTTTCTTGTTCATTCAACCACAATAAAAAACCACCTAAAGAAGCCGCCGTATGTAGGCGATTACAATTTTCTTCGTATTGGAGCGCCATTTTTCGGAGTACATCTACATTATCAAAACGCTGAGCAGTATTACCCCAACTCGCAATGGTACGCCGCAATTCTAATTCCTCTAGCAACAAATTTAAAATCTCCGAACTGGACAATTCTACTGCTTCTAAGCGCAAAGCATTCAATCGTTGGATAAAAGGATCATCATCAGCCCATTTGAGGTATTTATTTTCTTCTATTTTCTTTAAATAATTTAGACGATCTTGAATGATGGCTTCAATATTTTTAGCGGAAGCGAGCAATAAAATTTCCGCTACAGAAAGAGAATCTACTTCATTTAACAGATACTTCAAACAAGCCAAAATCAATTTTGCTTCGGCTGTTTGTAGTAAACCCGTTCGAGAAATAGCTGCTTTTAAACCCACCCGATGAAAAGCCTCTGCCATTTGCTCGCAAGCAATATTGGAGCGGCATAAAATAGCAACATCTCCAGCTACTGCTCTTCGAGCTTCCTGTTCTCCTTTTGGGATGAAATAGATGCCTGTTTCCAATTGTTGTTTGGTACGATTGGCGAT
This sequence comes from Saprospiraceae bacterium, assembly GCA_020628645.1. Taxonomy (GTDB): domain Bacteria; phylum Bacteroidota; class Bacteroidia; order Chitinophagales; family Saprospiraceae; genus JAHDES01. The sequence continues at coordinate 10,761 of JAHDES010000011.1, forward strand.
GGCATTTTCGAGCCATTTGGAAGGATGTCTTTTTTTATCACTATCCAATTGAAAATGCCAATGAATGAGTGCATCTTCTACTTCAAAAGGTTCATCTTGTTGATTTTGACTATCGTTGCTGGCTTTTTTGGTACGTTTTGGAACGAGGGCAACTTGATCTTCGGGTAAATCATTGAATGCTTTACAAAAAATCGCATTGGTGGCATTAACGATGTCTTCTCTCGAACGCCAGGAGTATTTTTGAATATCTTCAGGCTTAACGCCTCCTTGTTTTTCAATAATGGCTAACATTAATTTAGGATCAGCACCGCGAAATCCATAAATAGATTGTTTGGGATCGCCTACCCAGACGGATTGATTAGCAACTTGAGAAAGTTTATAAAAAATCTCTAATTGAATGGGGCTGGTATCTTGAAATTCATCGACCATTAATAAATCTAATTCTTCGGCGAGAATTTCCTTGACTTCAGGATGATCTAAAAGACGTTTTACCTGAATTTCCATATCAATGTAATCAATCAAGCCTCGTTTTTTCTTATAAGCATCGTATTCACGCAGGGCTTCTATCGAGATGTCAAAAATACCATAAATGAATTCTTGAATATCTTGATGAAATTTGTTGCTTTTTTCATGTTTCCAAGCGCATTCCACCAGATTAAAAATATCATCTCTACTTTTTGCACCGACTTTTGTTTTGGCTAGTTTCACCCATTGGTGCCAATGGAGTTCTCCTCTAAAACGAAGTTCATTTCGAATGGCTTTCAAACCACTTACTGCAGTAGCAGTTGTTTTTGTGGAATCTTCATTATTCTCTAAAGTCGTAATCGTGTTTTCTAGTTCTTGAGCGAGATCAGTTGTTAATTTAGCGGTAGTAATACTTGGTTTGTTCCCAAAATAAATTTGAAAACTTTCAAACGATTCTATCTTACTTTTTTCTAATACAGCAATATCGAAATCATTGACCCGAGCAACATCCGTGAGGGTTTTGACTTCTTTTCTCCAATCGTAACGATCTTTTTTATTGAGTCCCAAACGATCCGCTAATCCTTCCATTTGACGAATTCGTTTTTCGGTCAGTACTGTAGCGAGGGATTGATTAAAGAGTAATTGCTGATCTTCATCTGCCATAATCGCTACTTCAGGCGAGACACCCGCCTCAAAAGCGAAGCGTTTTAACAATTTTACCCCAAGTCCGTGTACGGTACCGATGAGGGCATTGGCGAGTTCGTCGGCAGCATCAGTAAGTCCTTCTTCCAGTAATTTCACGCGTACGCGCTCCTGCAATTCGGCTGCTGCTTTATTAGTGAAGGTAGTCGCAATAATTCCACTAGCTCGGACTGTTCCACTTTGTAGATAGCCGACCATTTCTTGTGTGAGTCGATAGGTTTTGCCGCTTCCCGCGCCCGCTGATATGATTTTCATGTTAAAACTTATTCTTAAACATCATACTTTCGACGGGTTTGTCGGTGCGTGTGATGTATTTGGCATTTTTCTTTTTGTTGTAATAATTCAAAATTTCACCATCTACAGCAAAATAAATGAGTTGACCGATGGGCATTCCTGCATACACACGAACGGGATGAACACAAGAAATTTCCAAGGTCCAGGTATTACAAAAACCAACATCTCCTTTTCCTGCGGTAGCGTGAATATCTATTCCTAAGCGTCCCACGGAAGATTTTCCTTCCAAAAAAGGAACAGTGGCATGAGTTTCGGTATATTCTTCCGTTACACCAAGATAAAGTGTACCAGGTTGAAGGACGAAGCCTTCTTCTGGAATTTCGATGGCGACTGTTTCATTGTGCTGACGCGCATCTAAAGTTTCATTTTTATAAACGGCTAAATGTTTGCTCAGATGGACATCATAAGAATTGGTGCCTAAACATTCTTTTTTGAAAGGGTCGATGACGATAGAACCATCTTCTATGGCGGCTAAAATTTTTTTATCACTTAGAATCATAGTGTTTGTTTAATCCTTTTTTAATTAGGAATAGTAGGTTTCTAGGAATTTAACTCAATTTGCCAACAAATAATACTTCGATCATCACTTGCGGAAATAAGATAATTATTTTCTAACCAAAGTAGTGCATTCACAGAATTTAGATGTCCCCCATTTCTAGCCGTATCAATGACTTTAAGGAGTTGAAATGTTGTTGAATCCCAGATTTTTATAGTTTTATCTCGACTTCCAGTGGCGAAGATAGGCAAAGTCGGGTGAATGGCAATAGTATTTATCGTAAACCAATGCGCGGCTTGATCGCTGATGCATTCAAAATTATTTTGAAGATCCCAAACTTTTAAATGTGCATCTCGTCCACCGCTTATTAAATAGGCTTGATTTGGATGAAGTTGTAGACTGAAAACAGTATTGTCGTGTGCATTTTGAATGGTGTGTTTTACTTGGAAGGTAGTTTCATCAATCAGATAAATATTTCCATCACTTGATCCAATAACTAAGCACTGTTCATGCTTCCAATAAGTAATAGAACGTAGCCGTTCATGACTGACTTGCAAGCTTTCAACACTTCTTTTTTGAGTAATAGCCCATTTGGTGAGTAAACCATCTCCTCCTAAAGAATATAGTGAATTTCCAATTGGTAATAACGCATACACTCCTTTTTTATGATGAGCTATATTTTTTGTTTGATTGGGATCAACTAAATCAACCCAATGAATACCACCATTCATATTGCCAGCAACGACTAGGTTTTCCTTAGGAAGATGACAAAGTGAAAAGATATTTGTTTCGACAGTCGCTTTTAATTGACCATTTTCAGATTGAGGCATTTCCCATTCTACAATCCAGCCTTCCCCCGCTCCTGAGAGGAAAGTATTGTTTGCATTTCCTTTTTCAAGTGCATAAATGGCAGCACGATGCCCTGTGAGTTGATGGATTTTATGAACGTTAATGGACTTCCTCAAGATGATTGAAAGATTGTTTGTATGTTTGCAAAAATACGGATAGTTTTTGTGGATTTAGATTTCTATCAATAGAACTATTTTAAGAAGAAGAAGTTTTGAAAAAATATTAGTCGTTGCACGAAAAACAATCAAAGGTTTATCAAAAAGGATTCATTCTCAAAAAGAAGGAACTCGTGCTACGACCTTAAACAGATAAAATTTGCCACTTTTTTTACATCGACATATTGACGCTGCAGCAGAAATTGGGATTTGGAAAATTGAAGAAGACGAAAATTTCTTTCTTCAACAACTTCATTTATCTATTCAAGAAGTGGATTATTTGGAGCAACTGAAAGGAAGACGAGGATTGGAATGGCTAGCGAGTCGTTGGTTGATTCATTACATGTCGGGAAGAGCAGAGCGTGGAGCAATTTATAAAGATGAATTTGGTAAGCCCTATATTGAAAATTCGACCCATCAAATTTCCTTAAGTCATTCAGGTGATTTAGCAGCAGTTATTGCAGCACCGTTTTGTGTGGGCATTGATATACAGCGGATCGTTCCAAAAATTACACGAATCGCCCATAAATTTATGCGTGAAGAAGAAACCAATAGCCTTAAAGAAGTAACTAAGATTGAACATTTACATGTGTATTGGGGCGCAAAGGAGGCACTTTACAAAGCCTATGGACGTAAACAATTGGATTTTAAGGAGCATATTTTTGTAAAACCTTTTGTATATCATGTTACTAATGGGCAAACGACGGCTTATGTAAATAAGGGGGACTATATTGCCCATTTTGAGGTGTTTTATGAACGATTGGATGACTATATTTTGGTTTATGCTTTAGAACAATAAGATTTATGAAAAATACACTTTTCTTTTCTGGATTTCTTTTTTTGATTGGATGTGGAAACTCTTCTTCAGATGGAGTAGGATTTGCAGCTTTAAAAGACAATCCTGATTTATCGCCAGAGTTTATGCAGTTTTATATGAAATTTCATACCGATAGTCTGTATCAAATGGAGCATATTTTATTTCCATTAGAAGGATTACCTGCCAATGCAGATAGTGCTACTTTAGTGGCAGGACGCTATCAGTGGGAAAGAGATAGTTGGCAAATGCATCGTCCTATACAATCTTCAGATGAGAATCAATTTCGTCAAGAATACCAAAGTGTGGATGATAAAACGGTAATAGAATATATCATTGATCCAAATGCTGGTTTTATGATGGAACGTCGTTTTAGTCAGTTTCGAAATGAGTGGTATTTAATTTATTATGCAGGGATGAATAAGGTAGAGTAATATTTTATAAGTAGCAAATTGAACAGAATGGACAACTAATCTGTTTTTTTCCTTATTATCTTTAGTCCGAGATTAATCTACACATTTATGGATTTAACAGAAATAGGTATTTACTTATTGCTTGCCAATGTAATAGCACACATTATCCAATTTGTTTTCTTAAATAGAATCAATTCATCTGAACGATGGGGTGTATTATTGTTTGCTTTCATTAATGCTGGATTGGCGTATCTGCTTTACCAATATACTTTTTTCTGGACGCCTTTTCTAGCGGTCTTATTTCCAATGCTTGGAATGTTAGGTTTAGCTGCTGCTTTAAAGAATTCAGCAGGAAATAAATGGATTAGTTATCTCATTTTATTGCTCGATATGGGTATTGTTATCCTGTTTTCTTATCTTACTATATTCTAAATAACCCAAGTTGCGTATCGTAAGAGAAAATAAGGATAATTTCATAAAAATCTATGATTTTTATGAAATAGGACGCTTTTTCTCTCTTAAAAACGATAAACCGCAACTTGAATTAAAAAACGAAAATGAAAAACGTAATTATTACAGGCGCTACAGGAATGGTTGGCGGAATCGTATTACAAGCTTGCTTGGATAGTGACGAAATTGGAAAAGTGACGAGTATCGCTCGCCGTAAAACGGGGGCTAGTCATCCGAAACTAGTAGAAGTCGTTCACGATGATTTTAAAGACTATTCCAAAATTGCGCACCATTTTGACAATCAAGATATTGCTCAGTTTTGCATAGGTGTGTATACGGGAGCAGTAGATCGAGAAAAGTTTCGAGAAATTACGGTCGATTATACCAAAGCATTTGCTGATCAGTTGAAAACTGCTAGTCCTGATGCGACTTTTTGTTTTTTAAGTGGACAAGGAGCCGATCAAACGGAGATGAGCCGAGTGATGTTTGCAAAAGATAAGGGCATCGCAGAGAATTATTTGATGACAAAAGCATTCAATGCGCTTTATATTTTTCGACCTGCCTATATTTATCCAGTCGTGAAACGGAAAGAACCCAATTTGTCCTATCGCTTGTCTCGAAGTTTATATCCTATGATGAAAAGACTCTTTCCTTCCTTTGTGATTGAATCTGTAAAATTAGGGCAAGCCATGTTTAAAGCAGGATTATCAGGCGCACCTAAAACAGTATTGGAAAATGAAGATATTAAACTGATCTAGATAATACATTAGCCGTTACTTCATATAAAGTAGTTTTACAAATTGGATTGTCGAACCCGCCTGCAAGCTTGGGTAGATTTACTTGACCCTAAACTAATATACAGGAAGACTTGTTTTTAGATAAACTACTTATATTGTAGTTCATATCAATTTCAAAGCAATTTATGGAGAATCCTGAAAAATCTACCAAAAAGAAAAAGAAGAAAGAAAAAGAGGCGCTCAATTTAGATAAAGAACGCGCTAAACTCGCTGCCTTTGAGCCACGTTCCGTCCAAACCCTCTTCCGAACCCTCTCTCGCAATCACTACAATTTATTAAGGATGATCGACAACAAATCGAGTATCATTCTTACGATTAATTCCATCTTGATTTCACTACTGATGGGGGTCATGTATTTAGCACCACAAGAAGATCAACACATTATCTTTTTTGGCTTTCGTGTATTGACGATCTTTTGTATGCTTTCTATGGTATTTGCATTGATTGGAATGTTGCCCCATCGTTATATTGGTCGGATGTTTCAAAAAAGTGATTATAAAGGCAGTTTGTATGCAGGTAATTTTGCGTCCTTGAGTTTGGAAGAATTTCAAGCTGAATTTTCACGCATCATGGATAGTGGAAATAATGTTTATGATGAAATGATCAAAGATTTATACTTTTTAGGAAAAGCGATTGCCGTTAAACAAAAATTATTACTCATTTCTTTTGCCATTTTTATGGTGGGATTGATTTCGGGAATTATATATGCTGTAACCAATGGATTGAGTCCTATGCACTTTAACTAAAAACTAGAATTAGCAAAACCGTCTTTGATGAACAAACTACACTATATTATAGGATTATTTTTGATAATCGGAATTTCTTCTTGTGCGACCTATAAAACACAGTATACGAAGAACACCAAAAATTGGGAAAGCAATCAAATTGATTTCAATCAACAGCCTAAGCATACGGTCTTTCTAATTGGAGATGCAGGAAATTATCCCACCTTAGAACAAAATCCGACCCTTCAAAATCTACAAAAACGTTTAAAAAAAGCCAATGAAAATAGTTCTGTGATTTTTCTAGGCGATAATATTTATCCGAGTGGTTTTCCCCACGAATCGGAAGATGAAGCCGTTAAAAAAGAAGCCATAGCAAAGCTTCATACCCAACTCGATATCTTAGATGGTTATAAAGGAAGGCCTTATTTTACCCCGGGTAATCACGATTGGCGAGGCGATGGAGTACTTGGTGTACGACGGCAAGAGGCGTACATAGAAGCCTATCTTAACAAAGGCATCGAGGACGAAGACGAATGGGAAGATTACTATTTGCCGTCCAATGCTTGTGGCGATCCTCAAATTGTAGAAGTAAATGAACAATTGGTTTTTTTATTCATGGATTCCGATTGGTATTTGCGTGATTGGGATAAGGCGCACCCTTCCATCAATGAAGATTGTAATGCTTTAAGTCGTCCCGTTTTTCGCTTTTTGTTTGAAGAATTAGCACGAAAATATAAGAATAAAAATGTCATCATTGTTTCGCATCATCCGATGTATACTTATGGACCACATGGAGGGAAAACAAGTTTAAAAGAACATATTTTTCCCCTTACTCAATTATCGGATGGTTTGTATATTCCTTTGCCTGGTTTAGGAACAATAGGTGCAGTTGCTCGACAAAATCTAGGAATGCGCCAAGATGTAGCACATCCTATTTATAAACAAATGAAACGCGACGTATTGGCAGGAGCAACGAAAAATGGAAGCTTCATTTTTGCATCTGGACACGAGCATAGTTTGCAATACATTGAATTGGATAAACAAAAATTCATCGTTAGTGGAGCAGGTTCTAAAAAAAGCCCTGTGGCTTTGGGGAAAGGCTCTCAGTTTGCACATGGAGGCAAAGGCTATTCTATTGTAGAATTTTATGAAGATGGATCGGCTTATTTAAGTATGTACATCACTAAAGAAGATGGGGGAGAAGAACTCGCCTATTTTCAAAAAATAAAAGATAAACTCCCCATCAGTGAGGAAAATATTCCGTCTTCTTTTCCAGAATTTGAACAAGCCCAAGAAACAGTTACGCGCAAACCTACTTTATTAAATATCTCTGGGGCAGATAAAGGGGCGGTGTATAATGCAGTTTTGGGTGAACATTATCGTGATTTATATTTAGCAGAATATGATTTTCCTGTTTTAGATTTAACGGAGTTTCAAGGCGTCGGTGCTTATCCTATAAAACGAGGAGGTGGGAATCAAACAAATTCTTTGCGTTTAAAAACGAATGATGGTCGCCAATTTGCGATGCGTGCACTCACAAAAGATGCTTCGCGCTTAGTACCTTATCCCATCAATAAAATGACCGCTGCTAATTCCTTGGCAGAAGAGAATTTTATGTCAACGCATCCTTTTGCCCCTTTGGTGATTCCTCAATTGGCGAGTGCTTGTAACATTTATCATACCAATCCTAAATTATATTATGTGCCTAAACAACCTGCTTTAGGCGTTCATAATGACATGTTTGGCGGAGATGTTTACTTGATTGAAGAACGCCCTTCAAAAGGACATGAAGCGGTGGAGAGTTTTGGTACAGCCGATAAATTTTATGGTACGCCAGATGTGGTGGGTAAAATTACACACAGTAGTAAGCATCAAATTGATCAAAATTGGGTCTTACGCTCGCGCTTGTTTGATATGATGATTGGGGATTGGGATCGGCACGATGATCAATGGCGTTGGTCGATGAAAAAAGAAGATGGAAAACGGGTCTATCGTCCTATCCCGCGAGATCGAGATCAAGCCTTTTCTAAATATGATGGAATCGTTTCTGGATTAGCGCGTTTATTTATGCCTTTTTTACGGCAATTAAAATCCTATAGCGGTGAAATTGAAGATGAAACCCGTTGGGATAATTGGAGTTCTCGCTTTTTTAATATGACCTTTCTCAATGAAATTCCGTGGGAAGAATGGGAAAAAGAAGCGCTGTACATCCAAAATAATATGACCGACGAAATTATCGAAGAAGCGTTTAAAGAAATGCCTCCTTTTGCTTACGAACAAACCGCAGCAGATTTGATGGCAATGCTTAAAGAACGCCGCGATAATGTGGTGCGCTATGCAAGAGAATTTTATGAATTTTACTCGGATGAGATTGTAGTTTTGGGAACAGATAAAAAAGAACGATTTGAAGTGACGCGTCAGCAAGATGGAATGACACTCGTGGAAGTGTATCACAAAGATGAAAAAGTATACTCCCGTTTGTTTGATAAAAAAGTAACTAAAGAAATTCATCTCTACGGGATGGGCAATGATGATACCTTTAACATCAAAGGAAAAACCAATAAAAGTTCCTTAATTCGAGTGATTGGTGGAGTAGGAGATGATCAAGTTAAGGATGAATCGCAGGTTTCTGGAGGTTCTAAAAAAACAAAAGTTTATGATACCATTGATGGAATAAAAATAGAATCCGTTTCAGAAGCAAAAGACAAAACGAGCAAATACAAACTACTCAATTATTTTGATCGCCGAGATGTTCAATATGAACATAATTTCGATACTAAACTCCCCATCTTAGGTTTTAATCCAGATGATGGCTTTATCTTAGGCGGTGCTTATCGTTTGATTAATTATAAATTTAAAAAGTATCCCTACGCGCAAGAACACAATGTGCGAGCGATGTTCGGCTTTGCCACGCAGGCAGTAGATATTCGATATGATGGTTTATACATAGAAACGGTGGGGCGTTGGGATTTACATACGAATTTACGCTTTCACAGTCCTAGGAATACCTTTAATTATTTTGGTTTTGGTAATGAAACGACGCGTGATAAAGACAATCGTCAGTTTAATGAAGCGCGTTTGAGTTATGGTTGGGCAAATTTGAATTTGCGTAAACGCTTTGCGAATAATAGTGCCTATTTTCAATTTGGACCGATGTTGGAATGGGTGGATGTCCAGCCCACTGAAAATCGTTTAGTGACTTCAGATGTCAATGGTTTACCAGCGGATATTTTTAATTCCCAATTTTATGCAGGAGTAGGTGTAGAATTAGATTATCGAAACATTGACAATTTTGCTGATCCAAAACAAGGCATTCGATTTAATACCAAATACAATTGGCGCTACAAAGTAGAAGAACCAACAGGTGATTTCTCTGCTTTACGCGCGCATTTCACCTTTTATTTACCCATTGATCGACAGCAAAATTTTGTCTTGGCTTCGCGTGTAGGTGGTGGCTTTAATCTTGGTGAGGGTTATCAATTTTATCATGCGCCAACAATTGGAGGAGCTTTTTTAAGAGGCTTTCGAAATGAGCGTTTTCTAGGTGATCGTGCCTTTTTCCACAATACGGATTTACGCTTAAAAATCTTATCTTCTACGAATAAAGTTTTACCCTTTTCTATTGGTTTACATACTGGCTTTGATTATGGACGGGTTTGGTTAGATGATGTAGATGAAGGACGAAAATTACATTATAGTTATGGCGGTGGATTCTGGCTCGCGCCTGTGGATATTGCGATTATTTCATTTGGCTATTATACTTCTGAAGATGATGCTCGATTGATTATAAAGGCAGGACATTCGTTTTAGAAGTTTTTAGTTTTGCTTCAAATTTCAATTAGGTTATAGTTGTGGCAAGATTTATAATTATTAGATTATTAATGTTTTATGGTTTTAACACTCTGCGTCTTTGCGACTCTGCGCGATGAAACATGTAAGGACTAATTAATTAAAAGGATTACAATGGACGATTTAAATATTTTGGTAGAAAAGGCGGAACTTTTTGCTACGGATATTATTGCTAAGTTTTCAGATAAGATTATTTTTCATGATTTGAAATATGCACATCGCTATATCAAGAATGTAAAGATAATCGCGGGAGAAGAAAAGTTGTCAGAAAAAGAAACTTGCTTAGCGGTTATTGCAGCTTGGTTTCATGCGTCTTCTTTTGGGGCGATAAGCTATAAAGTCGATAAAGAAACGAATGAGATAAAATCTGACTTTGATCAAAAGGTAAGTGCTTATGTCAACCAGTTTTTCGATCAACATGCAGGTTTTGAAGAATGTCGAGGATTTATTTTAACTACACTAAAACACTTAGGATTTCCTCATGAAATTACCAATAAAGTAGAAGGTGTCCTTCAAGATGCTTATAGCAAAGAATTTGTAGGCAAGAAAGCACAAAAAAATGTCAAACGATTCTATGAAGAAGCCCTAATCCATAATCTAGATATTGGACGTAAATCTTTTTATGATGTAGGTGTTGCGCAAGTCGAACAAATGCAATTTTATACCACTTATGGAAAACGCGAATTAGAACCTAAATTACTTGCCTTAATTGATACCTTTAAAAAAGATCAAAAAGAACTCGCTAAGCAAGAAGATATTGCCCTCAAACGTGAACTCAACATCAATGCAGAAGAACTAAAGCAACTCAAGAAAAATTTAAAATCTTCCAAAGGACGAGATGATCGGGGTATCCAAACCTTATTTCGTACCACTTCCAAAAATCATTATGTGCTCAATCAAATGATTGATCGCAAAGCGAATATCATGATTACAGTGAATTCGATTATCCTTTCCTTGGTGATCGGAGGAGTGCTTGGCGATCAAATACGAGAACAAGGGTCTTTAGAGTTTATCTCCATTATCATTTTGGCGGTGACGAATTTGCTCTCTATTTTCTTTGCTATTTTATCCATTCGTCCTGAAGATACCCACGGAAAATTTACCGAAGATCAAATACGGAACAAACAAGGCAATCTTCTTTTTTATGGCAATTTCCATCAAATGCACCCCGATGATTTTGAATGGGGCATGCTTCAACTTATCAATGATGGGAAATACCTCTATACGTCCATGATTAAGGATATTTACTATCTTGGAAAAACCTTAAATCGAAAAAATAAACTCATCCGTTGGTCACTCAATATTTTTATTATTGGTTTGGGTTTGTCTTTGATTTTCAATTTATTGTGTCGTTGCTTTTTTGGTTTGTAAGAATAAAGAACTATAAATATACCCTACTTCAAAAATACTCTCACAAAAACGAATTACTACTTTATTAACATGAGGCTACTGTTTATTGCTTTAATCTTTGGAGAAGATGTTGTCGTACAAGCCTATTCAAGAGAACATACAATTTAAAAATAGGATTCATGATAATGCGACCTTTGATCAAACAGCGGTACTGTATGCGGTACGAAATGGATTGGGGGAGTATTGGCATAAAGTTGACAATGGATTTTGCCAAGCCGATTCAATAGGCGGAAATCAATGGATTCCTAAAGAGAATGGTACACATTCTTATTTGGTTTTAGATATGCCTAAGGAAAAGATGGAAGAAGAAATAGAACGTTTTATGATGGGTGATTTTTGATAAAATTATGTGGTTTGTTGACGTACTCCACTTTCCGTTTTAGTACGATACTTTATGGTAGAAGCCGCTACACCGAAATGGGGCGGCAACTCAATCTGAGGAGCAATGATTTTTAGACCAATTTTAATAATTGCTAAATGATGGATACTATGCTCAATATTGTATAAAATTTCTCGATCAAAATAGGTGGGGACACTGATTGCTGTATCAAATTCTGCATGTAAAACAAAATCACTCATGGGACGCGGTGAATTCAAGCCTTCAATAATACGATCTATACATTGTAAAGCATAGACTGGATTTTCTTCGATCCGCTTATCCCGTTCACGCTTATCGTAATTGATATTGCAGGAACATTCCGCTTGATTCAATAAACAAAGATAAAATTCAATAAAATGCCGCGTATGTTGACCAATCGTCGATTTTGATAATAAATCTATGGGTTTTCCATAATCATCAGGAGTGATCTTTTGGAGGTACACCTTGGCATCATCCAAGATGGATTGTGAAATTTGAATTAATGACATATAGATTGTTTGGCAAAGGGGATTAATGGTCTAAGCTTTATCAAAAATAGAAAAGCCTATTCCATTAATCTAATATTTTAACCAAAATTATACTTCGGTCTAGAAAATGTAGCTAAATCTTTGGATAAGAACGCTTAACAATAAAAGCCACAGGATAGATTCTCATTTTCATTGAATTGGGTACTCTATTTCGAAATCATACATTTTTTTGAGATGAGGTGATCTTCTGTTTTTAAGGTATATAAATAAATTCCTGAGGGTACGTTAGCGGTATCCCATTTTAGTTGATGTTTACCAGAAGCTTGTTGCCTATTAATTAAGGTCTCGATTAACCGACCATTCAAATCTGAAATAAATACTTGCACATTACTATTTTTAGAAAGATGATAACTAATAATGGTAAAATCTTGTGCAGGATTGGGTACACTTTTTAAATCAAGGCTTAGAGGGTTATTTACAGCGATTGTCGAAACAGGGGCATTTTGATACACACGTACATAGTCTATTTCTAAAGCATCTTCAGTAAAAGAAGAAATAATATCGGGAAGAAAAGCAAAATTGAGCAAAATGTATTGTTCTGCATCAAAAGGCCAGGTATTATCATCAAAAACGTCGGGTTCATAGGTATAATGTGTGATGCCATCCACACTAAAAATTAATTTTTCTGGAAACCATTTTAAAGTATACGTATGAAAACTGCCAGAAGCATCATTGATTGATTGCCCTCCATGATTGACCGTAGCCCCAAAACTAGAAGGTGTATGCGTAGCACTTTGCACATAGTTTTGATTATATCCCCAATGTTCCATAATGTCAATTTCTCCACAAGCGGGCCAAGGCGTTGTACCAAAACCTTGAATATTCCAATAGCCACCATCTTCATTGATATTTTTTCCTAGCATCCATATCGCAGGCCAAGTACCTCCTCCTGTTGGCAATTTTGCTCGAACTTCTACTTTTCCATATTGAAAAGCAAATTTCGAATTCAAACGAGCTGAAGTGTATTGCTTTGTTTGTCCTTGATTGGTAAAGCTTTCCTTTTTACCAACGATATACAAAATGCCATCTTCTACATACGAATTATCTGTTCGATTGGTGTAATGTTGAATTTCACCATTGAACCAACTTCCACCAGCAGGTAATTGCGTTTGATGATGCCATTTCGAGGTATTAATAGCCCCGTCCGTTTCAAATTCATCTGACCAGACTAAATAGTCATAATCGGCTTCTACCGCAATCGTTCCATTATAAAATACATCATCTACATAAGCTAATACACGATCGTTATTATTTTCACCATTGATTTGTAGGAGGACTCGATTAAAATCTGTTCGTTGAGTAGGAGGTAGAGAAGTAGGATCTAAATTAATATATGGATCATTCAAAAAGTCAAAGCTTACCGTTTGCCATTGATCTAATTGTATGGGTTTTATGATTTCACTTTGTGTTATCCAAGGCGCGCCTAACAATCCATCTTGTAATTTTAAAGAAATTTGATTGGGTTGATTGCCCGTTATTCCACTCGAAGGAACATAAATTTTTAGACTAAAAACATGATTCTCTGATAAATCAAAATTATTACTTAATTGAAATCGGACATTTGCATATTGCCCTCCTATATCGCCATATTCTAAAACGGTCGCAGACGTATTAATGCCCTCAGGAAAAGGATTCGCCCGATTGATATTGAGATTACAATTATCTCCTGACCAAGTGTTGATCGTTCCATTTCCTTCGAAATCATCCTGCACCATTTGGGTTTGAGAAAGAATAGGATGTACCAAAAAAATAAATAGCACAAAAATGATAATCGGATTTCGCATAAGGATTATTGATTTTGAAAATTCTACATCAAATCAGCCAATTCCATCCAACGCATTTCTTTTTCTTCAATGAGATTGTTGACTTCACTGAGTTCGATGGAAAGCTTTTCAATTTCTTCGGCGGGGAGATTGGTATCATTGAATTTTTCAATGATGGCGGCTTTTTTAGTTTCTAATTTTTCGATTTCTTTTTCGACTCGTTTGAATTCTTTTCGTTCTTCATAACTGAGTTTAGCGCCCTCTTCTTTTTGTGGCTTTTCTTTTTTGACTTTAGGGGCTTCGTTTTGTTTCGCTATGCGATCTTCTTCTAGCTTTTTTACACGATATTCAGTGTAAGTGCCATTAAAATCACGAATATGACCATTGCCTTCAAATACAAACAGATGATCAACGATTTTATCCATAAAATAACGATCGTGCGAAACGATAATCACACAACCTGGAAAATCCATCAAGAAATCTTCTAATACATTGAGCGTAACAATATCCAAATCATTGGTTGGCTCATCTAAAATCAAAAAATTCGGATTTTCCATTAAAACTGTCAAAAGATACAATCGTCTTCGTTCCCCTCCACTCAGTTGCGAAACATAAACTTGTTGCTGTTTTCTAGAAAAAAGAAAACGTTCCAATAATTGGGGAGCCGTTAATTTCGCGCCTTTATCTAGAGGAATATATTCAGCAATATCGCGTATCACATCAATGATGCGTTTATCTTGTTTCAGTTGAATACCATCTTGCGTATAATACCCAAAAACAATAGTACCTCCCACAACAACCTTACCACTATCTGGACGAATTTGTTTGGTTAATAATTTTAGGAAAGTACTTTTACCAGCACCATTAGGACCAATGATGCCAACCCGTTCATTTTTTTTGAATTTATAAAAGAAATCTTTAACTAAGATATTCCCATCATAGCCTTTGTTGATATAATGTGCCTCCAATATTTTGCTTCCCATGCGTTGCCCTTTGATATCAATTTGCATTTTTTCATGCTTTTGCTTACCATAGGTTTCCTCTTTTAATTGATGAAAAGCTTGGACACGAGATTTCGATTTTGTAGTACGTGCAGAAGGCATACGACGCACCCATTCGAGTTCTTTTTTGAGGAGTTTTTTATTTTTATCTAAAACGACATCTTCATTTTCTTCGCGAAGCATTTTCTTCTCTAAAAATTCAGAATAATTTCCTTTATACCGATATAAATTCCCACCATCCAATTCGACAATATGATTACAAACACGTTCTAAAAAATAGCGATCGTGCGTCACCATAAATAAGGTGAGATTGGGTTGTGATAGGTACTTTTCTAACCATTCAATCATATCTAAATCCAAATGGTTAGTCGGCTCATCTAAGATTAGAAAATCGGGTTCTTCGATGATAAGTTTTGCAAGGGCGAGGCGTTTTTTTTGTCCTCCAGATAGCGTATGTATATGCTTAGAAAGATCAGAAATATTGAGTTTGAAAAGGATTTCTTTGATTTTTGCCTCAAAATCCCAGGCTTTGAGATCATCCATTTTAGTGAGCGCCTTTTGGAAACGAGTTTCCTGTTCAGGATGAAGACTAGCCGCTTGATATTCTTTAACGGCTTGTATCATCACATTGTCGGACTCAAAGACCGCTTCAAGAATAGTATGCCCATCTCGAAATTGAGGATCTTGTTTGAGAATACCGATACGAATATCCCGCCGATACTGCACCTTGCAAGTTTCTCCCTCAGGGGCTTCTTCTCCAGATATGATACGCAATAAGGTAGATTTACCCGTTCCATTTTTGGCAACGAGGGCTATTTTTTGACCTTTCGCAATTTGAAAATTGATTTGATCAAAGAGCACTTTCTCTCCATAACTTTTACTAACATTTTCGAGCGTAAGGTAATTCACAAAGGATAAAAATTAGCTTTTGAAAAGAAGAATAAATAGTGGAACAAAGATATAGATTTTATTGAGAATAGAGCAAGCAAGAGATTAGAAGGATATTTTAAATAAATAAACGATTTAAACCTCAATTCACCTACCCTCTTTAGGGTAATTTTTATGTCCCACTCCCAATTTAAGTAAAGAAGTTGTATTTTTAAAAGGTATAAATAAAATCTTAGCTTCCTGTCCAAATTGATAAATGCTTATGTGAACGGACTTGAAAAATAAAAAGACCCATGAAAAATCCTACACTCCTATTCTTATTGCTATTCCTTTGTATTCCATTTTCTTCTTTATTGGCTCAAAACTGTGATGCTGGAACTATCAGTTTTGCTCCTTTTGAGGGGCAGAGCAATGACACGGATGGAACAGTAAAATATCTTTGTCATGATGATCGATTAAAACCGATTCATAATGGTGATGCACTTTTAAATGATCCTGATCCTTCTACCTCTGCTGGTATAGGCTATTTAATGTATGATTGTCCACCAACGGTTTTAGGAGATCAATTTAATGATATTATTGATGATCCTTGTGTCAATCATGCTGATGCTACTGTTCCTTGGGCAGTATATGAACAGCTTGATGAAAGTTGGATATTTTATTCAGGTTTAAACGGAGATGCTTATAGTATAAAAAACTCGATGGCAAGACGATTTCTTTATAGGTATAATGGAATAGATAATGACCAATATTGGTTTGCACCTATTACCTTAGATAATACGACAGACGAATACAGATATTCTGCCTTAATAAATGTCAACGAAGGAGGTTGTACCAGTTTACGAGAAGATCAAGCATTTTCTGTTGTGTTATTAGAAGAAATACACATCCTATTGGATAATTCTTTTATCGAAACTAGCGGAACATTTACCGTTAAGGGGGGCTACCCTTTGCACGAAGCTGGGGCTTCTTTTCAAGTGAGTATGACGCATAAGGATGATCCTTCTATAGTAGCTTCTTTATCTACTACTACACCTATTAATGAACAAAAAGTTGCATTTACTGTGCCTCAAGAGGGGTGTTATCTTATTACAGTTGAAGATGGAAAAAGCTGTGCTTCTACAGTTGAAATTTGTACCTATGAGGATAAACCTTATGATTTATTTTTTGAAGAAAAATTCACAGGCGATCAAAATAAAACTTGTCAAACAATAAAAGCAAATGGATTGGTAAATCTAACTGGATATCAATTTTCAATTTTATATGATCCAACTGTGCTTACTTTGGATGAACTTATTCCCAATACAGAACTTCCACAAACATTTGTGTTAGGTCATTCACATCGTACACAATTTTTTAATGAAATTAGAATAACTACCTTTGATGTAGCAGGTTTAAACCATAACTTCCCTGATAGTACTGCTTTATTTGATATTTGTTTTGAACATACCGGTCAATCTCAAGATTGCTCTGTTGTGAAATTTGATAGTGATGGAACTATTGGTCTTCAGGTAGAATTAATCCATTCTGGTAGCTCTGGACCTTATGCAGCACCATTAGATTCTATTCATTTTCATAATACAGAAATCTGCCTTCCACAATATCATTTTGTTCATCCAGGGGATGCTAATAATGATGGAATAGCCAATCATTTTGATGTCTTATGGTTTGGAATGGCATATGAAGAAGAAGGTGCACCAAGAGAAGAGGCTTCAATGGATTGGATGCCCCAACGCTTCAATCGGTGGTATACTAGTAGTCCTGAAACTTATGTAGATTATGCACGCATGGATACAGATGGAAATGGGCAAGTTACTATAGATGATTTTAACGCGCTTTCACTCAATTGGGATAAAACCCACGATCAAGCTACTAATGCTTCTCCTATGATTTCTGTGGGTGAAGGAGTACCTTTTACAGGTATATTAGAAACCAAACTTATTAATGAAGGCTTGTCTGATGGAGAATATGAAATTTTAGAACTTGTCTTTGAAAGTGAGGAAGCGTCTGTTTATGGTATCGCAGCTAGTTTACACTATGATGTAGCTGTGTTTGAGCCTGAGGCGATGGAATTGCTCTTACAAGATTCTTGGTTGGGTGAAGCATCCGAGCTCTTATTTCAATATCATAATTATCCGAATGAAGGACGTATAGATTTTGCAATTTCTCGTAAAGATCATATAGCAGTAAAGGGGGAGGGTATCATAGGAACACTTGCTGTTAAAGTAGCCTTGCAAGATGAAAATATGACAAGTAGTAGCGTTTATTTTGAGGAGGTATATTGTATTAATGACTTGGAAGACAGAGTAGGTATTCTTGGGCAAAATACGGTTTATAATATTCTTGATCCATTATCTTCCATCAATCATCTAAATACTACTGCTATTCAATGTTTTCCTAATCCTTTTAATCATACCTTGACTCTTGATCTAGATATAAATTTATCAACTTCGGTAGTGGTTATAGATTATTTAGGGCGAATTATTTTTCAAAAAGAAGAAATTGAGACGACCACTACACTTGATACTAGCAATTGGGAAGAAGGAATTTATGTGATCCAATTTCAACAAAAGGATCAAGTTATATTCAGTGATAAGCTTTTATTAATGAAATAATACCGTTTTGACAAAATCCTTTCGTATATAATTTATGATTTTGTCAAAGCGGCATTATACTTCTAAGGTGTGATTTACGAAATCACTTATTCAATTGCGTATAAGTAGAGGAGTATTAGTTAGTTTATGCCACATCGAAGCATGTAATGAAAACGTAAAGTCATATCATCAGATTCATCAATGGTAAAACCAGCGTTTTCTACGATTTTTTCCATTTCAAATAGTGGAATTCGATCTTCTTGACTGGGTTGAAGAAAAGTTGGAAGTTTTTTCTTCTTTAAATCAATAATGACCAACCTGCCATCAGGTTTTAAACTGTTTTTTAAATTAGAAAGATAAGCGATTGGATTATCTAAATAGGTGACAGTTTGAGAAATGAAAATCAAATCAACTTCTTGATTTTCTAAATTAGGATCATCTGATTTGGCTAAACGAGTTTCAATTTTTGCAGAGATGGGGCTATCCTTTTTTTCTTGGTTGATAAAATTCAAAGCATCTTGATCTATATCAATCGCGATAATTCGTTGACTATTTGTACGAGATGCCAATACAAAGGTGAAATACCCTTCGGGTCCTGCTCCAATATCTGCCACTACTTTATCCTTTAAATCACCCAAAAAAGGAAGAATTAAATTTGGATTTTGCCACTGTCTACGTCGTTTACTATTAAATTGATTCTCATTCGCTTCTAAAATAGCCTCTGCTTCAGCTATATCGTCCACGTGAACGTGATCACTGTCGTGACTAGAATGGTCGTGGTCTTCATAATCGTGTCGATGCTCTATAGGATAACGACTGCTATTGTTATAATCAGAACAAGCATTACAAATAAAAATTCCCACTAAAAAGAAGCAGCATATTACTTTATTCATCGACAAGGATAAGATTTTGTACAAATATAATAATGTTCAGGTGCTTGAAAAAAGCAATGCATTAATTTCTAAGAAAAATTATCAACTTCCTGTCTGAACCGCCACTAAAAACGCTTCCATCAACTTACGCATATCGCCCGATGAACCACTAAAGTTATTAGCGATGACACAAAATGCTAGAGGTTGCCCAGACTCACTATTGATATAACCTGCATAAGAGCGAATTCGTTCCATACTACCACTTTTGCCCCAAACTTTGCCTTGTGCACTCGTTCCCTTGAACATTCGTTTGAGTGTACCCGTTTGCCCTCCAATAGCTAGGGTGTTTTTAAAGGTCGAATACATCGATTTATCTTGGTAAATCTGTTGGAGAATTTTTGTAAAATGATGACTAGTAATATTGGTACGAGGGGATAAACCACTTCCATCTCTCATGAAAAAACCATCCATGTTGATACCTTTTGAAGTCCAATATTCTTGAATGACTTCCAATCCTTTTTGATAAGATGTTTTCCCTCCTTTTTGCTTGCCTAATTCTAAGACCATCGCTTCACAATAAAGATTGACACTTTTGTGATTTGCAGCTTTTGCCATAGCTAGAAGTGGAGGAGAAGAATGAGTATAAATGATCGTTGGTTTTGAAGAATTGCTATGCATGACGTCTACTTCTTTTGAAATAGAAATACCATTGGCTTTTAATTTTCGATCTAAACGCTGTACCGCAAAGAGGGGAGGATTGGGAATTGAGCCTTTGATTTTAAATAATTGACTGCCAACAGGAATCGTTCCTCGTACAATACGTTGGTTGCTATAAGGTGCCCCAAAAATATAGGCATTATCCCCTGTTCCTGCTTTGTCAAAGATGACCTCTGAAGTTACTTTCATATTGGGAATAGAAGGTTCTATTTTATTGATGGGAGCAACTCCACTCAGCTTATTTTTTTGTTGAAAAAAGAGATAATATAAATTTTCATGGAAATTTAAGCCCCAAGCCCCGCTTGCATAATAATTTCCTAAGTCATTCCATTGCCAGGAGTCGGGAATCACTTGTGTGCCATAGGAAGATACATCTGCTATCACTGCTCCATTAATTTGTGAGATGCCCACTTTTTTCACCGCATTAAGCAATTTATCTAAGACGACATCCAATCCATCAGAACCTTCTAATAAATCTGCGCCAAAAGTAGGATCTCCACCTCCGATGAGGTATAAATTTCCATTTAAAACACCATTTGAAATGCTGCCACTATAGCCTAGTTTCGTCTCAAAACGATAGTCTTTTCCTAAAATTTCTAAAGCAGTAGCAGTAGTGATGATTTTAGTGATTGATGCTGGAATGAAAGATTGATGCGCATTAACATCTACTAGGTTTTCTCCTGTTTCTAAATTGAGAATATGAACGCCCAATTGCCCATTTTTAAGCGATGGATGTTCCACTATTTTTTTGATGGCATCCTTTAAATTGCTTGTACTAGGTTTTTGATTGATAGGAATAGGCGATGGAGTAGGAGGGGGGGCTGATGTG
Source organism: Saprospiraceae bacterium (assembly GCA_020628645.1). Taxonomy (GTDB): domain Bacteria; phylum Bacteroidota; class Bacteroidia; order Chitinophagales; family Saprospiraceae; genus JAHDES01. The sequence continues at coordinate 31,750 of JAHDES010000011.1, forward strand.
TTATTTTCAGAACAAGCCAAACATAGTATTAGGAAGAGAAAAGAAATAATGTTTTTCATCCTCTAAAACTACAATCTCTCTTTTAAAAATAAAAACACCAGCAAATAAAAAACCACACAGCTATTATACACCTGTGTGGAGAGAGATAAACTCCCTGTAAATAAAAACCTTACAAAAAAATAGTAGTTAGAAACAAGCGGTGGTCTCAAAAGTGTTTGTTAAAACATTGTGGTCTTCTTTCAAGGGATACAGAGCCACCAACTCGCTTCAAACCGATTAGTCAATATTCCCGCCTACGGGTAAACCGCTAGGGACACTATTAGGGATAGAACGATCAAAGTCAGGGTCATTCAATGCTTCTAAGAAGGCAATAATATCTTCAATATCGTCATTGTTAAAGTTATTCAAATCGTCGATCTCATCATCAAGTTGATTGGGATTGACATTTGGGTTGATTTCTAAATCTCCAGGGCCATTGTTTCCATTTCCACCACCTCCCGGTCCGCCACCATTATTATTGGCAGCGTTCCGAGCAGTGATATAGAACTGCAGAGTTTCCTCTAAGTCCTCCGCTACTCCATTGTGAAAATAAGGCGCAGTTTCTCTAAGGTTACGTAATGTAGGTGTTCGAAAGGCATACGTACCATTCGCTCCTGCGTCAGACTCCGTTAATGCTGGATGATCGGGTACGCCCAATACATGTAGTTCAAAATCAGAAAACATAGGGCCGCTATGGCATTCATCGCATCCAATTCGACGGAAGCGATCCATACCTCGAATTTGTTGCTGGGTCATGGCGTTTTGATTGCCAGCTTGAAATTGGTCAAAGGGACTGTTGGTAGCGGTGATGGTTCGTTCAAAAGCGGCAATTGCTCTTCCGATATTGGTATCTGTTATGGCATTTTGATTGCCAAAAGCTTGTGCAAATAAGGCTTGATATTGTGCATTGGCTTCTAAACGAGCGACTATGCTATCTAGGGCTACATTCTCAGAAAAGGCATGTCCACGCATTTCTTCAAAGGATAATAATGGTTGTAGTGCTTGATTTTCAAGTCCAAAGGTGCGATTGTCCCAAAACATAGGGGCATTATTGGGATTTACGTTACCATTATTATTTACGCCATTAAAGGCTGTATTTAAAATAGTAGGTGAATTTCGGATGACCAAACCGATACCATCATTACTAACATCTCGACGTTGTGGCCCTAATCCTTCTCCACCTACACCAATGGGTAAGGCTCTTCCATCGGCATATCCAAAATCAGGATGATGGCAGGTGGCACAAGAGATGTCTTTTTCTCCAGAAAGAATAGGATCCCAAAATAATAAACGACCCAATTCTTCCCGAAACGTTTGTACATCCTGCGGCGTATTTCCATCTATAGTTGGATCATCAATATCGTTTATATCGGTGACATCTAATCCACCTAAGCCATTGTCATCGTCTGCTTGACAAGCCATGATAAAAAGTAAACTTCCAAAAAGTATCCAATTTCTTAATCTATACATACGTCCTACTATTTTTAGCATAGCATTCTAGTTGGAACAAGGTTCAACTGAAGCATAGCTTTTGAGTGATTGAGATGGTTTGAATTAAAAGATGTGTATACTTTTTATTTCGATAAAATCAGATTTGATGAATGATAAATGTAGGCTTTTGTGTATTATTCTTAAATTTGTCCTTTACGATAATTAATATTGTCGATTTGTGTTAAGTGCTAAATGAAAATTGCCTGTATAATAATTTGTCAGTTCGAAATTTAATAAACAATTGACTAGAAAGAAACCTGCCCGACTTAAAAGATTAGAAGGATGGCAGGCGGGTTGTGTTGAAATTTTGAGCTGACTTATAAAAAATTATTATACCAATTTTATTAGCTTACTACTTAAAGACAAGCATACTTTCAGAAGACCTACCTTGAACTAAAAAAAGTTTTAAATATTTTTTGTGATGTCCGATTCGACTTCTTTGTGTGAAGAACTTACCTATACGCGTATCTTTCGGGAATATGCGAAAACGCTCCATAATTATTTGTATTACAAAACGGGGAACAGTGAATTATCACAAGATTTGACCCAAGAAGCATTTACGAAGCTTTGGCAAAATTGCTCAACTGTTACGCTTCAAGGAGCAAAAGGCTATGTTTTTAAAACAGCCAATAATTTATTAATTAACACTTATAATCATAATAAAGTCGTTTTACAACATCAATCCAAACCACAAAAAGATCGTACCCACGAAAATCCAGAATATTTATTAGAAGAAAAAGAATTGAAAAATAGATTGGAAGAAGCGATTGCTAATTTACCTGAAAAACAACGAGTGGTATTTTTGATGAGTCGTATTGAAAAGAAAACGTATAAAGAAATCGCGGCAATAGAAGGAATAAGTAAGCAAGCGGTAGAAAAACGTATTTACAACGCACTCGATACGCTTCGGCAAATTTCTAAGAAAATAAAGTAGGTGTTTATACTATTGAATTGTATTTATTTTGAACCACATAGGAATATAGATTTATTTAGTTAAACGTAGCTTAAATCTTTGTTACTAAGAAAAATCAATGTCTATGTGGTTAAAAGAAAAAATGCAGTAATTATAATCTAAACAAGTTGTGTTTAGTTCTTTAGCGATACACCACTTGGATTAACTAAAACAAATCATGAAAAATGACGAACTACTACATAAGTGGATTCAAGGGGAGTTAACGGAAGAAGAACAATCCCTCTTCCAAAATCGACCTGAGTATGAATCTTTAGTGGAGTTGTACAAACATACGGCGTCCTTTGAAGCAGCTTCTTTTGATGAAACCAAGATGCTTGCTACTATTTTGAAACAACCCAAAGAAAAAAGCATTACAAAACCACCTGCGCGGCGTGTTTTTCTTCAATCGTGGGCAAGATATGCAGTAGCAGCGTCGATAGCCTTGATGTGCATGGCAGGCTATTTCTTTTGGACGAATTCGGGGGGGACACAATCATATGCAAGTGCTATAGGAGAACGGATAGAAGGGCAATTGCCCGATCAGTCGAGTTTTATACTGAATGCAGCAAGTGAGTTGTCGTATACAGCTAAAACTTGGGATACCCATAGACATTTAAATTTGACAGGAGAAGCTTTTTTTACTGTAAAAAAAGGAGCAACTTTTACAGTTGAAACTAAAAATGGCAAGGTGCAAGTACTGGGAACAGCATTTAATGTTCGATCACGTGGAGGCGTTTTGGAGGTGAAATGTGCGAGCGGAAAAGTAGCCGTACAAAAAACTTCTGGTACAACAATTGCGGAATTACAAGCAAATGAAGCAGTTCGTTTAGATCAAAATGGATCCGTTCAAAAAAGGACGATAGCGAATGGAGAAGCACAAAGTTGGGTGGAGGGTATTACTCGTTTAGAAAGTGTGTCGATAGGTGAAGTAGTGGAGGAACTCGAACGTCAATTTGCAGTGAATATTGATGCTTCTGCTGTAAATAAGTCCACGATTGTTTCTTGTAATTTTCAACATAAATCCTTAGAATTGGCACTGAAAACCGCTTTGTCTTCTGAAGGAATAACATTTACCTTAGAAAATGATAAAAAGGTGATGCTTCATAAATAGATGCTAATTTGATAAGAACATTATTTTTAAGTTCTTCTATAAAAATTGTGATCTCAATGGAACTGCAAAATATTCATCTCTTAAAATCCAAGATTTTTCGAGCATTCACATTTCTTATTCCACACAATTTTTTGAAGAACATATTTTCTTTTTTAGCTTTCTTTCTACTATTGAATGCCACGGTATTTGCACAAAATCAAAGCATTCAAATCAATACCAAAGATGTCCCATTAACGGTCATTTTAAATGAGTTAGAACAAGAATATGGTTTTTTAAGTACCTATTCTGATGACGCTATCGCAGAAGAAATTTGTCAGATCAATATTCCAAAAAGTACAATTCAAAACTTCCTCCATCAATTATTAACTCCTGCTAATTTGGAGTACGAAATCGTAGATAAACGATACATCATTATCACCCAAAAATCGAATACGCTAAGCAATACATCATCCGCTCCTCCTTCCAATTTTTGTGGTAAAGTCATTGATGCGATAACTAAAGAACCCTTAATCGCAGCTAATATTTATCTTAAAACATCTCAAAAAGGAAATACCTCCAATGAGCAAGGCGATTTTCAATTTAAATATCCCTTACAAGCAAAGGATTCTTTGATTATAAGTTACATTGGTTATCAAGCACAATCTTTTTTGGCGCGTGAATTTATTCGTGGTGGATGCCCTACAATTGCGCTTTCCTATCTAGATTTTGAGGAAGATTTTATTGTGGTAACCGATTATCTATCAGATGGAATTAGCTTACACGAACATGGGAATTATACCGAATTTCAACCAGATCGAATCGCTGCCTTACCAGGTCAGATAGAGGCAGATGTAATGAAATCGATTCAGTTTTTGCCAGGTATTTCTTCTCCCGATGGAACGGCGGGAGGTTTGAATATTCGTGGTGGAACAGCGGATCAAAATTTGGTCTTGTGGGAAGACATTCCGATTTATCATACAGCGCATTATTTTGGGATGATTTCCGCTTTTAATCCTTCTATTATTGATAATGTTTCGGTTTATAAAGGAGGCTTTGATGCAACTTATGGAGGACGTATTTCAGGAGTGATTGATTTAAAAACAGATCATAGTTCTAATGATGAGAAATTGGCTGCGGGTATCAATTTCATCAATGCCTATGTCAATGGAAAGCAAAGCTTATTCAATAATAGACTAAAATTCACCTTCTCGCTACGCCATAGTGTGCCTCAAAAATGGAGAACGCCTACCTTCGATAATATCACAGAACGCAATCAACAAGGGGTCTTACTTCAAATACCTGTAAATAATCAATTGCCACCAGAAATTAGCATCCAAAATCGCTTTTCTTTTTTAGATACGAATGCAAAATTGAGTTATCAATTGAGTGCCAAAGATAAAATTTCTGCTGCCGTTTTTTATGGGAATAATGATTTTAAAGCAGAAGTATTTGATGGGGTAAAAGATGAATTTCAAAATGATACTTTATTTCTGAGAAATGACGGTTTAAGTTTGAATTGGAAACGGAAATGGTCAGATCGTTGGTCAACTAAACTACTATATACCGACTCAGATTATGAATATAAATATGATTATAGTTTAACGTCTGATGATCCTAATCTTCGAGATCAAGAAGGTCGTAAAGAAAATAATATTGAAGAACGACAACTTCAATTGGCTACTTTTTATCAGTCTTCAAAAGGATATGAATTAAATTTAGGCGTTCAGTCCTCCAATTATTACGTTCGTTCGGTAATCTCTCGGCAAACCAATCAAAATGATCCAAGAAATACCCGTCGAGACACTGCGTCATGGGTGCAAGTGGCGTATGCCAATATCAAAACACCTTCTGATAAAAAACTAGGACTAGAAGCAGGCGTTCGTTTGAGTTATTTTGATCTTGAAAAAGAGGTCTATTTTGAACCTCGAATTCGTCTATGGACAAAACCTTCAAAATCAATGACCTTTTATGTGAATGGCGGAATTTACCAGCAATTTTTAAGTCAGGTAGTCGATTTGGAAGGAGATAATTCGAGTATAGAAACGCCCGTTTGGGTGTTGGCGGGTTCAAAAGAAGTACCCGTTTTGCAATCGAGGCAATTACAAGTTGGAGGCATCTATACCCAAAAAGGATGGTTGCTAGATGTGCAAGCTTATCTTCGAGGAATTACGGGATTATCTTCTAGTTCAACGGGTTTTGATGAAGATTTTAGTGAAGATTTCAAACTTGGCGAAGCGACGATTAAAGGCTTAGATGTATTAGTCAAAAAACGTTGGAAGGACTATCAAACTTGGATGAGTTATACCTTGAGCCAAGTCGATCATCACTTTCCTAAATTTTTTGATCCTAATTTTCCAGCACCCAATGATCAACGTCATGTTTTTAACTGGGTGCATCTATGGAAGGTCAATAATTTTGATGTTTCTTTGGGATGGAGTATGCATTCTGGTTTGCCACACCCAGATATCGACAATTTTGAAATACGCGAAAGCAACGATAATCAAGATCGTTTCAATATTCGAGCAGAAGTGGATGAATTTAATACCTTGAGATTACCCAATTTCCATCATTTGGATGCCTCAGTTAGTTATACTTTTAGACCAAAACAATCTAAATTAAGAGGATTAATTGGACTTTCTTTTTATAATATCTACCAAAATAATAACCTCTATCATCGAGAATTATTTATCCGAGAAAGTCGTGATAATCCTCCTAGATTAGTCTATCTAAATAAGTCAGATTTGCCGTTTACGCCAAATTTGGTGGTACAACTGATGTGGTAGTATTTTTTTATTCCTTTATAATCTTTTCTATAGAGATTTGATTATTTGCATTATTTAAAATGGAGATAAAATACAATCCTGATGGAAGATCATTAATATCTATCGTAATGTGATCAGTTGCATGAATTGTTTTATACACTTGACCACTTGCATCTAAAATCTCGACCGTATAATCATCTACCTCTCCTTTAATAGAAAAATAACCATTTACAGGATTTGGAAAAACAGTTAAAGCATTTGGTTCAACAGAAACATCAGCTGAAGTGGATGTCGTTAAGGTCAGGACATAATCATATAATTCTTCACAGATTCCAAACGCACTTCCTTCTCCATTAGTTAATACACAAATACCTATTTCATTGACTGGGTCAAGATACATTTCAGTAGATACACCATCTTCTCCTCCATTATGCCCCCAAAGTGTTGCTGTGCCGAATGCTTCTTGATACCACATGAATCCTTGATTAGCTTTGATTGATGGAATTTGTGGTGTCCACATATCATTGATCGTCGCTGGACTGAGAATAGAATTAGTCCCTAATGTTCCTCCATTTAAGTAAGCGATCATAAATTTACTTAGGTCAGTAACGGTACTTCTTAATTGACCGTTTGGATAATCTGCAAATCCATATTGAGGATAAGGCACATAATTACCTCCTGTAAATTGATAAGGCGTAGCTACATCAGCAGGATCAAAATCTGCATAAAACCATGCTGTTTTATTCATGCCTAAAGGGTCAAAAATAGTATTATCACAATACGTATCGAAAAGTGTTCCCGTTGCTGTTTCTACGACATACCCTAATAAGGCAGTGCCCATATTAGAATATTCATAAGTAGAACCAGGAGGGCTTTGCAGAAAATTCCAATAATCGTTATAGTCTACGCCACCTACTGAGAAATAACCTTCCATACAATCTGCTAGGCTTAGTGTTGGATCAGGATACCCATAATAATCAATGGTAACTTCTGTATCATCATAAGTGGAAGCAGTATGTGTTAGCAAATGCTTGGTAGTTACGGCTTGGTTTGGATAGTCGGGAACATTAAAAGCCCAAGGCAAATAATTATCTATATCATTATTGATATTTAATTGTCCATTTTCATGAGCATGCATAGCTGCAGTAGCAGTAAATACTTTAGAAATGGAAGCCAATAAAAACACAGTAGTATCTTCTACGGCTACATTATTGGCAATATTAGCAAATCCATATGATTCAATCCACACGATCTGACCGTCTTTAACAATTACGGTTGAAACACCAGGCAGCTCTTCCTGATTCATTTGAGATTGTATGAAATTATCAATGGCAGGGCTAGGATTGGGATTTTGGGAAATTGCTAGGTAAGAGGATAGTATGAATACCCCTAATAATAAGTTTTTCATCTAAAAAAGTTATTTGTATGAGCCAGATTAATACCGTTTTGAAAAAATCCTTTTGTATATAATTTTCGATTTTATCAAATCGGCATTTTCCTAAATCCCGTACCTGCAAGGTCGGGAATACGTTTAAGGTGTGATTTACGAAATCACCTAATCAATTTCGTATAATTATTCAAATTTTCAAAAAATATTCCTTTATAGAAAACGCAAAATTAGTGTAATACTATTAAATTCTAAAGTGCTTTTTTCCCAATACTAGACGAAATTTTCCGAATGCGTATCGGATGCCCATTAAAAGCAGAATTATACGATAATGGATCAAGTCGTTCATGACTCATTAGTGTATTACTATTCACCCCAGCATCTGCTTGTGCTACTTCCATTTTAGTATCTTTTTCATGATGTCCCCAACCATGTGGAATACTAATCGTACCAGCGATAATATCTTCTGTTATTTCTGAAGGAATTGTTATACTTTCTTCTTGGTGTCCTTGGATGGAGATGATTTCGTTGTTTTCTATTTTAATTTCCAATCCACACATGGCTTCGCATAAATGACAAGTTCGATATTTGGTAGCGGTAGACATAATTTGGTTTTTCTTGTAAAATACGATTTTCTATCCAAAAATAGATTGTAATAAAAATTGCGGTACTAAAAAAGCTCCCTCCCATATCAAATGAGAGAGAGCAATATCCCAAAAACCGTTATTTTTTGATATGGAAACGAAAGTTTTAAAAAGTGTCCTCCCTTCCTTTCATTTTGGAAAGGAGGTACACATATCCCAAAAACCGTCTCCTTCATTTATAGACGTTTACTATAAATGATAATTTCTTGACTGTTTTGTTTTGCTACTATTATTGAAATTAAATAAAAGGTACTATTAAGACAGAGTTGCCTTATTCTTGGGAAATTTTAGACGTTTTTCTAGTTGTTTTGATAAAAGAGGAATTCAGAAGCTTAATATTTTTTGAAAGATAGATGGGAGTGGAAAGATAGATTAGAATTAAAATAGTCAGGGCATGATTTTGAAGATTAAATTATTGTACGAGAAGTAAACTGTTTTTTCAATAATCATGCTTGGATTTTTTAAAGTGTAGTTTTACAGGGACTTCGGAGAAGATCCCCGTAAAAACTACCTTAAAACTGAATTAGTATGAAACTTCTTTATAAAAAGCTGATAAATTCAAGTTCAAAGACATCTTTTAAATTAGATGCCTTTGAACTAAAAAGAATTAATCAACAATAATCATCTTTTTCGTAGCGGTTTCTTTATTCGTATCTAATTGATAGTAAAGAACGCCTGTAGCTGAAAGCTCTTGTTTGCTAATTGTGATTTCATTGTAACCACGCGTATAATCACCTTCTACTACTTTCAATAACTTACCTGATACATCAAAGATTGATAAACGAGCTTTACTTGCTTCTGCTAAATTGAAGCCAATGATCGTTTGTCCATTAAATGGATTAGGCTTGTTTTGATAGAGTTCAAATTCTGCGCCAACTGTTGTACTTGTACCAGAAGTAGTTGTAAAAGTGTAAGCCACATCTTTTAAATTCAAATCACTATCGTAAGCTTCTGCTTTCGTGTATCGAGAGCTCAATTCAATTACTTCACTCAAGTTTGTATTGGTAGCGGCACTGAATACTAAACTGAATACCACCGTTTCATCATCTAAACTAAGGTGTTCGCTAGTGTTCCAAGAGGTTGTAATGATACCTTCATCAAGTAGCGCAAAACCAAAATTGTTATCACTAATTTCTAATGCACCATTTTCATAGCCTATGAAATCAACAGCATCTTGATCGAATGCAAGCGTAAACTGGTATCCTAAGATGTTTTTGAAATCACGTGCTTTGAAATCAATCGTATAGGTCTCATTTTTCTCAAGAGATACATCTTCTAAAGCAAACTCAAGTGTTCCATTGAAATTACGTTCTACTGAACCTAAGATGCTATTTGGAACAGCACTATCATTTACATCACCAACTTTCACCCCAATAAAGTCTGCTGTCAATTCACTCAATGCCATATCCTCAAAGTGAATTACTTCAGGGAATGCTGTGGTAAATGGATTTGTTGGATCAGGGAAAGCATAATTAGCTTCCACAAATCTCCAAGAAGTATTCGTTGGGAAATCTTGAACAATGAATAAGATTAATTGACGCGTTTGTACAATATCGAAAGTGGTAATTTTACCATCATTATTTACATCTGCGGCAATCATTTTGTATGGTGAATCCAAAGCCTGAATACCTAAAATGTGTTGGCTCATCAATACTAAATCGTAAGTGGTTACCCCATTTACAGGATTCATATCCTTTTCAGGAGTTACATCATAATCACCAAACATAGCCAAGTTAGGGAAGGCAAAGCTACCATCCGTACCTGTAGTAAAAGGAATAGACGTATTTCCATCAAGATTGATCGTTACTTGTTCTACATCTTCTCCTGCTTCATTGGTAATGCTACCAGCAATAGCAACTTGAGCTGTAGATGGATCATTTGAACAAATACTCATATTGTCTTGTACGATCACATAAGTAGAACAATAATCTTGATTTCCTGCTGCATCTGTTACCCAAAGTTCTACGACATTTGTACCTAAGTTATCACAAGTGAAGGTCTTTATAACATCATTTACATCAGCAGAGAAAGAGATTTGTAAATCATCATAATCGGAACAGTTATCGTAGCTACTTCCATGTTCAAAATCAGTTGCTTTTAATTGCACCATACCTGTAACCATTAATTCTACAGATAGACCATTGATACAAACTGGAGTAGGTTTTTTCGTATCTTCAAAAGTAACAATAATGGAAGTTGTAGTAATATTTCCACAACCATCTTCAGCGGTATAGTTTACCGTGTGCGTATCGCCATGTGTACCTGATAAAGATGCAGGGAAACCAGTTACTGTGAAATCTCCAATACAATCGTCAGATGCGTAAGCTACTGGCGGAGTATAAGTTGCAGAACAACCATTTAAAATATCTACAGTTACGTCAGCTAATGGCGTAATAGTAGGTGCTTCTGTATCAATTACTTTGATCGTTTGTGTATAAACGAAGTAACCATCACCATCATCTTGGTAGGTACGAGGAAGTGGTTGTGCGTCACCTAAATCAGTGTGTGTTCCATTTAAATCATACGTACACCAGTTGATAACTGTCCACTTTCTGAAAATTTTGTAACAAGCATCAGGAACGATATCAAATACTTGATCTTCGTGACTGATCGCGATCAATTCACAATCTGCATCATTTAAGATCGGTTCACCAGTGTCACCAATATCGTCTGTACAAGAAGTTATTGTAATATCACCTGGGAACTGAACGATAAAATCAGAAACATGCTCAACTGTAATTGTTTGCGAACAAACATTTTCATTTCCGCTATTGTCACTTGCTGTCCAAGTACGTACTAAAGTACCTGCGCCACAGTTGTCAATATCTTCTTCTTCTACTAAATTGATTTCTACTTCACAATTATCAATAGCATTTGCATCTCCAAATAAAGAACTATCTCCATAAGTATCATCACAATTAATTGTTTTATCTGTAGGACAAGTAATAATTGGTGGTAATTTATCTTCTACTAAAATTGGTAACCAACAAAGACTACTATTTCCATTATAATCTGTTACACGTAACTCAACCGTAACTTCACCGTCAATATCACAACAAGCAAAATCAACGTACGGTCCAAAAGCAGATGTTCCTAAACAACCATCAGTACGACGTACTTCAAGCGAAGCGACACCACAGTTGTCAAAACTTCCTTCATCAACATCTTGTGCATAAATACGAGCAGAACCACTACCATTTAAAGTAACATGTAAGTTATCATCACAAATTGGTGCTGGTGGTACATCATCTACCACAGTAATTTGGATGGTATCGCTAGCATTATTTCCACAAGCATCTTTTGCAAAAATTACAACTTCAGTTGTTCCTTCTGGAAGGTTATCTAAAGTTCCTGTATTAGTAATATCTACGATGTAAAGATTAGCAGATAAAGGATTGTATACTCCACCTCCTAAAACATAACTTGCTGTAATTTGTGTAACATCACTACATTCATCTGTAACAAAAGCACTCAATTGTAAAGAAGCATCACAAGTATAAGTAGCTGCACTTGTTTGAATATCATCCACATCAATAGTTGGTCCTTCAATATCTTCTACGCGAATGATTTGTGTATAATCTTTTGTAGTAGCCGAACACCAGTTAACTACCGTCCAAGAACGAATAATTTTACGTCCTAATCCACAAGTAGGAATTTCTGTATCAGAATACGTGTATGATAAATCACAAAGACTGTGTTGGTCATCATTAATATCAAAACATCCGAAGGTAGGTACACCTGTATCTGCAATTTCTACGCTTGATCCACAAGGTAAAACTATATCATCTGGTACTTCAATATCGTCAAAAGTAGGTGTGATTAAATCAATAGTCTGTACACAAGTATTTACATTACCAAAAGCATCCGTTGCTCTCCAAGTACGCATGATTTGAGAACCGACCCAAGGCTCGCTACAGTTCGTTTCTGCAATCATTTCGTTTAATAAATCAACTTGTACATCGCTACAATCTAAAGTGGTAACAGAATTACCAAAACCTGTTGTGATAATTAAATTTGCATCTACTACTTCTCCTACACCTACCACATCATCTGCAAAAATATTATTAAATAAGTCACGTACACGAATAGTCCATGTTCCAGTAAATTGATTTGCAGCCATACCGTTGAAATAAGATAACGGACTTAATGGCTCGAATGTACCCGCTAAAGCAGGATCACTATCAGGATCACAAGAAGAAGCACCTAATGGAGCACCATCATCATCAAAAGTGATTACTAAGTTCGCTGCACCACCTGTTGGACAACGATCCGTTTCCATTAATTCTAAGATAGTACCGTCTGGAGCAACTAATTCGATAAATAAATCTGCTACTTCTGTATGTTGTATAGCAATGAATACATCAATATCTTGGATAAATTCACCCTGAGGTGTACAAGGAATATCAAAAGTAAGTTGTGTTTCAGATGCGCCAAAGATGCCAGCTTGACTATTGATATTTGCTGGCAATTGACCATCAATTGGTGAGTAAGATACTGTATTTGAGTAGTTCTCGTCTAATGCATTTGGATGGTTACAAGGTAATTCATAATCATTGCAAATGATCGTTGGAGCTAGTTTATCTTCTACGATTAAATTACCCCAACAGTAATTATTGCTACCAATATGTTCTACACGATATTGTAAAGTTTGTCCTAAATGTGCAGGTCCTACTAAATTGCCAATTGGATTTCCAGCTACATCATATACAGTTACGATATATTCGCCTTCACAAATACCAGGCATTTCTAATACCATATCAGGTGTTACTTCTACTACACATTCGTTTAAATCATCTAAAAGTGAACCACTATCATCATCATCTGTAAAATCTGGCTCATTTAAAGAGATATTCAAATTATCATTACACGTTAAAATCGGGCTATTAGCAGTTATAATATTTACGGTAGTGGTACATTGAACACTGTATCCGTATTCATTCAAATAAGTAATGATTACTGGGTTTACTCCAACAGGTAATTCAACAAAAGTTGCAGGGTTTACATTTGAAAGTGCCCCCCCTAAAGCAGTTGGATAAGAAAGTGTTAGTGATGGTGGAATAATAGCCACAGGCCCTTCACAACTATTTGCAGGATCCCACCCTGGATAACAATTATCAATAGTTGGTAAATCAGCAGCAGGGAAAACAAAATCTGTATAGAAACATTCTTCTGCTACATTTGCTAATAAAGTACGATCTGCTGGACATTCAATACAAGATAAAGAAACAAAGGTGTTTTCTTCGGCATCAAATAATGGGCCGTCTCCTTCTGTTAGTACATAATAACCTGCATAAGGCCCAGTTGTGATAGGTTCACCATAAGCCGCATTTTGGGTTAAGATGGCCCATGAACCTCCGTTCCAATTTGGTCCAGAAGGAACATTGAAAGCGTTAAAGAAATACCCTTCACAAGTATTCAAGCTAACTGGTATGGTAATAATAGTGCCCTCAGGAGCACCTGCATAGGTATTGCTGTTAGCGTAAGCTACGCGATTACAGCCTTGATCGACTAATTCCCAAGCAATTTCTTCAGGATTTTCTCCTGTTTCAATGATGATGACTGCATCGATCTCATCTGTACAAGTAATTGGACATTCTGCTTTGATCGTAGGATAAGCACCATAAGCAGGATAATTCCCTACTTCAAGGATTCCGTTGCCTGCTGCATCAAGAATATAGAAATAATGCTCATCTTCAAAGGCTGCACCATTGTAGAATAAATCAATTGTTGAACCATTGTTTACAGCTAAATCGAAGGTAGCTTCACTTCCTGTAGTAATAGTATAAGCAACAGGTGTTGCGCCATCAATAGAAACTTCTAAAGATGCACCATCCCAACCGTTGTCACCGTCGTCAAACAATCCTAAAGTGTAAGAACAACTGGCTGCTGGAGCGAGTTGTGCGTAAGTGTTTGTTAAGCTGAATAAACAGCACATAAATAACAAAAAGCTATACAAGAGTCTTCTCCCGATAGCGTGTGTGTGTTTGTAAAAGTGTAATCTGTTCATAAGATAAAAGGTTTTTGGAAAAAATTGTGTTGTAATCGGTTAAAAAATGTCTTACTGTAGGGTAGTTCGATGACATACCTCTACAGGGATTGTTATAGCGTCTAAATGGATCACTATTACAATCAATATCCTATTAGAGCAGTCGATTAAGACTGATTAAATCGTGTTTGTGTTAAATTAGGAAATAGGCAAACGACTGATGCTGCGCATCAATACATTAAGTAGTAGGAAAATTCAGGACGAGGAATTTAGAAGGAATGTAAGAAAAGGGAGAAAAAAAGTTTTGGCTAAAATTGTGTTGTAAGATTCTTAATTTCATTCTACTTTGTACGATAATACACGAGAGATGAAATGATACTTCATAGTATGATACGGTTTATGGAATATTAAAGAATTAATTTTTAAGGTATTGTATTAACCTTTTTATTTTGTAATCAGTTGTTCGCTAATTATGCTGCAAGTTACGATGAAAGTACTTCATAGGGCAATACCCCCAATCTGGTATTTATGAAATTAGGATTTTTTTTGATGCGTTTTTATATTTTTTGGACGTAGGATTTTGGGACTTAGGAGATAGGATTTTTAGATCGCTTTGCTTTTAGAACAGCCACGTTGTGACTTGAGGTATTGCTAGGCTGTGTGATTGTGATTGATCGACTGGTTTATTTTTCTTGAGTGGTTCAAAATAGAAAGAATAAGAGTTGTCAATATTTATGTATACAAGGAGTTTTCAGAAACAGATTTTAAACTACCTTTATTTCATTTTTCTCGAACCGACAAAAAATATTTTTGGTAATATGACATTTCTTTTTAACCACGGATGCACGAATTTTTAGCGAATATTACACGAATTTGTTTATAAAGAATGCATACATATTAGAATTTTAAAATTTTGTCGGTTCAAGTAATTTCATTTATGTTGTATGTTAAATTATTATCATGATCGTTTTACCACAACGCCTTTTTGATAGTCCTGCTGTTACTACCATTTTACGAGATGGGAATGTTTGTATTTTGACCAAAGAGTTGAAGGAAGCGATTGTAAATCGAGAAGGCTATATTTCTAATCATGTGGTTTCTATGGTTTTAGAAGGGGAACAACGAATACAGACTTATGAAGATGAACTCATTCGGGTAAAAGCTGGCGAACTCTTGTTTATTCCAAGAGGAATGTATTATGTTACGGATCTTCTTCCTAAAACGGGTCATTTTCGATCTATTCTTTTTTATTTTGATGAGGACATTATTCAAGATTTTTTAGCTAGTTCAAAAGTTTCCTCTTTTTCTAGTGATCAATTGCCTGATTACTTAAAATTAGAACAAAGTTCAACGATTCAATTGTTTGTCGATGCATTGATCGCGGTCTACCAAGATCATCAACTTCAAAATAAAGCATTTTTGAAGGTCAAATTGTTAGAGTTATTACATTTGTTGAATAGCCAAGTTCCCAATCAAGATTTTGCCAATTTCCTTTTTCGACTCACCCTTCCAAAAAAAAGAAATATCAAATCATTCATGTCGAGTAATTTTGATAAACCCCTCAAAATTGAAGACTATGCCTATCTCACAGGGAGAAGCATCAGTTCGTTTCGACGCGATTTTAAAAACTACTTCAATACCACTCCTCAAAAATGGATTAAAACGAAACGCTTGGAAAAAGCAGTCGCACTTTTACAGCAAAAAGAAATGAGCGTTACCGATTTAGCTTTTGAAGTGGGCTACGAAAATATCTCTTACTTTATCAAAGAATTTAAACAAGAAGTAGGGCTTTCGCCTAAACAATACATCCTTTCTCATCGCCAAGATAAGTTTTGATCGAAAAGTGTTATTTCTGTTCGTTTTGGGATAGTTTAAGTCAGTAAAACGATTGATTTTTGTTCTAATAAAACCACAATTATTAATCTAATCGTTGTACGACTTTGAATCGTCCGACGATAAAAAACGGATCATTTATGAAAATCACCTTCATCGGATTGGGCATCATGGGAAGCCGTATGGCAGCGAATTTATTAAAAAGTGATGTAGCATTAACTGTTTATAATCGCTCAGAAGAACCCACTAAATTATTAGAACAAGGAGGAGCAAAAGTAGCTGCAACAATACCAGAAGCTGTAGCAGATGCAGATATTGTTTTCAGTATGTTGTCTACACCAGAAGTAGTTAGAACGGTTTTTTTAGGCGAAAATGGAGCCTTAATGCAAATGAAAAAAGGAGCTATTTGGGCAGATTGTACCACTGTTAATCCTTCTTTTAGTATGGAGGCAAAAGTGATGGCAGATCAATATGGTATTCATTTTTTAGATACGCCTGTCGCTGGAACAAAACCACATGCCGAAAATGCAGAATTGGTCTTTTTTGTTGGCGGGAATGCCGAAAAGCTAATTAGCATTCAAGCTTATCTGGATATGATGAGCAAAAAAGTAATGCATTTGGGCGAAGTTAGTAAAGGAGCATCCTTTAAGATGTTAGTGAATGTCATGCTTGCGCAATCCATGTTAATCTTTTCTGAAACAGTACTTTTAGGAGAGAAAATGGGCTTAGACAAAGATTTTTTGTTGAATGCGTTGCCCAATCTTGTTGTATCTGCGCCGTTTACCAAATTTAAAGCAGAAATGATTCGAGCAAATGATTATAGTGTACAATTTCCATTAGAATGGATGTATAAAGATTTACATTTAGCAACGACAACAGCGTATGAACATCAGCAGCCCTTATATTTAGCAAATTTAACCAAAGAAGTCTTTGCGGCAGCTACTCAAAATGGAATGGGGCGCTTGGATTTTGCAGCGATCCATCAATATTTAGAAGAAGGAAAATAATAGATATGGAAAAAGCTATATTTCGATTAGTACAGACCAAAATCTGTCCTACTAAGTATAAAAATTTTCTATTTCGCCACCATCAATTTCTTGACATTGAATTGTTGACCATTGGTTAAAACAAGTTGATATACGCCATTGGCAAGTTGAGGGAGTGAGAGATTTAGTTCTAAGTTGTTTTTTGGAAAATTGTTTGTATAGACCATTTTTCCTTGCATATCATACAATTTAACCATCAAATCAGCCTGCTGTTTAGGGAGTTGGATGGTAAAATTACTAGTAGTTGGATTTGGGAACAGTTGAATTTCTTCTGATTCAAATAAAGTATTGATACTAGTAGTTCCTACGCTAACGGAAGAAGTTGCCATACAAAAGTTTTCGTCTCTAACATAGACGGTATAGGTGTCGGGAGATAAGTTAGTAAAACTGGAACTAGATTGCCAATTTTCAGTATCTAAGCTATACTCATATGTGCCCGTTCCTCCTGTACAATCAATGTTGATGGTAGAACCACTCACAGCAGTAGTTAAGTCTAAAGGAGTTGCATCATTAATGAGTACTGCGTTTGTGGTAAAGGTCCAATCGTTTGCATCCTTAACCATGAAGGTATAATTATTAGGTGCTAGATCACTAAAGACCATACTTGTTTGGAAGGATTCTCCTTCATCTATACTATATTGATAAGGAGGAGTACCACCATTTACAGAAACAGTAACTACGGCATCTGCACTTCCTACACAGGTGATTTCTTGATTGATGATCGCCACTACCACTAAATCATTAGCACTTACAGTTGCTGTTGTAGTAGAAATACAAGAATTCTCATCTTGAATATAGAAGGTGTATTCTCCATTCGATAAATCGCTAAATAATGGATTACTTTGGAAATTAATTCCATCTATACTGTACATTAAATTACCTGTACCTCCAGAAGCATTGACTAAAACTTCGTTTTCATTGATGGTAACAGAAGTATTTATAGCATCTGGCGATAATAACGTAATGGGAGTAGATGTTTTAGTAAAGCCTTCAAATTCTTGAACGGTAATCTCGTATGTCCCAGCCCCTAAATTTTCGAATACATCGCTAGTTTGATAATTTTCACCATCTATAGAATAGGAATACGGAGGAGAACCCCCTGAAACAAAGGCGCGGACACGTCCATTATCCATATCGGCGCAGTCAATATTTTGTTCAACGGCAGAAAATACATTTAATGGATTCACAGCTACAGTTATATCACTTGTTTTTAAACAATCATTGGCATCTTTTACATAAACGGTATAATCGCCATTTTCAAGATCTGTAAATACATCATTGCTAGAATAATTAATACCATCTATACTACAGATATAAGCTCCCGTACCTCCACTAGCAATAATGGTTAATACATTTTCTTCAATATAGGTAGAAATTATCATTTCATCAGGTTCCGTAATAGTAATTGGTGATGAATAATTTTGAATGCCATTCGCATCTTTTACATGCATCGTATAAATTCCAGCAGATAAATTGTTAAAATTGGGACTAAACTGGAAGTTTATACCATCTATACTATATTCATATGGACTCGATCCACCAGAAGCCAAGCCACTAATAGCAGCATTTGTTCCTTCAAAACAAGTGAGTGGCGTAGTGATGTTGGCATTTAATGAAAGCGAACTTGTGAAAATATTGAAATTAAAACTAAATGAACTTGCCCAAGCACCAGCAGTCGTTAGTATATCAAAATCAAAATGATCATTTGCCGTAAATGTTCCATCTTGAAGGTATTTTACACGCCCATTATCAATATCACTTTGCGAGAAGCTTTCACCCAATTGTAAAGCAGCTCCTGAAAGACGAATACTTCCATGAGTTGGTAAACTGCGTAGCATAAAGTGAATATCATCATTGTTCGTCCCTCCTAAAAAAGCAGATAAATCACTATTGTTGATTGTTACAGTTTGTCCTTGTGAAAGACTTATGGGAAAATTGCTTACTAAGCTAGGAACAGCATTACTAGTAGTAGCCTGACATAATTCTAAAGTCCAATCATCTAAACTTCCCCCGTCTTGAGTGAAATTATCATAAATGGTTAATATCCAATCTCCATTACTATTTCTACCTTCAAAATAGCTTAAATCAGAAGCAGCTTGATATACTTGACCCGTAGTTGGAGGACAAGGTATTGTTGAAAAAATAGATTCGTCATCATAGCCTAAATCAAAATTAGCGTTGCCGCCACACATTTGTGCATGAAATTGACGGATTCCTCCATCTGGAGCAGTTAAAAACATACTCAAGTCACTAATATAGGTATGTTTGCCATTAACATTTGTAATGTTTAAGTCCGTTATCGTAAAATTATCAGGTACATTTATAATAGAAGTAATTGAATTCGGTGAACCGTTTGAAATAGCGATAGGTGTGTCATTTGCAGCATAGGTTTTGCAAGCGGCTTGCTCCGTTTGAAAAGCAAAAACAGAAGAGAAATCTCCTGTACCACAAATGTTATTTCCTTTAATTCGCCAAAAATAGATCGTATAGGAATCCAAATTGGGTAAAGTATACGATGTTGTCGATAAATTAGTACTGTGAATGATACTATTACCAAAAGTTGGAGCAGTTGCAATCTCCAAATCATAGGAATCACAAAAAGGTATCGCATTCCAACTTATCGTTTCATTGGCATCTATATTAGTTGCCCCATCTACTGGAATCCGACCACTAACAGTAGAAGAAGGAATACTTGTAGTTAAATCCAGGGTAATTGGAATTTGCTTAATCACAGAAGCTGAACTTGCAGTAATTGTAATATTGTAGACCCCTGAATTTGAATTATCAAAATCTGAAAGGTTTAATGCTATACTTGCTGGTGGAACAAACGCATTTTGATTAAAAATAGCATCTGCTCCTGTTGGTAAGCCACTAGCATGGAGACTTATGGTTTCATTAAAACCAGAAAGAGCATTAAAACTAAGACTATAATTGGCTGTTTCAGTACCACAAATTATTTGTTCTTCTACAATACTTGTTATGGTAAAATCAGGCTCACTAGGCGTTTCAATTGTAAAATTAGTATTAGAAAGATCAAAGAAAATATTACCGACACCCTTGATTTTAATTCGATTACTTGCTCCCGTTACATTTGGTACAGTAATAGTTGCTGAACCCAAATTAGGAACCGCCTCTGCCAATGTAATAGGATAGGTATATCCTCCATCAATAGACAAAAGAATGTCTACTTGTGAACAATTTACAGGAGATTGATTTGTATTAGCAACATCCCAAATGATGGTCTCTGTTTGACCGACCGTCCATGTTATATTGGTATTTGGACTTAGGACCTCAAAAGGACCAGCAGCAGCAGTTACGCCTAGGTTGTAATCATCGAAGCTTACTCCACCTCCTCCAGCTCTATTATCTCGGGCGGTAAGCCGAAAGTTCATAGAACGAGAATAGGTGGGTAATACTTCGCTAGAAGAACTTGTATTATCAAGTAAATCTTCTATATTAGGAAAGACTCGTTTTGGGCTATCTGTAGGGGGAATAAATTTAAATAAAGGGGCATTTCCACTAGGAGAACCTAATGGACTAACAGGACCAATATCCATTTGATCCCAAGTATACACTAAAGCATCTCCATCGGCATCACTGCCTGAACCTTCTAATTCAAAAGGTGTAGATATAGGAATATTAATTCCTGTTGGATTTAATGAACTGACGCTTGGAGGAGTATTGCCTGTAGGTTCAAAATTTGCGCAACTATTACCTGCATTGATAATACGAGAATAACTTCCTGAATGGAAAAAGTAATCGGTATCAAATTGTACATTTTGTGCACCACATAAACCTGCATAGGCCATAATCGTTGTACCACTTCCCGGTTCGTAGGCGGTAGCACCACCACCATTTCCATTACAGTTATTAAAAGTATGAGGAGCATTCAATTGATGCCCTATTTCGTGTGCAGCATACACAATATCAAATACATCTCCTTCTGGAGAACTCAAACCCGTAACCCCCCAAGATTTAGAATTCGTACATACTGCGCCCACACCTGCTAAACCTCCACCTTTTGTACCAAATACATGCCCAATTTCATAATTAGCACTACCAATTACATTGTCAATATTAGTTTGATTTTGAAGGATAATGTCGTTTAAACTGTTATTGTTATAAGGATCTGTTGCTGCATTGGTGTAAATAATCTCGTCATTATCGCCAATTAAAATTAAGCGAGTAGCAATTTCGGTTTCAAAAAGTAAATTAATTCGATTTAAACTAGTAACAATAGCAGATAAAGCACCTGTGATTGTTCCTCCGTGAAAAGTAGTATACTCACCTGTAGCAGCTATAGCAATTCGAAATGTGCGTAATTGATCGCCTATGGTCGTCATGCTAAAACGATCATTGCTACCAAGATCATGATGATGGGAATCTATTAAATCATGCTGTGCATGGCATGTGAAATGCTCATTGTTAGCAACATATTTGGCATAATAGCTCATATAATGTTGCTCATCCTCATTTTGATAAGGATCAATAAAAATCATTTCTTTTTCCCCTTTTATAAAAGCATGAAATCCTTTTTTTGTAAAATCTAATCGAATATGAATAGATGGATTATCAACTGCTGTACCTGAATACGTTTGTAAAAAGGGATATTTAGCTAATAAACGTTCTTCTACAATTGGGGAAGCTTTTATTTCAAATTGTTGAAAACTGCCGTCAGGCATAGGTAGTTCAATACTTGAATAACGATTGGTATTTATTTTCTGTAAGGAAGTTTTTAATTGGGCATGATCTAACTCTAGAAAACGAAATTTTTCTACAGGGATACGCGGCTCACTTTTTTTTGTAGAAGTTGATAAAGTGGCATTTTTCCATACATTCGATGATTGTGCGACTATAGATGTTCCTATAATAGCACAAAAAAAGATAGTTATAAAGCTGATATAGCGTTTTGTGTTTCCCATTAATTCGAAGGCTATTGATGGCCTAATAAAAATTGATCTACAATGGGAGGAGAGTTAAAGATCAATAATATCCATTTATAGCAAACAATATAGAAGCATTAGGAAGGATAAAAATTACTTGATTTGGGAATATGTGACTTGCAAAAGATGCTAAAAAAGCGTATTTCTAATATGTAAAGTATGTATTTAGTCCACTCAAGTGGCTTATACTAAAAACTAACTATGACAAAAATCACCGTTTTATATGGCTTGAAATTTAAATGTTAAAGTAGGAAAAAAGGGAGAGATTGACCTTTTGGGGCAAAAAAGAGGCTTGTAGATGGGATTGAATCTTTTAAATAAAAAAAACCTAACGAAACGAATCCGTTAGGTTGAATTTTAGGCTTTGTGCAAAAGCACAAAGTTTGCCTCCTATTTCCTACTCTTAATGTCTTTCAAATACCGTTCCAATTCTACTTCATCGTAAATTAAAACTTCTCTCGCCTTGCTTCCTTCACTCGGTCCAACGATACCTAAAGCTTCTAATTGATCCATAATTCGACCAGCACGATTGTAGCCGAGCTTGAGTCTTCGTTGAATCATAGAGGTAGAGCCATGTTGATTGGAAACCACTAAACGAGCGGCTTCTTCAAAATTGTCGTCGAGCTCAGAAAGTTTAAAACCAGATTTGGCACCCACTTCATCATCTCCATGAAATTCGGGCAAAAAGTAGGGAATAGCGAACCCTTGTTGATCACCAATGAAGTCAATCACACGCTCCACTTCAGGCGTATCCACAAAGGCACATTGCAAACGTAATAAATCACTTCCATAAGAAAGCAGCATATCTCCGCGACCAATCAATTGATCGGCACCGCCTGTATCTAGAATGGTTCTAGAATCCACTTTTGCGGTCACTTTAAAGGCAATACGGGCAGGGAAATTGGCTTTGATTACTCCCGTAATGATATTCACCGACGGACGCTGCGTCGCAATAATCAAGTGAATACCAATCGCACGAGCCAATTGCGCCAAGCGACCAATGGGATGTTCTACTTCTTTACCAGCCGTCATAATCAAGTCGGCGAACTCATCAATCACCAAAACGATAAAGGGCATAAAACGATGTCCTTTTTCAGGATTGAGTTTGCGGGCTACAAATTTTTTATTGTATTCCTTGATGTTTCGAGCATGTGCTTTTTTGAGTAAATCATACCGTTGCTCCATCTCAATAATGAGTGAATTGAGCGTATGAACCACCTTAGTCGTATCCGTTACAATGGGTTCATCTAAACCAGGGAGATAAGCGAGGAAATGATTTTCGAGTTTGCTATAAGGAAATAATTCAACCTTTTTCGGGTCTATTAATACTAATTTTACTTGTGATGGATGCTTTTTATACAAGAGCGACATCAAAATGGTATTGATACCTACCGATTTACCTTGTCCTGTTGCCCCTGCAATGAGCAAGTGGGGCATCTTGGCTAAGTCTACTACAAATACTTCATTTGAAATGGTTTTCCCTAAAGCGATGGGTAAATCCATTTTAGCGCGTTTGAATTTCTCGTGGCGCAATACTTCTTTAAGTGAGACGATTTGTTTAGCCTTGTTCGGCACTTCAATACCAATTGTTCCTTTACCAGGAATTGGTGCGATGATACGAATACCCAAGGCGGCTAGATTGAGGGCAATATCATCTTCTAAGTTTTTAATCTTGGAAATACGCACCCCAGGGGCAGGTACAATTTCATATAAGGTGACGGTTGGCCCAATAGTCGCCTTGATCTTGGTGATTTCAATTTTATAATTGAGAAGGGTCTCAATAATTTGATCTTTATTGGCTTCTAATTCTGCCCGATCAATCTCTACTTTATGCTCTGCATATTCTTCTAAAAGAGGCAAAACAGGATGTTCATAGGAAGATAAATCCAATGTAGGGTCATAAGGTTCAGAATGATCTGTATTTTGTGCTTGCAACTCTAAAGAAGGAGGTAGTACAGAACTACTTTCTAAGGTTTGGGCTGGTTCAACAGATTCTGTGGGCGTTTCTATTTCTAGCGTTGAATCTCCAACGCGAAGAGGTTTAGGTTTTTCCTTCTTTTTCTTGGCTAATTCAAGTGCTAATTGTTCCCCTTTTGTGAGTGGTTTATCTTCTGTAGTAGGACTAGATGCTTGAGCAGGATTCACATCTGCGTCAGTTACAATTTCAAATTCTTGAGTAGGTGGGGCAGGAGGGAGTTCTTTTTCTTTAGGTCGTAAACTACTTGCTCGTTTTTCGGCTGCTGCTTTTCGTTGTTGTCTTTTCCGCAATCGACCACTAAATAAGTCGGATAACCAACCTCTTGAATCGGTATAAGCACTAGAAAAGGTCATTTCATCTAAATCAGGATCAAAGGTCCAAATGATTAAACCAACAAATAAAGCGATTAGCAAGGCAATCATTCCCGCTTTTCCTACAAAACCTACAATCCAGTCGGCAATTCCTTTCCCGATTGCGCCTCCCCATTGAAATTGCGCTGAACTAAATAAAAACCCAAGTAAAATAGAAAGTGCAAAGGTGATAATGAACGCATTACGAATACTGGGCCAGTATACATTAAAGGGGCGTCGTTTGATTAAACTAATCCCAAATACACCTAAAATATAAATGAATAAGTAAGAAGGTATCCCTAAAAACCAATTGATAAAGCCATCTGATACGATTGCTCCCAATCGTCCAAGCCAGTTTTCAATTTCAAAGCCGCCATCGCGCAATTCTTGCCAAGTCCAGTTGTGTACTTTATCTTGGTCAGCTTCCCAAGTAAATAAATAAGAAGTAAAAGCGATAAACAGATAAAAGGCAATGAGTAAACACATGACCCCAATGAGTTTAGGGATGCGTTCATCTCGAAACATATTCAGGGATAATTGAGTACCTTTCTTTTTTCTGGATTTTGCCATAAAAAATTAAATCGGATTGATTGTTTCTCTTTGGTATAAATTGTAGAGTAAAAGTTTTTTTAGTCTAAATTCCTTTACTCCCTTGTTTTAGTATGTTTGTAATGCTAAATTAAGTCATAATTTAGCCGTGCAAGTTACTAAATTCTACCCAAATACGCAGATCATATATAACTTTTTTGATAATTGAAAAGAAATAAGTATTCTTTTAGCAATAGAAAAAATGGATTTAAATGGTGAAGAAAAATATTGTATTTATAGCAAAAAGCTTGGATGGATATATCGCTGGAAAAAATGGAGAATTGGATTGGTTACATATGATCCCCAATCCAGAAAATGATGATATGGGGTACAATAGATTGATGGAAGAAGTAGATGCTATTGTGATGGGGAGAACAACTTATGAAACAGTTTGTGGCTTTGGCGGAGAATGGCCTTATCCCAAACATGTATTTGTGCTTAGTAATTCGCTTAAAGATATTCCTGCAAGATTGAGAGGAAAAGTTTCCTTGATAAATGGAAGTCCTCAAGCAATTCTTGATCAAATCCATGAAAAAGGATTCTTCAATTTGTATATTGATGGAGGTACAACGATACAAAACTTTATAAAAGAAGATTTGATTGATGAATTAAGAATAACCACTATACCCATCTTATTGGGTGGAGGCTTTTCTTTATTTGGAGATACAATTCAACCAATCGAATTTGAGCATGTGGAGTCTCATTTGTTTTTAAACCAACTCGTTCAAAACCATTATAAACGAAAAAGATAGGCTAATCCAGCATAGACAATATCGTTATAAATTAAAAAGCGACAAATCCTAGATGAGAATTTGTCGCTTTTGTAGATAGTCAAGAATTTTATACGAAATTGATTAACTGTTTGGAAAAACCATAGAAAACGATATTATTCTTTAAATTCTTCTTTTTCAGTTTCTACTGCTTTATCGGATACTGTTTTTTGCTTTGTGGTTTCATTTTCTTCTTCTTGAACAGGAGCAGTCATACAAGCTTGTATGTATGCGTGAAAGGTAGCTCCTAATTCTACTTCAAAATCATTGGGTATTTCAATAGCGGTATCTGAGATATATTCTGTATTTGAAGCAGCATCAATTGTACTATTATAAGAGGTTAACGTACCTTGAGAACGATAAATATCCTCTGGAACAGGCAATTCATTAATAATATCTAGATTGGTAATACAGTAATCACTTTCTACAATTTGAACATGATCTAAAGCAATATCACTTGTCCAACTTGTTCCAGTAGTTCCAATGATACGAAAACGTACTGTTTGTCCTGCATAATTAGAAAGATCAATTGCTACATTTTGCCAACTATCTCCTTGGTCACCACTTAAAGACCAGATTGGAGCCGACCATGTGGCACCTTCATCTGTGCTTATTTCAATATCTAGCGTACCCATAGCAGCACCAAACATATGATAAGCAAATGTAAGTTGAAGTGCATTAATCGAACTAAGTTCATAACAGGGCGATAGTAATCGAGCAACTTTGCTAGGGAAATTAGGATCAGAAGCTTCTGTATAAATATAATTTACACCATCGGCTGCATTGGATGGTCCAGTATTACTTGATAATGTACCTCCAGCATCTATGGTCCAGTCAATATCATCTGAAGGATCTTGTTGCCAATCTCCTATATTGACTTCAAAACTTTGTGTATAAGGGAAATTAGTGATTGTGGCATTACAACCTTCCAGTGTATAAAACTGGAAATCAAAAGCAAATCCATCCGAAGAAGCAAAATTATCCCATTCGATGTAATAAGTTGTTCCTGAAGTAACTATAATTCCAGTAAGAGAAGAAGCGACAAACGAACCTTGTCCATTATCACAATCATTATCACTTGTTGCGATTTGCGTAAGCGCACCACAAGCACCTTCATATACCCATACACGGGTATCAATCCCTGCACCACAAGAAGTTACATCCATATAACCATCAGAAGGAGCAGTGAAGGTGTACCAGTTAGCACTAGTAGCATCTGAATTATTCGCTCCAGCTCCACTGGATGGCCCTGTAGTATAATAAAGACCATTATTTGTTAAAGGTGCAGCAAGATCGCATTTTTCAGGAGTAGGAGTATCTCTATCTATAATCATAAAATCATCAATAGCAATATCACTTTCCCAACTAGTTCCTGTCGTACCTCTTAAAAGGATTTGTAGCGATTGTCCTCCATAAGCAGATAGTGGAATATTCACCGAATTCCAAACATCACCTTGATCACCAGATATCGACCATTCGGAATTCCATGTAACTCCTTGGTCATCACTTGCTAATATTTCTAAGCTTCCCATCGTGCCTCCCCACATATGATAATTAAAGATTAATGCAGGATTAGAAAAATTAGTCAAGTCAAAACAAGGACTTTGAATTTCTGCTACTTTAGCTGGATTGTTTGAGCCTGATGCCTCCACATAAAGATAAAAACCACCGCTGTTTGCTTGAGTTGGACCTGTTCCAGTAGAGCCTGTACTGCCTGAAAGAAGCGTCCATTCTATATCATCTGCCGAACTTTGACACCAATCGTCGATATCTAATCCACGTTCAAAATTATCTACATAAGGAAGTTCTGTTTTTGGGGTGTTACAATTCGTACATACTTTGAATGCTTTTGCAACTGCTCGTCTACCTGTGATACCAGAAGTAGAAAGTGTGGCTCGAACACTAAAAAAGTATTCGTTTCCATCATCATAACCAGTTAAAGGAAAGTTAGTGGAAGATGTAGAACCTAGATAATCCATGTATTTTGATCCTAAAATGAAAACATCATAATTATCTGCTCCAGTTACGGGATCCCATACCAAGTCGATTCCTGATACGTTTAGATTTGCGGGGACACCTATAATATTTAAGACACTATCTGAGACATCAAATTGACCGGCTCTGCTTACACGAACTAATACATCACCAGATAATTCAGGAGGAATATTCCATTGGAAATGACGTAAATCTGCCCCAACATTATTGGCTATCGTGGTCCAATTAGATCCATTGTCTGTCGTATATTCTAAGGTGAAATTGTTGGTGTTACCAAAAGCATCCCATCGAATAACTGCCGTTTCTCCTGGATCAAGCCCTTCATCTCCATTAGGGTAGGTAAGTCGAATTTCATTCATTATGAAAGTATAAACGACATGATAATTTTGAGCAGCCGAAGGAATCGTATTTCCATTAATAGATATCGTATAAGTACCCGATGCAGGGGCATCAATGGTAACTTGTTCCATGTTATTAATATGGTCTTCTCCACGGTAGGCAACTTTTTCAAGACTATCTAAATTAGCTACTGTGCTCAAAATCCAAGGATTTAACGTTGCTCCACCGGGAGTACTTACTTGCATATCGATATCATTCACAAGTGCTAAACCTGCAGAAGGAGTTCCAGCAGGATCAAGCCAATAGGTCATTATTTTCACTTGAGCTACATTACTCGGTACAGTTATAGTATGTGTATTCATACCCCCTTGGCTAATATTATCATTTATGTAGGTATTATTAGTAATGACATTTACTGCTCGATTGGCATTTACACGCCCCCATCCAAATTCATAATCTGGTCCTGAACGACCTAGATCATCAGCTGTATTTAATAATATACTTTTGATAAGTGAGGAAGGAGGTTCTACACCACCATTATTTTCTTTGTATGCTTGATACAACATTGCAGAAACACCAGCAATACCAGGAGAAGCTGCTGAAGTACCCCCACCACTTTGATAGCTATTGTTAGGAGCGGTAGTTTGTTGTGCAGTACCATGTGCACTGATATCAGGCTTAATTCGCCCATCTTCACAAGGCCCTCGACTACTTGATAAGGTACGATCATCATCAAATTCTAGATTTGCAGTGGCAATAGAGCTTTTGGCTGCTTTACGTCCGCCTGTAATATTTCCATAAAAATATCCATTTGGATCTGTGATGCTTCCATAAATTGAACTACAATTGCTGCTAGCAGAATTACCAGCAGAAAAAACATGCAATAATTCATTTTGAGTATACACATCAGCATCAAGTGCTTCGGAAGAAGAATCATAAACACCACCACATCCTTGAGAATAAGAAGTAGATGTAACGACAGTTCCTAGATTAGTATAGTTTGAAAGAGCATTGACAACATGTGGATAGGATCCTATGTCGTACATGTAGAGATAAGCTCCTGTAGCCATACCAAGTTTTGTGGGATCAAGATTTCCAGCTCCACAAGCAATACCTGAAACCATGTCGCCATGGGTTCCTCCCTCAGAAGCAGTCAAATCTGTTAAACGCCCTGTAAAGTCAATGTGACTCAATCCGCCGTCATCTGCAATACCCATGACTACATCTGTACCATCGTATCCTGTCCCTGGCGCAGCACTTAATAAATTAGCACGATGTGAAGTTCGACCCAATAATCCATCAGGTATAGGAGGAGCTTCGATGGCTTCGATATACATCACCTCAGCTAAACTGGCTAATGCAGTGATCTCGTTTATTCCTAAACGTACAGAAAAACCCGTGCGACTTGTAGCATTGGGAAGTGTAGTATAACCAGCTTGTAAAATTACCTGTTGCAAGGCATCACTTGAAATAGTGCGATAGGGAAGTGCTACCACATTAATCTTTGATCCATCAATCGCATGATCTGGATAATTATCAGCAGCTAAATTGCGAGACAATTTAAGTTGAGGATTAATTTCTAGAATATTTTTCACTCCTGCTGTCGTTAGTGTTGTACTTGTTATCGTAGTTGGTACACTAGCAATATAAGCGTATCTAGGGATGTATTCTAATAGTTGTACATTGTTTTGATTCAACAAATTAATAGTAGCTTCATTAGGAATATCAGTAAATTGTAGCAATACAATGTGTTGATTGCCAATTTGATTATCACTTGTTGTAATGAGATTAATATCACTAATGGGGCGAAGTTGGGTCTCTGGTATTTTATCTGCTTTAAAGAAGATGGTGTAATCTTTTTGAGCAAAGGCAGAAAAATTTAAACTTAGAAATAAAATAATGAATGTAGAAAATCGAAATGCTTTAATCATGATTGTTCGTGTTTTGGAGTTTTGATTTTATGAATAAATTTATTGGGTGAAAGTACTAAAAGTGTTTTTTAGTGGAATAGTATAGTCTTCAGTTATAAATTTCTGTATGGGAAAAGTGAAGTTTAAATCTACTAAAAAAAATAGAAATTTGAAAGATTTCATTTTCTAATCACTCAAAATGAGGAAAATTAACATTTTGAATTTTCAATAAATATTGAAAGATTAAAAATTTACTTGTATCTTTGTAATAGAACAACTCAAAAAATTATGTTTTCCTATCCATCTTTTATTCGTTTTGATTATCGAGGACAACTTGTGATTTTGGTGACTATCATAAGTTTCATATTGATTAGTTTAATGGCTAATTTTCCATCTCTAGCCATTTTAGGCTTGATGTTGATTGCATTATTTGGATTATGGCAGGTGATAAGTAGTTTAATTTCTGTTTTTTCTTGGCAGACGAGCTTACGAAAGATCTACTTAAAAGCTTTAGTTTTCTTCTTTTTACTCACGTTTATTTGTGCCAATTTGGATTATTATCATCCTATTCGAGAACTATATTTTGAATTTATAGGCGGAATTTTTGCAATAGGATTAGGTATATTTTATTTATCAATTACTATAAAAGAGTATAATCGAGTAAAAAATGCTCCACGCTCTTTTTGGGATTTATAGAAGTATTTATAATTGAAACTATAAAAAACAACAAAAAATAATGAAGAATCTAGAAATACTATCTGTTGCAATAACGCTTATTATTTCTTTTATACTAGGGTTCATTTCGATCAACTTTTTTGGAGAATATGGATGGACTGTTTTCATTTTAATCCCCCTACTTTTTGGATTTTTACCGCCTTTTATTGTTAGTAAATCAAAAGCAATAACACGAAATGAATCGTATAAATTAAGTTTTATCACCCTAGGAATCGCGTGTTTAGCACTATTAGTTTTTGCTATTGAAGGGATCATTTGTATAGCTATGGCGTCTCCTATTTTAACTTTCCTTACACTTTTGGGCTCTTATTTAGGCTACGTTTCTCAAGGCAATAAAATTGTAAATTCAACGAATACAACACTGTTTGTCATAGTTAGCGCCATTAGTTTAATGAGTTTCGATTATGTAAACGAACCCAAAGGATTAATTCCTATAAGAACCAAAGTAATTGTACATTCAGATATAGAAAAAGTATGGGAAAATGTCGTTACTTTTCACAAAATAGAAGAACCCATCGATTGGATTTTTAAAACAGGAATCGCCTATCCTATAGATGCAACGATTGAAGGAGAAGGCGTTGGTGCAATAAGATATTGTAATTTTTCAACGGGCAGTTTTGTAGAACCCATTACGACATGGGATGCGCCTCATTTATTGCAATTTGATGTAGAAGAACAACCCATTCCAATGAATGAATATAACCCATTTTGGGACATTCATCCGCCTCATTTAGAAGGATATTTTAAGTCCTATAAAGGACAATTTAAGTTAACAAAACTAGATGATAATAAAACGGAACTTGAAGGAACAACTTGGTATCAAGTGGATATTACCCCAGAAATATACTGGAAAATTTGGTCAAACTTTATTGTCCATCGAATTCATGAAAGAGTATTACATCATATAAAGAAAGAAGCAGAAGAAAAGTAGCACTCCTTTGCTATCGAACTAGGGTTACTTCTCCTTTATAATGAAGACGTTCTCCATCTAAATATTCTACTTCAGCTGCAAAAACGTATACTCCTGAATTAAGGTCTTTTCCTCTGAAACGACCATCCCAGCCTTGTAATTCTTGTGCATCTGGAAAATTTTGTCGTTCAAATACCAAAGTACCCCAGCGATCAAAAATTCGGAGAGATAAAATTTGTTGTACCCCTTGATTTCCATAAATCGTGAAAAAATCATTGATCCCGTCCTCGTTTGGTGAAAAGGCATTTGGTATATAAAGATCTCGTTCTACTTGCACATCAACGATCACTTGTGCAACATCGGTACAAAAAGTGGTGGTGTCAAATACTTCTACTTGATAAGTCGTGGTAAGTGCTGGCGCAACTTGAATACTTGGACAATCCGAGCAAGCTAGACTATCGACGGCTGTCCAGGTATAAACTAGATTTGAGCTATTGACCGTTGGATCTAGTTGAATACTTTCTCCTAAGGTGATTTGAAGAAGGTTAGGTAATTCAACGACTACTTCAGGTGGAGCAGCAATGGTAATAGGATTACTTTGTTCACATCCTTCTACATCTTGTAGTTGAAGCGTATAGTTTCCGGGAGATAAATTGTCAAAACTAGTTGAGGTGATAAAGTTTTCACCATCTATACTAAACACATAAGGATTTGTACCTCCATTGGCGTTCATCACTGAAATTGTACCTCCATTGGCACAATCAGCATCTGTAGCATTTAAATCAAAACTGATTGGTTCAGGTTCATCTAAAAATATCGTTTGAATGGCAGTACAGCCTACTTCATTTGTGATGGTAACACTATAGTTATCACTACTTAAATCGGTAATGATGTATCCACTCCCTGTAGCTTGTCCATTAATGATGTTATTCCATTCGTAAGTAAAAGTATTCCCTGGGCCAGATGGATCAAGTGTAATGCTTCCATCAGATGCTCCATTACAACTAATGGTTTCGGTGATGGTTAAACTTCCATCGACTGCTTCGAGTGGTTGCGTGATTTCCACAGTGGTGGTGGTTTCGCAATTATTCATATCTGTAATGGTAACTGTATGAACACCTGCATCAAGTTGAGTAGCGATAGGTGTAGTTTCGCCATTATCCCAAAGGATGGTATTTATATTTAAATTCGCATTGACGGTAGCAACACCATCCGAGCCTTCAAAACAATTGACAG
The DNA here is from genome assembly GCA_020628645.1 of Saprospiraceae bacterium. GTDB lineage: Bacteria > Bacteroidota > Bacteroidia > Chitinophagales > Saprospiraceae > JAHDES01. The sequence goes on from JAHDES010000011.1 coordinate 64,734, forward strand.
GCATTGTTTCTACTGCAGTAGCTTGTAAAGCCAGTGGTTCTAAAATCATAATCATACTAGTGGCAGTACAATTATTGGCATCACTTACCGTCACATAATAATCACCTGAACATAAATTATCAGCCTCAAAAGAGTTGATCGCGCTATCCGACCAAGTATAGGTATAATTTCCTGTTCCTCCATTTACTACAATAGAAAAACTCGCATCACAGTCGCCAAAACAAGTGGGTTCAATGCTATCGGCTATATTAATTTGAATTTCTTCGGCTTGAGAAATAGTGGTAGTTAAAATAAGACTCACACTATTGGCATCAGTAATCGTAAACGTATAATTACCAGCCAATAAATTTATTTCTTCTACAGTCCCAGCAGATGAGATTGTACCTGTACCTGTTTGACCAGATGATAAATGTTCCCAACTATACGAATAAGGAGCTAAACCATCTCCAGTAGTTATTTCAATTATGCCATTTGTGTCACCAAAACAATCTAATTCACTAGCTGTTAAGCTCGCTAAATTGGTATTATCATAAGGTATAAAAAGGCAGTCTACACCATCACATCCTAAATTATCAGTTACTGTTACACAAACGGTGCTTCCTCCTGCTAGATTGGAAACGATGGGGGTAGTCGCTCCATTTGACCACTCGATGGTATAGTTACCATTTCCTCCCATTGCAGAAAGGGAAGCATTACCATCCATTAAATCGTATCCAGAAGCATTTTGATTAATTCCTATTTGAACCATGATGGGGTCAAGCTCTGTCAAAATAGTAGTGACTAAGCTATCACAACCATTAATATCTAACAAAGTATCTTGATACATACCCGTTTCATCATAGATGGAATTTCCTATTTGATAAGTATCGCCATTACAAATAGAAATAGGGTTATCTATTGCATTTAAAGGTAAAATGGTGAGCATTCCATTTACAATACTATCACAACCATTGGCAGCAGTTAGGATTTCATTAATTGCGCCAGTTTGTGTGTAGATGGAATTTCCAACGAGCAGTTCTTCTCCATAACAAATCGTTTCATCTAGTATAGTAGATATTTCATCTGGTTGAAATAGAGTAGTAGTCGCATTGGTTGATAATCCGCCAGATCCAACTATAGTAAAAAGATAATCTCCTGCACTTAGATTGCTAATTAATTCGAGTTCATTTTCATTTGCAATAGTGCCACTTCCTTGTGTATTGTCACTTGTATTGGTCCAATTGTAGGTGTAAGGAGGCGTTCCACCATTTAAATTTAGACTAATGGAGCCATCTGTATCGCCATAGCACATCAAATTCATCCCTGCAAGCATAGCATTGATTTGTCCTATAAACGTTACCTCTATACAATCTTCATTGCTACAGCCATTTTGATCTGTTACAGTAACACAATAAATAGCTGGCAAAACATTATTAATTGATTGAGTTGTTGCTCCATTTGACCATTGAAAAGTGTAGGGTGCTTGCCCATTTTCAGGATTGGCAGCGGCAGCACCATCTGGAGTATCCATCAAAGTAGCTGGAGTTATTTCAATCGTATTAACTAGGATAGAATCTGCAATGCTTAAATTGGTATAAACGATACTATCACAACCATTAAAAGCCACTAAAGTATCTGTATACATTCCTTCTTGGTTGTAAGTATTCGAACCAATTGTATAGGAACCACCAAAGCAAATCGTAGTATCGACACTTACTTCTGGCGGATAAATGCCACCATCACTCACACTAATATCAAAAGTAGCAGCAGTATTGGTATGAAAACCATCCACTAAAATCCAATACATCGTATTGGGAGTAAGGCATTGTACATCTAGTAATTCATTAATAGAATTTAGATTGTGTGAACTACTGATTTCATTTAATTGTCCAGTGCAAGAATTATCATTGGATTCAAAAAGTGCAAGTTGTAAATCAATGAGTTCATTACTCAATAAAGGAATATGATTATTGGCAAAAATTTCAACATGACCACTTGGAGGCGCGGTGAAGCTATACCAGACCGATTGATTAAGATTAAATGCAGTAGGCGTAGCATCATTGGTAGCAGTAGCACAATTATTCGTTTGAAGGTTTGCACTAAAACTTCCTCCATCTACCAAATCCCCAAGATGTTCCGCATCACAAATGAAATCGGCAGCTTGATTGACACTTTCTGCGGTAATTTGTATATCAAAATAGCCTGTGGCTCCAGCAGTCATTAAAGCAGAACCATCTGCTAGAAGCATATAGGTTGTATTAGGTTTTAAACAACTGACGTGGAGGATTTCATCGTCTCCAGACCCATCGTCGATATAATCTATTAATTGTAAAATACTACAATCTCCATTTTGTGCTTCATAAAAAATGAGTTGCATATTGACAGGATCGCCCAAATCATCAGGATCACTAACTGCTTCAATGGTAGCTAAATCTACAGGTTCATCTCCTGTGGTAAACGAAAACCATAGCCCTACATTGTCAAACCAACCCACACCAGGAATTTGAGAGATACCATCAGGATTCGCACAGATATTATAAAATTCACTTCCATCAATTGCTCCTAATGTTGAATTGGCATCTAAAATACCCATATCAAAAGCGATACAAGGTTCATCATTATAAGATGCCGTATATTCACCAACAACATCTAATTGAATGGTCACCCAACCATCTGAATCTTGTCCATCTTCTATTTCCAAGGTATATTCTACACTACTTCCTGGAATAATAGGCATCATAACATCTTCGCAAATTTCTGCCGTACAATTTTCATTAATATTACAAGGGAAAGCTTCATTTTCAAAAGCTTTGAAACAAACTTCAAGAGTTGTAGGAACATCGCCACTACAATCATAAGTAGGTGATGTATATTGAAGATTAGGTGGATTCGTATAACAATTGAAAACTTGAGGATAATAGGTTTCGGCTTCATTCTCTACTTGAACACTCCAAAGAATTTGAGGAGGCAAGCCAAATGGACCACTACAAGTAGTAGTAGCGTCACCGTCCAATACCGTGAGTTGAATGCTGGCTTGTGTAAAGAGCGTTTGGGTTAAGCTAAGACAGAATATAAAAAGTACAAGTTTTCTCATGAAAACAAGAGGGGGTTTATGGTTAAAGAAAAAATATCTTAGCGATAGTCTTTGTGTATTACGAAAAAGTAACATGTAATATTGTCAATTCATCAAAAAAGTTTTGCGAAAAAAGAAATAAAAACTGATGGAAGTAAATGTCTCCTTTTTGTGAGACGATTTTGATGGGATAGGTCACGAAATTTCGTGTGTTACAAAGGTACAAAAAATTAATGTTTTGGGTTGGGCTAATAAAAACAACCCACATCCAAATAAATGAATGTGGGTTGTATAAAGTTATAAAGATGAATTGTCATTCACCAAATTGGCGTAAATGATGATCATAATGTTTCCATTTTAAAACGGCCCATTCTTCTGGTTTTAATTGACCAAAATAAGAATGCGGATGTGTAGTACATTTTTCTGGCCCATTTTCGTAAAATGTTTTGACCAGTTGAATGGCTCTTTGTTTTTCTTTTTCAAAATCATAGTCTCCTTCGCTCACATAAAGATCTTCTGTAGGAGAATTTTTAACCATAGGTTTTTGATCCAGAAATTTCCATTTCAGCACTGTTCCAAAAATACGACCGATGAATTTCCGTTTTGGAAAATTTAAACCCATCGCTGTTTCAAGTGAGACATTACAATGATACAGCATTTGTCCGATAGACATTTTGCCCCATTGTCTTTTTGAATCAGGTCGTAATTTTTCCAATCGCTCAAGAATATTCTTGACATCCGCTTCATTATACAAATGATGTATCATCTTTCAAAAGTAGGATTTAACTTTTTTATCCTCGAATAGCAGCAAGATAACGAGCAAGTTCGCGTTTCACTACAGGGAATAAGAAATATAAACCAATCATATTAGGAAATACCATAGCAAAGATCATTGCATCTGAAAATGCCCAAATAGAACCCATATTCGCTGCTGCACCAATCACTACAAAGGTACAGAACAAAATTTTATAGGTTAGATCCGCTGTTTTTCCTCTACCAAATAAATATTTCCAAGATTGAAGTCCATAATACGACCAAGAAATCATAGTAGAAACTGCAAATAATACGACTGCAATAGTAAGGAATACACTAGAATAAGGAATATAATTAGCAAAAGCTTTGGACGTAATACCTGCACCTTCATAGGCGACGCCTTCAATTAATACAGCTCCTGTACCGTCACCACCATACTCAAATATTCCACCTGAATTATAAATGATAATTACTAAAGCCGTCATTGTACAAATAACGACCGTATCAATGAAGGGCTCTAATAAAGCCACTAAACCTTCAGAAGCAGAATATTTCGTCTTAACGGCAGAGTGAGCAATAGAAGCAGAACCTGCCCCCGCTTCATTGGAAAAGGCAGCTCGTTTAAATCCAATTAATAAAACGCCAATTAGGCCACCTACGCCTGCTCTAGGTGTAAAGGCTTCAGAGAAAATCAACCCGAATGCATCGTCTACTAATGTGATATTGGAAAAAATAATGTACAGACAAGCCAATACATACAGTACAGCCATAAAAGGCACAACCTTCTCCGTAACAGAAGCAATTCGTTTGATACCTCCGATAATAATAATAGCCACTAAGAGCGCTAAAATTAAACCAATCACAGTACCTGCGGCTGTACTTTCTAGTCCTAATAATTCTTTTAATACAATCGTCGCTTGATTCGATTGAGCAGCATTTCCTCCACCGAAAGAACCTCCAATACAGAAAATAGCAAATAAAACGGCGGTTATTTTTCCTAAGGTTTCAAAACCTCGTTCCTCTAGTCCTTTGGATAGATAATACATCGGCCCTCCATAAACTGTACCATCGGGCCCTACATCTCGATATTGTACACCTAAGGTACATTCTACAAATTTGGTAGACATTCCCAATAATCCACAGATAATCATCCAAAAAGTAGCCCCAGGACCACCCAATGCAATAGCAAGTGCGACCCCTGCAATGTTTCCATTACCTACTGTTCCAGAAACGGCAGTGGCGAGTGCTTGGAAGTGAGAAACTTCCCCATCTTTTGATTCATCTCGGATAGTATCTCGTATATCGCCATCAACGGTAGCATCAGGAGAAGCACCATCATGCCCTTCAATGTCATCATATTTTCCACGAACGACATTGATCGCTGTACCAAATTGTCGAATATTAACGAAGCCAAAATAAACCGTAAAAAAGAATGCACTAAATACTAAAAGTATAATGACAAAAGGTGCTCCCTCAAAAACTTCAAAGAAAATCACACTAGAGAAGAAGTCAGAGATCGGTCGGAATGCCTCATCTATTTGTTGATCGATGCCTTGTGAAAATGCTAGAATGGGTAATAAAAAACTAGAAAAGAGTAAGAGTAGTTTCTTTTTCATAAAAATTGGTTGAATTAAGATAATCTTGTCTTGTTCTATGTCGAGTAGACGTAGAAACAAGGACTATCATTTATTTGAAATAAATAGTCTTAAAAAATGACAAAGATTACCCTCGTTTTATTTTGAAGTGATAAAGTGCTTCTTAAAAAATTTAGATTTCAACTTATAATATTCATCTGTATCAGAAATTGAAAGCCTATTTTTTCAGCTTGACTAAGGTAGGTGCTTAATTTGGTTTTTTCAAATGAAAGCCGCTAAAATTTGATTTTGGTATAAATACTGAGACTGTTAAGAACCCTTTTGTAACATTAATGACAAGCTTCGTACCAAGATGTTGCACTAAGGAATTGCCATTCGGATACGCCATTCTTTGGGATAATAATTATTCATTCGATTTTTTAAGACTTTGAGCCATCCTAAATTTAGACCATTGTATTGAGCGAGCATCCAACCAGTTTGAGCAGCATCAATAGGAAAGCTTTCTTTTTTTAAATACTTTAAGGCCTGATTTTTATCTAAGGGAAGCTGTGGTAATTGTTTGGAAATAGCAGTAGACAATGCCAGTTGGTGCGATGGAATAAAATCTTCTCGTTTAAATTGTCCCATTTGTAAACCCAAGCCTTTTCTAAATAAATGTTGATCTAAAAGGATACTATCTTGGACTTGTGATTTTAATATGGCGACGATTTGTCCATTCTTTTTTTGAAAGAAGTCAAATCTTTGAGCTTCTTCAAGATAACTACTGACAATGGGTAATAACTTCTTAGGCAATTTTCGCATCGAAAAGTTGGTCTGACGCAAAATGGAGTTTTTAATACCAGCAGTAGTTGATGGTTTTTGAAAACAAGCCAAATATAAACCTTCTCCTTTGACCAAGTGCGGATAAAATTGATAGCCCAATTCTTTTTTTACAATGCCCCATTCACTAGGTGGATCAAGGGAAATAGTAGATAAATTCATTTCATTGACCAACCATTTTGCATTGTGCTCATTTTCAGCATCATTATACGTACAGGTAGAATAGATTAAATGCCCCCCTTCTTTGACTAATGCAACGGCTTCTGCCAAAATACGTCTTTGTCTCGCGCTACAAAGCTGTACATTTTCGGGTGACCATTCCTTAATCGCCTTTTCATCTTTGCGAAATAAGCCTTCTCCAGAACAAGGTGCATCGACCACCACTACATCGAAAAAACCATTTAAAGCAGAAAAATCTTTACTGTCATGATTACTAATGTGAACATTTGGATAGCCCCATTTTTCCATGTTTTGTTGTAAAATACCCACCCGACTTTTGATGACTTCATTACACAATAGCAAACTATCTTCATGTAAAATAGAAGCGAGTAAAGTACTTTTTCCACCAGGGGCAGCACATAAATCTAGTACTCGCAAAGGTCGATTTGTCGCATCGATTTGATCTATCGCATAAGCTAAAAACATAGAAGAAGCTTCTTGTACATAATACGCTCCTGCATGAAAAGAGGGATCAAGTGTAAATATGGGGCGTTGTGGTAGATAAAAACCATTCTTATTCCAAGAGACATTTTCAGTCGTTTCAACTGATAAGTTGGTTTCTTTTTTAGGATTGATACGAATAGCAGTAGGGGAGGACGTTGCTAAACTTTCTACAAATAGGGCACTAGCTTCACCAAGTTGAAGTTTGATTTGATTTAGAAATGCAGATGGTAAGCTCATTGAAAAATTATAATACTTAGCCAAAAGTAATAAACTTGAACAAGTTATACGCGACGTGGTTTAATTTTGTGCATATCAAATAAAAATCAAATACACAAAAATGAACCAATCAACCTTTTCACTACTTTGTCTTTTCAAACCTTCTTAACAGGAATTGATGTATTTTTCAATACAGAAACTCCTGAATCTATTGCATTAGAATTTAATGGAAGAAGCCTAGTTGTTCCCAATTTAAAATCAGGAAATGATGGGTTATTGATAGCGGTATTTGATTAGATGATTTAAGAATGCTGTCTACCAAATGATTGCTTCGTACATTCTTTGACATTAAGCAAAGTATTGATTATTTTTGAGAAAAGATAAAAAATAGTATGTTAGTCCATAATTATTTTAAAATTAAGATGATTGATTATATGACAGATGAGCAACTTCTGGAGTTCAGTCGCATCAATGAAGGTTTTAAAATCGAACGTTCAAAAGACAGAAAAATAACTATGGCACCTACTTCTACAGACACAGGCTTTTTTAATAATGAATTGAGTATCGAATTTAACATTTGGAATCGGAAACATCAAAAAGGATATGTGTTTGATTCTTCTACAGGCTTCAAACTTCCAGATGAGTCTTTAAAATCGCCAGATTTAGCATGGATTTCCAAAGAACGTTGGAGTCAACTCAAAGAAGAAGAAAAAATAGGTTTTGCACAGATCGCTCCCGATTTTGTACTAGAATTAAAATCATATTCGGATCGTCTAGATGAATTGAAAAAGAAAATGCTAGACTATATCGAAAATGGAACACTACTCGCTTGGCTGATTGATCGGACAGATCAAAAAGTATACATTTATCGAGCAGATGGGTCTATTTCTATTTTAAAATCTTTTGATGAAAAAATTTCTGGAGAAGCAATCCTAGCTGATTTTGAATTGGATCTTTCCATTCTCAACAAGAAGATTTAAGTCCTAAATCACTCCATACAACTCTCCTCCTTTCGCAAATAATTGATCTACCTTTTTACTAACATGTTCATCATTAACTAAAGGCGGTGCATGATGTGGTTTGATTCGAGCATCTATCACTAATGGCCCTCTACATCCCCAATGTTTATACTCAATAAAGGAATGTACACCATGCAAATCATGAGAAGGATTAGCCCTTGTATAGGTCACCCACAAATAATTATTAAAGGTAGCCGTTACAAAATCACTATCATCTACTAATAAAATTAAAGGAATATGTTTTAAATCATATCGTTCTAAATGTTGACAAAGTACTTCTGCATCTTGATAAGAGTCTTTCCCTGTAAACGCGTTTCCTTGAATGGCGAGAATTCCTTTTTGTACAAATTTAGGATTGGTAAAACTAGGAGGTAAATCAAAGTTCTCAGGCAATTCAGCTTTCAATTCTCGAATTTTCTCCCCACAACAAGCCATAATGACTTTTGAACCCGCATTCCATCCATCTCCTGAATAATCTAAAGTATCTATCGTTGTTTTCGTTTGAAAATGAAGATCCCTTCGCCAATCAATACGTTCCAATACATGTTCAAAGAAATGAGGAATTTCTTTCGCAGAAAGATTGGGTGCATCACCTTTGGCAGCTATAATTAGGAATTTGGCTAAAGACGTTTGTCCTGAGCCTATAATTCGATTCGCTTGTGTTAAAATCTCTTCTGGTTTTCGCTCTCGAAATGGCATATATCGCTCGCTACCAATCGCCAATAAAAGCGGATGTACACCTGCCGCATCTACTGCATGAATTTCATGGATGCCAGGAAATTCTTGTGGCGTTAATAGTTTCACAATTTTATGAATCAAATACCCAAAGCTAGAATCTTCTTGAGGCGGACGTCCCACTACCGTAAAATGCCAAATTGCATCTTTTCGATAATAAACTTTTTCCACCTCCATCACAGGAAAATCATGTTGTAAACTATAATACCCCAAGTGATCACCAAAAGGCCCTTCTGGTTTTTTTTCTCCTTTACGGATGATACCAGTTATGACAAAATCAGCATCTGAAGATAAGATAAAGCCATTTCGTTTGGTGTATCTAAATCGCCTTCCTCCAAGTAATCCTGCAAAGGTCAACTCGCTCATTCCTTCAGGCAAAGGCATAATTGCTGAAAAAGCATGCGATGGAGGACCACCAATAAATACACAACAACGAAAATCTTCTTCTGATTCATTATACATCGTATGATGTACCCCAATGCCTCGATGCAGTTGATAATGGAGTCCAATTTCTTTATTGGTTTCGTATTCATTTCCAGTAAGTTGAATACGATACATCCCAATGTTTGACTTCATCAAACTATTTTCATTAGGCGGCAAGGTGAACACCTGAGGCAAGGTAACAAATGCACCTCCATCCATGGGCCACGATTTGACAAGCGGCAGCTGATCGATGGTCGTTTCACCATAAGTAATAGGCGAGCCCAGTAAGGAACGCATGGGAAGTGCTGTCAATGCCGTAAAAGGAGCAGATAAATAGCGAAGCGGATTTTTTAAAAAATTAGTAGGATCAGCTTTGAGTTCTACTACCTTTTGTACCTGCTTAATCGTTTTACGAAATACAAAATCTGTCCGTTCATAAGTACCATATATATTACTCACCGCAGGAAAAGGACTTCCTTTCACTTTTTCAAAAAGTATAGCTGGTCCTTCGGTGTCATAAACGCGTCGATGAATTTCTGCCATCTCTAAATCTGGATTCACTTCTTGTTTGATACGAATTAAATGTCCATGTTTTTCTAAATCACGGACACAAGCCGCCATACTATTGTAACTCATGTATCTTTCAATTATAAAACAAAAGGTGCCAACTTTGCGAGAAGGAGAAAAGCGCAGGTATTACCTTTTTAGATTTTGACAAATAGAATTATATTTTCAAAAAATATTGAAACTTAAAGTATAACAAATATAGGACAAGTGTGTTGAGGGAAAAGTAGAATTGCTGCATAATTTTATTTTTTTTGTTTTGGAAATTTGTCTTTTACTCTAGGAAAACTAGTTGCTATTATAGAAAATTATATCTTTGCGGTATCTCCCATAATTCATATTTAATATGCAACAATATCACCAACTTCTTCAACATATTTTTGACAATGGAACCGATAAAGGCGATCGTACTGGAACAGGGACACGCTCGGTTTTCGGTTACCAAATGCGATTTGATTTATCTAAGGGCTTTCCAATGGTTACGACGAAGAAATTGCACCTTAAATCTATCATTTATGAACTATTATGGTTTTTAAATGGAGATACTAATGTGAAGTATTTGCAAGAAAATGGCGTTCGTATTTGGAATGAATGGGCAGATGAAAATGGAGATTTAGGGCCCGTTTATGGCAAACAATGGCGATCTTGGGAGACGCGCGATGGAGAAGTGATTGACCAAATTAGTCAAGCTGTTGATTTAATTAAACATAATCCTAATTCTCGACGAATTATTGTGAATGCTTGGAATGTAGGTGATTTATCAAAGATGACATTGAGTCCTTGTCATTGTATGTTCCAATTTTATGTAGCGAATGGTAAATTATCTTGTCAACTGTATCAACGTTCAGCAGATGTATTTTTAGGCGTACCTTTTAATATAGCATCTTATGCTTTACTGACGATGATGTTGGCACAAGTGTGTGATTTAGAAGCAGGCGATTTTGTGCATACATTTGGAGATACACATATATACTCCAATCATTTTGAACAAGCGAAACTACAGCTGACTCGTGATTGCCGACCACTGCCTCAAATGAAAATTAATCCTGAAGTGAAATCAATCTTTGATTTCCAATATAATGATTTTGAATTACTCAATTATAATCCTCACCCACATATCAAAGCACCTGTAGCGGTGTAAATAAATGTAATTTTTATACTATAAAAAGTAGTGGAATTGAAGCATTTAAGAAAGGCACAAATTAGAATATACTGCTTTTGTATAGAAAAAGTTGCATGCCTTAATAAATTAACGTTCAATTAACTTATTTAGATCAAGTCTAAATAGTTTTTCCCATCTGGATATATTGGGAAAAAAACCAATGAATTTTATCTTTGCGCTGACAAAACAGTGACAGAGCTCACTTTCAGTCATTTTGTAATTAACAAACCACCACATAAAGGTTTTCAAGATGGTATATAAGTCCTTGATACCCCGCATTTTATTCATACTTTCCTTGATGCTTGTTACAATAAGTGTACAAGCTGAAGTTAGTGCTTCTAGCGGAAAAACCCTGTTTAAAAACAACTGTGCTTCTTGTCATAATAAGAACATGAAGGACGATTTAACTGGTCCAGCCCTCGGAGGAGTACAAGAAAGATGGGAAGGTCGTGAAGAATTATTATATTCTTGGATACGTAATTCACAAGCAGTTATCGCTTCTGGAGATGAATATGCAGTCAATCTCTACAATAAGTGGAACAAAGCATTAATGAACCCTTTCACCAATCTCACAGATGATGAAGTAGGCTCATTGCTTTTATATATTAATAATATGTATTCTGCTGGCTGTGCAGAGCCTCCTTGTGAGGACGCTGTACCAGGAGGTCCTGCTATTGCTGCTGAACAAACCAATAATACACCATTATATCTTACCTTAATGGTAATATTGGGAATCTTAGCAGTAGTACTAGCTCGTATTGTTTCCAACTTGAATCATATGGTTCAAACAAAAGAAGGAAATGCACCTGCTCAGCGCGCAACTTTAGTAGATATGTTGACAAGCAAAGGAATGATTGCCTTTGTATTATTTGCTTTAGTGATTTTTGGAGGATATACCACTGTCAATAATGCGATTAATCTTAATCGTATGCAAGGCTATGCTCCAGATCAGCCCATTAAATTCTCTCACGCCACACATGCAGGTTTACAACAGATTGATTGTCAATACTGTCATGATGGTGCTCGTCGCTCGAAGCATTCAGTAATTCCTGCTGCTAATACTTGTATGAATTGCCATAAAGCAATTAAGAAAGGTAGCCAATACGGAACTGCAGAGATAACGAAGATATACGCTTCTGTAGGATATGATCCTGCTACAGATAAAATGATCGAGAATTATGAGGATATGGATATAGATGCGATCAAAAAAGTCTATACAGATTGGATAGAAAGTAATTATAGAAAAGATAACAGTATTGAGGAAGGTACAGCTTTACCAAAAGATGGAGTAGAAGAGGTAGCGGCTCAGTGGGATGGTATTGTCTCTTCTCTCACAACTGATGTGAAAGATCATGTAAGTGGTCCAATTCCATGGGTACGTATTCATAATCTTCCAGATCACGTATATTTTAACCATGCTCAACACGTGACTGTTGGTAAGCAAGAATGCCAAACCTGTCACGGACCTGTAGAGGAAATGGAATTATTATACCAATATTCTCCATTATCTATGGGATGGTGTATTAATTGTCACCGTCAAACAGAAGTACAATTCTCTGGTAATGAATACTATGAATCTTACGAAATGTATCATAATCAGATTAAGGATGGCAAGCGTGAAAAAGTAACAGTAGAAGAGATTGGTGGTTTAGAATGTCAAAAGTGTCATTACTAAAATCAGTCATCCGCAATATTAAAAATAACGTTTAGATATTTATATATAACCATATATGAAAAACCGTAATAACGCTTGGGTTGGTACAGCAGATAAAAACAATGATCCGAAGTTCAATGAACTTGCAACTGAAGAATTTGTTGGCTTGCCAATTGCTGAAACTCTATCGAGTGAAACGGGGATTGATACCTCATCAAATCGTCGTGATTTCCTTAAATACTTAGGTTTTGGATTAGGAGCAGCTACGATTGCTGCAGGATGTGAAACACCTTTGCGTCGTGCCATTCCTTATGTAGAAAAACCAGATGCAATTGTACCTGGTGTAGCAACCTATTATGCGACTAGTTTTGTAAATGGAGGTGATTATGCTTCTATTTTAGTAAAAACAAGAGAAGGTCGTCCTATCAAAATTGAAGGTAACTCTTTGTCCTCAGTAAGTCAAGGAGGTACTGGAGCTAGAGGACAGGCAATGGTTCTTAGCCTTTATGATAGTGAACGATTAAAAAATGCTGGGAAAGTGGCAGATGGAGCTGTTACTGAAATGAGTTGGGCTGAATTAGATCGTGAGATTGGCGGTAAATTAAGTGCGGGGTCTCAAATTCGTATCGTAACTCATACCGTTTTAAGTCCTACTACTAAGCGTGTTTTCCAAGAATTCAAAAATCGATATCCTAATACAGAAATCGTTACCTACGACCCCATTTCAAGTTCAGCTTTGTTAGAGGCAAATGAATCTTGTTTTGGATTAGGTGTAGTACCGAACTATCGTTTTGATAATGCTCAAGTAATTTTGAGTTTTGGTGCGGATTTTATGGGTACCTGGATTTCTCCTGAAGAATATTCTATTCAATACATGAAAAATCGTCGCATCAAGGATGTTAAAAATCCTAAGATGTCTCGACACATTCAGGTTGAAAGTGGAATGTCCTTAACAGGTTCTAATGCTGATAATCGTGTACGTATCCGTCCTTCTGAGATGGGTGGAGCGATTGCTTTGTTGCTCAACGAATTAGGAGGAGGAGTAAGTGCTCCTAAAATCAATGATAAAGCCACTGCTGCTATCAAGAAGTTAGCATTAGAATTGCAAGCAAATATCGGGAAATGTTTGGTGGTTTGTGGTACAAATAATGTAGCACATCAAGTTTTAGTGAATAAAATTAATGATGTTCTTGGTAGTTATGGCAATACCATCAAATTTGATGCGCCATCTTACCAACGTCAAGGAAGAGATAAGAATATCCGAGATTTAGTTCGAGATATGAATGCAGGTTCTGTAGATGCTGTATTTGTTTGGAATGCCAATCCTGCTTATGATATTCCAGATGCTGATAAATTCAAAACGGGTCTTGCTAAAGTTGGAACAACCGTAAGTTTCTCTACTAATATGGATGAAACAACTGCGCTTTGTGGCTATGTTGCTCCAAATCATCATAATTTAGAATCTTGGGGAGATGCTGAACCTAAAAAAGGGCATTATAGCATTATTCAACCAACGATTTCTCCACTTTTCAATACGCGCCAAGCAGAAGAAACCTTATTAAAATGGTCTGGCAATAATGCTTCTTATTATGATTACCTACAATCTAGTTGGCAATCAGATATGATGGCACAGCAGTCAAGTTTCCTTTCCTTCCAAGCTTTTTGGGATAATGCAGTACATGATGGCGTATTTGAAGTAGCTTCTTCAAATCCTGCTGTTGTTTTCAATGGAAACGTAAGCGGCGCAGCTAGTCAAATCAAGAAACCATCTACAGGCTTAGAAGTTGCATTTTACGAAACTGTTAATATAGGATCTGGGCAATACGCCAATAATCCTTGGTTACAAGAAATGCCTGACCCAATCATGCGTACGGTTTGGGGGAATTACCTGAGCGTACCAGTAGAATGGGATGAGAGTTCTAGTCAGTTTATTGGCAAAAATAATACAGGTACCAAATTAGTTTATGGAGTTGCTGATATTGTTGATCTATCGGTTGGTAATTTCAAAGAGCCATTTACAACCATTCAACAATTTGGACAAGATGCCAATACTGTTTCTGTAGGACTTGGTTTTGGTCGTGAAGTAGTTGGAAAAGCAGGACAAAACGTTGGTAAAAATGTATTTCCATGTTTAAAAATAGACGAAAACGGGAATACACAATATTATAGTGAAGGAAGCATTTCTGAAATTATAGGTAAAAACCGTGAGTTTGGTTGTGTACAATACCACCATACTTTTGGTGTAACAGGAGAGCATGAAGGAGAAGAAGTGAAATTAGATGAGGTGGCTTTATCTTCTTTAATTACAGATGGATATCAAGGTTCATTAACAGATAGAACAATTTTATTCAACAGTAATCTAGATGGTGTTGATGGTTTAGTTAAAGACATCGCTAAGATGAAAAAAGTAGCTGATCACCGAAATGATGCTACACTTTATCCATACAAAGAATACCAAGAGGAATTTTATAGCCAAGGTCACCATTGGGCTATTCATGTAGATATGAATGCCTGTTATGGATGTGGTGCTTGTACGGTGGCTTGTATGGCCGAGAATAATGTACCTGTGGTTGGAAATCGAGAAGTGGCGCGTCATCATGAAATGACTTGGTTACGTATTGATCGCTATTTCTACGGAGATGCTGAAAATCCAAATACGGTATACATGCCAATGATGTGTCAGCACTGTGATAATGCTCCTTGTGAGAATGTTTGTCCTGTAAATGCGACGAATCATAGTTCAGAAGGATTGAATCAAATGACCTATAACCGTTGTGTAGGTACGAGATATTGTGCGAACAACTGTCCTTATAAAGTACGTCGTTTCAACTGGTTAGATTATACAAGTGCCGATTTATTTGGTGGTAACCAAAATGCGATTAACGGAGAAGATCCTGCTTACTACACGGATAATTTAGTTCGTATGGTCTTAAATCCAGATGTAACCGTTCGTTCAAGAGGGGTTATTGAAAAATGTAGTTTCTGTGTACAACGAATTCAGCAGGGTAAATTAACCGCTAAAGCTGAAGGACGTAAATTAACAGATAGAGATGTAACATCTGCTTGTGCATCTGCTTGTCCCACAGGAGCGATTACTTTCGGTGATACTAATAATAAGAAAGGAGACTTAGGTCAGGCAATAGAATCGCCTTTAGTATATCGAGTATTTGAAGAAATTGGTGTACAGTCATCAGTTTTCTACCAAGCGAAGGTGATTAATAAGAAAGAAGGATTGGATGCGTAGTTTGGTCTCTAGTTAGTCAGTAAATAGTATTTGGTACTTTATTAAATATGAGCCAACTGAGATGAATAAGTATAAAGAACTTCAAGTTTGGCAAATTTCAATGGATGTAGCAGAAACGATTTATCAATTAACAAGTTCTTTTCCAGACGAGGAAAAATTCGGACTAAAATCTCAATTGAGAAGATGTTCAGTATCTGTTCCTTCTAATATAGCGGAAGGAGCTGGTCAAAATTCTTCTAAAGAGTTTAATTATTTTCTGGGTATTGCAAATGGTTCTTGTTATGAATTAGAAACACAAGTTATTTTGTCAAACAAACTTGGCTTAGTAAAACTATAGATCTAAATTCAATACTTGAAAAAATAACAGCTGTACAGAAAATGATTTTCAAATTGCAAAAATCTTTAAAAAGATAAATTATAGGTTTTTAACAAAAAGTAGAACTAGCGACCAAAGACTAACTACTTCTTGTTTAAAAACTAAATTATAAAATTTCATTACATGAGTGCAATTGTATCTCCCATACGAAACCCCTTAGTAACAGGGAATAAGTCGTATCACGATATTACGGAAGATTTGGTTTCACCAACCGAAAAAACACCAAGTGGATTGTGGGTCTTTGGATTGATGATCTCTTTAGGTTTGTTGACTTTCGGTGTGTTTTGCATCGCTTGGACGATCTGGTTTGGTATTGGTTCTTGGAATTTGAATCGTACTGTAGGATGGGGTTGGGATATTACCAACTTCGTTTGGTGGATCGGTATCGGTCACGCAGGTACACTAATTTCGGCGATCCTTCTGCTCTTCCGTCAAAAATGGCGTACCGGGGTAAACCGTGCAGCAGAGGCGATGACGATCTTTGCGGTATTATGTGCAGCACTTTTCCCAGGGATTCACGTTGGACGAGCATGGGTAGTCTTCTACTTCTTCCCTTATCCAAATACACGTGGCCCATTATGGGTAAACTTTAATTCACCACTTTTATGGGATTTATTTGCGATCAGTACTTATTTTACGGTATCCTTATTATTCTGGTATACGGGATTAGTACCTGATTTTGCGACCGTACGGGATCGAGCTAAAGGTATTCGTAAGCGAATCTATAATTTCTTATCTTTTGGATGGACAGGATCTGCGAAGCACTGGCAACGTTGGGAGTCTTTATCTCTTGTATTAGCTGGTTTAGCAACGCCTTTAGTACTTTCTGTACACACAATTGTAAGTTTTGATTTCGCCACTTCAGTTATTCCAGGATGGCATACCACAATTTTCCCTCCTTATTTCGTAGCAGGAGCGATCTTCTCTGGTTTCGCAATGGTATTAACACTAATGTTGATTACTCGAAAAGTATTGCATCTGCAAGATTATATTACCATGGAACATATTGAGTCCATGAATAAGGTAATCTTATTAACAGGATCAATTGTAGGGGTTGCTTATTTGACGGAGTTATTCGTTGCATGGTATTCCGTATATCCATATGAGCAATTTGCATTCTTCAATCGTGCATTAGGACCTTACTGGTGGTCGTATTGGGGAATGATGATTTGTAATGTAATTACGCCACAATTATTCTGGTTTAGAAGCATTCGTCGTAGTATTTTCTGGACGTTCTTCCTTTCTATCATTATTAATATTGGTATGTGGTTCGAGCGATTTGTAATTATTGCAACGACATTAGCACGAGATTACTTACCATCAAGTTGGTCGTACTATTCTCCAACATGGGTAGAAATTGGTATCTTCTTAGGAACATTAGGAATCTTCTTCACCTTATTCTTAATCTTTACACGAGTAGCTCCAGTAGTAGCAGTAGCAGAGATTAAGAGTATTCTAAAAACTGGTGGAGATCAATATATTGGACCAAATGCAAAACCTCATCACCACCACTCACACAGTCATGGTCATACCACTCATGCTCATAGTCATGATGATGGACATGGACACGATGATCATAAAGGTGGCAATGATGCAGCACATGGTATTGTAGGAGATGTGGCAGATGTAGTGGTAGAAAATGATGATTTGAAGAAAGTAGAAGGTATCGGACCTAAAATTGAAGGCTTACTAAATGATGCAGGCATTCGTACTTTCCGTCAATTAGCGAACACAGATGTTGAAACCATCAAAGAAATTCTTGTGGCGGCTGGAAATCGTTTTGCGAATAAAGTACCAGATACGTGGCCCCGTCAAGCAGAAATGGCAGCAGATGGAAAATGGGATGAGCTACAAGCGTGGCAGGACATCTTAGATGGTGGCAAAGAATAATAATTAATTTAGATAAAACTATAAATAATCATATAACGCAATTATAAAATGGCAACTGAAAGTAAAGAAGTACTATACGGTTTATATGATGATGAAGAAATCCTCATGGATGCAGTCCGTAAAGCAAAAGCGGATCATCTAGAAATTATGGATGTCTTCACCCCATTTCCAGTGCACGGTCTTGATCCTATTTTAGGCTTGCAAGAATCGAGATTACACATTGCTGGATTTGTCTATGGAATGATTGGAACGCTTACTGCTTTCTTATTCATGACATGGGTATTCACCAGAGATTGGCCTATTATTTTTGGTGGAAAACCATATTGGTCAGTGCCTTCCTTTATTCCAATTACGTTTGAGTTGACGGTATTGTTCTCAGCGATTGGAATGGTGGTATCTTTCTATACGGTATGTGGATTAGGACCTGGTGTGACGAATGAGGTATTAGATGATCGTATCACAGATGATAAATTTTGTATTGCATTCCAAACTAATGGATCTTCTTCTGAAGACATCAATGGTTTACGTAGCTTCTTTAGTGCAACGGGTGCTTCAGAGGTCAATACTAAAGTAATTTCATAAACTAAAAACGATTAGGAAATTATCCTGATTTTAATATAAATGAATATGCGAAATCTATTTTTTGCACTTGCAGTAGCTTCTGTTTTCTATCTTAGTTCGTGTTCAAATCCTAGCGGAAATGACAGAGGAACAGAGTATATGCCAGATATGTTTCACTCCATTGCGTATGAAGCAAATCTTGACGATTACTACTATTATAATACATGGGGAACGAAAGAGGATTATGCAAAATTAGCACAGCCTCGTAAACCTGTTCAAGGAACGATCCCACGTGGTCTTGCTGGTACAAAAGCCGCTAGTGCTTCTTCAACCATCAATATTCCTGTAAATGGAAGTGTACCTTATTATTATGGTAATACTGAAGAAGAACGTGCTCGTGCTACAGCTGAATTAATTAATAATCCTTATCCAATTGTAGATGAAGATATGGCACGTGCCGAAGAGTTGTACGACATCTTTTGTGGTGTTTGTCATGGTAAAAAAGGAGATGGTAATGGTTATTTAGTAGCAGAAGAAAATAAGAATGCAGTTTATCCTGCGCAACCTGCTAATTTCTTAACTGATGAATTTGTAGCTGCATCAAACGGTCGTTACTATCATGCTATTATACATGGTAAAAATGTAATGGGTGGATATGCTGATAAATTATCTTATGAAGAGCGTTGGCAAGTCATTCACTACATTCGTTCGCTTCAAGCAAAAGATAAAAAACTAGCCTATAGCAGTTTAGAAAATACATTAAATACTGTTGATGTACCTAAAGCAAATTGGAAAGCTGATCCAGTTGCTGCTGTGATAGAAGAGGTATTACACACAGATGGAGATCATGGACATGGTCACGAGCATGATGCAGGTCATCATGAAACAGATGGACATTCACATGATGAGGATCACCATCACGATGGCGATCATGGTGAAGGACATTAATTCGAAGCAAAATAAAGAATCAAAAAAACTATCGTTCTTTGATCCATTTCTGAAAAAGAAAAAAATTAAAGAACTCAAACTATAAGCTTTTATAAAATGACAGATTTTACTTTTGAAGGTAAACAAAGAACGCTTTTTCTAGGGATGATGGCTGTCGGTCTAGTTTGTTTAGTAGCGACATTCTTTGCAGAAGATGCTGGTCATCATGCGCGTTTTTGGTCAAATTTCTTGCATAATTCAGTATTCTTTACAGGAGTAGCATTTACGTCACTCTTTGTATACTGTGCATTTACAACGGCTTATGCTGGCTGGTATACCGTGATGAAGCGTGTTTGGGAAGCCTATGCTCAATTTTTAATTGTAGGATTAGTCTTCATGTTGATAATAGCAGCAGGTGTGTTTTTACACTGGCATCATTTATATCATTGGGCAGATGAGTCTTTATTAGATCCATCAAATCCTGATAAATACGATGCTGTTTTAGCAGGAAAATCTAGTTTCTTGAATAAATATTGGTATGGTATCGGAACTTTACTAATTGTTGGAACTTGGTATGTTTTTGCAACTCGTATCCGTTCTATTTCTTTAGATGAGGATCGTTCTGGAACAACTGAATATACGCATCATAGTCGTCTACGTCGTTGGTGTGCAGCCTTCTTACCAATAGCAGGTTTCTCTAGTGCAGCGATTATCTGGCAGTGGGTTATGTCGATTGATTCACACTGGTACAGTACCATGTTTGCTTGGTATACAACAGCTTCTTGGTTTGTATCGGCTTTATGTTTGACAATCTTGACCTTAATCTACTTAAAATCTAAAGGATACTATAATAATCTTACAGACGAGCATTTGCATGATTTAGGTAAGTACTTGTTTGCATTTAGTATTTTCTGGACCTATTTATGGTTTTCTCAATACATGTTGATTTGGTATGCAAACAATGGTGAGGAAACGATTTATTTTCATACTCGAATTAATGAATATCCAGTATTGTTCTACGGAAACTTATTAATCAACTTTGTACTTCCATTTTTAGTTTTAATGCGTAATAGTACAAAGCGTAAATATGGAACATTGATCTTTGTTTCTGTAATGGTGCTTTTTGGTCACTGGTGGGATTTCTTCCAGATGATTAAACCAGGTGTCAATCCTCATGCTGGTGCACATGGAGATCACGGTGGGCATGCAGATCATGGGCATGGACACGATCACGCTCATGATGTAGCACATGCCGTAGCGGATCATGCAGAGCATGCTTCAAATTTTGCATCTGGATTTACTATTCCAGGCTTGTTGGAAGTAGGAACCTTCATTGGTTTCTTAGGATTATTCCTTTATGTAGCTTTTGCACAATTAGCAAAAGCAAAATTAGAACCTGAAAATGATCCGTATTATGCGGAGAGTTTACATCACCATGTGTAAATTCTGAACCAGTTTCAGTATTTTTTGTTAAAATTGAAAGTTTAAAATATTTTAAAAGCATATTTTTGCTTAATGGGCTGATTCTTGATAGATAAAAATCAGAAAAGCCTATAAAATTAAGATACTAATGACAGCTTTAATCATCATTTTGTGTTTGATTCTTTTGTCCATCATTGCGGTACAATACGGTCGTTTCCGAGAATTATCGGCAAAGATTCGTGGCGAAGAAGCAGCTATGAAAGAAAGCAACAACCGTAATGCTGCTTTCGGAGTCGTTTTCGTAATTGGCTTCTTGATATTCTGTGTTGTTTCGGCATTGTACTATAGAAATTGGATGTTAGGGTATGGCCCTCATGAATCTGCTTCCGAACATGGAATTGAGTTAGATGCTCTTTTTGACATTACTTTATTCTTTACAGGAATCGTATTCGTTTTAACACAGATATTTTTGTTCTGGTTTGCTTATAAATACAGAGAAGAAAAAGGACGAAAAGCATTATTTATGCCACACGACAATACATTAGAATTAGTATGGACAGTAATTCCTGCTGTTGTAATGTGTTTCTTAGTGGTGCGTGGTTTATATGCATGGAATGAAGTAATGGCAGATGTTGATCCAGATGAAGAGTATATGGAGATTGAAGCCTTAGGTCAACAATGGAACTGGTTAATTCGCTACCCTGGTGCAGATAATTTATTAGGGGAAACCAATTATCGTTTATTCTCTTCTACGAATCCATTAGCTCAAGATTGGAATGACACGAAAAACTTAGATGATTTTCATCCAAATGAAATCGTTTTACCAAAAGGTAAAAAAGTACGAGTGCGTATCCGTGCAAAAGATGTATTACACAATTTTGATTTACCCCACTTCCGTGTGAAAATGGATGCCATTCCTGGTTTACCAACTTATTTTGTATTTACACCAAGATTAACAACGGAAGAATATCGCGAGAATCTTAAACAATATCCAGAATACCAAGCCTTGAATGAAGATGGTGTACCACTTTGGGAATCGTTTAATTATGAATTAGCTTGTGCAGAGCTTTGTGGACGAGGTCACTTTAGTATGAAACGTATTGTTCGTATTGTAGAACAAGAGGAATATGACCGTTGGCTAGCTACACAAACTTCTTGGTATGAGCAGAGTGTAATGGGTACTGCGGATGATCCTTTTGGTGATTTAGCAAACTTGAGTGAGATTCCAGCATATAGAGCTGCAATGATTGCTAATGAATTTAATACCGATGCAGATCGAGCTTTAGCGGCAACAGATGAAGCGGATAAAACAGTAATCTTAAAGCACGTTTATTACGCAACAGGTAAATATGATTTCTCAGGTATTACAGAAAAATACTATTTAACACATGTAGCTTCTTTCTTGAAGAAAAACCCAGATGTGGTAATTGAACTTTCAGGACATACAGATAATGTAGGAAGTGCTGAGGGCAATCAAGTTTTATCTGAAAATAGAGCAAATAAAATTGCAGATTATCTACGAGGGCAAGGAATTGGCAATGAACGAATGGTAGTGGTAGGATATGGACAAGATCGTCCAATTGCTGATAATGCCAGTCCTGAAGGTCGCGCTCAAAATAGAAGAACAGAATTTAAAATTATAAGTCAGTCAGCACCAATTACAAATACAGAAACAACTGTTCAATAAGTTAATTTTGGTCGGACGTTGATATATTAAAAACTAAATATAGACTAAACATTCAAAAAACGGTATAGTCCTATATTGGAAAAGAACGTAAAATTTTTTTGAAATGGCAAATGTAGCTGTCCCAACACATGAAGATGACATTTTGATACAGGAGCTTGGTTATGATGACCATTTTCATGAGCATCATGATGAAGATAAGTACCAATCTGGATTCATTGGAAAGTATATTTTCAGTATGGATCACAAGATTATTGCTAAACAATTCTTGATTACAGGAATGTTTTGGGCGATTATCGGTGCTTTGATGTCATTAGTTTTCCGTCTACAATTAGGTTTTCCAGAAGAAGACATGGCTTGGTTGAAACCCATCCTTGGTCAATGGATTACTGTAAATGCAGATGGTATTGGTGCACTAGATCCACAATTTTATTATGCGCTTGTTACCATGCACGGTACGATTCTCGTATTCTTTGTATTAACGGCAGGATTAAGTGGTACGTTTAGTAACTTATTGATTCCTTTACAATTAGGAGCAAGAGATATGGCTTCACCAATGTTGAACATGTTCTCTTATTGGTTCTTCTTTTTGTCAGGAATGATTATGTTCTTTTCGTTATTTTTAAGTACAGGGCCTTTCTCTGGAGGTTGGACAGCATATCCTCCGCTGAGTGCCTTGCCGCAAGCCTCGACAGGATCAGGCGCGGGAATGACGCTTTGGACATTGAGTTTGGTTTTCTTTGTCGTTTCAGTACTACTCGGTGGTATAAACTACATCACAACGGTATTGAATCTTCGTACAAAAGGAATGTCTTTATGGCGTATGCCATTGACCATTTGGGCCTTCTTTGTAACGGCAATTTTAGGACTTCTATCTTTCCCTGTTTTAGTATCAGCATTTTTATTAATGATGTGTGATCGTGGATTGGGTACGAGTTTCTATTTAAGTGAAATATTCATTGGAGGAGAAGCATTAGATCACGTTGGTGGTAGCCCAGTATTATATCAGCACTTATTCTGGTTCTTGGGTCACCCTGAGGTATATATTATCATCTTACCAGCGATGGGTTTAGTTTCTGAAGTATTGGCAGTACATGCTAGAAAACCCATCTTTGGTTATAAAGCAATGGTTTATTCTATTCTAGCAATTGGATTTTTAGCCTTTATAGTATGGGCGCATCACATGTTTATGTCAGGTGTGAATCCATTTATTTCTAATTTCTTTGTGGTCTTTACTTTGATTATTGCAGTACCATCTGCGGTGAAAGTATTTAACTGGATTACGACACTATATGGAGGAAATGTCCGATTTACATCAGCTTGTCTATTTGGAATTGGATTCGTTTCTTTATTTATATCAGGTGGTTTAACGGGTATCTTTTTAGGAAACTCTGCGATTGATATTCAAATGCACGATACTTATTTCGTTGTAGCCCACTTCCATATTGTGATGGGTATTGCAGCTTTCTTTGGAATGTTTGCAGGTATATACAATTGGTTTCCTAAAATGTATGGTCGATTTATGAATGAGACTCTAGGAAAAATCCATTTCTGGGGGACAATGATTGGTGCTTATGCGATTTTCTGGCCAATGCATTATTTAGGTATGGCTGGTGTTCCAAGACGTTATTATAGGTTTGATTCTTTTGATACTTTCAGTCATTTCTCTACAATGAATCAGTTTATTACGGTGGCTGCAATTATTGTTTTTGCGATTCAAGTATTGTTTGTTATCAATTTCTTCTATAGCATTTGGTATGGTAAGAAAATGACTACTCGTAACCCTTGGGGAGCAAATACCTTAGAGTGGACAACACCAATTAATGCTGGTCACGGAAACTGGCCTGGTAATATTCCTTCTGTACATCGTTGGTCGTATGATTATGGTAAAGATGGAAAAGAATTTATTCCACAGCATTACCCAATGCAGGAAGGCGAAACAGAGGTACATTAATTTAAAGATTAATTAGATTGAACAATAAAGTGCAAATAAGAACAGCACAAGCTACTATTTTCGGTGGATTTCAACAGAAGTTGAATGACTATAAAATGCTTTTCAAATTCAGATTAGCACAATTAGTCGTTTTTTCTGCGGTCATGGCTTATGTGATTGCTGTACCAGTAGCCTCATTCAGTTGGATAGCAGTAGTCGTTCTAGCATTAGGTGGCTTCTTGATTACAGCGGCAGCTAATACGTTGAATCAAGTCTTGGAACGTGATTATGATAAGATGATGAAGCGAACGGCTGATCGTCCTTTAGCAACTGGACGTATGACTGTTTCAGAAGCAGTGATGTTAGCAGGATTTATGAGTTTAGCAGGGATTACTTTATTAGCATTATTCAATCCTTGGACGGCGCTGTTAGGCACGATTTCTCTTATTTCTTATGCTTTTGTCTATACACCTATGAAACGGGTATCTTCAGCAGCAGTAACAATAGGAGCTATTCCAGGTGCATTACCAATGGCAATAGGAGTAGTGGCGGTACAAGGTGAAATTACGTCTTTAGCTCTAGCACTTTTTGGAATACAATTCCTTTGGCAATTTCCTCATTTTTGGGCAATTGCATGGGTCGCACATGAAGATTATACAAATGCTGGATTTCGATTATTACCATCCAAAGATGGAGAACGAAATGAGCAGACGGGATTACAGTCATTCATTTATTCGATCATGTTATTGATCATTAGTTGGATGCCTTATTTTCTAGGCGTAACAGGAATTATTTCGGCTATAGTTTTGACCATTATTGGTTTAGCGTATGCTTGGTATAGCTGGGATTTATATAAGAAATGTACAGTAGAGGCAGCACGAAAATTGATGTTTTGTTCATTTTTTTATTTGCCAATTGCTTTGATTGCATTGGTTATAGATAAAGTTTAATTATGAATGTGGCAGTAAATCATCCAAATTCATATCGAAATAAAATTCATCCAAAGAAATTTGCACTTTGGACTGCGTGCATCAGTATTTCTATGATGTTTGCCGCTTTTTCAAGTGCTTATATCGTACGGATGGCACAAGGAAATTGGTTAGAATTTCCTTTACCCAATTGGTTTTATGTGAGTACAGCTACCATTATACTAAGTAGTTTAACCTTACATGGAAGTTATTGGGCATTCAAAAAAATGAAGACTGGATTGTATCGAGCGTTGATGTTGATGTCTTTCGTTTTAGGGTGTTTATTTATTTACTTTCAATATTTAGGCTATCATGAAATGACGGCGATGGGAGCGCATTTAACAGCGAATCCTTCAAGTTCATTTATTTTCGTGATTTCTTGGGTACATATCGCCCATTTGGTTGGAGGATTGGGTGTATTAATTGTGGCGATGTTACATGCTTTTATGTTGGAACATAAAGTTACTCCAGCACGCAAATTACGATTTGAATTAACTTATACATATTGGCACTTTGTCGATATTTTATGGATATACTTGTTGCTCTTTTTCATCTTGCAGCAACAATCTTAATTATTTATAAACAGAGAATCGAAGCGAAATTTGATTCTTTATACGAGATAAACAATAGGGGACAATTTCTCTTAGAAAAACATTTAATATCTAATGGCAACAGATACAACAGTTTCAAAACATCATGATACCCATACACACGATGAAGATGCGTGGTCTGGAGGTAAACAACCTTTTAAGGCGAGTTATGGTAAGTTGATGATGTGGTATTTCCTCCTATCGGATGCCTTTACATTTGCGGGTTTCTTGATCGCTTATGGTACCTTACGTTTTAGTAGTCCTACTTGGCCTGTACCAGATTTTGTATTCTCAACAGCCCCTTTTGGAATTCATGGTGCACCTTTGATTTTCGTAACGATAATGTCGTTTTTATTGATTATCAGTTCAGTAACGATGGTAAGAGGGGTACAAGAAGGACATCGAGAGAATAAAAATGGAGTGGTCTTTTGGATGTTCCTAACGATACTCGGTGGAGCAGGCTTCTTGGGTTGTCAAGCATGGGAATGGACGAACTTAATTGCTGTAGAGCATATGTCTGTAACTCGAAATCCTTTTGGAACGCACACAATTGATGGTACATATCTAAATATAGACGGTTCGTTGAGTTCTTCTGAGGAAGCGAAGTTCAAAGCTGGAGAAAGTTATCTTATTCACAAATCTGGACATGCCCCAGAATGGGAGAGCGAAGAAAATACTTTTCTTACAGAAGCCAATAAAATGATTGACGCTAAAAACATGGCTGCAATCCCAGTTGGTGGCGTAGATTTCCCCGGCTTTAAATTAGACGAAAAAGGATTTATTCATCGTAAGTTTACAGCGGCAGATGGTGTTAGTAGCATGCAATCATGGGGACCAAAAGCCTTTGGAGCTTTGTTCTTCTTTATTACAGGATTTCACGGATTTCACGTGTTTTCTGGAGTGGTCTTCTTGATAATAATCATGTTGAATGCGGCGAGTGGCTTATATGTGAAGCGCAAGAATGGATACGAAATGGTAGAAAAAATTGGATTGTACTGGCACTTTGTAGATCTAGTGTGGGTATTCGTATTCTTAGTATTCTATCTACTATAATAAAAAGAGAAATAAATTAATTTAAAATTATCCCTTACAAGGGTTTTAATAAAAAAGAAATTTAAATTTCAATGGCAAATACAGATTATTCAGCAGCAGTAAGCGGTGTTTACAAAGGAATGATTCTTTTGGGCGTTGTTACCTTAATCGAGGTAGGTGTCTCTTTATTTGGAAAAGGTCATTTAGGTATTGATCCATCTCCATATACTTGGATACTTGTACTAGTGGCAATCGCCTTAATCGTACTTTCGCTCTATAAAGCTTATTACATCATTTATGAGTTTATGCACATGGGGCATGAAGTTCAAGGATTACGAATGAGTGTATTATTACCTTGCCTCTTATTGGTTTGGGCAATTATCGCATTCTTCCATGAAGGAGACGCTTGGAAAAATCGTCGAGATGATATTCAAGAACGAAATAATTTTGAAATACAAGATACGCCTTCTCCACAAGGGATGATCTATTATCACGACTGGGATAATTTAGGCTAAATCTTGTTTTATAGAATAAAGAATAGAAAGGCGGATTCATTTGAATTCGCCTTTGTTGTATCAACAATGTCCCCAAGTTGTTGTTTTATAAAATAAATCATTGATCTTTATGAAACGTCCTTTCCAGACCTTCGCTTTAATGGCACTTTTATTTGTGGTACCAGGTGTATCTTGGTATTATCTGCAATCTGGTTTAAATTACCAAAAAGATTTACGGGCAGAATTGCATAATTATAAAACACTTGCTGATTTTTCTATTCAAACAATGGATGGAAAAACAATTACAAAAGCGGATTTAGAAGATAAATTGATCTTGTTTTCATTTTTTAATAGTGAACAATTGTCGGATGATTATGTTAAAACTGTTAATCGCCTTCATGAGCAGTTTGACAATAGTGGTGGATTGAACTTTGTTTTCGGAGAATTAAATACCAACATCCTTTCTCAAGATTTACCCTTTCCTGAAGCAGATGATTGCTATTATATCAATTCATCTGCAAGTAATCGGTTTATTGAACAGTTTGGTTTACCTCAGATTGTAAAAGATAGAACAAAGGGAGAAGCTTATCAAATTAATCCTATCTCAACACCCATCTCTAGTTATGATTATTTTGTTTTGTGTGATACAATAGGTATCGTAAAAAATTATTATGCAGCTTCAGATATGACACAAATACAACGCATGATCGAACATGTAGCGATAACTTTGCCGAGAGAAAAAGAAGAAGACCCCGTTCTTCGTCGAGATTCTGAAAAATAAATCTTGGGAAGAAAAAGATAATTGTTAAGCCCAAAATTAAACATACTGTATGACTAAAAAGAAAGATTTACAATTAGCTAAAACCCTCAACCGTGTTGCTGTCGTTATCACCATCATTGTATTATTGCTCGTAGGGATGATGCGCCGAGTAAAGATCGATCTGGGTATTGATTTCAGTTTTTTACCACCCGTTTATTCTACGCTTAATGCTATTGCTGCGGTGGTGCTAATTGCTGCTTTGGTTTTTATTAAACAGAAAAAAGTGGAATTGCATAGAAAGGCGATTTACCTTGCTATTATGTGTTCGATTGTATTTTTATTGATGTATGTACTATATCATTTTACAACACCTGAGACACTATATTGTAAAGAAGGAAATATTCGGTATGTATATTTTACTTTATTAATAACTCATATTGTATTGGCAGCGGTTAGTTTACCTTTAATCTTATTTACATTTATCAGAGCTTATACCAATCAAATTGATCGTCATAAAAAAATGGCGCGTTGGGTATATCCAATCTGGTTGTATGTGGCAGTGACAGGTCCTATTGTATATTTCATGCTTAAAGATTGCTATTAAAATGAAATTAAGAATTATCAAAATACTAAGCATTTTTTTCCTTGCACTAAGTCTTCAGTTGATATCAGTTGATACGGCACAAGCGCAATGCCCCATGTGTCGAATGTCAGCAGAACAAAATCTGAAAGACGGCGGCACAGCAGGAAAAGGTTTGAATAAAGGAATTTTATTTTTGTTAATGATGCCTTATGTGGCAGTAGGAGTTGTAGGTTATGTTTGGTATCGAAACAAAAAGAAAGAAAGTGAAATTGGGGCATTCAATCCACAGGATAATTAAAAAAGAGCAAGTTGATTCAACTTGCCCAGTTTCTATAATAAAATTATTCGTTCAATTAAAAACTCATCAAGTACCCGACATTCAAACTGATCCCTTTATTTTTCATTTGTACATCTACAATGGGATCATTAAATAAATCGGTCAAGCCATGCTGAAAGCGTGCATCCGCAAAGAATTTCCCACTCTCATTTCCTGCCCAAAATCCAAGCCCTCCCATTGCTCCTGCTTCCATTCGATGAAACGTATCATTGGATAAATCAATATCAGTTTGATAAACATTAATATCTATAATGAAATTCGCTATAGTTTGTAACTCCGCTTGTGTACCATACGCCACATAAGGTCCAGCAATCAAATAACCGCCCACATTTTCTGCGCCAAATTTATACTTACCTAATAAAGGCACTTCTACATAACTCACTCTTGTATGTGCTTCAACTCCAAGTGGAACTGGTAGATTAAAAACCTCAAAATTAAATCCTTCTTTTACTTTAAAGCCTTTTCGAGTATAACTCAATTCTGGCTGAAAGGCGAAACTTGAATTTATAGGAATCTCTGCAACCAAACCTGCATTCCATCCATCAATCATTTTAGCATCAGGAACTAAATCACCGACTCCTGCTACACTAACATTAGTATAATTTAAACCTGTTTTTAAACCAATCGAAACTTGTGCTTGAACTAATTGTATCAAACATAAAAGAACCGCTACATTTAGGATTTTCGTTACTGCTCTCATGATATTAAAATTTAAGTGATTGAATTAAAATAGTGATGCCTTAAAGACGTTGAAAAACATCGATTTAGTGGTTAAGAGCAGTTAAATGGCTGTTAAGAGAATGGTAAAAGAAGGAAAGGTCTGATCGATTTTCCCAATAAGTGTTAAAAAAATCCTTCTTTGACAAATCCCGTGGTCAGTTCAAAATAAAAGAGTAAACGACTACATGAACGAGTGATTACTACTTTAAAGTAGTATGAAGCACAGCTTCAAGCGAGAGAACCACAAAGTGGGCGGGTCTGCAGGATTTTATCTTTGAATTGACTTTTTTCACGGGAAAAGTCAAAGAACCAAAAAAATGACAGATTGAATCCCTGTTTTTTTCTTCAAACCAATTCAAAGTTTTAATTTTGATCTATTGAAGTCGTCGCACGAGTTATCCCTCAGATGAAATAATTTAAATCTTTTTAAAACTTATGTTTAGTCTCGTGCAACGACTAAAAAAATTAGCTGAAAGCATGACTCATTCATATGTGTTAATTTGTAAATAATGGGCAAAAGTTAGACAATAATCATTATTCAATATAACAATAATCAATTCGACAAAATATGCAAGCCTTAACCACTTATCATACTCAAAATAAAGAACGTTACTTAAACGAATTACTCGAACTACTACGAATTCCATCCGTAAGTGCAGATCCAGCTTTTAAAGAGGATGTCAAAAAAACAGGGGAGTGGGTGGCTGCATCTCTAAAAAAAGCAGGAGCAGAAAATGTAGAAGTTTGTGAAACAGCGGGACACCCTATTGTTTATGCCGATAAAATCATTGATCCGAAGCTTCCTACCGTTTTGGTCTATGGACATTATGATGTGCAACCACCCGATCCAATTGATCTTTGGGATTCTCCAGCTTTTGAACCAGTCATTAAAAAAACAACGAATCATCCTGAAGGGGCAATTTACGCGAGAGGAGCGTGTGATGATAAAGGACAAGCCTTTATGCACATCAAAGCATTTGAAGCGATGTTGGCAAATGATTCCCTTCCTTGTAATGTGAAATTTATGATTGAAGGAGAAGAGGAAGTTGGTTCAATGAACTTAGGTCCTTTTTGTGAAGAAAACAAAGAGCGTTTAGCTTGTGATGTCATCTTAGTCTCAGATACTTCTATTATTTCAAATGACTGCCCTTCCATTACGGTTGGATTACGAGGCTTGAGTTATATCGAAGTGGAAGTCACTGGTGCAAATCGAGATTTACACTCAGGCGTATATGGAGGTGCGGTTGCCAATCCGATCAATGTGTTGTGTGATATGATTGCTTCCATGCACGATGAAAATAAGCACATCACCATCCCAGAATTTTATGATGATGTAGAAGTCGTCAGCACTGCTGAACGTACCGAAATGAATAAAGCCCCTTTTAGTTTAGACAATTATAAGTCAGATTTAGCGATTAATGATATTCATGGCGAAAAAGGATATACTACTTTGGAACGTACTTCCATTCGTCCAACTTTAGATGTTAATGGAATTTGGGGAGGCTATATTGGTGAAGGAGCAAAAACGGTTTTACCATCAAAAGCATACGCTAAAATTAGTATGCGTTTAGTCCCTAATCAAGATCCAGATAAAATAGTCGATTTATTCACAAAATATTTTGAATCCATTGCTCCTGATTCTGTACAAGTAGCTGTTCATCCACATCATGGAGGCGAGCCTGCTGTTACACCTACAGATACACCTGAATACAAAGCTGCGCACAAAGCAATGGAAGCGACATTTGGAAAAGCACCCATTCCTGTTCGTTCGGGAGGAAGTATTCCGATTATTGCACTTTTTGAAAAAGTTTTAGGTGTAAAAACTGTTTTGATGGGCTTTGGTTTGGACTCAGATGCTATTCATTCTCCAAATGAACATTATGGTTTATTCAATTTCTATAAAGGCATTGAAACGATTCCTTATTTCTATCAGTATTATAGCGAACTAAAAAAATAGTAAATATAGCGTTCAAAGTTTGACCTAGTTGGAACGTCTAAATACGGTATAAAAATGAAAAAAACAGATCCTCCCATAGTGCTAAAAGAAGTTTTTGAGGCAACTGTTAAGCAAGTCTGGAGTGCCATAACAGATGTTGACCAGATGAAGAAATGGTATTTTCCTCAATTGACTTCCTTTAAAGCAGAAGAAGGATTTGAAACGACATTTAGTTTACAACATGAAAATCGAACCTTCACCCATCTTTGGAAAATACTTGAAGTTATTCCCTATCAGCGCATCAAATATCAATGGAACTATAAAGAATTTCTAGGCGATTCTTTTGTAAGTTTTGATTTGATAGAAGAAAATGGGAAGACGAAATTGAAGATTTACAATGAAGTGCTCGAAGATTTTCCACAAGATATTCCTGAATTTAAAAGAGAAAGTGGGGTAGAAGGCTGGAATTATTTGATAAAACAAAGTCTCAAACAATATCTGGAAGCTCAAGAAGCAATAACTACTGATATACAACAACTTCCCATCACTGAAAAAGAAATATCTCAACGGACAAATGCTCCTGTTTTTTCTCCTGTTTTATGTGCAGATTTATCGTATTTGGGTATTGACATGACTACCTTCATTGATTTTTTTAAGGATAGTTTTATTCAAATGCCCTTCGATTATTATGATGTAAAACGTAAGCAATGGGAATTGTTGTCAGAAGAGATTCGATCCAAACATTTTGAAGCCTTCAAAATGTATTATCTTGACAATGAAGCGAGTCTTTCTAAGTTTGCAGATGAATTGAAACTAAATAAAAAGACACGTACTGCCTTACAAGAGATTCAGCCTTGGCGAAGGCGATCGGTTTGTAGTTTTAATTTAGAAATAGGAGAAGAAATAAAGATTCAACGTTTTTATCCAGATGGTTTTGAACAAGCTTTAAATGAAAAAGATGTTCGCTCCTTACCCAGAATCTTTCAAGAAACGAAAAGTGAATTAGTCGAAAATGAGTTGTTTTCTAGTTTGCTAAAAAAGATTGCACAATACGCCCAAGAAATCACCCCACATGTAGTCATCGAAAACATACAGATAACTGCTCACTTTATGAGTGTAAAAGCACGAACAGGTGTTCCTGGAAATAACTCTCCTGAGGGGACACATGAAGATGGCGCGGATTTTATCGTTTCGGCTTTAGTCATCAATCGAGCAAATATCCTTGGAGGAAAAAGCCAAGTCTTTGAAAAAATGGAAGATGGCGAGCTCATCAATATCTTTGAACGAGAATTACAAGCAGGCGAATTTCTCTTTCAAGCAGATACAGGAGAAGAGAAACATTATGGCAATGACCTCTGGCATTATGTAACGCCTTTTTATGTGGAAGCTCCTGTGAAAGAAGCATGGCGTGATATTATTGGTTTAGACATTGTGATTACCCAACCCAAAATTTAGCATCATTCAGATTAGTACCATACTCAAATCTGATATGAAGACGAATAGGTTCTCCTTGTTTAACCTCCACAGCTTCCTCAAGTTG
The DNA here is from genome assembly GCA_020628645.1 of Saprospiraceae bacterium. GTDB lineage: Bacteria > Bacteroidota > Bacteroidia > Chitinophagales > Saprospiraceae > JAHDES01. Next base: position 98,386 of record JAHDES010000011.1, read on the forward strand.
ACAAACGGTAGGTGGCATCAAACTATCCGTTCCCGTAAAATTACAACCTTCTGCTACTTGCACCAATGAGTGCATGTATACACAATTTACCATTCCTGATAAAACAGGCGTAATTTCCAATGTTTTTTCTACTATTTCATTTTCTACTTGATACAAATCTATGATATTTACGACTTGCTGCAAGGATAATTGCTCAGGTAAATGACGCGTAAAATTGATTGGATAATGCTTGTGTTCTTCATCAAAATCAGCACAGCCCAATTGAATCACATTGGTAATAAATTCAGGGAGTAATTTCCCATCAGGCTTTAAAAATTGGCGTAAGTTTTTAAAAATTTGCACCTGAAATTCATTTCCACAATAAATACTCATCAACTCTCCTACAATATAATCGACAGGTTCAGGTAAGCTCACTTTCATCGCATCTCCAAAAATAACTTCCACTTTATCTGCCCACCCATTTTTAGCGAGTTCTTTTTGAATAAAATCCTTTAAATCTGGATTGTATTCGATCAAATATGCTTTTTTAACCTGCGGTAAAAAGTGTTTGGTCAATGCCAATGTACCTATACCCGCTTCACAAACTACTTTATCCGTAAAATCGTATTTTTCAAACGCTTTGGTAAAGGCGCGGACGCGCGTACGATCCGTCTCCATGACCTTGTAATAAATAGGAGGAAATCCAAAATGCTCTTCACTAAAGGTTTGGGCTTTTAAGATTTCATATTTTAAAGTATCGTAACGATCAACTAATTCAGAAAAAAATTCAAATGCCATCTTGATTTATTTTTATACCTGATGGGAGAAGTTTCCTAACTTCTCCAAAATATATCTAGCGAGTTTCCTAACTCGCATATTATACGCAATTGAATAAGTGATTTCGTAAATCACACCTTCAACGTATAATGCCGATTTGAAAAAATCACAAATTATATACGAAAGGATTTTTTCAATTCGGTATTATTAATGCTATTCGTCCCCAAATATACACGATTTTAAAAAATATAGATTAGTATCCATTCTAATTTTCTTTACGGAACTATTTCTGATTCCTTTCTGTTTGTAGGGCAAATCAATTACCTTTACAGCGAAATTTTTAGTCAAAATTTTACCTATGACCTCTACTACAGTCGATATTAAACAGCTTCTTCAAGAAAGTGTTGCCCAAGGTGTACAAGCTTTGTATGACACAACCATCGAACCTTCATCTGTGAATCTCAATACCACTCGTAAAGAGTTTGAAGGCGATTATACCGTAGTGGTTTTTCCATTTACAAAAGTAGCGCGCAAAAAACCAGATCAGATTGGAGAAGAATTAGGCAATTATTTAGTAGAACAAGTCGCTGAATTTGAACGATTTAATGTAGTAAAAGGCTTTCTAAATATCGTAGTGAGTGATGCTTATTGGAAAACCTTTTTAGATACCATTACCGATCAAAAAAATTATGGCATCCAAACATCCAATGGGCGAAAAGTAATGGTAGAATTTTCTTCTCCCAATACCAATAAGCCGTTACATTTAGGGCATATCAGAAATATTTTATTAGGCTGGTCTACTTCAAAATTGTGGGAAGCCAATGGATTTGAAGTCGTTAAAACCCAAATTGTCAACGATAGAGGTATTGCCATTTGTAAAAGTATGCTGGCTTGGCAAAAATTTGGCAATGGTGCAACACCTGAATCCACAGCAACAAAAAGCGATCATTTTGTAGGTAAATATTATGTCCTTTTTGAACAAAAATTTCAAGATGAATATAAACTTTGGCAAGCTTCTGAAAAAGGAAAAGCCATTTTTTCAGAAAAAGCAAAAGAAGGACAAGATGAAACGGCCTTCTTTAAAAAATACAAAAATCAGTATTTCAACAATTATAGTGCTTTAGGAAAAGAAGCAAGAACAATGCTTCAAGCATGGGAAGCAGGGGAGGAGACTACTGTGAATCTCTGGAAAAAAATGAATGGCTGGGTCTACGAAGGCTTCAGTACAACCTATAAGAAACTCGGAGTTGAGTTTGATAAACTGTATTATGAATCAGACACCTATTTATTGGGTAAAGATATTGTCAATCAAGGTTTAGAAAAAGGCATTTTTGAACAAGAAGAAGATGGTTCTGTGTGGGCAGATTTGACCGATGTGAAAATGGATAGAAAAATTGTCCTTCGATCAGATGGTACAGCAGTTTACATGACCCAAGATTTAGGAACGGCACAATTGAGATACCAAGATTTTGGGGTGGAGAAAATGACTTATGTAGTCGCCGATGAACAAGATTACCATTTCAAGGTGCTTTTTGAATTGTTGAAACGAATGGGAGAACCTTATGCAGATGGACTTTTTCATTTGTCGTATGGTATGGTAGATTTGCCATCGGGTAAAATGAAATCAAGAGAAGGTACAGTCGTAGATGCAGATGATTTAGTCGCAGAAGTGATTGAAGAAGCTCGAAAAGGAACAGCCGAACGAGGAGATATTAGTGCTTATACCCCTGAACAACAAGAGGAGATTATCCGAAAAATTGGAATGGCTGCACTTAAATATTTTATCATTAAGGTCAATCCAAGAAAAAGAATGACTTTTGACCCTAAGGAATCAGTCGATATGCAAGGCGATACTGGCCCTTATATTCAGTATTCTTATGTGCGAATATTTGGTGTAGGTAAGAAGGCACAAACGATGGGCATTGATCTTTCTAAAGCGGCTAATTATACTCAATTAGATGCTTTAGAACGAGATATTTTAGTACAATTATATAATTTTCCTATTGCTATTAAAGAAGCAGCCACCACTTATGATCCATCTATTGTGGCGAGTTTTTGCTATAATTTAGCAAAGACCTTTAATAAATTGTGGCACGATTTACCCATTTTAAATGCTAAAGTAGAAACAGAACAAGCCTTTAGAACTCAATTAGCAAGCGTAGTGGGTAATGTCCTTAAAACAGGAATGGATTTATTAGGTATCGAAATGCCAGAACGAATGTAGTAGCTTTTCGAATTGACTATTTTCTATTGATTATTGTCCATAGCGTCTTGCATTACATCGTTTTTGATCCTATAGCAAAAAAGCAGTTGAGAAGTCCTATGTCCAAAGTGCAACGGTCAAATTATCCCTCAAAATGCAGTGATATTGTAAATGCTCTAGACAATACTTTCTCTAAAACGGTAGATTCTTCTAAATCACTATCATATAATAAGGAGTTGCTTATTCCATTAGAGATTTTAAATTCAGGAGAAAAGATAAAATAAGGGAAGAAAAACTGAATACCTGCTCCGTACTCAAAAGCAAAATCTGTAGGTGATATTTTAACTAATTCATCTGCTTGTCGTGTCCGAGAATCACTCGCCACATCATAGGAGTATTTCACACCTGCAATTACAAAAAGACGAATATCATTATAAGGAGCCGATTTATAGCGTACATGAAATGGCATTTCTACCAATACTTGCTGGATTTTTCTAGAAGAAGTTGTAAATTCTGCTAATGGAGTAGAGTAACTGATATTTCGTTCCGCAAAAGAAAGCGTAGGTAAAAAACGAAAATCAAAGTAATCACCAATCTTTAAGTTGGTCACAATCCCCAAATTAAATCCAGGACCATTAATATCTTCAACACTAATAATATTATTACTTTCTAAAAAATTACTAGAGCGAAACAATCGAAAATCAGAGCTATTATACGCCAACGTAATCCCGAAATAATAGGGCTTCTGCTGAAAATCCAAAAAGTTATAATTCCCACGAGCATTTTGTGCCTCAGCTTGAGTCATAAAAAATAGGGAAAAAAGCGCGATGAGTGCTATTTGTTGCCCGAATAAATGGAACAAATTCCGAGACTTAGTGGTGTACATTGATTTGATTTAAAACCAGTTTTATCTAATACTTCTACAAATTTACTGCCATCTGGAAAAGCTTGAACCGACTCATATAAATAACGATAAGCACGCTCATCTTTTGAGGTCATTCTTCCAATAAAAGGCAAGATATACGCAAAGTAAAAATTGAACAATTGCTTGAAAGGGAATATACGGGGCTTTGAAAATTCTAAAACGACTAATTTGCCATCCTCTTTCAAAACCCGATTCATCTCTTTCAGCCCCTTTTCTAAATTTTCAAAATTACGTACTCCAAATGCAACGGTAATTGCATCAAATGTATTGTCTTGAAAAGGTAGATTTTCAGAATCTCCTAGTTGCAATTCAATAATATTGTCCTTTTGTTGCTTTTTGATCTTTTTTCGTCCTACTTCGAGCATTTCTGCTGAAATATCAAGACCAATTATTTTTTCCGCATCCAATCGTTTACTCATCTCTAAAGCTACATCGGCAGTACCTGTCGCAATATCTAAAATGTATTTAGGATCATGGGCTTTGAGTTGATTAATTGCCTTTTTTCTCCAAATAGTATCAATACCTAAAGATAAAAAACGATTAAGAAAATCATAATAAGGTGCGATATTGTCAAACATGCTCGTCACCTGATTTTTCTTACTTCCTTCTTCCTGATACGGTTTTACTGAATTATGTTCCATAAGAGTTTAAATAAGTACCAAATAAAATTGTTTGTTAATTTATTGGCTTACTATAGAGTGTACAAAGATACATCAATAGCTGCTAACTTTTACCGTCAATCTGTCACAAAAAAGAGATTATTTATAGATATTAATGTAGTAGGTAAACCCTAAGTTTTTTAAATAATTGAGTTATTGATTTTAATAAATCATTTCGTTGACTACCTCAATCCCTATCATTCCAGATTTTTACTAATGACCTTTATAAGTTAACACGCCCTTAAACGCTTTGTTTACCTTAACATGATAACATTTTAACATAAATAATTGAAAACCAGTCACAGCAATCGGAAAAATAGAATTCAACACTGCATTGTGGATTGTATATTGAAGCAAAAGTTTTGAACGAACCATGAAAAAATTACTTTTATTTACTTTAATCAACTTATTGTATTTCCCACTTTCTATTCATGCTATGAATGTGAAGACTTCTGTGGGAGATAAAGTCCCAGGGTATGTCGTTTTAGACAATGGGAAAAAAATCCAAGGTCGTATTGTTATCGGTTCTATAATTGATAATGAATTGACAATTGGCTTCATTCCTGAAGGACGTAGCAAGAAGACTGTCTACACACCTAAAGAGATTCGTGCTTACGCTTATCAATTTGTAGAAATTGATGAGATGGGACAAAAATCGATGAATTGGATCCGATACGACCGCCAAAAAACAAATATTCCACCGCGCGCTTTAGCAGCCACTACTGTATTTATGCAACGCGAAGCAGAAGGAGTACTAGACTTATATTCATATTTTGTTGAGGTGAATAATAATGGTGCAATATCGTATCAGTACCACTATTATATCGCCAATGAAGATGAGCAATTGCAACATGTTGACAAACAATCCTTTGATCGTATGAGTCGACAATTGTTTCAAGGATATACAGCTTTACAATCAAAAATTGGTCAAGGAGATTTAAATTTTCGTCATCTAGATCAAATCGTACGTGATTTTAATTTTTGGATGATAAATCAACACGATAAAAATGAATATCGAATGGCTCATAAACATCAGGATGAGTTTATGGATGATGCCATTTGGGAAGATCAATATTAGGAAACTAGTATAAACATTCACCCTTTTTAAACAACTTAACAAATCTTAACTTTTCTCATACTTTTCTCATAGATTTGGAGTAATTTATTAGTAGACTATATCTCGGATATAGTCTATTTTTTTTATTGATTTTTAATCAATTTATCCATCCATTTTATATAAGGCACGCGGAGAAAATAAATTTACTTTCCTTGAAATAGTGAAAATTAACGTCGTTGAAAATGACGTTAATTGAGCTAATTCGAGGAATTGAGAATGTAAATTTATTCGTGCCCCACTACTAAAAGAAAAATAATATTTTATTGATGAAAATAAATATTTAATTTTCATTGATTATCAATTAGATATGTTGTTTTTTCTTTCCTTTTTTTTGTATTGAAATATATCTGTTTGTTATCATTTTTTCGTATCTTCGCAAACCGTTTAAGAGTAGCCTTTTGTAAATATTTTCAGAATGATAATTGTACAAAACTAAGGCTGTCTCATTTTGAAATCTAAAACAAATGAATGGCTTCTAATCAGCGAATAATTCCGATTAATATTGAGGAAGAAATGAAGTCCGCTTACATCGATTATTCGATGTCAGTTATCGTATCGCGTGCATTACCTGATGTACGAGATGGACTCAAACCTGTTCACCGACGTGTATTGTATGGAATGTCGGAACTCGGTTTAACTTACAACAAGGCACATAAAAAATCTGCTCGTATCGTAGGTGAAGTGCTGGGTAAGTATCACCCTCATGGCGACCAATCTGTCTATGATAGTATGGTACGTATGGCACAAGAATGGTCGCTTCGCTATCCATTAGTGGATGGACAAGGGAATTTCGGTTCGATGGATGGTGATAGTCCTGCGGCTATGCGTTATACAGAAGCACGTCTTCGACGAATCAGCGATGAAATCTTGGCAGATATAAATAAAGACACTGTTGATTTTCGCCTAAACTTTGATGATTCACTCAAAGAACCGACAGTTCTTCCTACTCGTCTCCCCAATTTGTTAATCAATGGCGCTTCTGGAATCGCAGTGGGTATGGCGACTAATATGTTGCCGCACAATTTGTCTGAAGTCATTGATGGAGTGGTGGCCACAGTTGATAATCCTGCTATTACGGTAGAGGAATTAATGGAGTTTATCAAAGGACCTGATTTTCCAACGGGAGGAATTATTTACGGTCATCAAGGAATCAAAGATGCTCTTGAAACGGGAAGAGGACGAATTGTCGTTCGTGCAAAAGCTGAAATTCAGGTAGAAAAAAATGGAAAAGAAACTATTATTGTTTCTGAAATTCCATATCAAGTCAATAAAGCCAATCTGATGATTAAGATTGCAGACTTGGTTAATGAAAAAAGAGTACCAGGGGTAAGTGCACTTCGAGATGAATCTGACCGAAATGGATTACGCATCGTTATTGAAGTAAAACGGGACGCTTTAGCTAGTGTTGTGTTAAGTCAATTGTATAAATATTCTCCCTTACAAACTTCTTATGGGGTTAATAATGTAGCCCTAGTTAATGGACGACCTTTTACACTTAATCTAAAAGATTTGATAGAAGAATTTATCAAATTTAGATTAGAAGTGATTACACGTCGTACGCAATATGATTTGCGTAAAGCACTCGAACGAGCGCATATTTTAACGGGTTTACTGATTGCTTTAGATTATATTGATGCAGTTATTGATTTAATTCGTAAGTCAAAAACAGTACAAGAAGCAAAAGAAGGTTTAATGAAAGGCGAATTTATAGATAATAAAGACGCCTTCTGGAAAAAATTCCGTCCTTTAATTGATGACCAATTAGATGAAAATAAACCTACAGATGGCAATGTACTTACTGAAGTACAAGCAAAAGCTATTCTGGAAATGCGCCTTCAAAAATTGACGGGTTTAGAGCGTGATAAAGTTCGTGAAGAGTACGATGAAGTCAAAAAACGCATTGAAGAATTGCGTTCTATCTTAAATGATGAAGGTTTACGTCGAGGTATTATCAAAGAGGAATTAGCCGATATCAAAGAGCGATTTGGCGATGAGCGTCGTACCGATATTACCTTTGCAGAAGGAGATATTCGTATAGAAGACATGATTCCTAATGAAGAAGTTGTCGTTACTATTTCTAATCTGGGATATGTAAAACGCACTAAAGCAACGGAATATCGTACCCAAGGACGTGGAGGTCGCGGTTCTCGTGGAAGTAAAACGCGAGATACGGATTTTGTAGAACACATGTTTGTAGCGAGTACACATAATTATCTCTTATTGTTTACAGAACAAGGAAAGTGCCATTGGCTACGCGTTTACGAAGTACCCGAAGCAAGTAAAACAGCTTCTGGGCGAGTTATACAAAATATCCTTACCATGCCCAAAGAAGATAATGTAAAAGCTTACATTGTCTTAGAAGATTTGAAAGATGAAGAATTCTTAGCCAATCATTATATTACTTTCTGTACCCGAAAAGGACAAGTAAAGAAAACATCGCTCGAAGCATTCTCTCGTCCACGAGCCAATGGTATCGTTGCGATTGGAATTAATGAAGGCGATCAGCTTTTAGAAGCTCGTTTAACAACTGGAAAGAATGAATTATTCTTAGCTTCTCGATCGGGTCGTGCGATTCGTTTCCCTGAAGAGAAAGTTCGTTCAATGGGACGTACCGCTACTGGAGTACGTGGGATTACTTTAGCCAGTGATATGGATGATGCTGTTGTGGGTATGGTTTGTGTTGATCCTTCGGATGATTCAAAAACGATCTTAGTGGTTTCAGAAAGAGGATTGGGTAAACGTTCTAAAGTAGAAGAATATCGTCAAACGAATCGAGGAGGAAAAGGAGTGAAAACGATGAATGTCACTGCTAAAACAGGACTCGTAGTGGCTATAAAAGCAGTAACGGAAGAAGAGAATTTATTAATTACCAATAAATCTGGTATTGTGATTCGAATGTCAGTAGAAGATCTTCGTGTAATGGGACGTGCGACGCAAGGAGTGCGCTTAATTCGATTAGATGAAGATGATCAAATTGCTGATGTAGCAGTCGTTTCTGGTGAAGATGAAGAAGAAAATACAGAAGCAACGACCGATGAAATTGAAGTGGTCGATGATACGGCATCTGGCGAGGAAGAATAGTTAGATTATACAAATTTCAACATAAAAACGGAGTTCGTAGTATGTTTTACTACGAGCTTTTTTTTATATTTATCGAAGTAATAAGCAATTGATTAAGAGATTTCGTAAATCACACCTTCCTGCCCCGTACTTGCAAGGTCGGGGAAACGTGTTCCCGACTCTTTGAGTACGGGATTAAGGAAAATGCCGACTTGAAAAAATCGAAAATTATATACGAAAAGATTTTTTCAAATCGATATAATAACCAAATGAGATGAATTTCGATTTTTCCCATATTAATTTCAAGAAAGGTCTAACACAAATTCCTGATCTTCTCAAAGCTTTGGCGAGTACACCTCATTTTATCCAAAAACATCAATTGTGGAGAGGATTTTTTGAAAATGGAGGGGTGTTGTTCTTTTCTGTTATTATAGCCATTGCTTTTTCGTATATCTTGTATGGTGATATCTATGATTACTTTTTTCCTTCGGAAGAGATTGTAAATATTGAATTATCTACGGAAGAAATAAATGAATTAGACGAAGAATTACAGGAACTCGAAAAAGCCTTAGACGAATTACCTACCGAAGCACAAGAGGATATAGAAGAAGCGAAACAATCCATCAGAGAAGGAAAAGAACAGCTTCAAAAAAAGCATAAACCCTTATTTTCTGGGAGTTTGAAGTTTTTGTTGCTGATTTTTTTAGAGGTCTTAATTTTTCATTTTTCTGTTCGAACGAATAATATTTTGAAGAAAGAGCAAAATGTAGTAGCGTTTAAAGGCTTTTATAATGCTCAGATTCGAATGATTAAAGTGCTATTTAGAAAATGGCTGTACAGTTTATTGATGTACATCTTCATTTCCATAGCTTGTGGATTTTTGGGCATCAGCTTCTTACGTGATTTCATCATGTTTTTTGTGTATAGTTTTTATTTTGGTTTTGCCTTTTTAGATAATTATTTAGAGCAATATCATTATACGATTGAAGAAAGTGCGCGCTGTGTACAACGTCATTTTGGCGCAGCGACCACTTTGGGGATTACGTCCTCGCTTTTAGTAAGTATTCCGATAATCGGGCCTTTAATTATTCCCTTTGTTTGTGGAATTGCGGCTACCCGTTATGCTCATTATAGTGAAATGGAGTTGTCGAAGGAGCAATTACCTCAATCCATTCCATCTGAAATAGAATCTTGAGTGTATAACTATATTATCTTATAAAAATGAAAAATCCATACAGCGACAACGAGAAAAAATGGGATGAATTAGCTCGTAATGGAGTTCTATGCTCTCAACCAAAACTTAACTTAACGCTAGAAGAAGCTAAAATTTATCTAAATAAAGATGGTCATTATAAAGAAAGCGTAAAAGGAAAAAAAGTGTTATGCTTGGCATCAGGAGGAGGACAACAAAGTATTGGTTTTGCCTTATTAGGCGCTAAAGTTACGGTAGTAGACTTCAGTCAAGAACAGTTGGACAAAGATAAATTGGTAGCAATTAAATATCAGAAAGATATTAGAATTGTTAAATCAGATATGAGAGATTTATCATTTTGTAATAATGAAGAATTTGATATTGTTTATCAGCCTTATTCTATTAATTATATTCCAAGTGTAGATCAAGTTTTTGATGAAGTAGCAAGAGTATTAAAACCAGAAGGAATATACGATTTAATGTTTCATAATCCTTATGTACATGGTTCTTGGAAAGATGGTTGCTGGGAAAAAGAATGGAAAACGGATGAATTATGGCAAAGAAAAGGCTATCCGATTTGGCAGCCCTATAAAGATGGATCTCCTATCAAAACGGTTGACCCAAATTGGAATTTTGTGAATGAAAATAATAAAGCAATCCGTTTAGAGAGCCCACAGGAATATCGGCACACCATGTCCACAATAATCAATGGATTAATAAGTAGAGGATTAGATATTGTAAGTTATGAAGAGGAAAAGGGAACTTCTTTTGAAAGTAAACCAGGTACTTGGGAACATTATAAATCATGTCTGCCTCCATGGGTTTACTTATTAAGCAAAAAGAAAAAAATCAATTAGTTGTTGATGCGATTTGTTTGCATTAACGCTGAATCGCTCGAATGACAAAACTAATAATTCTAATTTTTTTATAATCAATCATTTAATAAGTAGCACCTACAATAATGAAAGTCTTTATCGAAAATGAGGCGGACTCAGCTATCAAACACTTATACAATGAGAAAACCCTAACATTTATAAAAACAATAGAAGTCGCTCGAAAGTATCCTTACCCTTATGGATTTATATTAGATACCACAGGAGAAGATGGTGATAATGTAGATGTTTTTGTCTTAACGACTCAAAAATTGAAAAGAGGACAAATCATAGAATGTGAACCCATTGGATTAATGGAACAATTTGAGAAATCATGGGATTCATCCAAAGCACAAGAAGAAATAGATCATAATGTGTTAGCAGTTGTGAAAGGAGATATGGAAACCAAACTAAATCACTTCATAAAGCAAGAATTAACGGAATTTGTCAGCCATGTTTTTGATACCATTCAAGAAAATAAAACTAGGGTAGGGGCGTTCCTAGATAAAAATACTGCAATGGAATATATTAATCAGCATAGAGATGGAGCAGAATGATAAAGTAGATTAAGAACCTTTCCTTATTGTAAATTCAATTGCCAAGAAATTCCAAATTGGTCAATGACCCAAGCAAATTTTTGACTAAAACCGTAGTTGTTTAAGGGCATTGTTACTGTACCATTTTCTGATAATTTTGCATAAAGACGGTCTATTTCGAGTTCATTTTCGCAGTCAACGTAGTTGGAAACGGCAGGCGTGAAATTCCAATTATGAACTGGAGGACTATCGCTGCACATAAAGCGACTTCCGTTTAATTCAAATGTAGCGTGCATAATTTTTCCTTCTTCTCCTGGCCCACCTTTTCCCCAGCGTTTTAGATCAATAATCTTAGAATTATCGAATAATTCCACATAAAAATTCATGGCATTTTCGGCATTGTTATCTTGAAAGGTAAGAAAGGTATTGATCTGATTTTTCATACGGATTTGGTTTTGTGTAAAGATAGATTTTAAACTATCATTTTCCAATTGTAGCTTTTCGAATTCAGCAAGCTTATTTTTAGTGGTAGCATTGGTACACTGCATTGCTACTAAACTTAATACGATTAAGATGGGGAAGGTCCATTTCATGGAAAGATGATTTAATATGATTTTTTCGTATTCTACTGAATAGTAATTATTTTTAATGTGTTTTTATTCGATTATTAGTTTTTTGCGATCTAAGTATTTTATTTCAAATTAGTTGTCGCCTATAGCCGGCTGGGCTTTTACTTTTTTCATTGCCAAAAAAGTAAACAAAAACGCTAGAAAAGATAAACTCCCTCCGGTCAAACAGTATCTTTTCGAACCACCCGCTTAGTATTTCAGATTTGATTTGGTTTGAATGAAATCTAATAAGTTGATATTATTTATTATTGTTGATTAGTATAAGTTTTCGTTATTTATTCTATAAGTATAAATTGCCAAGAGATGCCATATTGATCTTCACACCAACCGAATTTTTTTCCAAAGCCATAATCTCCCGTTTCATATTTATCAAGAGGAACCATGATTTGCCCGCCATCGGAGGAGAGTTTTTGATATAAGGTCTGTATTTCCCGTTCTGACTTACTTTCAATAAGGATAGATACACCTGGTGAAAAAGACCAAGGATGATTAAAATTGCTTTCAGAGATTCCATAATCCACACCATTTAAGGAGAATAGACCATATTTAATAAGCTCGGGTGTTCCTCCTGCTTCTCCTTCTGCGTATTTTACGATGGTTTTAATGACTGAATTGGGAAAGATCGAGGTATAAAGCTGCATCGCTTCCTCTGCTTTTCCGCATTGTTTACCTACAAATGTTAGAAATGTGGTTAATTTCATTTTATTAATTTTATCGTGAGCCGACTTCAAGTCGTCTTATGATTAGTTTTATTATCCTTATGTTGGTTTATTACGATTAATCAATATAATCTACATCTACTGCCCACTCCCACAATTTTCAATACTCACTTCTAAGGTGCTATTAATTTCCACTTCAAATTCAGGAGCTAATAAGACACATTCGCCTGCCTGTAAGAGTACATCACCTAATGCTTCAACGCTCGTTTGGGCAGTAAGTGTATGTTTTGCCTGATAACGTCCACTGGGCAAGCTAACTTGATTAATGTTAACATTTTTAATTAACTGATTGATCGCAGTCCCCATTTTATCCCAAGCGCTTTGATTGGCCCTTAATTTTGAATATTCTTGTTCGATATGAAAGAAACGTCCCACATTTTGAGTAGCAGCGACAGTGCAGGGAGCCGGACTATTATTGATGAGTCTTCCTTGTGTATTCGTCGTTCCTTTAAGAGGCAAACTAGGCGTGATATGCGCAACGCCATAGGTGAGCGTCGGATCAATTAGCAATAAGGAATCACCAAGTGGGGTCAATAAATCAACCGCAGGTGCGATGGTGGTGCCATTACTCAATATGATATAAGGTTCATCTGGATCCCAACCAAAACCATGCAATTGCATGAAATAAACATCAGGAATTTTATCCAAAAGGAAAGCCGTAGTTCGCTGAAACATAGAAACTTCTGTATGCGCCATATCTGAAATTCTATAATCCTCCGAAGACCCACAAGTAGAAGTAGAGCCTGAGCAACCGCCATAAGTGGAACTATTGCAACGATGCGTTCCTGCAACCATATAAAAAGACGCACTAATCGTCTCAAAAATATGAACGCCTTGTTGTCCTGTATTCAAGTCATTTTTAGGATGAGGCGATTGAATAACTAAATTAGTCTGACAAGCATTAGGATTAAACACAAATGTCCCCCAATGATTGCCATTTATTTCTTGTGATTCTAAAATGTAGTAAATTTCACCACTATCATCTGTAAAAGTGACCAAATCATATTGTAAGGTAAAAGCAATGGTGGCGGCGGCATCAAGATTGCCATTCCAAAGATAGTCCAACATCAATTCCCAATCATCCATTTGATCTGTCGTGGGCGGCATATAATCGTCTCCCGAACTACCTGGAATATTATCTATGATATTATCAATTTTCGTGAAAAGACTGCCTGTTTCAGTGATTTGATTATTGACTAAATCAATGATATGAGAGCCCGTTCCTTCGGTCCAAGCGATTAATTTTTCATTACTTAAAAATTCAATTCCTACAGCAGGTGTTAATAGACAATCGGTGCTTAGCGTTTGCCAACTTACACCTTCATCGAGCGTCAAAAATAGTTTTTGAGCCCTATTTTGATCGAAATTTTCCGCATCAACCACGACTAATTTTTGACCATCAGGACTAATCGCTAATTCTGTATTGGCAACCCCCGTCATCGGTAAATTCGTCCATGAATTTCCACCATCTACAGATTTATATATACCAAAACCATAATGGGAGACATAAATCGTATTAGGGTCTATCGGATGCGAGATACATTGCGCAATCCATTTGTCTGCCCCTGCGGGAGGGGTGATGGTCTGCCAAGCGGCATCATTCAAATGTCGTTTATAAAATTTATTTTCATTCCAAGTATAAAAGGATTGTCCATCTGCAGATTGAACAAGATGGTCGATGGAAGTCCATACTTTAAATAAATTGATCCCCGAAATGCCATCATCCCAAGCATAAAAGTTAACCCCTTGATCGTCAGAACGATAGATTTGACTGGGCATACTTCCTTTTTCGATTCCGACGATTAAACTTTCATCGGCATTATCTGCTATTTCTAAGTCAGTAATCGTACTCGCTCCTCCATTTTCAAAAAAGCTCATTACAAATGGATTGCCAGAACTAGGTTCAAACCAATTATTACCACCATCAATCGTCTTTGTTATTCGACCCAAGTTATTGTATTGTTTACCCACCGCATAACCAATCAAAGGATCATTTTTTTCAAAGGCAATTTTATAAACACTAGAAATCGGAATAGCTGTTTTGTGTTCAAGTGTCGCCCCATAATTTTCAGCTTTATAATAACCAATATCTGCTACACAATTATAAAATAAACCATCAATCGTAGGATGTTGCCCAATTCTAAGTTGTACTAAACTGTGGATGCCTTGAGCGGTCCAATCCCATGACCAATTGGAATTGTCAACATTACTTGCATTGCCATTGGATAAATTGAGATTGGCATCTTCCGACCGCCACACGCCATACCAATCGCCTGTATAAGCGATACTATTATTTGCAGGAGAGAAGCTTAAACAAGAACTCGCATTGGCAAAACTAGGATTGTAATTTGTAGCGGCATAAGGAGGGTAAGTGAGTTTTGCATTATTCGTTCCGCCATTGTATTTGACTTCTTGAAAAGTGAGTCCTCCATTGGTCGTTTCTATGATGCCATTATCAAAAATAGCATTCCAATATCCAAAAAACCAATGATTCGTATTGGTGGGATGAGGTGTTACGAAATAGCGATAATTGTAAGAGAAGGGCTGTTGACTTGTCCAAGTCATGCCACTATCGGTACTGATATGAATACCATCTTCCCAAATGGCGATCATAGTAGTAGTAGAAACGGCATCAAAGGCAACTTCATAGGTATCTGTTGTTCTTAATTGCGTAAAGATTTGATTGCTAATGTCGTATTCCCATAAGCCTTCATTCGTGGTATAATTGGGCATCCAAGATTCTTTAAAACTGGATGAACTGATTAAAAGTTTATTGGTATCGTGAGGATTAAATTTTAAATCATGCAGCCATGCGGTATCAAATAAAGTACCATCTAATTTTGTCCAAGAAGCCCCTTTATCTTGACTTTTGAACAATCCGCCTGTACTTTGCCACGCCCATTATCATAATGCGGTAATCCAGCTAGGTAAATTGTATTCGCATCATTTGGGTCTAAGACCAGTAAATCTCCAGCAGATCGACCAAAGTGATTGCCATTGGTTTGAGTGGGAATAGTGCCTTGATTCCAATTAGTACCTCCATCATCGGACCACCAAAAAGAACTTTCATCAGAATAAGCAGAATTTCCAGCGATGAAGTATAAATTATTTGTATTGGTTGAATCAATCACAAAGCTTCTCACTTGAAAATGTCGTTGGCTACTTAGGGGGATATCTTTGGTGATGTTCGTCCATTGATCGCCTTTGTTGGTACATTTATAAATACCACCTACATCAATTCTTGCAAAAACAATATTTTCATCTGTTGGATGCGGATAAATGCCCGTAACATAGCCTCCTCCATGCATACCAACTGCTTCCCATGTTTGAGCAAAAGTGAAAAAACTACAGAAGAAGAAGAGAAAAAATAAGATTGCTTTGCGGTTCATTTGAGGTATGGATTAATAATGGAGAGATACTCCAAAAATACGAAATTATTCGGTTGCTAGCTATCCCAATATTTAAATTAGTATATTTATACACTTATCAACTTAACATCAATTATGGCAATTGTACTAATTTTTATTTTTGTGATCATTGCTTTGATTCATTTTAATTGGGCAATTGGTGGGACGTGGGGTTTTGATGCTGCTTTACCCAGCAATGAACAGGGCGAACGCTTGTTTACCCCACGCAAAATTGATAGTGCAATTGTAGGCATCGGCTTATTGCTTTTTGCGGCATTTTATGCGTATCAAAATGCTTGGTTTTCGTTAAATGTACCGAATTGGTTGGTTGTAATAGCGAAATGGGGAATACCAGCTATTTTTCTATTAAGAGCCATAGGAGATTTCAAATATGTAGGTTTTTTTAAGTCTATAAAATCGACCATTTTTGCGAAACGAGATACACAACTTTATTCGCCACTTTGTTTGTTCATTGCTACATTGGGAATCTTATTAAATTTTCTATAATGGATTACGATCAACTCTTTTCTTTTTGTAATGGAATTGCTTTTCTCACCTGGCTATTAGCGATGATTGCTCCGTTTTGGAAATGGACGCCCAAGCTGATGGTCGGTGGTACGGTGACCATTTTAGCGGTATTGTATGCATTTTTTGTCTTTCAAACCTTTGATGCAGAAATGTTGGAGCATTTTGGATCATTAGATGGATTATTGATTCTATTTTCAGATCGAGGGGCGGTATTGGTTGGATGGATTCATTATTTAGCGTTTGATTTGATGGTGGGTTATTTTATCATTAGCAATGCGAAGAAAAACGGAATCAATCGTTGGGTACTGATTCCGTGTCTCTTGTTTACGTTTATGCTAGGTCCTGTTGGATTTTTACTGTATCTATTTATTCGATTCGTAAAGACAAAAGTTTATTTTTTAGAAGAATAAAAAATCCTAATCATATTCCACCCAAAAGGCAATATTGACCATTACATAAGTATCTGCTTCTTCATAATAACGACGGGATAAATAGGTGTGAAAATCTACGTCCTTATCAATGAACTCACCTTTGCGATATATTCTAGTAGGGAGAATTAATTGTCTGTTTTCATCATAGACGGCAATGCTAGTTTTGAAGTCATTAATACTTGCAGAAGAAATTACTTTTTTGAGGATTTTAGGCGGTTTTGGAGGTTTGGGTTTTGGAGGAGGGTCATCTGTTAAATGTCCTTTTCTATGATTTTTTTCATACACGTTGCTATAACTATGCCCTCCAAAACTTTTTTTATTAAAAACCGCACATCTTACATGCTCCTCTTCTCCTAGTTTTTTGTAATATCCAACATAAAGATCGGCATGATCGTATTGATTGATATAGCCATAATCATTGAAGTAAATCACATGTTGATTGGTACTTAATATTCGAGCTTCACCATATTCACCTTCTTGTACAGGGGTGACAATTTCGCACTTTATGGTTTCCCCTCTTTTTTCAAGTCGATCTGGATCAGGGAAGGGATAATGCCCATCGTGTAGTTTAGTGGTTCGCATTTTTATTGTTTTTAGTGTTGGCCAAGAATGCAAACAAAATAAACAATACATTTGGTTTTATTATCAATTTTCGATAAGGAATAAAAAAAGGAACCAATTTTTTAGAATTGATTCCGAATGTGTTTTAAAGCTTAATCACATTTATTGTCCATAAAAGCTTTGTATATTTTAATCATTGAATAATTCTTGTAATTTAAATCAAAAAGATTGAATATTCTTTAGAAATAGGTAAATGGATGTTTACATGGCTGAAAGGCGAGTTTGGCTTTGTAAACGGGAAATAAACCTCCTTTTTAGTCTATAGATTGGATTTGTTTTTTCTTTTGTTTAGAAGAAGATTCCCAATTTTTCCTTTTTTCTTCATTTCCTAATTTCCCATAAAATTCTCCTATTAATTCATCAAACTCATAGTAATTTGGATAATATTCTAATCCAAACTTTAAAAACTCAATGGCTATGTTATAATCTTCCTTTTGAAAAGCATAATGACTCATTAAGGAAAAAATTTGAGTAAAACTGGGATTGATGGATGAGTTGAAATCTGTCTCAAGCCTTTGGATATCTTTTCTAAATTCTTCTACTGGATCATCTAATGTTTCATCTTTTAATTTATACTCAAACCAAGAATTTAAGAGCTTGTTATAATCAGCATAAACGTCAATTAAGATAGGAGGAATAGAGACCCAATAATTAGTCATATGATTGGCATTAGGGTTTATCTTAAAATGATAGCTTAAATTTTTGGATAGCTCTTTTTGTTGTAAAAAATCATATAAAGCTTGGTATTCTTGTAAATATACTTGTTCTTCATTTGTAGAGCCTGCCGTAAAATAGTAACGAATAGGCAAACTAAAGTTGGTTGAATCTGCCAAGAATTGTTGCATTCCTTCAACTCCAATCAATGATTTTCCAAAAAAACCACTTGTAGCGATAGCGACATCAATTGCTGTAGGATGATGAACCAATAGATAATTCACTAAAAAACTAGTTCTGGAATGCCCTGCAAGAATTAAAAAGTCATTGGATTTATATTCTTTTTTTAAAAGGGGGAGTAATTCCTCAAATAGGAAGTTGCTCATTTTTTCAATGCCAGAAATAGTATCATTTATAGTAGAAGTTGAGGTTAAGTGATAGCGGATCGCTCTGTTTAAAGGAATCCCTACGATTAAATGTTCAGGTATTTGTGATTCATTTTTAAGCAATTCAATACCATTAATTATTTGAGGGTAGATATTTTCATGTTGGCTGTCGAAAATAATCATTACTGGATACTTGGTGGTTTCACTAGCGTATGGGAATGTTTCAGGCAATAATAGTTCGCACTGTATGCTATCTTTAATGTAATTCGATGCTAAGTTTAGTTCTTTTTTGCTGTACGTTTGTCCTATGATAAAAAGAGGACTAAATATGAGAAGTTGTAGGAGAAGAATTGCTTTCATAAGAAGATAGTCTTGTTTGAATTTATTTAAGTAGTAAGCTAAAGAAATTATTATCCAAGTTTTCATCCCGTACTTTAGTCGGGGCAATTTTCGTTTAACACTTCAGTTTTTATAAGATTTCGGATTATAATATTGGGAGAAATTATGACTTATACTTTTTAATTAGTTGAATGTACGCTATCAGAAATGAATGACCATTTTGACTTTGTAAACGGGAAAAAATAACCATGAATCATCCCGAATTTTAGGGGGATGAAAAGAAAGAACCTCTTGTGTAACTTTGAGTATTCTCACAGACTCAAAATACAAGAGGTTTTATGCTTAAAAGCACACTACAAAAAAACAGAGAAAGATCGACTTTACCAAATGCAGGTATATTTCTACTCCACAAAACAGATCAGTACCTAGCTCCTTTATTATGTCATCTTGATGATAAGATAGACGCTCGTTTGGTTCGTACTTTTTCAGATTTATTTATTTCGATTCTTCTATACAGGAATACTATTTTAGGATTGGTTATCAGTGAATTAGGGAAGTTTATTTGTGGAATCAAACATGCTGCGGCTGGAACTAAACGGATTAGTAACTTGCTACGCTCTTCCAAATGGACGCATCAAGATATAGCGGATTATACGCTTGAACAAGTTGATTTGTATTATGAAGAACTCCGTCGTAAAGGAAAGCGCGTACTGCTACTATGGGATGATAGCGTGGTGGAAAAGAACGAGAGCTGGTTAAGCGAAGGACTATGCTCTGTCCCTAGTAGTAAAGGCAAACGTTTAACACGTATTCGTAGCGGTT
>JAHDES010000071.1 GCA_020628645.1 Saprospiraceae bacterium
CTAGAAACCTCCTTCTTCGTTGTCGAGGCTCGACGCCGACGACAACGAGAAAAAAACCAAATCACGGCTTTTGCCTAAGAACGATAAATTTTAATTCTACAACGATCGCCATTTAAACGATTGATTATCAATAGCGCGCATGGTACAAAGAATGCCTTCTAAATGATCGTATTCATGTTGGATGAGTTCGGATAGATCGTCTTTCATTTGCCATTTTTGATCTTGCCAATGTTCATCTTTGTAATGAAGGGTGAGGTATTTATGGCGTTTTACTTTGACTAATAAATTTGGGAAGCTCATACAGTCGTCCCATAATACGAATGTTTCTTCGCTTAAATGGTGTAATTCAGGATTGATGATAATAATAGGACGATTAATATTCAAATAAATTAGCCTCTTCATGATGCCCAATTGCGGCGCAGCGATGCCTCTTCCAAATTGATAAGTAGCACGGATTTCTTCCATGGCATGATGCAAATCAGCGACCCAATCTTTCACTAAAGGTAATTCTTCTTGTAGCACTGGGGAACACTTTTCGTACAAAAGTGGATGCCCTAATTGGAGTATGTCGGTTAATCCCTTTCGTTTCATCAGTGACCTCCACTTGTTTTTGCCATGATCTGAATGGATTTATCTTTCAAAGCAAGTGTAATATCATTCAAGCCCCATCCTTTTAGGTTGTTTTGCCATTTGAGCGTACCATTATGAAGATCTAAACAAAAGAGATAACCATGACATCCTGCATAGATAAGATCTTCATCAATTAAGACATTGACATCTTGATAGCTAGAATATTTAACAGGAAGTTTGGTTTCCCATTTCATATTTCCCGTAAGGGGATTGATAGCGGCTACTCGTCCATTGCAACCAATAATTAGATAATCCATACGTAATAATTTTGGTTCTTAGACATAAATCGTGACTTCAATGGAACTTTAAAACACTTGTCTCTCATCCCGATAGTCATCGGGAATCGAGTCATCGTATTTTTCCTTCCACACAATTTATCTAAGAACGATAATTTTGTACTTTATTTTATCATACAGCCTAAAGACTGTCCTACTTCTTTTAATTAAAATCAACCCAATTTACACAAAACTTAGATCTTTTTTTAGAGTAATATAAGCTGTGGGCATAAACCATAAATTGACACCAAAAGAAACCGTTATGACTTCCCAGCCTTCTGTTCGTACTTGATTCAAGGTCTCTTCTACTTTTTGAGAGAGGGAAGACGTAGACCACATGGTAGAATGCTTAATGATTTTGAAGGTTTCCATATTTCAGAATTTAATGAGTGAACTAAAATAGTACTATCAAATTGCTAAAACAGCAGTTGAAAATCATCTTTTTTCGATAAATCCAAGGAGAAATAATAGGAATGCTTGGAACTTAGATTTTAATGGATAGACAAGTAGACTTGGGGACTTATGACGTAGGATTTTTTCTCTATTAGTTCATTTAAACGTTAGACAAGATCAAGGAGCAATATTTTTCTAATCTATTCTTCTACATAACCTCCGATATACAATTTTTCGGCTTTTCGTTGATTGGAGAAGAAGACCGTAATTTTTTTATAAAAATAACCTTCTTTTTTGGCATCAAAAACTATCTTGATGGTACTAGAAGAGTCGGGGAGAATGGGATCATAGGTCCAATCAGGAGCAGTACAACCACAAGTGGTACGAACATTATCAATGAGCATCGTATCAGCACTGATATTCGTAAATTCAAAATAATGGGTAGCAGCTTGTCCTTGTGGAATATCACCAAAATCATGTTCGGTATCGGTATGCCATTGCACGACAGCAACACTAGAAAAAGCTAAACTAAGCAGCCCAATTAATAAGACTATAGAAAATATACGTATCATATTAAGCAGTAAAATCCCCATCAATAATATCCCAAGTGTGATCAGAAAGTAATCGAACACTTGCAATAAATTCTAATTTTGAAGATCGTCCCCATTCTTCGGGAGCGACCATAGATAGAACGTATTCTTCATTGGGTCTGATATACAGATGATAATTTTTTCCGATCAAAGGTTTAAAACCAATATTGGCTTGATAGATTTTTTCAGAAATGGCAACCCGATTATGAATGGCTTGTGCTTGGCGCGCGAGTAGTTCAACTTGTTCTCGTATTTGATCCAGTTGAGTATTGGTTTGTTCATACATGGCATCCAATGCTAAGCCTTTTACCCGTCCTTTATCAATGGGTTTGATGACAGCACCACCCACAGAATGCGCATAGGGGAGGAGGTGGGGATTTTCGGCGATTTTATCTTTGTCAATAGGATTGATAAAATCAGGATCGGAAGTAGAATTTGTCTTATCTTTTTTCTCTTGCATATTGACTTGTTCTGAAACAAGAAACGTTCAAATCTTCTTTTTGTTCTTGTATGATAAGCTAGAAACACACAAAAGCCCATAGCGCAATGCTACAGGCCTTTTTTATGTGGGGGATAAGTCATCAGGAAATGAATTCATTTCCCAGACTTTTTATTACTTTAAAGCAAAAGAACCTTCACCAGCCAAGTATCCTTTATTGTATACTTGTACTTCATAGGTGCCTTTTTGGAAAGGTGTATTAGGTGCCCAAACAGTACAATGTTCGCCTGCTTGTTGGTTATAATCTATATTTTTAATTTTTGTGAAACGGATATCTTCACCTGATCTTGTATTGGTAAATACACCTGATCCCATTTCCTCAATAGCTTGTGTCTCTCCTACAGGATTGATTAAGCGTACATGAAAATCTTCTGCACCCGAACCTGCTAATTCATTTTCGGTAGTGGTAAAACAAATTTGTACTTGATTCACGTTTTTAGCGTAGCGTTTTTTGGCAGGCTCTCCATTCTTCTTGATTTTATAGCCAACGCCATTTACATTATTTACACGTACTACAGAAGCAAAAGTAACTTTAGACGATAAGTCTGTATTGTTTTTCTCTAATTCCTCTTTGCGGCTTACTAATACAGCTTTTTCAGAAGTAAGATTTTCTATATTTGTTTTTGCGGTAGAAACCTCCGTTTGTAAAGATTGATTAGCAGAATTAAGCTGCGTATTAGCATCGGCTAATTGTGCATTTTCATCTTTTAAAGAAGTAATTTCAACAAGGTATTGATCGCGTTGCGCCATTAAAGACTGAATTTCTTCACGGGCAGCATCTAGATCATTTTTATTTGCTTTACCAGAACGAATTAATCGATCAACTTTATCTTTTTGCTCTTTCAATTCTTCTTTTTGACTATCAATTAAGGCATTGAGTTCATCATTGTCACCTTTCATTTCTTCTAGGTCAGAAAGGGCTTCGTAGTAATTTTTTTCTAATTCAGTTTTCAATTTGTCCGCCTCTTCTAGTTCAAGAGCTTGCTCTTTGACTTGTTTGTCAAGGCTCACTTTATTGTATAAAAGAAATGCAATGACTGCTAATAATAGAACAGCTACTACAGATGCTATTGCCGTTATTTTCTGTTTCGAATCATTTGATACACTCATAATTTAGACTTTTATTTTAAAATATTTTCCGTTTTGTTAAATACTATTGTAAAATTCGATTACGTCAATTTATGGGAAAAGAATAATTTTAGCTTAAATCTAGCTATATTACGTAATCTTCTTGAGTGGTATTGTAGACAATGTTTATGTTTATGCAAATTTAACACATAAATCTGAACTATTAATCAGGGGAAAGACGGAAATATTAATTTAAGGTGAAACCCTTCACTTTTTTAGGGGTAATCCCTCACATTGGGGACTTGGATATGTTAAAGTTTCTATTTTTGTACGCAAAAAAATGATTCAAAATACATTTTTTGTTGACACATTTAAAAAGTACCTTTATTTTTGTAAAAAGCACTAGACAAATAGTGACTCATAATAAAACAGACTATGTTAGAAAAATTGAATTTACCAGATGTTTTGTATCTGGACATTGAAACGGTATCCGAATTTTCATCATATGATGATTTGAATGATGATTTCAAAAAGTTATGGCAACTCAAGTGCCGTTCTATCCTTAGACAATTTGATGAGCCGATTTCCGAAGAAGAAGCTCGAGCCTTATATCCTGAAAAAGCAGGTATTTATGCAGAGTTTGGTAAGATTGTCTGTATTTCTGTAGGTATTATGGTATGGGATGATAAGAAAGAATCCTTCCAATTGCGCTTAAAATCATTTGCCGATAAAGATGAGGTGGCATTACTGACTGATTTCTCCAAGCTAGTACAACAATATTATGGCAATACGAATAAGCATTATTTGTGTGGGCATAATTTAAAGGAGTTTGATATTCCTTATATCTGTCGTCGTATGGTGAAACACCAAATGTTATTGCCGCATGCTTTAGACATTGGCGGAAAGAAACCTTGGGAGACTAAGCATTTACTGGATACGATGGAATTGTGGAAATTTGGCGATTATAAAAATTATACTTCCTTAAAACTTCTTGCGGCTGTTTTTGGCTTTCCTTCTCCAAAAGATGATATTGACGGAAGTGAAGTAGGGCGAGTATTTTGGGAAGAAGATGATTTGGAACGTATTGCAGTGTATTGTGAAAAAGACGTATTAGCTGTAGTACAGCTCATTCTAAAATACAAACGCTTACCTATTTTAACGGATGAACAAATACATTCTGTTTCTGCTTCTTCTGTAACAAATTGAATTCAAAAATAAGATCGTTTTAGGGATACAGCTTATGAAACGCATTCATAAGCTGTATTTTTCTATAGATTGAACCACTCAATTTACCTTCATTAATTTTTTGAATGTCACTAATGTTTGATAATCTGTTGATTCGCAATTCAATAGAACTAGTGATTTTTATATCATTAAAAATAGTGATATTTGCAAAAGTATTGTTTTTTTATTCATTTTTTACATCATTTGGCACAAATTTTACTGTTATTGCAGTAGCTGCGCTTTAGAAATTGTAGCGCAATTGTTGTAGGGAAATAATAATTTTATTGAAACACAAATTTGTTTTTATAGTTTACAAAGGAAACTAAGGTCTATATTCAAAAATCGTATCTGTTAACATTATCGTACAAAGGATTATATCCTTTCCCGAACTATAATTACAATTAAAATTTCCTTAGTATTTATCGATCCCTTGCAATGAAATGGCTTGGTCAATCAAGTGTTGTGTTGACAATCATTTCAATCATTCTATTGGCTTAAATGCGCTCTCTCTATTGTGAACGTAGGTATAGTCGCTAGCTGAACATTTTAATAGGGTACTGTCATTTGTACAGTAGTTTACTGGCTGTCTATACCTACTTTTAGAGCAAAGCATCAAAATATTTTTTAGGTAGATTTTACATACATGCATAATACCTTCTTTCGTAAGAAAGAGGGTGTTTTTTTATACATTCTTTTTAAAACGTCTTAACTTTTTAGACTAAAATTAGTATAAGTACTATATCAAACATGCTAGTACGATCACATGAACAAAATTATACTTTTTCTCTTCTTTTTTCTTAATGGCTTTTTGTTAAATGCACAAGTTATTCTTGAAGGTAAAATAAATCATCAAGGAGTAAATGTACAAGCTAGTTGTTATACAAATGGTGGTTTGGAACGAATCCCCATAAATGACAATCAAGAATTTCAATATACACTTCCAAGATTCGAAGAGAGCCTTATGGTTTTTTATGCAAAAGGTTTTTTACCACTTACTATAAGTATTAATACACGCCAATCTTGTCCTACGCCTATTCCACTTTCTATTTCTTTGGATCGTGGCAATATGGAAGATACCAATTATTTGATTGAAGGCCCTCGTGCTCGATATACCACAACAGGTACTGCTTATCAAAAAGAAAAATTTGATCTGGATACAGTAAAAGATAAGTTGGCTTATGCTACGATGATGTCTGATCTTACAAAAGACATGAAGGATTTTTATATCAGAAATAAATTAGTTAGTAATCGAAAAGGGGAGACAACTGCCTCTGTAAATAAACTAATTCAAAAAACGGAATTTCGTATTGGACAAGAAATATACCATCTTTTAAAAGAAAAACGATCTGCACGTACAAAACTAGACCAACAAAAAGCTGCTTATCAAGGTGCTGTAGAAGAAGGTTTAGCGTATTGTTTGAAGGAATTTAATTATTTAAAAGCGGAAGCCGTTTTTCGGTCTGCAGATTTTCATTTGGCGGAAAAAGAAATGGAAAAAGAAAAATTATTCATTCGTCGTCAAGAACTTAGTGGCCAACCAACGAATGATAAAAAAGTCATCAAAGCTGAACAAGAAGTCAAAACTAAAAAACGTCAATATGAAATTGCCAAACTCAATATGATTAATAAACAGGCAGATTGCTGGGAATTAAAATTACAAAATGAATTGGCAGCCTCTTTAAAAGACGAAAGGATAGATGCAACTGTTACAAAACTCAAACAACTTGAAATCAGTAATGTCCGCCTACGAAAACGAAAAGAAAATGCGCGACAACTACATAAAGAACATAATGCCTTAGCAAACGACCTCACAGGACGAGATCGAGTGGTGGAACTCGCCAATGCCCAAAAGTATATTTCAGAACAAGAAGAAATCAATCTTTTTCTTGCTGAAAACCAAGTGAAAAAATGGAATTATAAAAACCAAGCTGCTAATCAATTTAACAATCAGCTCAATTTAGCTCGGAAAAATTTTGAACGGCAACGCGAAGTCGCATGGCAAGCAGAAATGGCTTATTTGGAACACATGTGGCACCTTCGCGATATTCCTGAAGTAAAGGACGACCTGAATCAAGTGTTTAATATGCATAATGATATATTGGCAGTTGCCTTAAAACCACGTCCTGAATTTGAAGCTCCTCCTATAGAATCCATACCTACTGCTGAAATATCGAATGAAGCCATTCTTAGTAACATCAAAGTCAGTAAACGAACACAAGGGCGTACTTCTGTAAAAGAAGTCGTTTTCGAAGAAGATGTTTATGAAATTGTTGAAAATTCAACAGGGAAACGAACGTATACCAAAAATGGAAACCCTATTACTCGTTTGACCTATGAATTTGAAACGAAACGTAAATTTGGTAAAATACTTGAAAATGTCCGTCAAGAAGAACGTAAAAAGAAACTTTGGGAATTATTTAAACGAAGAATAGAATAAATGACTCCAAAATAAGGGATAATTCCTAGATATAGCCTGCTTTTCTAACACTATGGTTTGGCATGAATATTGTACTAAATAAACCGAATCTTACAAATTTAAACTGATTATCACCTATCTAAACTTATCTTAATAAATAAGTCTAGTATTCCCACTGACTTATAGATCCACCGAACTTTTTATGTATTAATTACCCCTATAAGGGTATGTCCTTGTATTAGTTTTACTTGTACTTTTGTATTGTACGTTTGAAAGAGGAACAATATTAACCTTTTTATTTACAACGTATCTTACACCCTCCAATAATTTCCCCCTACCAATTTCAAATATAATTCAAGAGTACGCTAGTAAAAACTTCCTCTAAAAATGAGGAAAATCTTACGAAAATTAACCAAGAAGAATAGTCAATTGACCATGACTATTCCTGAACTTCCATTAACCAAAACTTAACGTCCATGATTTTTGAAATTTACCAAAACGTCGCTTCATGGCAGCAACAATTAAAATTTACTTTTAGCCTTTTATCAATAGTGACTCTTTGTAGCACTACTATAAAGGCAGAAAAAATAGCCGTATTCTACCATTCCGATTATATTCAAATTGCCCCCGGAAGTGTTTATGCTGAAGGATCCAACCTTTTACTTTCTTTAGAGGCTTTGGGTCACGAAGTTATGACCATAGAAAATATTGACGCAGAGAGTTTTACAAATGTTCTTTCACAAACAGATTTATTAGTTATTCCTGAATTAGAGCGGGAAAATTTATTTGCCAATTTATCCAATGCTGCAAAAGCAGTTTTAAAACAATACATCGCAGGCGGAGGTGGAATGATAATTTGCGGAGTTGTTGCGCCAAATGAAGCTAATTCTGCTAATGCAATTCAGTTATTAAATGGTGTTTATGATTTGAATTTAAAAGCAGATGCAATCGCTTTATCTGGTAATAGCGACAAAAATAGTGCTGCAACTGCGAATACATATTTTGATACCTGTGAAGCCATTTTAGATAATAATAATTCTATCGCCTTCTTAACAGGCGGTTACCCAAATGGTACAAAACTTTTATATCAAGATCGACTAAATGAAAATAACACTACAGCAGCTTTAATTCCTTATCAAAATGGCGAAATTGCATACTTAGGATGGGGTTGGTGGAATGCTGCACCTACAGGTACGCAAGATAATGGCTGGTTAGGTATATTAGATGCAGCAGTAAAAGAAGTAGCTTGTACGGCTCCAGTATTAACAATAAATGATAACATAACAGTGCATTTAAATGAGCAAACTTCAATTACCATAACTCCTGAGATGATAGACTATGGTTCGTACGTTTGCAATGCAGAAACAAATATTTCGATCACTCCTAATCAATTTAATTGTGATCATGTAGGAATTCAAGAAGTAGAAGTACAGCTTACAGATGCCTTAGGTCGAGTGGTAACAACAACAGCTACAATTACAGTAGAAGATATTTTAGGATTGTGTATAGCAGGAACAGCAGCAATTACTGGACGCGTAGTCACTCAATATGGAGAAGCTGTAGAAGGGGTAATGCTGGAAATATTAGGTGCAAACAAAGCACCAGAGATAACGGGAGAAGATGGATTGTATACATTCGCAGATTTAGATAAACACCAAGAATATGAAATTATTCCTCATAAAGATGAGGATTATACAAACGGGATCAGTACTTACGATTTATTATTAATCAGTAGACATATTCTCGAAATTGAACGCTTAGAATCACCTTACTCTATTTTAGCTGGCGATGCAAATCGATCTGGTACTTTAACAACTGCTGACATTGTAGAATTAAGAAAATTAATTCTTTTTCAACAAACGCAATTGTCTTCCAGTACAGCATGGCGTTTTGTTCCCAAATGGTATCAATTTGAAAACCCTACAAATCCTTTGGTTGAATCATTGCCTGAAATTTCCACAATACCATTTTTAGAGGATGACATGATACTCGATTTTATCGCAATTAAAGTAGGTGATGTTAATGGTAGTGCAATACTTAATAATTTTGCAGATAGCAACGAGCGAAGCAGTGCAAATCCACTGACTCTTTCCATGAAAGATGAGCTATTGCAAGAAGGGGTATCTCATACTTTAAACATTCAAGTGGAAGAGGCAAACACAATAGAGGGAATGCAATTAAGCTTTGAATTTGATCCAACTTTAATTGAAAATGTACGTATTCAGTCTCCTTATTTAAACACGCAGCAATTGGGAGTATGTGTAGAAGAAACTGGAAAAATTCATTTGAGTTGGTATGAAGTAGATGGATTGACTTTCGATGAACAAGCAGTGGTTTTTGAATTGAATTTCGATGTATTATCCAATGCTACTGCTTCTGATGCGATCCGTTTGAGCAATCGTTTTGTAGCGAAAGAAGCTTATATTCAAAATGACACAGAGGTGAAGGATATTGAGTTAATTATTAGTGCAGTAGTTGCTACCACTTCCATTGCACTTATCTCAACAACAACTGCTTTTGAGGTTTATCAAAATTATCCTAATCCTTTTGTAACGAATACTACGATTCCATTTGAATTAAAAGAAGCTGGAGAAGTGAGCATAGTGGTACAAGATTTAGCAGGTCGTACCATTTACCAAAGGACTGCTGATTATGCACAAGGAAAAAATTCAATCAACTTAACAGCTGCTGATATTCCAACTAATGGTACATTAATTTATACCGTACATACAGAAGGACAATCAATCAGCAAGCAAATGATTAAAGTTGCTCAATAAATAACCATCAAAACAAACGATACAACACCAAAGATTAATATAGTTTGACGGTTAATGGGATTTTCGTCCCTCTTCCCTTGCGGAGGAGGGACTTTTTTAATTTAAAAAGATTTTACCACAGCAAACCCAATATGTAAATTCCCAGTCATCGCATCTACATACAATGCGCGTTCCTTCGCAATTCCATTACAAGTATTTTTATCACAAAAAATGGAACCTCCCGCTAATCGTACACGCATTGGATCATCAGATGCTGTGATTTCCCATACATTACCCACAATATTTACATCTTCAATCGGAAAAAAAGAAGACATATTAAAAGCAATGGAACGTTTATCTTCTCGCACCAATTCCCAATATTCTTCATACGTAGGTAAGCGAGTACCCGACCATGTACAGTAGGCTCTAGCATCATTTAGACTTACTTGTGTAACAGGAAAATCGGGTTTTGCGTCTGTTTTACCATCAGGTTTTTGCCAGTTTGCACCCTCTACTGTAGAAAATTCTAGGATGTTTTGCTGTACAATTGACCAGCCGAACTTTTCTGCATCTGTAGTATATTGGGTTTCTTTTATAAATTGCTCAAAATCGGCAACGCTTATTGGAATAAGTTGTTCTCTTGATGAGGTACAACTTAAAATCGAAGTATAAATCAGAAAAGAATAAAGAACAGCTATAATTTTGGTGTTTATCATCATTTTTTAAGAAGATAAGATTGCCTAAAAATAATGAATTTAAAACTTAGCGCGTTCTTATTTTATATCAAATGAACATAAAAACCTTTACTAAATTAGAAGTATAAAATCCGTATCTTCGTAATAGAACTTTTATTTTTATAATGCAATATCGTTTTTACAATATACTGTTTTGGATGCTTTCAAGCTTTCTTCTTTCGGGACAAGAAGGGCAATTACTTACCAAAAATTTCAAATTTGAAGATGGAGTATATTTGACTTTTGAAGCATTACAACAAAATGCACCTGAGCTAGCTTGGGATTCTGTAAAAACTAATTTAGTTACCAATCCTCAGACATTTATTACACAAATAGAATACATCATTCATCAAAAAGATAGCATTGATTTAGCTTCAATTTGGGGTATAAGTTTAGGAGGAATTCCCTACATCTTAGTGCCAAATGTAAAAAAAGGAGGTTTGTATCAATTTGCAGGATTACGTGTACGCGGAAAGATTTGTTATTTTGATTATAGCATTCGAGAAGCAAAAGCGATGGAAATGAAAGCCTACAATCCACTTACAGGCGTCGCCTTTCGTCAAGGAACGATTGAGCGCGAAGAAGAACGCCTCTACCAAAAGATACTCCATTTTGAAACAGGTGAAATTCGTCCCCTCAATAAACAAAATGTCCTTCGTTGGATCAAAGATGATCCCGCCCTCTCTGAATCTGTCCTTGAACTCGATCAAGAACAAGTCATACAAAAACTCTTCAAATGCCTTCTCATCTACGATGATCGACAAGAGATTTGGCTGCCGTATACTCACTAAAGGTCACTTATTTATTTTATCTATTCCCCATTCTTTATAGCTATTACACATATTTAGGAACACTATGTACTCTTATTGAATTAGCTTAATATACTTATTTGTAGGTATGAAAATACCTATAATCATGATATACCTTTGATTTAAATTTTTTTAGGAAGAAATCATATCCTATATCTGCTTGAGCTCTATGACGCTTTTAGTAATCCTAAAAAGTAACTAAACGAGAGTATGCTGACAAAAAATCAAATAATTACGGATGTTAGAAATTTTATAGCTAAAGATGAGTTATCAGATGCTATCGGTTTATTAAGCCAGATTCTTAAAAACGATAAGAATTTAGATGTATTGATAATTCAGTCTGCAATAAAACATAGAATTGAAAAAGAAATTAGATCGGGAGTATTATCGTATGCAGATGCGTCAGTATCAAAGAACCAAGTTAGTAATGCTTTACTTGAAATTTGTAGGGATATTGAACAATCAATAGAGGAAGTAAGGGGGGAGAATATAAAAGTAATAAAGAATCAAACGCTCAATGAGCATTTCTTGCATAAATATCCAAGAGGTCCCATAGTAGAAGGTTATTTGATAAGTGAGGAGCTCTGTAAAGCCTATGCACGTTTAATAAAACCCAAACAAGCAATGGTCATTGTAGAGAAAGCAAATAGATTGAGGAAAGAAGCAGATCCTCATGATGATACAGTTACAATTTTAGCATCCTATACCTTACTGTCTCCATTAGAAACAAAACCTTATGATTTTTGGGTTGACACATTTGATGAAGCAAGAAGACATGGCCCTAGAATGCTTGCAGCTCTATTAAGTGTACTACCAGTAGAACAATTCAATGCTGTAGCAAAAAAGGCACGAGAAGAATTACTTGACTATTTAATTAATCATGAATAAAAACCAAAAAATGAATTCATTACAAACACTAAATAAATTTTTGTTTCCATTCAATTATAAGTGGCATTATAGTTTTTTTACCCTTTTTATACTTTTCTTTACTTCGTTTTATCATTCTACTGCGCAGGATGATTTTACAAAAGAACAAACAAGGGAAGTCTTAGAATCAATTTCAAAATATACTTCGGGTGTATCTGATAAGACAACCCAACTTTTGAAAAAGCAAGGATATACTCCGCCTGTTTATTTAAGTAGGGAATTTAAACAATATCCTGCGATTAGAAAACTGGAGATGGCATACAAAGCAGCAGAAAATGCTAAAAAGAATAATGGAAAAAAATTTTTGGCTTTGCTGTCAAAAGATTTGGCACAACGATATGAAGGCGCTAAATATGAAAAACCACTAAAAGACATAATTCTTAAAGAGGTTAAACCTCAAAAAATAAAATTTAAACATTCAAAAAAATTGGATAAAATAAATTTACCAAAAGAAATAAAGCATCAAATCTTTTCCATTAGCAAATATACCGAACGGGGAGCACTAGGAGGAACGAGAGGCGTTTTAAAACACAAATTTGGCTTACATGACGCTGATGTATATGATATTTTAAGAAGTAGTAAATCTTCTAAAGAAGCTATAGAGATAGGGCTGTCCAAATCAAAAACACCACCTTCTCACAGAGAGAGGATACGTCACTTAAGTACAGAACTTCAAAAAAATTATGAAGGAGCCAGATATGATAAAAAATTAATATGGGCAGCACAAAGTAATAATGATAAAAACGTATCTATTACA
Source organism: Saprospiraceae bacterium (assembly GCA_020628645.1). Lineage (GTDB taxonomy): Bacteria > Bacteroidota > Bacteroidia > Chitinophagales > Saprospiraceae > JAHDES01. The sequence continues at coordinate 13,079 of JAHDES010000071.1, forward strand.
CAGAAAAAAACACCAGAAAGGAATGAAATTGCAGATTCATTTTCTAATGAAAGTAATAACATCCCTAAAAAAACAAATTACTCACGCGCTAAAACGAAGTATAATAATTTCATGCAAAAAAATTATGCAAATCCTAATACTAGGAAATTTACTGCAATGAATGGAACGTCTAGAGGATTAGGAGGCGTAATATTTGGTAGCCCTATTATGGATGAATCTAATTTGCCTAATATCAGTCATTTTAAATTTATGCTAAGTGAAAGGAAAAATTCTGATAGTTTGGAGATTGGAACGCTTGAATTCGTTTTTGAAGATGGAACCGAAATTATAGAGACTTCTGTTATTCTTGAAGATATCCTTGTAGCTAATGAGATTATCTTTGGAGAAGATGAAAATTTTGTGGAAGGAAATGGAATAGGGTTAGCAGGGATATATCAAGATATGGATTACCTTAATGATATGGTAAGATGGGAAGCAATAACCCATCCAGCGGTTCAAAATTTAGAGCTTGCTTGGTCTTGTTTGCTTTCAGATGTATTGCCTATGGCTAGTAAAGATGTATGGTCGAGTGTAGAAGACAATATTTTGATGAAAGATTCAATACTATTAGCTGAATGGTTTGATGCTTTACCAAGTACATGGAAAATAATGGATATTCCACTAAGTATCAGATTTAAGGATGGAAGACTTGTTTACACAAGGTCTGATTTGGATCAAAATGAAGTTGTTGATGATGCTTTCCTGAGAATGCAAGGATTTTACTATGACTATTGGGGTGAGGAAATAATTAAAGAAGATGAAGAATTTTATAAACTTATACCCTTATTAACATCCAACATTGAAGAATATAAAAGGTTGAATGATTTTGCGAAAGTTCTTTCTTTATTCCGGTGGGCCAAATCGAAAGGAGGTAAACTAATAAGCAATCATCATATTATAAGTGTTGTTCCTACCCCTGAAGTAATATTCATAAATACCAATGATGAACTAGAATATCTATCACGCTCTACTGAAAAAAAAGAATTTGAAAAAAGATTTAGAGAAGAGTTGAATGAATTAAAAAAGATTGACTTCAACAATAATTCTTTTGTAGACTCACTTAATCTAATTTTTCTTAATAAATGGACTATTTATGAGAAGAATATGGAAAATTTCTGGAATATTATTACAGCACCAACAGACGATTATCAAACTCTATGTAACACTGAAATAAAAAATGACCTAACATTTATAGATTATGATGATTATGATTATGATTATGATTATGATGATGAATTTAAAATGTGGAAACAAAATGTATTTCGTTTAATAAGACTAGCTGATATGCAAAATCGAGTATTTGAATCGTTCAAAGGGAGATATTGTAGTGAGTATCAAGATACATACTGAAGTAATAAGCTAGAAACATAAGACATTCTGAATTTTGTTAAAAATTCGCGGGTGAAGCCAACTTTCACAGCCAGAACGGGCACCCTCACATGTAATTGACATGGCGGATAAGCCCGTTCTGACTGCCCTAACAATTCAAAGTTTCAAAAATTTGAGATGATTCATATTTATGTGCAGATGAAAATCTAAAAAAAATCCCTACTGCTTCACCAATTTATCCAAATATTGTCCTTGTTCTGTTTTTAAGGATAAAAGATAGGTACCCCTTGCGAGTTTACTTAAATCTAAAGTTTTAAGGAGACCATTTTGAGCCGTATGAGATTGTTCCAATAGAACCTTTCCTTGAACATCTAAAATACGTAAGGTGAAATCGAAGGATCGAGTACTTTCCATTTGAAATTGAACAACATCATTAAACGGATTAGGATGCACCAGCACTTTATTCAATCCTTCAATGGTATTAACATGGGTAAGCATTACCGTAATGACTTCTGATTGATAGGTACACCCATCCATACCTACAACTTCGACATAGTAATCGCCAGATACCATCGCAGTATATGAACCAGCATTGGCATCCATGATCGGCGCACCATCTACATACCATTGATACGACGCAAAATTATCTGTCGAGTTTAGCATATTAGTACTTTCATCAAAGAAAATAGCGACACTTTGTCCTTCTGGATTTGTAATCATTACGTCTACCGTTACAACACAATCGTTGGCATCGGTAACATCAAATAAATAATGCCCAGCTAATAGATTTTCAAGGCTAACCGTATAAGAGTAGGGCTCCGTTCCTCCACTCACATTTAGAAGTATACTACCATCATTTCCGCCTAGACAAGAAGGAGAAACACCTTGCGCCTCTGCATTAAACCCACTACAAACGTCTAAAGTTACTTTATAAATTCGTCCTTGTCCCATACGAGCCACATAGATTTCACCATTAGCATCTTCTCCAAATGCACTAATGTCATAGTTAGAAAATCGACCAATTTCTTGGGTATCCCAACCTTCATTCCCATCTGATTTAGTCGCCCAAAATTGTCCAGAACAATAATCTGCAAATAAGTAATGCCCAGTTAATTCAGGAAATTCTTGCCCTCGATAAACATGTCCACCTGTAACCGAACAATGCGTAAAGCCTTGATGATTGTAATCCACCGCAGCCGCAGTATACGTACTCATATCATTACAACCGCTGGTATTAAAATTATTATTGCCTTCAAAACATCGCCAGCCATAATTTTCACCTCCTGCACTATTGGCAGGCTGAAAATCAATTTCTTCCCACTGTCCTTGTCCTACATCACCAATCCATAAATCACCTGTTTCACGATCAAAAGAAAAACGCCAGGGATTGCGCAGTCCTATAGCCCAAATTTCATCCAGTGTTTCATCTGTATTTGCAAAAGGATTATCTGCTGGAATGGTATAAGGTAGTCCATTATCAATATCAATTCTAAGCATTTTTCCGAGGAGGCTTTGCCGATTTTGAGAAAAATTTTGTGGATCATTTGCTGCTCCACCATCTCCTGTACCTATGTATAAATACCCGTCTGGACCAAATGCAATTTCACCTCCATTATGATTCGTATAAGGTTGTTCTAAGGTCATGATGACCACTTCAGAAGTAGCATCAGCGAGATTAGGATCATCTGGATCGACTGAATATCGAGCTATAATACCATCGTCATTATTGGCGGTGTAATGAATGAAAAAGTAGCCATTATTGGCATAATCTGGATGAAATGCTAAACCCAATAAACCTTGTTCACTTTGCCCTCCCGAATTATGTACAATAGCATTAATATCCAGAAAAGGAGTCGATAAAAGTGTCCCATTTCCATCAATAATACGAATTCGCCCACTTCGTTCTTGTATAAACAATCGGTCATCTCCAGCATGTTCAATGCCAATAGGAGAGCTTAATCCACTGGCTATTTGTTCCAAATTGATTTCCAATTGAGCAGAAAGAAAAGAAAAAATAAAGAGGCAAATACAGAGTGAAAAGTATCGTTTCATATTGATTGGATTTTTAATATTTAATAAAAATACAAAACTTTTTTTGTGTGGTAGCTTAAAGAAAAAAATTAGGACAAATACTTGACAGTTTTTCTTAGAATGAATGTTTTAGAGAAAACAACAAAGATTAAGATTTAAATGTATCTTTAAACCTCATTTTTTATCCTTAGATATGCAATTTACACCACTTTCAGCAATACCATTAGACGAAATATTAAGTTGTTTTAATGCTTCATTTGCCAATTATTTTGTTCCTATCAATATGACAGCAGAAGTATTTGAATTTAGAAAAAAAGCAACTCGTGTAGATTTAGACCAATCCGTAGGTGTAATTGATAATGGAGAATTAGTGGGCTTTATCTTAATAGGCGTGGATCAATGGAATGGTAAAAAAACAGCGCATAACTCTGGTACAGGAGTGCTTCCTTCTCATAGAGGACAACAATTAACCGAAAAGATGTATGCTCATTTAATTCCTCAACTACGAGCAAATGGATTTGAACAAAGCATACTTGAAGTGATTCAAGGAAACAATCGAGCGGTAGAAGTATATCAGCGCGTGGGCTATGAAATCGTTCGCGGATTTAACTGTTTTTCTGGTGAATTAAGTCGTACCTTAAAACCGATTCCTTCTAATTATTCCATAGAAAAAAGTACGCATTTTGATTGGGAAAGCTTTCATTCATTTTGGACATTTGAAACGGGATGGGATGCTTCAAAAGCTGCCGTGGAACAAAATGCTTCTGCATTTCAAATTTTAACCATCCAAAATTCAGGAGAAATCGTTGGGTACTGTTTGTATACGGCATCTGGATCAATTGCTCAAATTGCAGTGGCAAGAGCGCATCGCAATAAAGGTTTAGGAAAGCATTTATTAAAAACGATACAAGAAGAAGCAGGCGCATTAAAAATCAATAATGTTCAATCAGATCAGTGGGCTACGCTTTCTTTTTTTCAAAAAGCAGGCTTGAAAAATCCAGTAAATCAATATGAAATGTTGATGTCATTATAAGACCTGTTTTTTTACAAAAATGAATGAAACTTCAAATTAACTTCGCAAGGGGTTAAAACCACCTTGGATTATGATAATCCAAGGGAATTCATTCCCTTGCCATCCATCCCTATTAATATTGTAGGGTTTTAAATAAAATCTAAAAATCTATGCTAAAAGTTGGAATTACAGGAGGAATAGGTAGTGGAAAAACGACCATTTGTCGCATTTTTGAAACTTTAGGTATTCCTGTGTACTATGCGGATGAACGCGCCAAATGGTTGATGTTACATGATGAAGCATTGGTGGACGGAGTAAAACAATTATTTGGAGAAGAAGCTTATACAAAAGAAGGACTTCTCAATCGCCCTTTTATCGCTCAAATAGTATTCAACGATCAAGCTAAACTAAACCAACTCAATCAACTCGTCCATCCTGCCGTGCATCGCGACGGGCAAACATGGCATGACGCACAAAAGGACGTAGCTTACACGCTCAACGAAGCAGCATTGATGGTGGAAAGTGGCGGCTACCATAAAATGGATCAATTAATCACGGTATTCGCACCTAAAGAAATCCGTATAAATCGCGTCATGGCTCGTGATCAAGTAGAGCGAGCTGCCGTAGAAGCACGAATTAGTAAGCAATTGCCAGAAGAAGAAAAACTCAAAGTAGCCCATCATATCATCTATAATGACGGCGAACATTCCTTAATTCAACAAGTGCATCAAATACATCAAGTTTTGGTGGAACGGAAAAAGCTAATAGAAGAAATTGCTAGTAGTTAATCGAAAAAAAAGTTTATTTACTGAAAATTTAAATTGCTCGTAAATCTTCCATCTCTCAAGGAATCTTGTGATTCACTACTGATTCCATAAGCAGGAAATACAAAATTATTTCGAGAAGAAAAAATACCAAATCCGTTACTTAAATTTGTATAAGTAGGAATTGTTTGCGCACTAGTAATACCTGTATTGGCTTGCCCAATATTGATGTATTCAAATAAATCTTGAGCCCCTGCATCAATCACAATATCCATAAATAGAAAGCGACGAATCACATTTGGGTTTTCATCAATATTTTGACTCATAAAACGAAAGAAATCTTCTCCAAGAATATCTGTATCTACAGTAGTAGTAGCATTGCCTCGTTCAAGTCCTTTTTCTACCAACCAAACCACTTCCTTTTCTTCAATAAGAGAGGTATTATTCGCATCAATTTCTTGGTAGTAAATAACAAAACGAACATCATAAAAATAAGCTACTTCATCAGCTGGAGACCCTTCAGGAAAATCAGTAGCACTCCATCGTACATTGACATTGGCATTTTCCCATCTAATCGGATTGGAAGGCGGAGAATTAACTCGGCTACCATAATCTCCAACAATTTGAGTACTCGCTTCGGTAATTACATTATCGGTATTGGCATCAACAATACGAAAATTAATCGTTTCATTTTCTTCTAATATCAATTCAGTCGCGCTGATTTTGTATAAATAATTAGGAGTATTGGCAAATGCTCCATCTTCTCTGGGGTAGCCTTCTGCATTACCATCTACTCGATCAAGGGTGAAAATATCACCTGTACTTGCTCGTTCTAATTGCACACTCACATTATCATAATATAAGGAATCAGGAAGTTGTGCAATTTCTAATGCACTTACCTCTGGATCAATAAAGGCCTTTTCTACTCGAATGTAAATAGCCGTATCTGCACGAGATAGCAGACCATAAACAACAGGAATATTTTTCCAATCATCCACTAATACGAGTTCATTTGAACAAGAGAATGTCGTCCAAATTAAAGTTGTAGATAGAATTAAATATAGTATTTTCTTCATGCTGCAAATTTACTTTTTTTTCTACGATTAATCCTAGCCTTTTTTATGAGATTGACAAACTACTGACGATTTAGGATGTCTATTAAAATAATTACCCATTTCAAGGAGTTTGTTTATCTTGCACCGAAATTAATTCTCTCTTTAGGGAAATTACATTTTTAACGAAAAAAAGAGAAATGTCTGTACATAAAAAAAAGGAAGTAAAACGCGTAACCACGCATGTGTTACAAGCCATGAAATCAAAAGGCGAAAAGATAGCCATGTTGACGGCTTATGATTACTCTATGGCACGTATTTTAGATGAAGCAGGTATTGATATTTTGTTAGTAGGAGATTCTGCTTCCAATGTCATGGCAGGGCATGAAACGACACTTCCTATTACACTCGATCAAATGATCTATCATGCAGCTTCTGTAGTTCGAGCTGTCAAACGAAGTTTGGTGGTCGTCGATTTACCTTTTGGTACGTACCAATCGGATCCGATGAAAGCTCTAAATTCTACCATTCGAATCATGAAAGAGGCAGGCGCGCATGCGGTAAAAATGGAAGGCGGAGAAGAAATCTCGAAATCCATTAAAAAAGTATTAACAGCAGGAGTACCTGTGATGGGACATTTAGGATTGACCCCTCAATCTATTTATAAATTTGGCACGTATACTGTTCGGGCAAAGAAAAAAGATGAAGCTGAAAAACTAATTAGTGATGCTCTTCATTTAGAAAAATTAGGCTGTTTTGCCATCGTTTTAGAAAAAATTCCTGCTGATTTAACCAAAAAAGTATCGGAAGCTTTGACCATTCCGACTATTGGCATTGGTGGAGGTAAACATGCAGATGGGCAAGTACTAGTCACGCACGATTTGTTAGGAATTACCAAAGATTTCCAACCCCGTTTCCTTCGCCGATATTTAGAACTCTTTGAGGAAATAAAAGGAGCTGTGGGGCAATATATCAATGATGTGAAAAGTTTAGAATTTCCAAATGATACGGAGCAGTATTAATTAAAATTAAAATGACAATCAAAATTATAAAGTCCGCGATTAAATCTTCTTTAAATTAACTATGACCGAAAAAAAAGGCATCAACTGGAAATTAATAGGTATTCTTTTTCTTGTTGCAGCGATCGCTGTTGGTGGGGTGGTTTATAATAAATATCAACAAATTTTTAGTCCTAATGTACCTACTAATTTATCGGATAATATGTTGGAAATTCCTACAGGAACAACCTATGCTGAATTAACAAAATTGCTTTCTAATCAAGGTTTTTTAACAGATACAAGTTCTTTTCATTGGGTAGCACAACAGATGAGTTATGACCAAGCTACGATCCGAGCAGGGCGATTTGAAGTACAACCCAATTGGAGCAATCGTCGATTGATTCAACATTTGCGAACAGGAAAACAATCCACCTCAAAGGTCGTCCTGACCAATGAGCGATTACCTGAAAATGTAGCCGCAAAAGTAGCTCGATTTATTGAAGCCGATTCTATAGAATTAGTCACGCTTTTTCAAGATGAAAACTACTTGGATGAAATAGGTTACACCAAAGAAACTTTAATGTCTCTTTTCATTCCAAACACCTATGATTTTTATTGGAATACGACTGCCAAAAAATTCATGGAGCGAATGCTAAAAGAGCATAAAACGTTTTGGGAAAAAGATAATCGCCTTGCCAAAGCGGAAGAACATGAAATGACAGCAGAGGAAGTGTATACACTCGCTTCCATCGTTGAAAAAGAAACCAATAAAAATGACGAAAAGGAACGTATGGCAGGGGTTTATATGAATCGTCTTCGTATTGGAATGCCCTTACAAGCTGATCCTACAGCCGTTTTTGCAACACGCGATTTTGAAACGCGACGCGTATTAAATTGGCACTTAGAGTTTGAATCGCCTTATAATACATATCTGAATAAAGGGCTGCCACCTGGTCCTATTGCTATGGCATCAATTGCTAGTATAGATGCAGTATTGAATCATGAAGATCATAAATATTTGTATTTCTGTGCTAAACCTAATGATTCTGGCTATCATTCCTTTGCCAAAACCTTAACGGCTCACAATGTAAATGCTGCAAAATTTAGACGATGGCTGACGAAGCGAGGGTATTAGTATTAAGGACATTTCAGCTTTGTATATTTGGAAAGTCTAAATCACTTACTTATCGCATCAATTTTTATATCTTGCGGAAAATTTTGAAAAGGGTGTAATAATCGCTTTTTTTAATAGACAAATCCCTAGAAAACAAATTAATTTCATTAAAAAAAATCAACAGTGACGATATTAATCTTTTTAATTGTCTCTTATATTTTATTAAGCATTAGTCTTTACTTGCTTTTCCCCAAAGCCAATGTAGATGCTATGAAGGGTTTAATTCCAGGGGTGAATTTCATGGAGTGGTGCGAAATTATTGGACGACCCAAGTGGTGGGCAGCTCTTTTATTATTGCCTATTGTCAATATTTTCATCTTTGCAGGCATGTGTGTGGATATGGTGCGTTCTTTTGGGAAATTGCGTTTTCGAGATTCTGCTTTAGCGGTGATTTACGCGCCCTTATCCTTCTTTTTGATCGCACGTGGAAAAGAAAAATACGAAGGCAAAATTTTAGATATGGAGCAAGCCTACATGCAAAAAATGGCGGCTGCTCATGAAAAAGGAGACAAATACCAACTCAAAAAGTTGGAAGCGAATAATCCGTATAAAAAAACAGCACCTCGGGAATGGGCGGAGGCAATTGTCTTTGCTGTCTTTGCTGCAGCATTTATACGAATGTTTCTCATTGAAGCGTATAAGATTCCGACACCTTCTATGGAAGGCTCGCTCTTAGTGGGAGATTTTTTATTCGTTTCCAAAGCAAATTATGGGATTCGTACACCACAAACGGTTTTGATGGTGCCTCTTTTACACAACCGCATCCCATTTATTGATACAGAATCTTACATTTCAAAACCCAATATCAAACCCAGGCGATTACCAGCTTTAGAAGAAATAGACCGAAATGAACCTGTCGTTTTTAATTACCCTGAAGGGGATAGCGTATATTTTGATCCAGTGCGTACCTTTAGTATCAGCGATTGGCGAAGAGGGGCAGTAAGTCCTCAACAGTATCCAAGGCAGTATCGTGCTATCAAAAATGGTAAGAATAAATTGGTCGCTCGTCCTATTGATAAAAAAGACCATTACATCAAGCGTTGTATTGCTACCCCAGGGGATTCACTTCAAATCATTGATCGTCAAGTGTATATCAATGGTAAACCTGCCGAAAATCCGTCTGGCATGCAATTCCTTTACCAAGTTAAAACAGCAGAGAAAATCAACGAGAAAATGTTTTTCGATTGGGATATTGATGTAGTGGGCTTAGAACAGGGTAGAGCTTATAATAATAACTTAGGTGGCTATTACATGTTTTTGAGCGATGAGAAAAAAGCGAAATTACAAGGCTTGAGTGATAAAATTGAATTCATTAATTATCCACAACAAAAAGGAGATGTATTCCCTCATGATCGTGCTATTGTAAAAGAATGGACTACAGATAATTATGGCCCTGTTTACATTCCTAAAAAAGGAGCTACTGTAAAATTGACTCCTTTGACGATGCCTTTCTATCGACGAATTATTAGTAATTATGAAGGTAATACACTTGTAGAAAATAAAGGAAAATACACCATCAATGGCGTTGAAACCAACGAATATACCTTCAAAATGGATTATTATTGGATGATGGGAGACAATCGCCACAATTCAGAGGATTCTCGTGTGTGGGGATATGTACCAGAAGATCATGTGGTTGGAAAACCACTCTTCATTTGGTTTAGTACCAAAGATGGCAATATGTTTAATGGCATTAACTGGAGTCGTATTTTCTCTTCGGCGAATAAGATGTAGGAATACTTTTATATCATACAAAACATGAGTCATTCCGAATTTTTGAAGTCTTGAATTTTTGGGGCATCGAGCCCCAAAAATTCATAATTGAGGGGTTTAAGGGGGGAAGTGTGCCGAAAATCGGCATACTTCCCCCCTTAAAATCCCCATAAAAACAGCCAGAATGGGCTCGATGCCCGTTCTGGCTGTAATATTTGGCTTCATCCGCGAATTTTATTAAAAATTCGCAGATGACTTATATTTAAGTTAATTCACCTTTTTTTCTTTTTTCCCAACGGCTACATTTAAACCTACTCGAAAATTGAAGTTTTGTGTGTTTAATGGATTAAAAATAGGAATCAAATTATCCGTTAAGGCAAATAATTGTACCCCACCCAAACGAAGCATTAGATTCGCCCCTAAATTGGTAAATGCTTTTTCACGCATAGAATACACCAAACCTGCGGAGAATATTTTTCCTAAATCTTTTTTTGCACTCAAAGCAAAGGCAGGATACAAACTGCCTCGATAACTTTCTCCATACAATAAGGCCCCTAGATGAAGTCCTTTAACGGGTGTAAATATTCCACTTAAATAATATTTTCCACCTAAACTAGTCTTAAAACTGGAAGTACTTACTTCTTCTATATTGAATACTTGTTGTAAGGTATCACCTAAATTTTCAAAATCTTCTCCATCTTCTTCCAGTACATCTTTTAAATCCAAGCCTTCGAAGGTAAAGGAACCCTGTGATTCCCACGCATTCAAATTATCATCCCAAGTGATTGCCCCCAAATCAAGAATACTGGCTTGCAATTTCAGTTTTTGATCTAACAGTCTATACGTCGCCCCCAAATCAATTGCCATTCCTGTATTACTTCCAAATAATGCACTTAGTCCTCCAAAATCGACCCCATTTCCATTGTCATAAGTAATACCTGAAGCGAGTTGGCGATAATTAGTCGTTGCAGTAAGTTGATAAAATTCAGGATTAGTATGAATGGACACCTCGGATGCATCGGTATAAGTAGTCGCAATGCCACTTAAATAACGCAATCGTCCACCAACAGACAAGTTTTCTTGGATTTCAACTGCCACACCCAATCCAATCTCATGAAAAGCCATAATATCAAAAGAAGGCGCGATATTAATAGTCTCCCCCAAATTAGTTCCATTTCCTTCCCACAGCAAACTAAACAAGCCTTTGGGGTATTGAATATGCGAATTGACCCGCACCCCATAATTGAGACTAAATTGTAATTTAGGTAGCATAAAAGAAATCGCAATGGGATCAAAATGAAGGTTGGTTTGTAAAATATTACCTTCTTCTTTGAGTTGATTCACCATATCATCCAAACTCACAAACATCGTCGTTCCTTGAATATCCACTACATCAGCAGGTGTAAATGCCGAGTGATAAAAACCAGAATAAAAAGACGGTAAACTCACATTGACCTTATACCGATTGAATGAACTAGGGTTCGTAAAATTAGATTGTGCGATATTGTGCATAAAATGAAGACTCAAATCTTGCTGCGCAAAACCGAGGCTACTCACAAAAAGTAATACAAATAAAATATATCGTTGCATGGTTTGATTTTTTGATGGAACTAGAAATAAACGCTACTCCTCTGATTCTAATTCGGATTCTTTAAGGTAGCTTTTAAACCCATCTGAAAATTGAAAGCATAATCACTATAAAATTTTACCGAAGTAGTACCCATATCTGCCGTAACGATAGAAGCTGCAATTCGAATTTGCTTGGCAGGCATGATTTGCTGAAGTAAACTATTTGAAAGTGGAATGTCTAATTCATTTGATCCATTAGAAATGACTCGTCCATCAGCATCCAATTCGCCAGAAGAAAGAATAGGAGTAGGCGTATCAAATAATGTCCCTAAAACCACACCATTTTCATCTTCAAAAAAAAATTGTAAATCAGCATCTATTGGTAAACCATTATTGGTATTTAACTTAAAATGGGCAGCTTCAATTTCATCTAAAATGCTTCCATCAAATTCAACCACATTCTCCAAAGTGAAAATATCTGAACGTAGCCACAAAGGCAATTCCAACTCAAAATCGACAGAAAATCGACTGTCATCCATCAAAAAACCTTCAATATTGGGATCATTTTCTGGATTCGCAGTAGCAGAAAAATCATACAATAGCAAATAAGGATTGTCGCTAATGATTGTTGCTATATTGGTATTGGAAGCATTAAATTCAATCATAGTACTGGCATAATCACCCACTTCTGAAAGTGTAGGATAGTTAAAATCTACACCATCATCCAAGTCAGATGTAATCGCCATTATACCTGACTCGTGCGTCATGGCATTAAGAGCGTTGGCTTGTATACGAACAGGTACACCAAATGAATTAGAAATGCTTGTACGAATAATTGGATCTTCAAAATAAATGGAGCTGCCCACACTATTTTCAAAAAGATCAATCGCTATAGAATCTAAGGGTAGATCAAAACTGATATTTCCAATGTAGCCTTGAATATAGCGATAGCTAATATCCTTCAGACCAATAGAAGCTTTATCAAGTAGCACACTTTGATTGGTAGAACTTAATCGAGCATCATAAGAAATAGACAAATTTCCACCACTTAAATCCAGTGTTTTATCCATTAAATCTGTAGAAAACATTATAGTTTGTGACGCACTTCCGTCCCAACTCACAGGAATATTGTATGTGATACTCATTCCATTATCCATTAATTCATTAATCTGAAGGCTTACCATTAAGTCTTCATTATGAATATTATCGAATGCGAACCTTAGTTCTCCCCCCTTAAAATCGACTTTCGTCAAATCATAACCAAAAGGAATCATACTCGAAGAAAGATCAAGCGATGAGTTGGGTAGGGGAATACTGACATCTGGTATTTGGATTTTATCTGCTCCATTCAAGGAGCTTACTCGTCCTGCATGTATGAGTTTAAGTAAATTGTCTTCATCAGTAGTAATAGAGCCACCTGAATTATTATTCTCCAAAAAATCTTGGATGCTATAAGTAGTATTGGTAATAGGAATGGCAATTTCAGGCGACCAATCTGTGAGTTGAACATCATCAATATCTTGTAGACAAGCATTAAATAACACAATAAGACAGCCTGCTAATACGACTTGGGCGATTGTTTGACGCATAAAGTTGTTTTTGGGTATTACTGTAATAATATATTTGTAAATAATTGATTATTATTGATTTGTGAGTGTTTAATTGAATGCTTAGTTTAATTTTAATAGGGAAAATGAAAAGGGTGGGTAGATTTATGTTTTACGAGCTAAATTTGTTGTACTTTTTTATTTAAAAAAAAGGAAGAAAGAAGGGTTTGTGACAATTATAAAAGGTGTATTTTGATTATCAGATCTGTGTACAGGACAAAATAATCGTTAGAAGGATGCAAGGGGTTAAAACCACCTTGAAAAGAGGCTTGTTCCAACGTAATTTATTGCGTTGCCCTTAAAAAAGAACACTCTTCCTAAGTTTTGTCCTGTACACAGTTATCAGATATAAATTGAATATTCAAAAGAATGGAAATAAAGTATACAGCAAAACTTTCCAGATGTAAACAATATCGTTATTATTTATCTCGCCAATGGGATGAAAGGCTTCCTGTACTCACTTATATTGGACTCAATCCTTCAAAAGCAGATGCAAAAAAAGATGATCCTACCATTCGAAGATGTATGGATTTTGCCCAACGTTTTGGTTTTGGCGGAATAGAAGTTTTAAACCTTTTTGCCTATCGAGCAACTGATCCCAAAGAATTATTCTTATCTATTGATCCAATTGGAAAAAGGAACAATCAATTTTTACGACAATACATTAAAAAAGCACATCAAGTCGTTTTGATTTGGGGAAATCATGGAGTTCATTTAGATCGATATTTAGAAGTATTGAAAATGGTAGATCAACCCTTTTGTTTAGCCATTAATAAAAGTGGACAACCCGCTCACCCTCTTTATTTATCAAAGCAGTTGGAATTACAAGCTTATATCAATTCAAAGTAGGTATTATTTTTGGACAAAAAATTATTGTGTTGTCCATGGAATAGAAATTGTCTAATGTAAGGCATTAAGATCAATAGACATTTCTTATCTTTGGTTCATTGCCCAAGTCAACCAGACTAATCACGCTCGCAATTTTTGATAATGAGATTTTTGCTCACGCTTTTATTCTTAAGCACCCTCACCCACTTAATCGCACAACCTGAACCTTGTGGACCCAATCCTGAAATGACTTCTTTTTGTAATCAAGCTTGTGTTATTTGTGATATTGATGGCTTTACTGGAGTAAATGATTTAGTCGATCAAGGGCAACCTTTTCCCGAATTTTGTACCACACAATATAATAATCTACAATACATTGCTTTTATTGCTGGTAGTGAAGATTTGACCATTCGAGTGGATGTAACGAATTGTCAAGGTGGTGTTTTTAGTCTAGAAGTTGGTTTTTTTGAGACGGGAGATTGTGAAAATTTTACAGCTATTATGCCTTGTGATACAGATATAGAATCGGGAGAAAGTTCTACCTTTTCTAATTTTGAACCACTTCTTATAGGGCAGCATTATTATCTCGTTATAGATGGAAGTGGTGGCGCAAATTGTAATTGGACTTTTAATGTAATAGAAGGGACTACAGAAGTACTGCCCTTAGAAGATTCTGGAGAATTAATGCACATACCAGATGCTTGTGTTGGTGATCCTATAGATTTTAGTACAACAGGTGAAGTAGGAGCTGCTTTATACTATTGGACCATTGATGGAGTAGGGCAAAATGGCTTATCACAAAACCAACAATTTACTTTTGAAGAGGAAGGGTTTTATCAGATTTGTGTAACAGCCGCTAATGTATGTGATCAAGCCCCACCTACTTGTTCGTTCATTGCCATACGCATCATTCCTCCTACTATTATAGCCGAACATTTGTGTGAAGGAGAATGTGTTACTGCCAATGGCGTAGATTATTGTGAAACAGGTATCTATCAAGATATTATTACCTTACCAAATGGCTGCGATAGTTTGATCGTCGTTGATATTGAAGTCTTTCCGCAAGAAGAAGTAGCTTTTGACTTGTGGATGTGTAATGGAGAAACATTTTTTATTGGAACTACACCCTATACCGAGACAGGCGTTTATTCTGAAACCATACAAACAGTGGCGATGTGTGATAGTACGGTTAATTTAGACTTATTGATAATTGAATGTGAAATTATAGGTTCAGCAGATGAAATTCCTGCTATTTGTAATGGAACAGCCACAGGAACCCTAATTTTCTCAATTGATCAAGGCGAACCCCCAATGACCTATACCTATACTAATGCTGAGGATGCTTCTATAACAGGCACTGGGCAAACCAATATTTTAATAGATAATGAAATTCCAAATGTACCGGCTGGTTTATACCAAATTTATATTGAAGATAATTTTGGAAATGATGGTGTAGTTATCCAAAAAGTGACAGAACCCTCTGTACTCGCAGTTGAAATGATGCCCTCAGATTATGGAGGCTATAACGTTAGTTGTTTTATGGATAATGGTAGTCCGGGAGCAGATGGCACTTTAAGTGCAGAAGTATCAGGTGGCGTACCTCCTTATCAATACCAATGGAGTGATGGACAAAATCTGCAATTCGTAACTGGTTTAACGTATGATACTTATAGTGTGACGGTGACCGATGAGGTAGGATGCACAATAGAAGCTGCTTTTACGCTTACTTCAGCTCCTCCAATTGAAGCAATGATTAATTTTAATGATCCAAATTGTGATGGCTATGATACGGGAAGTATTGAATTGCTAATGGCAGAAGGTGGAGCACCTCCTTATTTGTATTCACTAGCTGATTCTGCTTATAGTGCTAATCAAACATTTACAGGCTTAAATGGTGGAAATTATACCTTTCATATTTTAGATGCAAATGGTTGTGTTCATTTAGTAGATTCTAACTTGACGGTGCCAGATATACCAGAGGTTAGTTTTTCTGAAAATTTAGAAATCTTTCTAGGAGATAGTACGATTATCTTACCCGGTATAGAAGTAATTGATTTAGCGAATGTAGTTTGGACAGATTCCTCCTCCTTAAATTGTGGAAATTGTGTTGAACCCATTGCGCGTCCTTTTATCACAAGTACTTATGATTTAACAGTTACTTCAGCAGATGGCTGTATGGATACGGCTAGCATTGTGATACAAGTAGAAGAACGAAGACGGGTTTTTATGCCTAATATTTTTTCTCCTAATTTTGATGGAATTAATGATACCTTCTTAGTGTATGCAGGGATTGAAGTAGAACAAATAAATAAACTACTTATCTTTGATCGTTGGGGGAATCAGTTATTTGACCGTCAGAATTTTCAACCTAATGACGAAAGTTTGGGATGGGATGGTCGGTTTCGTGGAAAAAAATTAGACATGGGAGTTTATACTTGGATGGCAGAAGTCTTATACTTAGATGGTGTTAGTATTGTTTATAGTGGAGATGTGGTGTTGGCAGAGTAAAATAATGATTTGTAAAAAAAAATCGTTCTTAGACAAAAGCCGTGATTTGGATTTTTCTCGTTGCCGTCGGCGTCGAGCCTCGACAACGAAGAAGAAGGTTTCTAGGAGGTGAAGCTACTCCAAATAGCAAATTTGGAGGAGCTTCACCTCCCCACCTATTTAAAGGGCTCGACGCCCGATGCAAGTATAAATTTT
>JAHDES010000072.1 GCA_020628645.1 Saprospiraceae bacterium
CCAATGCCTACAGTTTTTGAAAACTGTAAAATTTTTATAGGAAAACCCTTATAAATAAATTTATACTTTTTATCACGATCTATTGCCTTCAACTATCTGAGCAATATTTTAGTTCCGACTTGTTACTTTTTTATTGAATTCTGCTTGAATTACAGCTGCTTTGTCAGCATTTAGTTTATTTAATAAACTATAGGGATCTATTTTCTCTGTATTATAAGTAATGAGCCAATAATTCATATTAGGGGCTATTTTTTCTTTTATCGTTGCTCCATAGGCACGATAATTCTGAATCCAAGTTTGCTCATCGGTTCCTTTGATTAAGTTGACGATAATTTCATCAGCGATCATATAATCTGGAAGTTCTTGGCCAACTACTAATTTCCATCCTAATGGATCATTTCCAATTTTTTCAAATGCTTTTCCTAAAGCTTTTACCTCATCGGGAGCTTGATCTTTCCATTGCGTAGCTTTAGTCTGTTCCCCCTTTAATACCGTTATTGTGCTACTTGCCAAATCAGGAATTCGAAATTCATACTTTTCTGGCAAACTCCAAAAATCTATCCCATTAAATTGAGATTTAAGCTCTTTCCATGTAGTGGCATCCAGTTGCTTAACATGTTTACCTAATCGTTCTGTAAAACGTTCTCCTTCATATACTGCTAAGCCATCTTCAGATATAGTCATTTTATAAATAGGGCAAGTCCCATAACATCCTCCTTTTGAAAATATAAGATAAGGTGTCATCTTTTCAACAACTTCTGATGTAATATCATCTGTTGTTAAGCTAGAAGTCGTTGCTTTTGATCCTTTACAAGCTATTAGTCCTAAAGCAAGTATTACTAAAGCTGTAATTAAAATATATTTCATTATTTTGCTTGATTTAAATTCTAAAAAAATAGGGTCATAGTTGTTACCCTATAACCCTACCCCTATAAAAACGATTCTTATTCGATTAATACCGTTTTGATAAAATCTATTGAAATATAATTTATGCCTGCCCGACGCAGGCGGGATTTTCTCAAATCGGCATTTTCTTGAATCCCGTACCTGTAAGGTCGGGGATACTTTTGTGATATAGTTTACAAAACCATTTAATGAATTTCGTATAAGATTGGCTAGTCTTGGTTAAAAAAGGGTTAAACCAATTTTTACTAGCTCTATCCAAATCTTTCAATTAAGCCTGAACGACGTTTTTCACAATATCCGCTGCTTCTTGTAATAAGATCGCAGAATGCACTTCTAATCCAGACTCATCAATTAATTTTTTCGCAATATCCGCATTGGTGCCTTGTAAACGTACAATAATAGGCACTTTAATGGCATCTCCCATATTTTTATAGGCATCTACCACCCCTTGTGCCACTCGATCACATCGTACAATTCCACCAAAAATATTAATCAAAATAGCTTTCACTTGTGGATCACGTAAAATGATACGAAAAGCATGCTCCACTCTTGCTGCATCTGCTGTACCCCCTACATCTAAGAAGTTGGCTGGTTCTCCACCCGATAATTTAATAATATCCATTGTTGCCATCGCCAATCCAGCTCCATTCACCATACAACCTACATTACCATCCAGATTGACATAGTTCAAGCCATAACTTTTTGCTTCTACTTCAGTCGGATCTTCTTCATCTGTATCGCGTAATTCCGCTAAATCTGGATGACGATATAAAGAATTATCATCTAATGCCACTTTGCAATCTACTGCTACAATGCGATCATCACCCGTTTTAATACATGGATTAATTTCAAACATAGAAGCATCTGCTCCTAAAAATGCTTTGTATAAAGAGGAAATGAACTTTGTCATTTGCTTAAACGCTTGCCCACTCAATCCTAAGTTAAATGCTACTTTACGCATTTGAAAGCCTCGTAAGCCCAAAGTAGGATCAATATATTCTTTATGTACCAAATGAGGTGTTTCTTCTGCCACTTTCTCAATATCCATTCCACCTTCTGTAGAATAGACTATTACATTACACTTCTTTTCTCGATCCATCAAAATAGAAATGTAATATTCTTTACATGCATCAAAATCAGGGGCATAAACATCTTCAGCTATCAATACTTTACGGACTAATTTACCAGGCCCTTCTAAACCACCAGGCGTTTGAGGAGTCTTCAACATCATCCCTATAATATTGCCTGCTATTTCTTTTACCTCATCCGCATTTTTAGCCAATTTCACACCACCACCTTTTCCACGTCCACCTGCGTGAATTTGAGCTTTTACAACAGCAAATTCAGTTCCTGTATCTGCTTGTAATTGCTTATAAGCTGCTAATGCTTCATCTGCAGAATGTGCAACTATACCTTCTTGTATGGCTACGCCATAACTTTTGAGTAATTCTTTACCCTGATATTCATGTAAATTCATATAAAGAAATTAGGTGATTCAAATATGCTGCAAAAGTACGTTATTTTTTAATGGATTTCATCTTAGATAAGATAAAAATATGAATCGGAAGAATTGAACTTTTTATTTTTAATTCAAATGAAATAAGTAGTAAGCCAAAAACCCGCCTGTCGCAAACTATATAGTCACGGCGGACAGGAATTAATGAGTTATTTTCATTAAGCGTTTCTAAAAATGGTCGCGTTCTTGATTAAAAAACCAATCTCTTGCCCTATTTAGAAACGCGAAAACCAGTCTGCCACCAAAGTTAATGGTGACTGGCAGGTAACTTATCATTAATTTTAGTTTGGCACACACGACGAATTATTATTTAGCAATTTCAATAACTAAAATACGTACCTTTGTCGTTTATATAAAAACCATTGGCTGAAAAGCAATATGCAACAAATCCTGAGATTACTTCCTTATATAAAAAACTATTGGCGCAATATTAGTTTGAATATTGCTTCTAATCTCCTTATGGTGCTGTTCTCTATTGCTAGTATTCCAATTTTCATCCCTTTTTTTGATATTCTTTTGGGAGATGAAGAATTAGTAACGACACCTCCTACATCGATTTGGAGTCAAGAAGGGATCAAAGATTTTTTCTATTACCATTTGAGTCAAGTTATACAACTACATGGAAAAGAACGTGCCTTGATTTACATCTGTATTAGTATTGTATTGATCTACTTTTTTAAAAATCTATTTCGCTATTTATCCCTTTTTTTTATGGCACCCGTTCGAAATGGGATTGTACGAGATTTACGACAAGATGTCTTTGAAAAAATGATGGTACTTCCTCTCTCCTATTTTTCGGAAGAACGAAAAGGCGATTTGATGGCGCGTATCACCGCAGATGTTCAAGAGGTAGAATATAGTGTCTTAAGTACCTTGGAAGTTATTGTACGTGCTCCATTAATGATTGTAGGTTCAATTATTTTAATGCTGTTGTTTAGTGTGAAATTGACCTTATTTTCCTTTGTATTACTGATTTTTACAGTAGTTGTAATTGGAGGATTAGGACGAACGCTTCGCAGACAATCCACAGATGTTCAAGAAAAATTAGGGGATTTAGTGAGTACCATTGAAGAAGGCTTATCTGGTTTAAAAGTGATTAAAGGGTTTAATGCCAAAAACTATCAAAGTGAAAAATTTGGGCAAGAAAATACTACTTACTTTAATTTACTCAATCGTTTATTGTGGCGACGAGATATGGCTTCTCCTATGTCCGAATTTTTAGGTGTAGCAACTGTCGCTGTATTAATATGGTTTGGTTTTCGAGAAGTACAGGCTGGAACTATGAATGTCTCGGTATTTATTACTTTTTTATATGCGTTTTATGGTATCATTGATCCCGCAAAAATGTTTTCTAAGGCATCTTATAATATCCGAAAAGGACTAGCCGCCTTGGATCGCGTGGAAGAAATTTTAGATGCACCTATTGATATTCAAGAAGTACAAAACCCCATTCCAATTTCGACATTTGAAAAAGAAATCGTTTTTCAGGATGTATCTTTTCGGTATAAAAATGGAGAACGTGATGTTTTACAAGAGATTAATTTAGTTATTCCCAAAGGAGAGATCATTGCTTTAGTCGGTATTTCAGGCGGTGGGAAATCTACCTTAGTTGATTTATTACCGCGTTTTCAAGATGTAACTAAAGGGGCTATTTTAATAGATGGTACAAATATTAAACACTATAAACTACACGATCTGCGCTCATTATTTGGTATCGTAACACAAGAAGCCGTTCTATTTAATGATTCTGTACAGAATAATATCATTTTTGGTAAAAACAATATAAGTGAACAGAGCGTTCAAGATGCTGCAAAGGTGGCAAATGCACATGAATTTATCAAAGAACTAGATCAACACTATGAAACCTTCATTGGTGACCGTGGTTCAAAATTGAGTGGAGGGCAACGCCAACGTTTGACAATAGCAAGGGCTATTCTTCGTGATCCTCCCATTCTTATTCTGGATGAAGCCACATCAGCTCTTGATGCGGAATCCGAAAAGCTGGTGCAAGAAGCGCTTCAACGAATTATGAAAGATAGAACTGCACTGGTAATTGCACACCGTTTAAGTACGATTCAACATGCCCATAAGATTATTGTTTTAAAAGAAGGACGTATTGTCGAACAAGGAACGCATGCGCAATTAATTAACCAAAATGGTGAGTATAAAAAACTAGTCGATCTTCAGACATTCTAATTTGAAGACAACATTTTTTCAACTTTAACATTTTTATAGGGAGTATCTCATTGTAGAATATTGTAACTTTAAGGTTTTGAATACGAAAAATACGTAAAGTAAAATTGGCTTTTGAAAAATAAAGCCTATTAAAAATGAAATTATAATTAACCAATTATCCGCTGATCTATGAAGCATATCTTACAAGTTTTCTTTTTTTGTGGTCTGTTATGGAATGGAGTACATGCTCAAATCACTGTCGAAGCTTCTACCTTTCCAGCAGTAGGAGATACGCTACGAACGGCTATTGATAATCTTCCTTCTGGGATTGATTTAGGCGCAAATGGAGCAAATCAACTATGGGATTTTACCAGTTTACAAGCTCCTTTTTCTGCTGAACAAATTATACTTGCTGCCAGTGAAGGCGTGCAAGCTGACACCTTTCCAGATGCTGATATTGTTACTGATTTTGGAAATGGTGCAGAGGCCTATTATCGAATTACGGCAGAGACTTATGAGTTTTTAGGATACGCTGGAGAAGACCCTGCTGGATTAGGTGTTGATTTAGTTGCTCGCTTCGAACCCCCAACAGCAGAACGACGTGCGCCTATGAATTTTCTGGATATCAATACCACTTCTGGAGATTTAAGTATTCCATTTGCAGGAGATGATCTGCCTGAAGCAATTTTGGAAAATCTTCCTATTACACCAGATTCTTTACGCTTGCGAATAACTTCTTCCAGAACCGATGTAGTAGATGCTTGGGGAACATTGATGATCCCAGGGGGGAGTTTTGAAGTATTACGAGAAAAACGCATCGAAAATAGAGATACCCGTATTGATGTTCGTATTGGTGGTTTCCCTTGGCAAGATATTACAGATTTACTTCAATTTGGCGACTTTTTAGGAGCAGACACTGTGGTGACGTACAATTATTATAGTAATGAAGTAAAAGAACCTATTGCGATTGTTACTTTAGATGCTTCTGAAGAAAATATACAAACAGTAGCCTACAAAGCCCTTGATATTATAAGTTCTACTCCAGCAATTCAACGAGGCAAACAGGATGTAACAGCTTTTCCTAATCCTGCTATTGATAGTGCGCGTTTTCAGTTTTCTAATTTGAGTCGCGGTACTTATAAGTTAAAAATCTATAACATCTTGGGTGTAGTAGTTTGGGAAGATAATTATCGAATTAGTGGAGATAAAACAGTACAAGTAGATTTATCTGATTTAAGAAAAGGAACATATTTGTATAGTATTCAAAATGAACAAGGCACGACTTTGGCAACGAAACGTCTCTTGATTATTCGTCCTTAAAAAAATATTAAAACTAACAAAGAATCGTTAATCTCCGTTAAAAAAGGGGTTGGGTGAAGGGCATCCAACCCCTTTTTAGCAACTATTACAAAAGTTAGGAGTCATTCCTGTAAATTTTGTAAAACTAAAAACTCACTACGTATGAAAAATTTAATGATTGTCCTCATCGCTTGTTGTTGCCTTTTTGAGCTGCAAGCACAAAAAGACGAAACCCTCTTTAATCGAACAAATATCCAGTTTACAGGAGCATGGGGAGGTGCGAATATAGCCTTTAGCCAATTTAACCAAGGAGGTGATTTTTTTGTGAGTAATGGCGGGTTTGGAGGAATTGAATTAAACAAGTCTATCTTTATTGGTTGGGGAGGAATGGATTTAGAAGATGATGCAATAATAACTATTGATGATATAGATCGGAGTTTTGGCTTCAATTATAATGGTCTAATTTTAGGCTATGCACCTAAATCCTATCGCGTTTTGCATCCTGAATTCAAATTATTGGTAGGAAATGGAAATGTTAATATTCAAGATTTTGGTAGAGATCGGGTATTAGTGGTGCAGCCTTCTGCTGGAGTGGAAGTGAATATCTTTCAATGGTTTCGTGTAGGTTTGGAAGGGGGCTATCGCGCCGTTACGAATGTTGATTATGATGGAATAAGAGATAGTGAATTATCGAATGCTTATGGAGCAATCAAATTTAAATTTGGTTGGTCTTGGGGTAACTAATTTTAAAAAAAGAAACTTAAAACCATACAAAAATTAGCTTTCCCGCAGATTTCGCTAATTACGCAGATTTTTTATGCTATTATGCTATAGAAATTAAGGTTATTAACCGCTGATTATTTGACAAAATAAAAATTGTATGGTTTCAAAAAAAGAAAGCCAAAATGCAAATGAATTATGCATCTTGACTTCAATTAAATGCTACAGTGTTTAGATTGGGTCTTATTTGACCAGTAACTTTTGTGTTTACTCAAAGATACATAAATTTTAGATATACCATGTCACGTTTTATGTTTTTGTAGTAAAATTTGACATGAAAGATAGTAATGAATGATTTAGCGTATTCTACATGCATGTTTTTAATACATAAAAAAAGCTCTTCTTGTATTCAAGAAGAGCTTTTAATTTCGCGGATTTGTTAAATTAACCTACCCAAGTATAGCCATCATCAGCTACTGGATAAATTAAAAGAGGATTACATTTGCTAATAGTGTTTTCTACTGTTTCGAATGCTTGCTTAGTCATTGAAAAGATTTTAAGTGTTTCATAGAAAGTGTGTCAAGGTAGTTCATACGAAGTACCTTGAATTAGAAATGACTTCTAATTCTTTTAACAGGAAAGGAATGTTCAGTGTGTTTTTTATGGAAATGTACTAATTGTGAATCAAGAATGATGCCAATTAAAACATAATACAAAAAATTTAAATATGAAAAACGCTGAATATTAGCAATCTATATAAAGGGAGGGCTTTTAAATAAAAGTTCTTGTGATAATTTTACGGTCTTTTTTTTAATTTGTTATAAATTAGACCTCATTCTCTTTGCAAAAGTAATTTAAATTCACCTATCATTTTTGACGCAACTCCATTTAGCCCTTTGCAAGTTCTTCAATCTAAATTATTGCTTGAAAAGGAAATAACACTTTATCTCAAACGAGATGATTTATTACCGACCATTCCCACTGGAAATAAATTCCGAAAACTGAAATACAATCTTATTAAAGCAAAAAAAGAAGGGATTGGTCAATTACTTAGTTTTGGAGGAGCGTATTCCAATCATCTCTATGCTTTAGCTGCTGCTGCAAAAGAATATGAATTTCAAGCAATTGGAATCATACGTGGAGAAGAACACTTACCGCTTAACCCTACCCTACAATTTGTTGTAGACCAAGGAATGCAACTGCATTATGTGGATCGTAGCATCTATCGTCAAAAATATGATCCTGCATTTTTAGCTCAATGGAAAGAAAAATGGGGTAACTATTATTTAATTCCTGAAGGAGGAACCAATACCTTAGCCCTAAAAGGTTCTGGTGAAATCATTACTGAAGCACAACAACAAATTCCCTCAACAAGCATTAATTACTGGACAGTGGCTTGTGGTACTGGAGGCACAATGGCTGGTTTGATCCATGGAGCAGATGGAAAAGGACAGCTACTTGGATTTTCTGTTTTAAAAGGAGATTTTTTAGTAAAAGAAATCACCCATTTACTTCAACAATCAAGTAGTAAAACCTATCAAAATTGGCAATTAATTCAAGATTACCATTTTGGAGGATATGCAAAATTTAAACCTGCCTTAATTTCATTTATTAATGCTTTTAAACAAACTCATCAAATTGCACTCGATCCCATCTACAATGGAAAGCATTTATACGGATTATTTGACCTAATTGAAAAAGATTACTTTCCAAAAGGATCTACTATTGTAAGTATCCATACTGGCGGATTACAAGGTATACAAGGATTTAATCAGCGATTTGGACATCTAATTTTTTAAATCTTATCGTATTCTTCTTTGACGGATTCCATCTACATATCGTACAATGTATGCTCGTTCAAAGCCACGCGTTTTTACTCGACTTAGCATTTCTCTGGCTTCGCGCTCACTAAAAAAATCAGATAATAGAATACGAGTTAAACCTTTTTCTACAATATATTCTGTATCCAAACGACCCAATTCTTTTGCAGGTCGATAACGGCTACTTTCTGGCTTATACTTTTCAATGGCATGCAATTGAATTTTATAATAAGTGCCATAATGGATTGGCGCATCTGTGACTAGACCATCAACTGTTCGGTAGGCGTATTTTTCATTGGTGACTTCAGTATTTACATTTGTTGTACTTGTTCTAGTGTTTGTGCTTGTTCCGTAATCATAATCATCAAAGGCGATGTATTTACGTTCATCTGAACTCGATGAAGGACTACTTATGGTGGTTGAAGTTTGCTTTTCGGGGACGTTATATTCAGAAGGAACACTCATTCGAGGAGGAGTAGAAGAGGAACTGATGACCGTAGGATTATCGGAACGAATTACCGTTGCGCCAGAAGAATTACTAGAGGCACTTGAATAATTTCGATTGTCTTTTACAACTGGATTTCGTTTACTAGGAGTTGTAGAAGTTAATCCAGAGTCACTAGTTTCGATCATGCCTTCATTGGAAGAAACGATAGCATTGCCAGACGCTAGAGAATTGTCTATAGCATTTTCGATAAAAATTTCTCTTGTATAATTGTATTTACCTTCTTGATAGGTGGATAAATTGATATTTCCTGTTGTATAACCAGCTTTAGAAGCTTCTAAATTATAACGTCTATTGGCAATTAATGGAAACTTAAAGCTACCCGTCTCAAACGACTTGGAGGATAATAATCGTTTTTGCCCTGTATCTAAAAGTTCATACAATGCTACGTCTACCTCTTCTACAAGTTCTTGAGAACGTCTTTCAAATACATTTCCACGCACCATTAATTCATTAATAGGTTGACTGAAATAGAAAATATCTTCTTGTGTGGTAGTGATTTTTTCCATACCAAAAGTACGGTTGGACACAAAGAAACCTTCTGTTCCTGCAAATAAATGATAGTAATAAGTGTCATCAGCGGGAGAATTGATAGGAATGCCTACATTTTGGACTTCTTCCCAATCCAGCATTTTACCTTGTATTTTATAAATATCAAAACCACCTAATGAAATATGCCCATTTGAACTAAAATAAAGGGTTTCAAAGTTTCGATCATAAAAAGGAGTAATTTCATCACTAGTCGTATTAATAGAAGCACCTAAATTTTCAGGATACGTAAAGTCCAATGCATCTGTCGTTAAATCACGTTCGACAAACCATAGATCCATGCCCCCCATGCCCCCTTCACGATTAGAAGAGAAATATAAGATTTCTTTATTACCATCATGTACGGCATGAGGTTGTGTATTGGTAGTTCCATCTAAATTGATGTATTCTGGAAGTTTCTCAGGGCTTGTCCAGTTTGAATTTTGACGTTTAGTAACATAAATATCGCAACGAGAACTTAATCCACCCCAAACTTGATCGCTATCACAAATTGTAAAATAAAAGCGCTGTAAATCAGGCGAAAATGTACCATTACCAAAATGTTGATCGGTTAATTTTTTAAACCCACTTGGAACAATGGCTTTTGTCCATTCGCCTTCTTTACGTTGAGATCGATAAATTTTAGCTTTACCTTTCATTAAAGAAGAGAAATATAAAATGTCATCTGAAAAAGCAACTGGAGCAAATTCTGTATCTGTAGAATTGATATTATTACTCAAATGTTCTACTTGAAGGGGCTGGTTTTTGGTGTTTTCACTTTCTCGGATGCCCATTTCGCAGCCTCGAATTTCAGTTTGTACAATTTCAGTTAGTACTGCTTTATCAGGCCCCTCATGTGCATTGAGAAAATAAACATATTCTCGACTAGCGGCATCATACATTCCTGTTTGCTTGAGACATCGTGCATATTTTAGACCTACATACTGAAACTCCGAATTGAGGTCTTTGACATGAGCATAGGCTTCTGCTGCTTTTTTAAAATTGCGAATCAAATAGTAGGACTCCCCAGCTTTATAGATGAAATCTTTCCGTTTATTCTGCTTACGCCATGCTTGTTCGTAATGTGAAGCAGCATCAGCATACATTCGTTTGCTGAATAATTCATCTGCAAGTTTGGCGTGTTTTTTCCAGTTTAGTTCCTGAGTTGTTTGTGCAAAACTCATAAAAGAGATACAACAACTTGCAAGGAGGATAAGAAGTAATCTGGTCATAATCGTGATTTTATATCACATTGAAGGAATCATGGGAACCACCTATTTTGATCTTATATTAAATCAAATTAGCTAAACTATAGATAGCTAAAAGGTGTACTGCGATAGGATGTGTGTTTTGGCGATTCGCTTCACTGTTTCGTTTTTCTCTAAAGTTTGTATAGTATGTTATATATTGCTGAAAGAAATAAGTTAAGCTATCTAAATCTTTTCTGCGTCTTAATTTATTACTTTTTTGGGGTAATTAAAAGGTTTTCAATCACTTTTGCATAATGTTTATGTTCCAATTGTAATACTTTTTGGGCTATTATTGTTGGATTATCATTAGGTGTTAATGTACAACTGGCTTGAAAAATAATATTTCCTTCGTCGTACTGTTCATTTACATAATGAATGGTCATTCCCGATTGTTGTTCTTTCGCTGCAAAAACAGCTTCATGAACATAATGTCCATACATTCCTTTACCACCATATCTAGGTAATAATGCAGGATGAATATTCACAATCTTATTCGGAAAGGCTTTTACCAAATAAGCAGGAATTAACCATAAAAATCCTGCTAAAGCAATAAAGTCAATTTGGTACACCTTAAAGTCATTCAACAATTGTGTACTTTTCCGAAAAATATTTTTTTCTAATAAAAGTGTAGGGATTTGATGAGCCTTTGCAATTTCAAGAACACCTGCCGTATCTTTATTCGAAACTACCAAAGCTACCTCTATAGAAGAATGGGCTTTGAAATGTTCGATTATTTTTAAAGCATTACTACCTGTTCCTGATGCAAATATGGCGATCCGCTTCACTAAAGTTTTCCTTTTCGTATGTATTTGGTACTTAATAATGGATAAAACCTCCAAAATAAAGTAGCACTATCATTTTTAAAACGCAAATATAGTAGAATTTATTGATGTGGAATGCAGATTTATTAAAAAAGGGCTGTCCTAAAAAAGACAAGCCCAAATTTCTACCTAAAATCTTTGTTTTATTATTTTCCGATAGCAATCCAATAGAAGTATTCTGTACCATTTGTACTACTACTACGATCTAAGGTAAATCCATATTTATCTTGTGATACGACTGGAAGACCATTTTTGCAACCCGATTCTTTACGTGTGGTCACGAGGGTATAACAATCTTCAGTGTAATTATCCAAACCTAAAGAAGAGAATGGGATATTTTCTTCGCCATCTGTAGTTGTCTTTGCCATACCACCTTTCATGATGATGCCGTCTCCAAGCTCGACTGAAAAACTATTATTACTGGATAATTGACAATCACCTATTGCGACCCAATAAAAAGGTTGTGTTCCACTTACAGCAGTTGCTCGATTGATCGTAAAATTACTATTCGTAGCCGATACGACAGGAAGATTATCCGATTGACCCGACTGCATGGGCGTCGTAAGCACAGCTGCGCAATTCATATTAAAATGAGTAGGAAAAGAAAATTCTTGATTACCATCGGTTGTACTTGACTCAATTCCCCACTGAATAACACCTATCGTTTCACCGCTTTGCTCAATAGCTGCGTAATTAACGACATTTTGATTTTGGCGACCTACGGATAACATATTGAATATTTGTTCTCCGCTTACGTGGCTAGAACTAGCTAGGGTGTAATCGTTTTGATTGGCATGTGTTACATCCAATACTTGATCGGCATTTGCTTGTGTGCGATTAACGACGACCGCAGGCGAATCAAATTCATAAGGAACAGTAAAGTCAAAAGTATCTGGCCCTGGTGCATTTAAAGTTGGAACATCCCATTGGATACGCGCTTGTGGAAGGTCTACATACTTAATTTCATTGTCTGTTGCAGTTGCTGGATTTGGTGTTGTTGTTAAATTTTGCATGATGTAAAAATTTTGAGGTTAAATAAATATTTGATTTTTTGATTAAATAAAATTGACAATGCAAAGGTGCAACAGAATTCAAGCTTGGGTAAGCGCAAAATTGATAGAAAAGTAGAATAAGCTATTTTGCTAGGGAAGCAGGTAATTTTACCTGTTTAAGAAAAATTGCCCGATTGACTTATCATTTTAAGGCTAAGCCAACAAAATAATGTTAAAATTATAACTAAATAAGTTATAATTGTTTGATTTTATAATGTTTTTGAGTACATTTGTTTTGTAAATTAATTATCACTCTCATAAGAGATCAAAAAATTAAAACTATAAAAGAGTTGATTACGTAAAAGGTAATGAGCCTTTATCCCCAATTATTAAAATAAAAAGCAATTCTTCCTGATGAAATTAATCAAACAAAAAAAGCTTTATTTTCAAGAAGGGACTTCAGATAAAATTTATGAAGTTGATCTTTGTGAAGTAAGTAATAATCAATATTTGGTGAATTTCAGATATGGAAGAAGAGGAAACATCTTAAAAGAAGGTACTAAAACAGTTTTACCTGTTGAACTAGAAGCCGCTGAAAAAATCTATGATAAACTAATTGCTGCCAAAACTAAAAAAGGCTATACGAGTTCTACTACTTCTCCAAGTACGTCTACTATAAATGATGTTAATCCAGCACAAGTAGAGAAAGAAGACGATTTTGTTCCACCCATTCCAACTAATGCACCTTTAGCAACTGGCAGAATTAAAGGCATTTTAGATGGATTACAAAAGGTGATAGAAAATTCCAAAACAACCACTTCTCCAAACAGCGGAAATCAAGTTGATGCAGCTCCAAAAAAATCCATTTGGAAGAAAATAAAAGATTTCAGAAAAGATCCTGCTCCAACTACGAATCCTAATAGTTCAAAAAAGCCTAAACCGAAACGCCCTTTAAGTCGATTATTGTGGAGAGTGGGTGAATTGCGATTAAAAGAAGCTTTACCTCTCTTATTAGATTTAAAAATCCCTAGTGATTCAATAGAACAATATTGTCTAGTTTGGGCATTAGGTCGAATTGGCAATCCTGAGGGACTTACACAATTACAAAAAATAAGAAAAAGCGCACATACCTCAGATGCGGTGAGTGTCATTACGCGTGAAGCAATGATGACTTTACTATCTCCTGAAGCGCAACGAGAAATGATCGTTGATCTATTAACGAAACTTTCTATTGATGCAGTAAATGCCATTTCAGATAAAGATGAAGACGGTTTGGTGCAAGCCATTGAAAAAGAGATTCAAGCGAAAGCTACTATTTATTGGATGATTTCTTATCTCTATCTCATCTCCAAAGAATATCCAGTAGCCAGAAAAGCAATACTGAAATGGGCAAAACAAGCGCCTTTACAAGGAGGCGGATACTTTCAAGCACTCCGACAACTATTCAAGTCGGCTGAATTTAGAGATGATGGAGAATTATATGGTATCATCGCACATCGTATCATACAAAGTCCTGCTACAATTAGTCATTTAAGATGGGGAAGCGTAAAATTAGACGACCAATGGGTGTATAAAAAACAAGAAATCGCAAAACCGAATTCTAGAATTGGTTTTACCGAAAATACAAAAGCATATTTACATCGTCGTGTTTGGCGTACCTTCAATCGTCGAGGCAGTATTGGTGACCTTTCTTATATAAAAATGGTAGTTGGTTTTTTATTAGCCTATAAAGATGGAGATGGACAGCCTGCTCACCAAAAAAC
The DNA here is from genome assembly GCA_020628645.1 of Saprospiraceae bacterium. Lineage (GTDB taxonomy): Bacteria > Bacteroidota > Bacteroidia > Chitinophagales > Saprospiraceae > JAHDES01. The sequence continues at coordinate 14,296 of JAHDES010000072.1, forward strand.
ATTTTGGAATTATGTACGAATTGATGGACGATGGCGAAGACAAAAAAGAGAAGTAAACTATCCTGCTTTTTCCAATCAAGTTGCTTTTAATCATATTCTGTATAAAAATAGTACGCGATTTCGCATATCCGATGGTCGCAAACAATACATAGGAGTTGCGGATGTACCAGAAGGACAAGATTTTTCCACGATCCGAGAAGAAGCGTTTCCCGAATTATGGGATAAAATGCCTCAAGGATTAATGCATTTGTTGGCAGAAAGCGAGTGTTTACCAGTACAAGAATTTGCTTGTAAAGCAGCAAAAGCCAATAATCGTGCAATAGGGAAAATGGCAGATGTCGATTTCATTTGTTTACTCCTAGAAAAGCGGTATGAATGTACGAATCATTATGCGATAGATTTAGCTCGAACAAAATATAATCCTGATAACCCCAATTTTGAATTAACGGCAGCACTTTTAAGGTCGAGTTTAGACGCGGCTCGTCAACTAGGAATAGAATGGCTTACTACAAGCAAGTCGGTTTATCTAAAAAATGCTGATTTTGTAAGTGCTGCTTTATTTAATCCTTACCCAGAAGTAAAAGAATGCTTTGATAATTTGCTTTCCACTTTCTCTTATGATAATGGTAGTTCAGAAAGTATAGTCGCAAAAAGTATGGCTAAAATGCTGAAGTATACAGCAGATGCTACTTCATTGGATCAACAAGCTATTCTAAATGCTGGAGAATTACTAAAAGAACATTTCCAGAAGCAGTTACATGAATTGGATTTAAATTTTGTCCATAAATTATTAGATCATCCGCTTTCTGCTGTGAATGTTTTTGGTGCAAAAATCTTATTAAATCATAAAACTCAGGTTAAGGATTTACCAGAAGAATTAATTCTCACATTAATCGAAGGAGAATCTAAAGAATTACGAGCAGTTGGGGTACAATTATTAGGCAAATTACCAAATGAAGTATTACTAGGAAAAGAAGAATTATTAGTTAGTCTTTGTAATGCAAAATATCCAGAAATTCGTAAAGAAGCACAGCCAATTGTTATCCATTTAGTCAAAGAAGATAATACATTTGGCGATCAAATAGTGGTACGTTTAGCAGCAGTCTTATTGAAAAAGGAACCCGCGGAAGGAAGAGACGATGATGTGTTAGAATTGCTTTTAACACACCTAAAAACACATCTAGGAAATATTGATAAAAAACTCACTCTCAATCTATTGTATTCTTCTCGTAAAGCTGCAAATCAATTAGGAAGTCATCTTTTACAAGAATACATAGATGCGAAAGACCTAAGTATTTTACAAATTGTTAAACTAGCTAGTAATGAGATCGTAGCGGTTCGTCGATGGGTATGGAAAATGTATGAAGATAATTTAGCTCGTATAAAATATGAAGCGGCGGATGCCGTAAGAATAGTAGACGCGAAATGGGATGATTCGAGAGACTTTGCCTTTAATTTCTTTGATACGCATTTTGGCGATAAAGAATGGACTCCAGAAATTCTAATCAGTCTTTGTGATAGTGTCAATCCAATGGTACAACAATATGGCAGAAACAGAATAACGAAGTATTTTAGAAAAGAAGATGGCGAACGCTATTTATTACAATTGAGCCAACATCCTTCTGCTGATTTACAAAGTTTTGCGAGTAATTATTTAGATGAATTTGCCAAAGATAATCCTTCTAACATTACTGAACTTCAGCATTATTTTACCACAGTTTTATCAAGTATCAATAAATCAAAAGTTGCCAAAAAACGCATATTTGATTTTTTGAGAAAAGAAGGTTTAAAAGATAAAGTAGCCGCACAAGTCATTGCAGAAATCATGACACGGCAGTCAGCAACAATGGCGATTGCAGATAAAGCAAAGTGTATATCCATCATGCGCGATTTGAAGGAAAAGTATCCAGATTTGAATTTGCCTATACATATCAAACCAGTAAGTACGTATACAAAAACCTAATTTAAATAAATTGAATCCGAAATACTGGGCGGGCGGCTCGAAAAGATACTGTTTGACCGGAGGGAGTTTATCTTTTATAGCGTTTTTTGCTTCGTTTTTTTGGCAATGAAAAAAATGCTGTGCCCAGCCGGCATGAGGCGATAACTAATTTGAAATCAAATATTTAGACAATAAAAAACTAAAATTTAAATAGAAACACATTAAAAAAAGTTGCTATTCAGTAGAATACGAAAACATCTTAATCCAAGAACAATGATCTTTAATTACAAATATAGCGGCAGTTCAAGCGTACAAAATAGCACAGGATCAACGAATATGTCCTTTGCGCCTGATACCCTGCGTACACCTACTTTTTTTAGAGGTACGTTGTCTAAAAATATCCCTTTTAGAGAAGCAATTTCCGCCTTGCATGATGTTGTGGTATCGGATTTAAGATGGAAACCCAAAGATCGAGAAGCATACAAAGTATGGGCAAAGCAACAAGAACAACAATATTTAGAAGAGATTTTAGCAGAAAGTGCGGGTCTCAAAACAAAAATTGAAGACATCCGAGGAGAATTGAATGCAATTCAACGACAATCGGATAAAATACTAGGGCCATATTACAAGGCACGCCAGAAGTTTTTCAATTTCACCTACAAAAAATATAGAGATATTTGGTTTGTTCTAGATCCTGTCATCACGATTCATCCTGATGAAGTTTTTTTTGAATGTTTTAGTCAAGATGAATCTTCTTATGGTCGCTTGTCTTGTGGGTATGAAGTTTTTAAAAATATAGAAGAAAAGGCATACGGAACAACCAACATTGATTATTCCGATGCTTTATATAAAGAATTTCAAAAAATTAGAAACTATAAAGAAACGGTCTTTACCGTTGACCCTGGAGGATTTGAAGTAACGACCGAAAAAGAAGAAACCTATAAAGAACTAAAAATTGATTTGCCAGATAGTTGGGTACGTGGATTTTTGCAAGTAAGTTCAGCAATGACAATGGATGCTGCCAGTTTTGATTTGCATCCAATGGATATTCATAATTTCTGTTTTATCCTAAACCGCCATAAAGAAAAACAAGGACCTCGTTCAATTCGATTTTATTTAAAACCAGGTGAACCCGTTAAAGCAGTATTTGAACCTTGGAACAAAGAACTCGTATGTAGTAGAAGTATCTATCATGGTACAGAAGAGAAAGAAATAAGAATTTGGGGGCGTCGTCGTTTGTTAATTTTAGAACGACTAATTCCCATTACGAAACGATTTCGAGTCCATTTATTAGGAACAGGATTACCTTCTTTCTTTGTCGCCGATTTGGGTGATATGAGTTTCACTTTAGGACTTTCAGGATGGACTAAAAATGATTGGTCGAGAGCTGGCAATTTTGATTTGATGGCACCGCGTGCGGAGGTCGATTTATTTACCAAAGGAAAAATATTTGATACCCTCAAAGAAACTTGGCAAGAATCCGCAGATTCATTAGCGAATCGAATGAACATGGATAAAGCCATTATCCAAGGCGCGTTATCCGCTTACACACAAGCAGGGCGCGTGATGTATGATATGGATAAAGAGGTGTATCGGATTCGAGAGTTGACTCAAGATCCGCTACCCTTTGAGCAATTACGTTTTGCCAATGAGCGAGAAGATACAGCTAATCAATTCATCAAACAGAATAAGGTTAGTGTAAAAGCAGAATCTAATTCCAAAGCAACGACCTTGAAAGGAATCGTACAAACCGATAATCAAAACTTTAATACAAAACTAGTCATTGATGCCGATCAACGATTGGTCGAAGCAGAATGTCAATGCCGATTTTTTAAACAAAATAAGTTATACAAAGGGCCTTGTGAGCATATCTTGGCAACGAGAATAAAACATTATCAAAAGAGATAATCATAAGTAACCTAAGTTACTTGAATAACAAAAGAGTGGTAAGACCAAAGAATTTGCAATTTGGCTGGTGTTTCGCCAGCTCCGCATACAATCTTTGCATACGTCACTGACCGTCTCTTGATAAGCGGTCCTTAACTAGTATGTACCATTGCAGGTTGGCTTCCGTGAAGCCAATAGTACATACTAGTTGGACCGCGGGGAGTTGAGCCATTCAGTTCTGAGCGTTTACGAAAAAAAAAGGTCTTACCCTCTTTTGTTGTTTTATTGAACAAAATTTAAAGAAGAAGTAAGTGGTATGATTTAAGAATTTGCAAACTGCTTGGTGTTTCGCCAAGTCCGCATACAATCTTTGCATACGTCACTGACTGCCTCTTGATAAGCGGTCTTTATCTACCCAGTGCCATTACAGGTTGGCTTCCGTGAAGCCAATAGCACCGGGTAGATAGACCGCGGAGAGTTGAGTCATTCAGTTTTGAGCTATTACGAAAAAAACAAATCGTACTACTGCTTTTTCTTTTTGTCTAAGAACACTTTTTTAAGCATCATTTTCAAAGGAATATCATGAATAATGAACAACCCAAAACAAGAGAAGAATTATATCAACAATTAAGAGAAACCTCTAGGGAGGAGTTGATCTATAGCGAGATGGTGCGCTTTGGGTTTTGGGAAGAAAATGTAGAACAACCGAGCTTATCACAGGAGGTCATAAAAAGACGTATTGATTTACAAAAGGAGCTTCGTGATTTACTTGCCAGAGAAAAACAGATTGAAAATCCTGAAAAACTAGTTGCTAAATATCGCAAGGAAAAAATGAAAGAATCGCGGGAAAAGCAAAAGCTCAATCGCGAACAACGAGAAATAGCAAGACAAAAAAAAGCAGCCGACTGGAAAGAACGAAAACAAAAAGAAATCCTTTATCTCGGGGAAGAAATTTCAGGTGGATTACATCAAAAAACAGCGAATCCCGAAAAACTTTCTAAATATGGATTGACCAATTATGCTGAAGCAAAAGATTTAGCAAAAGCGATGGGGATTACCTTAGGTCAATTACGCTTTTTGTCCTACAATAGAAAAGTTAGTAAAGTATCGCATTATAAACGATTTTATATGCCCAAAAAATCAGGTGGGCAACGCTTGATTTCTGCTCCAATGCCTCGTCTCAAAGCTGCTCAATATTGGGTTTTAACGAATATTTTATACAAAATTCCCACGCATGATGCAGCCTGTGGTTTCAAACCAGAAACTTCTATTTTAACCAATGCCATACCACATCAGAATCAAGATTTAGTTATTAATCTCGATTTTAAAGATTTCTTTCCGACGATTACGTTTCGAAGAGTAAAAGGTGTTTTTATCAACTTGGGGTATTCAGAGCATATTGCAACGATATTAGCCGCTATTTGTACAGAACCAGATGTCGATGAAGTGGAGTTAGATGGTACAACTTATTATACGGCAAAGGGCGAACGACATCTTCCGCAAGGCGCACCAACTAGTCCTGCCATTACTAATATTCTTTGCTATAAACTGGATGCGCGTTTGGCAGGTACAGCAAAAGCTTTAGGATTTAAGTATACCCGTTATGCAGATGATTTGAGTTTTTCCACTTCAGGAGATACGACTGAAAACCTAAAAAAACTGTTATGGCGCATTCGTCAAACGGTAAAAGAGGAAGGCTTTCTATTGCATCCAGATAAAACTCGCATTATGCGTAAAGGAGCGCGTCAGGAAGTAACGGGAATTGTGGTGAATAATCAATTGGGAATTGATCGTAAAAAACTAAAACGATTTAGAGCTTTATTGCATCAAGTTCGATTGAGTGGTTGGGACGGCAAAAAATGGGGCGCAAGCGAAGATATTGTTGCTTCTGTTTGGGGCTATGCTAATTTTGTTAAAATGGTAAAACCTTTACAAGGAGAAAGATTCTTAGCTGAAATAAAAGAATTATTACAACTCCATCAACGACAATTGCTACAATCTAAACCAACATCTAATATAGAAAAAATTATCAAAGAAGAACAACAGAAAATACGACCTGAAATCACCCCGCCCAAAAAGGACGACAGCAAACCTCGATGGAAATTGTGGTAGTGAGTTGTTCCATCCTTATCTTATTGAAAACAAGTGTAAAAATTGTTAAATCCCCAAAGGCTATTTTGCTAGAATGACTAGGCAATTCTACCTGTTTTCACTGTTGAAACGTGATTTTGATGAAAAATGAAGGAATTATCTCCTATTTTGCAGGAAATTAATAACCTTTAAAAATCAAAATCATGCAATTACAACAATCAATCTTCGCTATTCTTTTAATTTTTGGATTAGGATTATGGGCTTGTCAAAGTGAAGCACCAACTTCTAAAAAAGAAGCTTCCTCTACGGCTATCCCTTCTAGCTCAACCAATGCAACTCCCGATAATGCTTCCAATGCCACCCCTTCAACCACAGCATCTTCTGGTCAAGTACAACAGGTTTCCAATCGAAAAGTATATTCTCATGCGATAACTGAAGACAAAGCACAGACAAGTATTGCCGCTTACCAAACCTATGTAAATAGTGTCAATCAAAACCTAGTGGGTGAAAATAATGGCTTCTCAGATGCTCCTTCCAAACTTGTCTATGGTGCAAAAGTAGATCGCTACGAATTACGAGAGATATTGCTTAATTCAAATGTCGGCGACGAGCTATTTGCGATGATGGCGATAATGCCTAATGACTCAACAGAAATTGTATTTGCCTTAAAAAATGAAACTACCAATTCTTGGCAATATTATGATTTTACGCAACCTTGTCCTAATGCTTGTCCTAACTTCTAAATAGTTGAAAGTAGATTAGAGTTTGTGATAGTCAATTGTTTGCGTTCATGAAAATCAACAACTTCATGAACGCAACTAATACCTTTTCTAGCGGTACATGTCGTACATCTCTGCGATAGAAAAGGTATAATGCCGATGTAATGGAAATGGAGTATACGACATTTATCATTTAAAACGGTATAAGTGTTCTGATTACCAAAAGATAAATAAAAAGCAAATGGAATTATTACATGATATTTATGTTCGACTCGGCGATATTTCAGTACTCTTTTTAGCCATTAATGTAGTAATTTGTTTCTTTAATTTTAAGAAATTGCCTACTTCATTTAAATGGTTGAGTTATTTTTTAATTTGGGCATTACTAATCGAAATAAGCGCAAGAATTTGTTCGTATACGGGGCATAACAATTTGCCTTTATTACATCTTTATACCTTTGGGGAATTTGTATTATTAAGCCTATTCTACAAAAAAATATTATCTAATCTTCGTTTTTTCAAAGGAAAATTTTGGCTATTCATTTTAATAGGAATGGTATTAATTGTATTAAACTCCTGTTTCAATGAAAGTATCTATGGATTCAATTCCGTTGCCAAGACTGGTGTTCAAGTGATTATCATCATTTTTGCGGTGACTTTTTTTTATGCAAGCGCAGGAAATCCATTTGCTCAACCAAGTTTAGAAAAAAGCTTACGCTTAGTCAATTCAGCTATCATTGTTTATTATTCAGGAAGTTTGTTTATATTTATGTGTAATCAACTTTTCATAGATCAAGAAGAAGCCTATAAAATGTTTTGGGCATTTAATGCGTTTCTAAATCTTGTCTTTCAAGCATTGATTTTATGGGCACTTTGGAAAATAGCTTCCAGCAAAACACCTTTGTCGTCATGATGATTATTGGCATCTTGATTATGCTGGCGCTTGCCCTATCGTTTGTGTTATTTTTCAATTATTCACAAAAAAAGCTATTAAATGAACAAATGCATAGCCAACAACTCGCATTCCAACATCAAGAAGAACTCTTACATAGTACCATACTAACGCAAGAAGAAGAACGCAAACGCATTGCGCGCGATTTACATGATGAAATTGGCTCTAAACTCAATGTCATTCTCCTTAATCTTCATCGACTTGCACCATCTAGTAAAGATCAACAAGAAATAGCCCATGAAGTACATGATTTAATTAATGATACTATTTCCACTACAAGACGCATCTCCCATGATTTATTGCCACCAACTTTGGAAGAATTTGGATTAGTAGAAGCCATTAAAGAATTGCGCGATAATTTACAACGTTCGGGAGCAGTGGAAATGGATTTTCAATTAGAAAAAAAAACCGACATTCAAGATCAATTGATTGAATTAAATCTGTTTCGTGTGCTTCAAGAATTGGTCAATAATTCGATTCGTCATGGTAATGCCAATACGATTAGCATTGAATTGTCTTTAAAAGAAAATACCATTGACCTAGTTTATCAAGATAATGGAAAAGGCTTTGATATAGAACAATTAAGTCAGAAAAAAGGATTAGGAATGAAAAATATCGAAAGTCGATTGAATATGATTCAAGCTGAATACAACTACGTTTCTTCTATTGGAAAAGGCATGCAAATGAATATTCAGTTAACACACAACTCAAATATAGCAAAAATGAGTACTTCTATTATTTAAACTTAAAAGAACCACCAATGAAAACTATACAACTTGCTATCGCCGACGATGTAGCCCTTTTTCGAAAAGGAATGAAGTCTATTTTAAATGTTATTGAGGATTTAAATTTAGATCTAGAAGCAGAAAATGGCATAGATTTATTAGAACAATTGAAACAGGCTAATCCATTTCCAGATGTATTATTGTTGGATTTGAAAATGCCTCAAATGAATGGGGTTGAAGTCGCAAAAGTCCTACAAAAAAACTATCCTCAACTAAAATTTATCGTCTTATCTACGCATTTTAGTCGAGCCTTCGTTATTAATATGATTGAATTAGGTGCAGCGGCCTACCTGCCCAAAAATTCTAAACCTGAAGAAGTAGTGGAAACGATTCGTGCAGTTTACAACAATGGATTTTATTATAACAATGAAGTGATGACAGTCATTCGTGAAAATATGGTAGCGAAAACAAAGCCTAAAGCACACTTCCCTTATGAATTAACTAATCGAGAAAAAGAAATTCTACAACTCATTTGCGAGCAATATACCACTCCTGAAATCGCAAGTAAATTATACATCAGTCCACGTACCGTAGATGGGCATCGGAATAATCTATTAGCAAAACTAGATTGTCGAAATATTGCTGGCTTGGTCGTGTTTGCATTGCAGCACCAAGTGGTAGAAATGCCGTTTAAGTTGTGAGAAAATCTGTAAAAAGAGTAGAACGGGCTTTAGCCTGTACAGCCTAAAAGCTATTCTACTCCTCATATCTTTTACTCTTTAGCGAGTACGTTCTTTTTTAGACTTGCTTGTTTCTTTACCTTCAATTTACGAGTAGAAGTCGGTTGAAAAACCATGACTGACAAGGGAGATAATTTAATCGGTAAAGCGAATTCTCTTCCATGTTTTAGTTCTTGAATGGGAACAAGTTCTTCCTCATTTACCAAACCACTACCTCCATAACGCGCATGATTTGTATTTAAAATTTCTTTCCATTTTGAAAAGGCGGGTACCCCTAAATGATACGTCTCGTGGGTATTAGGAGTAAAATTACAAACTATCAAAAGCGTATCTTTTTCTTTTACGCCTTTACGTAAGAAAGAAATCACCGAATTTTTATGGTCATCATAAGCAATCCATTCAAAACCTTCTCCTTTAAATTGTTGTTCATAAAGCGCAAAAGTTGAACAATACAATTGATTTAAATCTCGTACTAAGTCTCGAACCCCACGATGAAATCGTCCATCTAAATAGTGCCAATCCAATCCTCGTTCTAAATTCCATTCGGTTTCTTGGCCAAATTCTGCTCCCATATACAAGAGTTTCGTCCCAGGATGTACAAACATTAACCCATACATGGCACGCAAATTCGCAAATCGTTGCCAACGATCTCCTGGCATGCGACTAATCAATGAACCTTTTCCATGCACCACCTCATCATGGGATAAGGGCAACATAAAATTTTCCGAAAAGGCATAGACTAAACTGAACGTAATATCATTCTGATGAAATTGTCGATAAATGGTATCTCGTTTAAAATAATTGAGCGTATCGTGCATCCATCCCATCATCCATTTTTGATCAAAACCTAAACCTCCTGCAAAAGTGGGTCTAGAAACACCCGACCAAGAAGTTGATTCTTCTGCAATCATCGTTGCATCAGGAAATTCTCGACCTACCGTTTCGTTGAGTTCTTTGAGAAAAGCAATCGCTTCTAAATTTTCATTACCACCATATTGATTAGGAATCCATTGTCCTTCATCTCGACTATAATCCAAGTATAACATGGAAGCCACCGCATCTACTCGAATACCATCTGCATGATACTGTTCTAACCAAAAAATAGCATTAGAAATCAAAAAAGATCGGACTTCATTTCGTCCATAATTATAAATACAGCTTTTCCAATCAGGATGAAAGCCTTGACGTGGGTCCGCATGTTCATACAAATGTGTCCCATCAAAATAGGCGAGCCCATGTCCATCTTCAGGAAAATGAGAAGGCACCCAATCTAAGATGACGCCAATATCCGCTTGATGAAAGGCATCGATGAGATATTTTAAATCTTGAGGTGTTCCAAAACGACTGGTAGGTGCAAAATAACCTGTTATTTGATAGCCCCAAGATGGGAAATAAGGATGTTCCATTACAGGCATAAATTCCACATGCGTAAAGCCCATATCCACCACATAATTAACCAAATCATCCGCCATTTCACGATACGATAAGGAACGCGTACCGTAATCAAATTTCTTCCAACTTCCTAAGTGAACTTCATATACTGAATAAGGCTTAGGTTTATTCAATTCTTTTTTTCGTTTACTTAGCCATTTTTTATCCTTCCATTTATAATCATCTGCATTCCAAACGATAGAAGCGGTATTGGGTGGTACTTCCCAAAATCGTGCATAGGGGTCGCCTTTTTCTAGATATTTTCCATTTTGAGCTTGAATACTATATTTATATTTCGTTCCATGCTCAATTCCAGCGATAAAACCTTCCCATATTCCTGAGCCATCCCATCGTGCTGTTAAAGGATGTTCTCCTTTAGTCCAATGATTAAAATCTCCAATTACACTAACGGCAGTAGCATTGGGTGCCCAGACCGCAAAATAGGTACCTTCTACCCCATCAAGCGTTAGTAAATGACTACCTAATTTTTCATATAATTTAAAATGCTTCCCTGCACGGAAAAGGTGTACATCAAAATCAGTAAAAAGACTGTGGGAAATGACGTTTGCCATAAGGAGAGATGCTTTCGTTTTGAGATGTAAATCAAGAAACCACTAAGAACGAATGATTTTCTTAGTGGTTTCAAAGATACTATTATTTATAAAGATTGTAATCTTATAAAGCAGGAATACGTAAGACTTGACCTGGATAAATTAAGTCTACATTTTTCAACATTGGGCGATTCGCCTCAAAGATAGCATTGTATTTCATTGGGTCACCATAGTATTTCTTAGAGATTTTGGATAATGAATCTCCACGTTGTACCGTATGAAATTGTGCTTCTGGCTCAGGATTTTCTACCGTAAGACGATCATCTACAGTAGCGATTCCTGCTACATTTCCTAATGCTAATACCACTTTCTCCTTTTCAGATTGGGTATCAACCGAACCATAGACGACTACCGTATCATCTCTTAAATCCAATGCTAAATTTTCAACTTCTAAGCCAAGGCTATTAACCACGCCTTTTAACAACATCATTTGTTGATTACGAAGTACTGTTTCATGATCAATTGGTGCCATTTCTACTTCGGGAGCAGCTTCTTTCTTTTCGCTTTTACCGAATACTTTTGCACCTGCATTTTTTAAAAATGAAAATAATCCCATAATTATTTTGTCGTTTTTTGGTCTGTTTATAAACAGATCGTTAATAAATAGCCAGACGACATTTTTTGTGATCGATCTGACGGTTAATGAGTCGTAGTGATTGTCGTATGTTTAAGCGAGTGCAAAAATACATATTCTTTGTATGAAAATGAAAAATACAGCTTCAAATCTACTTCGTTTCCAATTCCTTATCTACGAAGGAATGTATAAATGATTGATACAATTATGTAAGTAATAGCTGCAACAAAACCAGTGAAAAAAGAGTAAAACGCTTATATTTGTAGTGCTTTTCCGATGGAAAGGCTCTTTTTTTATGATTTACTACTTAACACATTCAAACCAAAAATAAATTTACAATGCAAGGGAAAGGATTAATTCGGTTCTTTTTAGTCGTTATGCTGATCGTTTTCGGTATTCAGTCATTATACATGTTAAGAACGATGAGTGTTGAAAATGATGCAGAAGATTACGCACAAGGAATAGTTGCTTCTATGGAAGAGGGGGCGGTGAAAGATACACGTCTTAAAGAAGCTCGAATCAGTTACCTCGATTCGATGTCTACAGAAGAAGTAATGAAAATTCCATTATTGAAAAATTTTACTTACCAAGAACTCAAACAACGTCAATTAAATTTAGGGTTAGACCTTAAAGGAGGAATGAGCGTTGTACTTCAAGTAGATTTAAGAGAACTTATTGAAGCTCTTGCTAATAATAGTAAGGATGTAACATTCCGCCAAGCACTTGATTTAGCTACTGAAGCACAAAAAAATTCTCAAGACAATTATGTGTCTCTTTTTGCAAATTCATGGAGTAATATCGCTGATGGAAAAAAATTGTCGTCTATTTTTATTCGTAATGAATCGCTTCGCAGTCAAATTGATGGGAATACTACAGATGGGCAAGTAGCAAGCATTCTTCGTGAAAAAGCCAACGAAACAGTTGGGATGACCTTTCAACGTTTGCGGGAACGTATTGATAAATTAGGAGTTGTTCAACCTAATATTTCATTAGATGCTGCTCGTGATTTAATCTTAGTTGAATTACCTGGTATTGATAATCCAGAACGAGCAAAGACATTTCTTCAGGCAGCTGCAAAATTGGAATTTTGGAATGTATTTCAATTTAATCAAATTGGTACAGCCTTTCAAACTGCTGACAGCCGTTTAAAACAATCCGAAGGAAGTGAGACAGAAGAAGTACAAGAAGAAGAATTTCGTTTAGATACCTTGTATAGTTTTACAGATAATCTTGGAAATATTGATAGTTCTCGTTTTACTGTTGATACCGTAACAATAACAAATGATATTGTCGGTACAGGAGGTCCATTATTATCAAAATTAGAGCTTAACCTTGGAACAATGAGTCCTGCTGTAATTGGTTTGGCTGATCGAAATCAACGAAAAATCATCATGGAATACCTTAATCGTGATGATGTTAAAAGCCTTTTTCCACGTGATTTAAAATTCTTATGGTCAAAGGATACTTATAAAGATATTGATGGTAATGATACCGAAAAATACGAACTGTATGCAGTGAAATTAGAAAAATCAGGCGGCAAAGCACCTTTAGATGGCGAATATGTAATAGATGCAAGTGCAAATCCCAATCCACAAAATGGGCAAATTGAGGTTTCATTGTCTATGAATTCAAAAGGAGCTAAAATATGGGGCAATATGACAACTGCTGCAGCTCAAGCATCCAATCGCGAAATTGCTATCGTTTTAGATGATGAGGTGGTTTCTGCACCTCGTGTAAATGATGCCATTACAGGTGGTCGATCCTCTATCACAGGAAATTTCACCTTGCAAGAAGGTCGAGATTTAGCTAATATTTTACAAGTAGGTAAATTACCTGCTTCTACCAATATTATACAATCTTCTGTAGTTGGGCCTTCTCTAGGTGCAGAAAATATTAGCCGATCTGTAAATTCCTTAGTGATTGGTTTTGGTTTGGTACTACTATTTATGTTATTATATTATAGTACTGGTGGTATCGTTTCTATTCTAGCTCTTTTATTGAATATCGTTTTCATCTTTGCAGGTTTAGCATCATTTGGTACAGTACTCACCCTCCCAGGTATTGCAGGTATTGTATTGACTATTGGTATGGCAGTAGATGCCAACGTAATTATTTATGAACGGATACGAGAAGAATTGCGCGAAGGCAAATCACTCCAAATGGCCATACAAGATGGTTTTACCAATTCTTATTCTGCCATTATTGATGCCAACGTAACAACCATTTTGACAGCCTTCGTCTTAATTTATTTTGGGCTTGGTCCAATTAAAGGTTTTGCTGTTGTATTAGCAATTGGTGTAGTTTCATCTGTTTTCACGGCTGTATTAGTAGGTCGTATGATGATAGATTGGTGGATTGGTCGAGGAAATGAATTATCATTCTGGACAGGCTTTTCTAAAAATGCCTTTGCTAATTTAAATATTGATTGGTTAGGTAAACGTAAAATTGCTTATGGTATTTCAGGGGTAATTATTCTATTAGGTATTATATCTATGGTTACGCGTGGTTTTGAATTGGGGGTTGATTTCAAAGGTGGATATTCTTACAATATTTCTTTTGATGATTCTGAAGTAGTAAGTGCAGATCAATTAAGAAATGCTCTGACAACTTCATTTGGCACTGCTCCTATTGTAAAAGAAGTAGATACCAAGAATACGTATAATGTAACGACTAGTTATTTAATAGATGAAACTGGAAAAGATGCTGCTGAACGTGTAATGGATAAATTATACGAAGGTGTAAGTGGCGTTGTCAGTGGTTTAGATGAATCACAATTCAAAGCTCCAGATGGAAAAGGAACACACGTAACAAGTTCAAGCAAAGTGGGGCCAACCATTGCCGATGATATTTCAAATAGTGCTTTTTATGCAACGATTTTTGCATTACTATTCATCTTCTTATATATCCTTTTCCGTTTTAGCAAATGGCAATATAGTATGGGGGCGGTAGCTGCTTTGTTCCACGATACCTTGATTGTATTATCCTTATTCTCAATAGGACATGGTATTTTCCCATTCTCTTTAGAAATCGATCAAGCTTTTATTGCGGCTTTACTTACAGTGATTGGTTATTCGATTAACGATACGGTGGTAGTATTTGACCGTATTCGTGAATTTATGAATACTTATATTGGTAAAACGAAAACAGAGATCATTAATATGGCAATTAACTCTACTGTAAGTAGAACAGTGATTACCTCTTTGACGACATTATTTGTGGTCTTGATATTATTCATCTTTGGTGGTGGAAGTATCAAAGGTTTTGCATTTGCTTTACTAATTGGTATTATCGTAGGTACATATTCTTCTATCTTCGTGGCAACACCTATTATGTCTGATTTGATCGGGGAATTAGAAACGAAGAAAACGAAAAGTAACAAGAAAAGCTTTTCTCGTGCTGTCAAATAATGATATGTATCTAATAAAATAATTTTTTTTAGGCTCATAATAAGAATTAGGTGGAGCGCTAACTATTCTCCAAATTTCTCA
>JAHDES010000073.1 GCA_020628645.1 Saprospiraceae bacterium
GGCAGGGATACCACCAATATAAATATGCAAATGAATATTATCCTGAATAAAAAAGACTAAAAGAGCGATTAAGCCATTGTGAAGAATGGATTGAATTCCAAGCAGAAATAGAGACAAAAAGCATCTTAAATGGGCTAGGATTAATGGATGAAATGAAATCGACTCACTACGGAGACAATTTCATTGGACTGAGTATAAGAATGTTTAATCCCGAAACTAATATATGGAAAATATTTTGGGCAGATACTGAAAATCCAGGCAACTATTTAAAAGAACAAGTGGTTGGGGAATTTAAAAACGGGATTGGTGAGTTTTATGGTAAAGAACTATATCAAGGAAAAGAATACAAATTGCGATTTACTTGGAAAAGGCCATCTGAAAATATTGCTCTTTGGGAACAAGCCTATTTCGATGAAAAAGCAAAAGAATGGGAAACAAATTGGACAATGCAATTTACTAAGGAAAATTAAGTGATAAACACTGTACGCAACAATGCATATTCAGAGTATTTTAACCAATTATTAAGAAAGAAATCAAATGCGCATTAAACTACTTTTTATAGCTCTTGCTATTACACATATTTGTTATAGCCAAAAAAAATTTAATTGTAACCAACTTTATGAAGATTTTGATGCTATCGTCACTGAATTGAAAGTACAACATCAAGGCATTTACCAATATGTAGCAAAAGAAACCGTCGATCAAAAAATTGCGAAACTGAGAAAAAAGATAAGCTGTCCATCCAATCGTCTAGAATTTTATCAAATTATTCGTCAATTAATTGAATTTACCAATGAAGGGCATAATTCCGTTGATTTACCTAAAGGAGCAATGATAAAATTAGGATTATCCAAATCATTCCTACCTATAAGTGCTCGATTTTATGATAAAGAACTCATTATCACACAAAATTTTGGTGACGACATTCAAGGCTTAACCAAAGGAACAAAATTGATTAGCATAAATGGGAAAAGCATCGACGAATTAATCGCTAAATTTTTTCCCTTAATACCTACGGATGGATTTAACGAGACCTCAAAATATGAGTGGGTGGGAAATATCAACTTTTCTCTGCTGTACCGATTAGTTTATGGAAAAACAAAACAATTTGTGCTCGAAATAGAAGAATTCAAAACGAAGAAAAGAAGTGCCATCAACATTCCTGCCGTCCGATTTACCCACTTTAAAAAGAAAAATGCCAAATTTGAATCTAAACATTTTGCATTTGATGATTTCAACTTTGAGCA
Organism: Saprospiraceae bacterium; assembly: GCA_020628645.1. Lineage (GTDB taxonomy): Bacteria > Bacteroidota > Bacteroidia > Chitinophagales > Saprospiraceae > JAHDES01. The sequence goes on from JAHDES010000073.1 coordinate 1,248, forward strand.
AATTAACGACTCTATAGCCTATTTATGTGTCCCCGATTTCAAATATGGGGTGATTAAGTATGAAGAATTTTATGAAAAGCATTTTAAGAAAATAGCCACACTCCCCATTCAACATCTCATCCTAGACATTCAATCTAATACAGGAGGAGAAGAAGGCAATGAAAATTTATTGTTCAGTTACTTAATGGAAGATCGAATCCAAAAATATAGAAAGGTGACTATGCTTCCCACAACCTATGAAATCAATAAAAATGATGGCGGAATTATTGAAGACAAATGGAAATTGAAAGGCGAAATGGCAGAGCGAGGAGAATATACCTTATACAGCGACTACTATTCTTATTTAAAGTATACAAAACCTAAAAAAGAGGACATTTTTAAAGGCAAGGTCTATGTGTTAATTAGTGGGTTAACGTTTTCTGGTGGAGCAGAATTTGCCAGTTTGGTAAAAATGACCAATCGAGGAATATTTATTGGTGAAGAAACAGGAGGAGCATACGAAGGAAATGTCAGTGGCTATTCTGAAACATTTCAATTGCCTAATACCAAAATAAGTGTAGATATCCCTTCTGTACATTTTCAGATTAATGTCACTCCTAAAACACAAGGAAAAGGTGTTATTCCAGATCATCATGTACCTCAAACTTGGGATGATTATATGAACAACCGCAATGCGAAACTAGAATTTACAAAGCAATTGATTATGCAGTAGAATTCATTATTGCTTCAATATTTTTTCAAAATAGTAACAGTTTATTGCAAAATAGTTGTTCACAAGTAAGGGGTGTTACCTGCCCCATTGCATCTATTACTTGTATATTATAACTATCAAAATCACCTATAAATGTATCGTTTATGCCCAATCGTCTATAATAAAAGTAAGGCTTCACTCAACAAGTTGGATCAACATACTAGACAAAATTCTTAATAATAAAGAAACTTTAAAAGTAGAACTAGGTAAATTTTAATAGATCAACATAAAAAAATAGCGTTCTTAGACAAAAACCGTGATTTGGATTTTTTCTTGTTGTCGTCGGCGTCGAGCCTCGACAACGAAGATGGAGGTTTCTAGGAGGTAAAGCTACTCCAAATAGCTGTTAAACAGCTATTTAGAGTAGCTTTACCTCCTAAGACCACCCATAATAATTGCAAGGGCTCGACGCCCGATGCAATTATAAATTTTATGTTCCACGGGATTTGTCTAAGAACCAAAAATAGATACTATCTCTACCTTTAAGAATAAATATTCTTTAGAAAATAGCGTTTTGTGATGTCCAATATTCAAAAAATAAAAATCTTTTCAACAACTTTTTCTCTAGATTGTGGCGATCATAAATTCTTTAGTAAAAATGAGGAATTTGTAGACAAATTATTATTTAACTGTGAATCTTTGCTTAAAGTAAATAATAGGGAATGCAAACCAGAATTAACCGAAGTATCGCTAGCAACATACCAACTAAAAGGAAAAGTAATTTATAAAGGTGAATATCTCCTTATCATAGAGAATATTGTAAGGCTTGGTCTAGTAGTAAATAATAGTTTTAGCTTTGGGAATCATGTTCGCATGGGAAATAAGGATATTGATCATAAAAATATCTCTATTGGTGATTGGATCGAAGCTAAGGGGAATTTTATCTTTTCTCCTTTTCATTTATGTGTTTTCACATTTGATAAAAGTGAATTTGACCTTCCAATAGTAGATTATAAATGGAAAGCAACTACTTTTTATAGTCTTAAAGAAGAAATTCTTAATTCCATCTCCAATGAGGACGAGGAAGATTTATATGTTGAACCTTTAACCCTTTCTTCGTTTAAAGAAGTAGAGGAATTTCATTATAAAGAACCCTGTGTAAATCCTGTAATAATGGAATTTACTTTAGTTGAGAAGATTCCTGTTATTGTAGATCAAGAATTTATAGGAATTAGTGGAAATCTAAGATCCCATAACTGGATAAGTTCAAAACAATGGATCATTAACAAAGAAGGAAGAATATCTAATGGTGTTAAACATGGTCATTGGTTTTATATAGATAAAACGGGAAAAGAAAAAATCGAAATTGATTATGGAGAACCAAAAGAGATTAAAACTATACCCAAAAAATTACCAGCTCAGGTAGTTCATAAAAATTCAACTAAAGACGAAACCCAACCTCCTCAAATTTCTTCAAAAACTGACATTCACCAATGGATAGAACGAAAAAAAATTGACCCAATTGGATCAATCGAACGAAAACTTTATGATGCTTCCATCTTAAAATTTAGTGATTACTTAGAACGATATTATTCAGCTTTTCCCAATCTGAATTGGAATATGGACGCGAATTGGGTGCATTGGTATAATGATTTTATCGAACCTGCTTATGGAAATAATGAAGAATTAAAAAGTAGGACAGGCTACTATGGAGGGGATGTCTTTTTTAAGCAATTGAATATAAAATACAATGATTATTATGGAAATCTCGGTCTAGATAATGAACTTCAGAGAATATTCGCTTTTATGGATACAGATGGTTTTTTCCACCACTTCAGGATTACTTTTTTGGAATGGCTAGAATGCAAAAATTATACAAATCCAACGTTCACACCTAAAAAAGACGCTAGATATAACTTTACGGTAAATCAAATCTTAAAAATGGAGTATGGTCAAAACTATTTAAAAGATAGATTAAAAAATTTAAATTGGTGGAATTTTTCAAGAGATCCTCAAGGAGGATGAAATTATGTTCCCAATATCTTCTTCCGTTTTTTCAACAAATATTTCTTTTCAAATTCATTTTTGACTAATTGAAGGGCATCATCAATGTGTTGAAGGGCGAGTTGTTTTTCGTTGTTTCGATAATAATATTCTGCGAAAGTGCCATAATAAAGATAAGTACGTTGCTCTAATTGTGCTGGATTGATTTCTTGTAAAATCGCATACGCTTTATCCATTTCATCCAATTGCATGTGAATAAAAGCGATATTTAAAAGAGAAAATGAAGTAGCTTGAAGGGCATATAATTTCTCGTACCACATCAAAATCTTTTCCCAATTGGTAGACGCAAAATCTTTAGCAATAACATGTTCAAAAGCAATCGCTGCTTCTAGATGATAACTACTATATTCTTCTGTATCGAAGGCATTGACCATCGCTGCATTGCCTAGTTCTATTAAGGGACGATACCATTTAGTACGATCTTGATTTTTTAGATCAATAATTTCATTGGATTCATCAATCTTACTATCCAAACGAGAAGAATGAAAACATAGTAAAGCAAAAAGGGCATAAACAGAAGGCGTTCGAGTAAAGGTATTCTTCAATAAAAATTTACACAAACGAAGGGCTTCCCCACATAAATCTTTACGAATTAAAATCTCTTGCTTATTAGAATGAAAACCTTCATTAAAAATCAAATAAATGATTTCGAGTACTCGATTCAAACGGGTAGGCAATTCTTTTCCTTGCGGTATTTGAAAGGCAATATTTTTCTCGGCAATGGTTTTTCGCGCTCTAGATAAGCGTTTCTTAATGGTTTCTTCTTTCAATAAGAGCGCAGAAGCGATTTCTTTGGAACTAAAACCTGAAATCGTTTTCAAAGCAAATGCAATTTGATCTTGGGGTTTTAATGCTTCATGACAAGCGGTGAAAATCATCCGCAACTGGCTATCTTCAATTTCATGCTCCAAAAATAAATTTTGAAAAGAAATCGCTGCTGGCCCGCTATCGAAATGTGCCTTTCGTTTGTTCTCTGCACTTAATTTTCGGAATAAATCAACTGCGCGATTTTTAGCGGCTTGCGTGAGCCATGCTTCTGGATTCTCTGGAATTTGCTTTCGCCAAACTAGCATCGCATTGATAAAGGTATCCTGAACGGCATCTTCGATCAATTCTAGGTTTTCAAAACCAAATATCCGCGTTAAGATGGAGACCATCTTTCCGTACTGATGACGGAAAAGATGATCTATTATCTTTGGTTCATTCATTGGATAAGCGTCTATTGGTCAAAAACCATGATTTCACGAATTTCTACAGTTCCACCCAGATCATAATCTGGATAATCTTGTGCAATTTCGGATGCATGATCGAAATCTTTAGCTGTAACGATATAATAGCCTCCTACTAATTCTTTTACCTCTGCCGCAGCGATATCAGTTACTGTACGATCTGCTCCAGAAATTCGGCGTATTGCTGGTTCAAGTGCATCACCTTGTGCAGTAATTCCTGCTTCTTTCATTTTGTTACTCCAGGCAAACCATTTCCCCATTCGCGCTTGCATTTGTTCTGGTGATAATCCTAATTGGTCATACTCTTGTCCGATAAATAATAACATGAACTTTTTCATTTGAATATAGTTTTTTTAGATTTTGAATTCGCTTTTTAAACAAGGTCTTAGTTATTCACGCTTTCAAAACAAAGTTAATAATAAAACAATCACCCAGATGACGAAGCTACTTTTAGAAAGGGGGACAAAAAAATATTTTTTTTTGAAAAAACTCTTAGTACAGGACAAAACTGAATAATCTTAAAATAAAACGGCTAATCGTAGATTTTATCTACGGTTGAGCGTCTGCAAAATTCTGTTTTGCGCGTTTTCTGGATCAAAACTGAGTTTTGAAAACACACAACCATAGGTACAACCTATGGGTTAGCATCACTTTTTTATTTCTTGTCCTGTACACAGGAAAAAACTTTAAAAAGCATTTTTAAAAGCAAGGAAATAATGAGTCTTTACTAGACAACATCTATTTTATTAAACCAAAAAATCCCATCTCAATAGTAAAATTAAGATGGGATTTTAGATTTATTATTTATTGTAATAATTTATGCATTTCGATTGATACAGTTCAAATCTTCAAAAGCTGTTTTTAATCGCTCAATGAAGGTTTGTTCTGCTACTCGCAACCATTTACGAGGATCGTAATTTTTCTTATTTGGCTTATCGTCACCATCTGGATTACCGATTTGCGTTTTCAAATAATCGCGTTTGCCATCATGATAATCACGAACGCCACTCCAGAAAGCCCACTGCATATCCGTATCAATATTCATTTTGATCGCACCATATTCAATCGCTTCTCTAATTTCTTCACGAGAAGAACCAGAACCACCATGAAATACAAAATTCACTGGATTATCACCGGTCGAGAATTTCTCTTTGATGAAATCTTGTGAGTTTTTCAAGATGATTGGACGCAATTCTACATTTCCTGGTTTGTATACCCCATGTACATTTCCAAAAGCAGCAGCAACTGTAAAACGATTGCTTACTTTATTCAACGCTTCATATGCCTGCCCTACTTCATCAGGTTGTGTATATAAACGTGCGCTATCAATATCGGTATTATCAACGCCATCTTCTTCACCTCCTGTCACGCCAAGCTCAATCTCAATCGTCATTCCCAACTTATCCATTCGCTCGAAATACTTTTTACTAATTTCGATATTTTCTTCAATCGGTTCTTCCGATAAGTCTAACATATGAGAACTATACAAAGGATAGCCATTTTTCTCAAAAAACTTCTCTCCAGCATCTAACAAACCATCAATCCAAGGCAATAATTTCTTTGCGCAGTGATCGGTATGTAAGACCACAGGTACACCATAGGCTTGCGCCATCGCATGCACATGCATCGCACCAGAGATACCTCCTAAAATAGACGCTTGTTGATTAGAATTATCAATTCCTTTTCCAGCATAAAAAGAAGCTCCTCCATTAGAGAATTGAATAATCACAGGAGAATTGACTTCACGCGCTGTTTCTAAAACGGCATTTACGGAATTGGTTCCGACGACATTCACGGCAGGGATAGCGAAATTATTTTCATTCGCATAATTAAACAATTGAGTAACTTCATCTCCCCAAAGTACTCCTGCTCTGAATTTTGTCTTTGTTAATGTTGCTGTGGCCATATGGTTTAAATCGTTTTTTAAAATTTTGGGCAAAGGTAAGGATAAAATACTAAATAATTCCTTTCTCTGCTAAATAACGTTCAGCATCCAATGCAGCCATACATCCAGTACCTGCTGCCGTCACTGCCTGACGATAAATATTGTCTTGCGCATCGCCACTGGCAAAGACGCCTTCCACATTTGTTAAGGAACGACCCGGTACTGTTTTGATATAGCCCACATCATCCATATTGATGAAATCTTTAAAAATACCTGTATTGGGTTTATGACCAATGGCTACAAAAAATCCAGTTACATCGAGGGTGTTTTCTTCACCTGTCACTCGATTTTTAGTTTTTACGCCTTCTACTTGCGTTTCTCCAATTAAGGCTGCGGTTTCTGTATTCCAGTGAATGGTAATATTTTCGGTCTTTTTTACCCGTTCTTGCATAATTTTAGACGCACGCATTTCATCTCTACGAATGAGCATGTGAACCTCTTTACACAATTTAGATAAATAATGTGCTTCCTCTGCTGCTGTATCTCCTCCTCCAACTACAACCACATTTTGACCACGGTAAAAGAAGCCATCACAAACCGCACAAGCAGAAACTCCTCCCCCATTTCGTGCAAACTCATCTTCTTTATCTATGCCCAACCATTTGGCACTCGCCCCTGTAGAAATAATTACAGTATCAGCGTGAATCTCTGTACCACTTTCTGTCCAAACGCTATGAACCTCTCCAGAAAAATCAACTTTAGTAATCATTTCCATACGAATATCTGTCCCAAAACGCTCGGCTTGTTTTCGGAAATCATCCATCATTTGAGGACCCATGACACCTTCTGGATAACCAGGATAATTTTCTACATCGGTGGTGATCATGAGTTGTCCTCCCATTTCTGGCCCTGTAAACAATACAGGTTCTAAATTGGCTCTTGATGCATAAACTGCTGCGGTATAACCTGCAGGACCTGAGCCTATAATTAAACATTTGACGTGTTCTACTGCCATTATTATTGATCGGTATTTAGATTTTTAAAATTTTTGCAAAAATAAAAATTCTATGATAGGATTAGTAGAATTATTAGATAAAGTACTGTTGCTATCCAGACATTTTAATTTCCTCTTTTCAATAACGATGAGGAAAGCTAGAAGTTTTAAAATTTAGCGTTATTAGACAAATTGTGTGGAACAAAAAATGTGATGACTCGATTCCCGATGACTATCGGGATGAGAGACAAGCGTTTTGAAGTTTCATTGAAATCACAATTTTTGTCTAAGAACCAAATTTAGTAGACATCTGGAAATTGTAGGGTTTTTATTCATCTAAAAATGAACGGGCTTCATCTCTTTTTCCTCGAAATATGTCCTAAAAAAATGGTTTTACCACAATTCAAGTCCAATTTGTTGACGTTTTTGAACAGAAATTTAAACCTAATCCAATTTTTAAACAGCTTGAACTAAAAGTGTCTATTTCTATAAAATGAACATTTGTTCAAGCAAAAATCAACTAGTCATGAATGACAATTTAGTAAATCAGAATACCAAAGCATGGCGATTTCAAGTGTGGGCTATTTTCTTAATTTCATTGGTAGCTACCACTTCAGGGATCTTATATCTAAATATGGATATTTGGGCGAAAGCTTTTCTAGCCATGGGATTTTTATCTACTGTTAGTGCTTGTTTTACCTTGGCAAAAACACTTCGAGATGATCATGAAGCTGAAAAATTAATTAATCGAGTGAGTAGTGCCAAAGCAGAAAAGATTTTGACGGAGTATGAACCGTAGGGAAATTCAAGTGCAAGTTCAAACTATATTGGGCTTGCACTTAAGGTTAATTTTATAGTCATTCAAAATTGAAAGACTGCATAAACTATTACAAATTGAAAGACCATCGTTCCATCCACTAAACCTGTGTAAAAATAATCGTGGCGTTGATCCGTCGTATAACTAATTAAAATAGCAGTGGCTAAATAAGTCCAAAATAAGGCGACGCCACTTTCCATATGATTCCAAATCATCAAACTATTAATACTGGCTAAAACACAACATAAAAACAAACAGACATAAGCAATGACTTTCGTTCGTTTAATGCCAATCAACATGGGAATCGTTTTCACGGCATTGGTTTGGTCTACTTTTAAATCTCGAATATCAAATGGAAGCGTGATCGCAAAAACAAAAAGAGTTCGTTCTACAAATAATACAATAATCTCCCATTCATAAATAGCATGATTTTCTTCCAGTGCGACTAACAAAACCGTTATCCACGCCCAACTGATCGCAATTAGATAAATTTTAATGTGGGAAAAATCTCGTAAACGACGTTGTTTACCAAAAACAGGTAAGACATAGCCCAATGAGATGAAAGCAGGTATCCCCAAGTACATCCAAATTTTCCATTCCAATTGAAAAAAGAAAAAAGCACTTCCCAATCCCGCTACTATTGCATAAAAGATAATATGACTTTTATAGGAGGCAATCACCGCGAAGCGTTCCATATTTAAGAAACCCTTCACCTTTTGAATACCAACAATACGATGAATCGCGTATAAAAATAAAGTAGAACAGAAAATGAAAGAAATGAGTGATGTAAATCGAATATTATTGGATAGTAGCAATTGTGTTTGCAAAGCCATAGCCATTGCTCCCAATGCAATCCAAAGATTGCTATACAGAATGAGATCAATTAGTTTTTTTAACAGCTTCATAAAGGCACGCGGAGAAAATAAATTTACTTTCCTTGAAATAGTAAAAATTATAAGTCATTGAAAATGATGTTAATTGAGCTAATTCGAGGAATTAAGAATGTAAATTTATTCGTGCCCAACTACAAATGCTGTTCGATGCTAAAAATATTTAAAATTATGATTGGATTCTATTTGTAAAAGCGTTTCATAAATTAATTTGATTACTGCTTCTACATCGGCCTTATGTGCCATTTCTACGGTCGTATGCATGTAACGTAAGGGTAAAGAAATCAAAGCAGAAGGCACTCCCCCATTACTATAGGCAAATGCATCTGTATCCGTCCCTGTTCGACGAGAAGCGGCCTCTCGTTGGAAAGGAATTTTATTCTTTTCGGCGGTATCAATAATGAGTTGGAGGAGCTTATTATGAACGGCAGGCGCGTAAGTTACGGTAGGGCCTTTTCCACATTTTACATCTCCGTGTTTTTTGGTACTAATAAGAGGCGTATGGGTATCATGTGTTACATCCGTTACAATAGCAACATGCGGCTTAATCGTTTCCGTAATCATTTCAGCTCCGCGCAAACCTACTTCTTCTTGTACCGAATTGACAATGTATAAACTGTAAGGAAGTTTAACTTTTTTCTCTCGTAGCAAACGCGCTACCTCTGCAATACAAAAGCCTCCCATACGATTGTCCAAGGCTCGTCCAACATAATAACGACCATTTAAAATGTCCATTTCATCTGGATAAGTAATCACACATCCTACATGAATCCCCATTTCAAGGACTTCTTCTTTACTTTTTGCACCAACATCAATAAAGATATTATCAGATGTTAAAGAAGGAGAATTTTTATCTTTTCGAGTATGAATAGCGGGCCATCCAAAAACGCCTTTGATAATTCCATTTGGCGTATGAATATTGACCATTTTAGAAGGCGCAATCATATGATCGGATCCTCCATTTCGAAGTACATTAATAAAGCCTTCATCAGAAATATAATGCACAAACCAAGAAATTTCATCGGCATGTCCTTCTATGACAACCCGATAATCTTGCCCCGGATTTATGACACCATAAACAGTACCATAATTATCTAAATGCCATTCATCAATGTAAGGTTTGATGTATTCCAACCATAATTGCTGCCCTGGAGATTCAAAACCGGTGGGAGATGCATTATTCAAATATCGACGGAGAAAGGCTTCAGATGCCTTTGTTAGTATTGCCATGTGCTACACAAATTATGGTTTATGTTGTTTCATCATGTATGCAATAGAGTTGAAACTCTTTGCTATACTGGTTTTTTGAAGTTGAAGTTGCGAATATTAGTACAATTCATTGGCTTGAAACTGCCCTGACCATGCCTTTGGATCTTTTCGCCACTCCTGTAAAGTTGCTAAATCTTGTTCATTGATATAATTTGCTTGGACGGCTTCTTCTAATAAAGCATCATAATTAGATAAGGTATCAAACCTACAATCTGCTTCTTGGAATGCTTGTTTAGCTTTATCAAATCCATAGGTGAAAATTGCTAACACGCCAGCAATGGTACAGCCATGCGTTTCTAAAGCTTCTACTGCTTTTAAGCAACTTCCACCTGTAGAAATTAAGTCTTCAACTACTAATATTCGTTCATTTCCTCTTAATTCTCCTTCTATTAAATTTTGCCGACCATGCCCTTTTGCTTTTGAACGTACATACACAAAAGGCAGATTCATAGCATCTGCTAACAAAGCACCATGAGCAATTCCCGCAGTGGCTACCCCAGCAATTGCTGTTATCGTACCAAATTGGTTAGCTTTTTCTTTTAAAAAGCCTTTTATATTATTCCGATACGTTGGATAAGACAATAAAATACGATTATCGCAGTAGATGGGAGACCGCAGACCAGAAGCCCAAGTAAATGGGTTTTGCGGACTCAGTTTTATTGCTTTAATTTGTAAAAGTTGTTGAGCAACTTGAGATGCTATCATAGTTGGTTAACGATTCAAATTTCATTTTAACAAACTTGAGATACTCAGTTTGTTTGTATGTAAATGTTAATTCAAGTTGAGAATAATCGCTTTTTCTCTCGCGATACGCAACTTGGATTTGTTAATAAAAAGAGGATTAAAATTTTCGCAAATGTACAAAATCTCTATTAACGAAACGCCCCTTTATCTCACAAAAACTGGGGATATTCTAGCTTTTTTACTAGAAAAAGACACAGTCTTGCGCTCACGCTATACTGGAAAATCAAAATTTTTACTTCAACATATCGATTTGATGGAAAAAACTGATCGTTATGATGCCGTACATATCTTTGCAGATGATGTGGAACAGCTCTGGTCAGATTTTGTTGGCTTGTATAAAGAAATAGGTGCAGCGGGGGGGTACATTATTAATGAAGATAAAAAGGCATTAGTTATTTATAGACGAGAATTTTGGGATTTACCCAAGGGTAAAATTGACCCAGGGGAAACCATCGAAGAAACAGCGGTTCGAGAAGTGGAAGAAGAAACGGGTGTGCAAGCCACAATTGAGCAAAAATTATTAGAAACGCTCCATACCTATAAAAACCGAAAAGGAAAACGAGTTTTAAAAAGAACTTATTGGTTTTTGATGCGAACTACTTCCACTGAGCTTACGCCACAAACAGAAGAAGATATTGAGCAAGCAGAATGGGTGGATATTAAGCATTTTCTTGCTCAAAAACCGATTATTTACAATACCATTATGGATGTGATTTCAAGTGCAAAATCCGCGTTGAATTCCATCTAATCTCAAAATAAAAAACATTTATTTTTTTTCAGGATTCAATACAATAAAAATAAAATAGAAGCGTTTATTTGAGGTTGGCATATTTTCACCCCTCTTTTAACCAATCTATAATCAATTATTTTTTGTATTTAAGTTTTTGCCAACTATTTGTTACAATTCAACACATACATTCCTTAGGGAAACATACAAGCATAACAACTAATCTTCAAGAAGAATATTCTGTCATGCTTGTAAAAAACATATAATATTTCAATCCTGTCACATGTTGCATTTTTTTTGTTTTTTTGTTAGAAAAATCTTAAATTTGCAACCGTAAGAAAACTAACTAACGATGGAGCGTTTAAGATTTATAGTCCTATTAACATTATTTTTTATAGGAACTCAAACCATTCAATCCCAAACCGCCACAACCAATAGCCCCACTACTACCACCAATGAAAATAAAGAATTACTCAATTTAGACCATGAAGATTGGTCCTTCTTCGCTGATGAAGAAAACAAAGTCTATTACATAGATTTTGAGTCTATAAAGGTTAATTTGAGTGATATTGTTGTAAAGGATGAAAAGAATAATATCATTTTTGAAGATGAGGTTGTTCATTTACCTGTCAATACGATTTATGAACTTGATGCGAGTGCTTTTCAAGCAGGTAAATATCGTATCGAATTGCGTTCATATACCAACTCTTTCGAAAAAGAAATTACAATACGTTAAATAGATAAGCAAAAACTACTTTTAGTAATAACTACTACTACTTATACCCTTTAGTGCTTAGGTGCTAAAGGGTATTTTTTTGTTATGTTTCCGAATTAAAGACGATTTCTTATTTATCTTGAACCTCAGTACAGGACAAAAATTAAAAAAGTGAAGCTAACCATGCTGTTTTGATCCGGAAACGTGCAAAACGGAATTTTGCAAATGCACAATCGTAGATAAATCTACGATTAACAACTTTATTTGTATGATTATTTAGTTTTGTTCTCTATCGCAACAAACTTATATTTCCCTTCTTAAAATACGTTTCGCCATTAAAACATTTCACTTCTAAATAAAAGCCATATACATCTGGATCGAGGCGATTGCCTTTGTAGGTACCATCCCAACCCATATTTTTATCAAACGATTCAAATACTTTTTGACCAAAACGATTGAAAATAGCCAAGGTTATTTCATCAATGGGTTCGCCTTGTACATACAAGACATCATTTTTACCATCCCCATTTGGAGAGAATGAATTTGGAATAAAAACAAAAGGTTCATTACAAGTCGTAATTAAAGGATCAACGATAATCACAATATTGGCTTCTCCCAAACAACCATTTTCGTCTTGTACAACCACCACAAAATTCGTAGTTTCGGTAGGACTAGCAGTAGGAGTTGCCGCATTCGGGTCATCTAAGTAGACAGGTGGTACCCATTCATAAATATAATCTTCATTGCTTCCAGCAACGGAAAGTTCTAGGCTTTCGCCTTCTTTGATAGAATCAACGCTTGCGACAATTTCTATTTCACCATTCAAATTGGTAATCTCTACTTCAATATATTCTTCTGTGGTACAATCATATTGATTGCTTACTGTTAAATTATAAAGTGTATTTTCTACAGGATTAATATCAATCGTTGTAGTACCTTGACCAGTTAAGATATCATTTGAAGGTGACCATTCATAGGTTAATTCATCATTGGCATTGAAATTAAATGCTTCTAAGGTCGTCGTATCACCTGCACACAAGATGGCAGTTTGATTGACATCCACATCAATCTGGCGATTGTACACTAAAATACTATCCGAGTCTACACAATCATATTCATCGGTCACTAGGACATAATACATCGTTCCTGCTGCATCTGGATTTGCCACCAATAATTCATCAGTTCCAATGACTGTATTAAAGTTTGGATCACTCGACCAAATAATGTCATGGTCGCCGTTGGGTACCGCTGTTAAAATTGTGGTTTCTTCACAACTATTTTCCTCCCCTTCTGCCTCCACTTCAGGCAAGGCAGGAACTTCTACCACCACATTACGAACCACGGCACAAGTATCTAATCCATTGACATTTGTAACGGTTACGGTGTAAGTGGTGGTGGAAAGTGGGCTCGCTATTGGGTTCATCGCAGTTGGATCATCCAAGCTATTGGCTGGACTCCACTCATATTGATAATTACTGTTACCATCTACATTTAATTCTACTGGCTCACCTACACAAGTAAGCATGCTTTCAGGCATGAAACTTAGATTAATTAATTCTATTGGGAAAATCTGAGGAGTAGGCAATTCATATTTACAACCATCAGAAGAAACAACAGATAAATCGACTTCTAAAGACATCGTTTCCGTCACCATAATTTGAGGATTTTGTTCCTCAGAAGTCGTTCCATCACTAAATTCCCAAAACCAACGATCAATTGCTACTTCATTTAAATTACTCAAATCGGTAATTTGTACAATCGCCGTATCTGTACAAGATGCATAATCCACTTCAAAATCTAAATCCACCTCATAATTGGGTACTTCTGCTGTAACTTCTTGTGTAACTTCACAACCACCATTCGCTGGATCAGAAATAGTCACAGTATAAGTCGTCGTACTCGTAGGATTGGCTAAAGGATTAGGAACACTTGGATTGTCTAATCCATTGGTCGGAAACCAAGAATACGTTAAATTAGGATCAGCATTAGGATTCAAATCTGTAGGAATCGCATTACAGACCGTTATATCTTCCATATCTACTTGAAAAGAGATGATATTGATGGGAATAAGTTGCGTCAAGGTATCGGTACAACCATCATCTGCGGTTGCAATAAATTCGACTTCTAAATCTGTACTTTCAGAAAGCGTTAATTGTGGATTAGCTTCCGCAGAAGTTGATCCATTACTAAAATTCCATTCCCATTCTACAATATTGGAATTATAGGTACTTTCATCTGTAAAATTGACAACAGCCGGTCCTTCACAAGCATCATACGATAAATCTATAGCTGCATTCAATTCATCAGGTACTTCAATCATCACCGTTTGTTCTACTTGACAATTGGTATTTGGATCAAGGACAGTAACGGTATATTCCGTGCTTTCTGTAGGATTCGCAATAGGCATAGCTGCATTCGCATCACTCAAGGCTGTTGCAGGAGACCAAGAATAAGTATAAGCATCATTTCCTCCTGAATTCAATTCTACACTTTCTCCATTACAAATAAATTGATTGGGCTGTAAATCAAGATCGAGGAGCATAACATTTAATGTTCGCGTTTGACTTTCCACACAACCATCATTTCCTGTTACGGTGAAAGTTACATCAAGAGCTTGTTCTCCATTTATAATGGTAGAAAAACTTTCTTGATCTTGTGTAAATCCAGAACTAAATTCCCAATCAAAAGAAGCAATACCAGCAGAAGAAGTCGCCAAGGATTGGAAATTCACCTGTGCAATTTCTACACAATCTTCATAGAGCCATTCAAAATCTGCATTCAATAAATTACTTGCTATTCTCAAATCTACCGTACGTTCTACTTGGCATCCCGCAGCTTCATCTGTAATCGTAACTTGATAAGTTACATCTTCTAAAGCAGAAGAAATAGGATTTATTGCGTTAGGATCATCTAAGGTTTCAACGGGTGACCATTGATAAGTAAAGTTAGGATTGCCATTTGGATTCAAAGCTACATCACTTACGCCACAACGATTTGGATTCAAATCCATAAAAGAAACATCCATAAAATAAGTTGCTGGATCAAAAGATTGTGCAAAGCTTTCTTCACAACCTTCGTCTGTAGTGATGGTCAAATTTATAGTTAAAGTAGAAGGATTGGTACTTGTAAAAGAAGGATTTTGACGATCGGAGCCTTGTCCATTTCCAAAATCCCATTGCCAAGCCACAATCTCTCCTTGTAAGGATTGTGATAAGTCCGTCAACTCAATCATTACCTCATCTCCACAAGAGGCAACCTCATATTCAAAATCAGGGGTAAGTACTACTTCAGGCACTACTACTTCCATCCTAAGCGTATCTAATGTACAAGGTAAACCTTCTATTGGATAAAGTGTTACTGTGTAAGTTCCTGCTTGATCGTATGAATGTGTCACGGATTCTCCCGTACTAGAAGAAGAACCATCTCCAAAATCCCATTGATAAATAGCATTATTGGTATGATTATTATTGAAAGCAAAGGTATTGCCATCACAATTTCGTTCTGCTTGAAAGCTTGTGGGTGAATCTGTGGTATAAACAAATACGTCAACGCTAGCTATTCCATTACATCCAAATTGATTACCATAAGATAAGGTAAAACTAGACATGCCTTCTTCCTCTAAAATAGCGGATGTACTCGGTGCATTTGGACTAACAACTGCATCATTGGGCGACCATAAATAAGAAATCACATCTACAGGATCATCATTATTAGATGTTAAAGTGAAAGGCTCTCCTAGACAAGTCGTATCTGGGGCTTCTATCGTTACCTGTACCGCTCCACCCGTTACTTGGATACTATCTGTAAATGAACATCCTAATTCATCGGTAACAGACAAATAAAATAATTCTTCTCCAGCATGATCGACCATTAGAGCAGTTTCTGTACCCAAAATCGTCCCAAAATCAGGATCAGTACTCCACTGCATATTGGTTAAATTCGTACTATCGGCTTCAATGATAAAATTCTCAGAACAGAAGGTCGTATCATTCATTAATATTTCTCCGCCATTTTCTTGTAGTTCAACCAAGACACTAAATCCACCTGTACAATTGATTAAAGTATCCGTAATGATTACTTGGTATAAAGTGGTTTCTGTTGGTGTTGCAATTGGATTAGAGGAATTAGGATTGTTTAAGGTTTCCGCAGGCATCCATTCATACGTTACATTCGAACGTCTAAATTGCTCAGGATTGATACTTACCGATGCCCCTGGACAAATCACAAACGTATCTAAAATGACATCTACCGTTAATACATTGGCAAAAAAGTTTTCTTCTGTAACTTCGACACAACCATCATCAGCGGTAACGGTGAGCGTCAAATCATATTCATTAGTTTGTTCAATAAAAAAGTCAGGTTCAAAAGAAGTTGACGTTTGTCCATCACTCAATTCCCAAAGGTAACTTTCAATATTGGAAACACTATCTATAGAATTATTGGTTGTTGAAACCGCAAAACTATCCACACAATCCAATACCAAATAATCAAAATCTGCTTCTAAACTAGAATATTTAATCCATAAATCAAGAAAGGCTGTATCTGCACATTCATCACTAGGTTCAGCAATTAACATCACCGAAAAATGCCCCGTATCAGCATAGGTATAAGTTGGATTTTCTTCCGTTGACACAAAAGAAGGATTGGCTGGATCACCAAAATGCCATTCAAAATCATCAGCTGTAATACTCGTATTAATAAAATCAACGGTTAAGTCACCACATTGAATGGTATCATTTCCAATACCTGCAATTACTTCTAAACATTGACCAATATTATACTGAAAATCGCGTCTTTGCATAGAAATGGCTTCTCCATTTCGATATTCCGTCACACAAATACCCACCACAAATTGACCAATTGTAGTAGGTGTCCCCGTAATAATTCCAGTATGTGGATCAATTTCTAAGGGAATACCACCTAGAACATTATCTAAATTATAAGGAGCAGCCCAACTTACTGTATTGTAGGGCGGTGCCATAGGTGGTTGGGGTTTGTTGACATTAAACTCTCCTTGTAAGGGCGCGCACAAACTATACACCAAGGAATCGCCATCACTATCGAAAGCGGAATGATCCCAATAAATGGGTTCGTTCACACAGACAAATATGGGTGGCCAATCATTAAATTTCGCGCCTGTATTACATTCATTTAAGGCTTCTTCTGTTAATTCTATGGTATAAGTAGCCCCTGCATTAGCAGGATCAATGATATTATTAATTGTTCCATTACGGCAGCAACGTTGATACACTAAACTATATCCTCCAGTACGATAAGGCAATTCTACCGTGTCTCGATAGGTAGTCGTATGTACACAAACATCATCAGGTACAAACAAACAAGAATCAGACAAAATGGGCGTCAAGGTATCATCTGGCATGACCAAGAGACGAATATCATCAATTAAGGTATATTGATCGTCTGTAATTTTTCCAAAAACTCCAACAGAAGCCTCTGGATCAAAAACTGCCAATGGATCGGCATAAAAACAATCTCGATAGATCGTCAGTGTAATTTCGTATTGATCGCCACCTAAACAGGTATAGTTCATCTCCCCCCCGACAATATGCGAAGCTTGAGCGGAGAAGAATGTTCCCAGCATCAAAAAAAGTACACTCCCAAATTGAAGGATAGGACGTTTTTTGCTGTTTATAAAAGCGGTCATAGTTTGATATGAAAATGAACGAATCATAATATTATGTCTTTGTTTTCGCCTTGCATGACTGCAAAACTTGGGATTTTTAGTTTGTTTTAATCTCTATAATTTCTACTCGACGCTCTTTGGAAGCAGATACGCTATAGATAGAATTTTTACGATCGGCAATATTATCACTAACGCCAGTAGTGGATTGATTTTCTCCAAATGACATTTCTGTTACTACCAATTGACGGTTATTTAAATAAGGTAGTAATGCGCCATTTCTCCATTGTTGAAAGTGATTACGTACGCTACTAATTCGACGTTTCGTCAAAGCTTCATTATAATCAGATTGTGCGCGAGGACTTGCAAAGCCTTTTACTAAGATTTCCGCGCTATTTCCCTGTTCTAAGTATAGCAATAATTGACCCGTAAATCCATCTAAGGTTTCTGCACCTGCTTTCACTTCATCATCAAAGAAATCATGGATTTTTGTTTCTGCATTAACTCGTTGTTCTCCTAACAATCCTTTTGAATATTCATTCAAATAAATAGGTTTACGCGCATAATAAGCCTCATATGATTGTCGATACGTTTTTAAAGTAGTGATACGACGTGTTTTGCTATCAGGTTGATCATTATCAAAATATAAAGGCAATGGCAAATACCCATCTAAGGTTAATTTTGTAACGGGTGCAGGCGTACTAACCGATACCGTCTCTGAAGTGGTGGATTCTTTTTCAGTAGGGGGAGTTACTGCAATCACAGGTTCAGATATAATAGGTTCTTCAATTACAGGAAATGCTTTTAAAAATAATTTTTCTTGAATCGTAGATTCTAATTTTAAGCTATTGGGTTGAATTTCGATGGTATCACGTTCGTATCCATCTTTTTGAGCAATGACCCAATATGATTTTTCTGGAGACAGTTCGAATTCAAATTCATTACTGGCAGGATTGCGTTTCGTTTCTTTTTCTTCACTTTCTTTCTCCACTAAATCTACCCGTACACCTTCCAATTCTTTTTCATCAGTATCAAAAACCAAAGCTTCTAAACTCACCATGGCAGGAGGAGGAGGGGGCAATTCTTTGAGATAGAATTTCTCCTCTAATTGTTCAGATTTTACAATTTCTTCTGTTGAAAGAAGCAGCGTATCTGATGTAAAACCTGATTTAATGGCTATCAATTCATACTTGCTATTGGGTTCTAAAAGATATTTAAATTCATGGGTTTTATCATTAAATTGGAGAAGAGGCTCTCCTTTTCCTATTTCTTGAAGACGCATTTCAACGCCAACCAAAGGATTTAGGCTTACACTATCAAAAGTGCTTGCTAACAAATCAATAATTACTGCATCTATTTCTACAGAATAAATATCATTGCAACAAGCTTCTTTTTCAGCTTCTATATAAGCCGAACCAATTCGATTCGAAGAAAAATGAGCCTTTGTACCTGCTTCATTTAAGGTATAATAAAGATCGTTGAAACTACTATTGATCGGAAAATCTAAGGCTTGAATAGTAGACCACTCCTCCCCTATTTTTGTACTTTTATAAATATCAAATCCGCCTAAATTTTGATGCCCATTAGAGCTAAAATAAAGTGTGTTTGTTCCTTCATGATAAAAAGGCGTAATATCATCAAAAGAAGTATTATGAGCTGCTAAATTTTTAGGTGTAGCAAATGTGCCATCTAATTGAATCGTACTGTACCAAATATCTTTACCGCCTTTTCCTTCTGCTCGATCGGAAACGAAATAGAGAATTTCTTGTTCTTTTGCTTCATCATAACCTACATTAGGTTGTGTAGTAGAAGAAAGCGCCACATTAATAAAATCAGGTAATTTTATTGGTTTCGACCAAGAAGCTTTGTCTATTTTATAACGATAATACAAATCACAGCGAATATCTATAGCAGAACTGTACTCACAAATCGTAAAATACATTCGATCACCCGCTCGATTGAAGGCTGTATGAGCGGTATGTTTTTCTTTATTATTGAAACCACCCGAAATAACTCGACCTTTCGTCCCTTCTACCGAATACAATACTTTAGTAACAGGTCGTGCAGGAGAATAATCATCATTTTCATTGGTAAAACGATACGAAGAATAATACAAGGTATCGCCTCTTTCAATTGCGCCAAAATCAGAATAAGGCGTATTCACTTCTTTACTTAATTGGGTGATTTTGATAGTTTCATCACTATTTTCAAGCTGTTTTACCGCCCAATTACAATCTTGAATGTGTTTTTTTGCAGTTTCTACATGATCGCGATACATCCCTGGATTAGCCAAGTATTTTTCATACAAAGGAATGGCTTCTTCATATTTTCCTAATTGTTTTTTGGTCATTGCCAACCAATAAGGAGCCAAGTAAAAAGAATCTACTTTTTCAGACCCCACTACACGGCCATAGGCGCGTTCCGCAATGGTATAAGCATTGAACTGACGCGCAGATTCAGCATAACGATAATGCACTTCAATAGGTTTATCGTAAATATCGAGTGCCTCGCCATAATAGGTCAAGGCATCATAGTATTTATTTTGGGAAAAGGCTTTATCTCCAGCTTTCACAAAATCCTTAAATTGTTGTGCCGACAAAAGCATTGGAAAACAAAGCAAACTGATATAGAGTATAGTTCGTAACATATCGAATCGGGTCTATTTCTGTTGAGTTTAAATGTGCCTTTTTTGTATTAAAAAATGGGACAATTTTTGAAAAGGGGAAGATCTTTGACTTTGAAGATTTTATAAATCACGGCAAATTCAGGGCCGCCAAATCCACGTGTAGCAATATCAAATTCAGAGATATTAATATCATAGCTTATTCCAAACAGCCATTTGTTATAATGGATTTCTAAATTAGGAATCAAGGCATCAGCAAAATCATGGAACCGATAATTGAGTCCCAATTGAAGAGCGACATCATTGTAATTGCGATCTTTTTCAAGGTGTAAACGTCCAGCGATACCAGCGATAAACTCTTTTTCGGTGGTACTTGGTTTGATTTGACCTGCAATTCGACCCAAAACATCTACTCGATCGGCTACTTTTATTGTAGCATCTGCAAAGAGATTGAGTACTTTAGAAAGTGCGACTTCTTCATTGCCAAAAAAGTTAACTAGAGGTTCATTTACGTGAAATAAAGCCGCGCCTACATCAAATTTGGTCCGTTTTTTTGGTAATTGAAAATGATAATTTAATCCTACTGTAAAATCTGCATAAAAGACCGCTTCATTAAAAAAGACATCTTCCTCACCAGTAGGTAAAGTGGCTACAAATTGATCAGAATTAAATTGTGAATTGGTGGTAATATTATCAAACTCAAAAGAGCGTTGCGCAAAAGAAGCCAAAACCCCCAAAGAAAGGAAGTGTTGTCGTCCTAAGCGATGGGTATACGACCCACTTATTCCCAATTGTGTCAAATTTAAACGGGTATCGCCAGCTTGATCATAATTAAAAATAACTCCTCCTCCAAAAACACTATTGGGTAATTGATTGGAGAAGAATTTTCGATCATAAGCCCCAGAAAAAGTCATATATCCGACAGGGACATTCGACCACTGATTACGATAATTCGCAATAAAGCGTTGATCGCCTGCAAAAATACCCGTCAATGCTGGATTGATATTTTGAGGGCTATGATAAAATTGAGATAAATGCAAGTCTTGACCATGTGAAGGTACATAGGTAAATAGACTCCATAGAAAGACAACTAGCAAGCAAAGCTTCGTCAGTAAACGTGGCTTGTTCATAGATTATAACCTGTTTATGGCTATCCTGCATTCAAGACGAATGTAACAACATTCCCTGTAGCAATAGCACTACGAGTTAATAAATGGTTCAAGTTGCGGTTTATCGTTTCAAGGAGAGAAAAAGCGTCATATTTCACAAAAATCATAGATTTTTGTGAAATTCTCCTTCTTTTCTCTCACGATACACAACTTGGGTTAAATAATTGTACTGTTATACTGTATTTTGCTAGAATTAAAAAGACGTATCGCTAGGATACAAATTGAAAGGTATAATTAATGCAGGAGGATTATATTTCACAAAGATAGATAAGTTTTTTTTAGTTATCAAGTAGAAAAAACAAATTTATCATACTTAAAAATATTCCGTCATAATATTAGGTGCAAATTAATAAACTAAGCGTTTCATTATAAACGAATTATGTAATTCATCTACTATCAATCAAGGAGAGCACTTTTTTTTAAAGGCAATGGAGTAACATCTATATTAATGCATTCGATCGCCACGCAGTTCTAAATCTTTCATCAGATCTGCTTCAAAAGCGAGGTATTCTTTCCAACGCGCTTTTACTTGATCTTCCTCGCCGTATTTCTTAGCCAATTCAATAAAAAGTACATAATGTCCTGCTTCTGCCACCATAAATTTGTGGTAAAATTCTTTGAGATGATCGTCATTAATATACAAAGAAAGTAAGCGAAAGCGTTCGCAAGAACGGGCTTCGATCAAGGCGCAAATTAGTAAGCGTTCTACCAAGCGATCTTCGCGAGAGCCTCCTTTCTTTTGAAAACCTAGAAGGGCATTGACGTATTCATCTTTGCGTTGGCGACCGAGGGGGAGGTTTCGTTTCTCTAATTCGGCTAACACCAAGCGAAAATGACCCCATTCTTCCGTTACGATGGGAGCGAGTGCTTTGACCATTTCAATTTTTTCTGGATAGGATTGAATCAAAGAGATACAAGAAGTGGCGGCTTTTTGTTCGCAATACGCATGATCGGTTAAAATATCGACTAAATCCATTTCCGCAAGATTGACCCAACGAGGATCTGTTGGTAATTTTAAACCTAACATTTGAACGGTAGCGAGATCATTATTGATTTCCATATTTAAATTATTTCCTATTCAAAATTATTTTGACAGCGTTTTAAACCAATTACAGTTTATCTATCATTCAAACAACTCAATTGGTGCATCATAAAATCGGTTTCAAAGATTTCATAATCTTCATAACCTGTACTCCAAACAAGACGAACGCGATCAATTTCCATTTTCAGCAATTCTTTTTCTAGATCAGGCCCAATCATGTATTGTGCTTTATAGATGACACGTTCATTCAATTGATCGAGGCTTCCTCGATCGGTATTATTGTTGATGAGTTGCACATTTGTACCATCTACCAATTTAAGACTGAGCATACTTCCTTTTTCAATGAAGCCATAAGTACGTTGCGCATTGATATCATTGATGACTACTTCAATAGATAAAAATTTAAATCCACCAGAAACGGCTGTCATATGTCCATGACATTCTATAAAAGATTGATCTCCAAAAACAGGACGTAATCGTTCGTCTGTATGCTCAAAGAAATATTTCGTTGCGGTATCGCGTCGATTTTTGCCCGAAAATTCATCTACCCCATCAAAGACAATTTCACAATCAGGTAAAGGAGGATTGAGCATCATATTATCTTCAGCTTTTAATTGAATAAAATCAGTTCTTTTTTTAGAGGAAGTGTTGACTTGAACAGGAGTTGGTGCTTTGGCTTGTTGTTTAATGGCAGAAGTGACATCAGCGGTAGTATTGGGCGTTTCATTTGTTTGTTCTTCTTCTAATTTAGCCAATAAGCGATCTCTTTTTTTCTTGCTCATATAAATCATTTTCTCATACAAGCGAGCTTTGGCTGCAGCTGCATCCATTTGTTCACTAGCTTTTAGTTCTTTTTTAGAAAGATAGAGCATTTCCTCATTGAGTTGAGCGATGACATCGGTAGAAGCTTTTTTCTTTCGCAGTTTTTTTAGTCGATTTTCTAATTTTTCTCGTTGGATAATGATTTCATTGAGTTTTTGGTAAGCTTGTTCTTCTTCCGCAAGGGCAGCATCAGCACGGCGAATCGCTTCTTGACGCGCCTTTTCTTCTCGTTCAATTTTAGCTTTTTCTTCATCTATCTTAGCATCTACCATAGGATTAAGTGAAGCAGAAGCATCTTTTTGTTGTTCCAAAAGATAGGCTTCCATGAGTACTTGATCTTCAGGGTCATCTTCATCAAAATATCGCCAAGACCCATCTTCAAATTGAACGATGGTTTCACCACGATTATTTTTCGCAATTTTTTGGGCATTTAATAAAGACATATTAAAACCCAAGAAAAGAAGAAGGAGTAGTATTTGTTGATAAATTTTCATAAATGTGTCAGCTCATATTATACTAAAAAGTATGTATCGAATTCCTTATTAAACCGTCTAATTACCAATAAAAGTATGTCTTCAAACTACTTAATATAGTTATTTTACTTAAAATTTATATCTTCGTAAAATTACGAAATATCATTGTAAAACGAACTACACACTTAACCCTTTTATTACTATGCGAATTCTAGCTCTTCTCCTTTTTGTCTTTTTACTTTCTTGTAATGCTGGTGTTGATCCTTCTACAAAAGTAGTCAACTCCAAAGCAAATCCAACTGCACTGACTATCAATTATCCCAAAACTACAAAAGATAGTAGTGTGGTAGATGATTATCATGGAAAAAAAATCGCTGATCCTTTTCGATGGTTAGAAGATGATAATGCGCCCGAAACGGTAGAATGGGTTCGCCAACAAAATGAGGCAACGTATAGTTATTTAGATGAAATTCCATTTCGTTCAACCATTGAAAATCGTTTAGCAAAATTATGGAATTATGAGCGCGTCACCGCTCCATTTAAAGAAGGAGATGCCTACTATTATTTTAAAAATGATGGTCTACAAAATCAAAGTATTTTATATACCAAATCAGGCATAGATGCAGAAAATGAAACGGTAGCATTAGATCCAAATAAATTTTCAGATGATGGGACAAGTGCGCTGGCAGGTACCAGTTTTAGCAATGATGGAAAATACATGGCGTACCAAGTTTCGGAAGGTGGTTCGGATTGGCATACGGCTTATATCAAGGATATGGAGACAGGAGAAGTACTAGATGATAAAATTGAGTGGATCAAATTTTCGGGTATATCTTGGTCGGGAGATGGCTTTTTTTACAGTCGTTATCCAGAACCCAGTTCAGATGCTAAATTATCAGGTAGAAATGAATTTCATCAGGTTTTTTATCATAAAATAGGTACTGCTCAAAAAGATGACGAACTCATTTTTGCAGACAGAAATAATCCTAATTATGGCTTTTTTGCAAATACGAGCCATGATGAACGTTTTTTAACGGTAAGCATTTGGGAATCAACGAGTGGCAATCAATTTTATTATAGAGATTTAACTTCTTCACGATCAAATTTTACCCCTATTTTTGATGAATTTGGCTATGATTTCAATTTTGTGGATAGCAATGATGACGATCTTTTGATTTTAACCAATTTTGAAGCGCCCAATAAACGATTGTTGATTATTGATGCAGATCGTCCTGAGCAAAAAGATTGGTACAGTTTGATTCCAGAAAGTGATGATGTTTTACAAAGTGTCAATATTTTGGGCGGTAAAATTGTCGCTACTTATATTCATAATGCATCTAGTTTGGTAAAAGTATTTAATTTTAAAGGAGAAGAAATTGGACAGGTAGAATTACCTGAAATTGGTACAGTATTAGGCTTTAGTGGAAGTCGAGATGAGCAACAAGCATTTTATACGTTTGCTTCTTTTACTCGTCCAGAAACGGTTTATCGTTTGGATATGGAGACCTTGGAATCTGAAGTCTATCAAGCTCCAACAATTGATTTTGATTCAGACAAATATGAGACAAAACAAGTGTGGTACACCTCAAAAGATGGTACTAAAGTGCCTATGTTTATTAGCCATAAAAAAGGTTTAAATTTAGATGGCAAACGCCCTACCCTTTTGTATGGTTATGGAGGATTTGATATTTCTATTTTGCCTCGCTTTACGACTACTCGTTTGGCAATGGCACCTATTATGATGGAAAATGATGGAATTTTTGCGGTTGCAAATATCAGAGGAGGAGGTGAATTTGGTTCGGAGTGGCACAAAGCAGGTACAAAAGAGCAAAAGCAAAATGTATTTGATGATTTTATTGCGGCTGCTGAATATTTAACGACTGAAAATTATACTTCCTCTGAAAAATTGGCTATTTATGGTCGTTCCAATGGCGGTTTATTAGTGGGTGCTTGTATGACCCAACGCCCTGATTTATACAAGGTGGCTTTACCAGCGGTGGGGGTATTAGATATGTTACGGTATCAAAATTTCACGATTGGACGAGCTTGGGCGAGTGATTATGGCCTGAGTGAATCGGAAGAAGGCTTTGATTATTTATCCGCATATTCACCCTTACACAATGTGAAGAAAACGGCTTATCCCGCTACTATGGTGACGACGGCCGATCATGATGATCGAGTTGTTCCTGCGCATTCGTTTAAATTTGCCGCTGAATTACAAGATAAACACACAGGTGAAGCACCAATTTTAATTCGTATAGAAACTAGTGCAGGGCATGGCGCTGGGAAATCGACGACTAAAAAAATCGAAGAAGCCGCTGATTTATTGAGTTTTATGTTTTTTCATTTTGGAGAGGAAATAAATTAGTAATATTATTTGCTACATCTCTCGCATAATGAAACTTTTTTTGCTATATTTGGATTTGATTATTGACAATTTGATTAGGTCCAAATATAGTTATGATTCGATTACAAAAAATAGAGCATCGTGGAGAAAATAGGATTGGGCTTTTCTTTAAATTTGATTTAAATGTTATAGAAAAGATCAAACAATTGCCACATCGAAGATTTAGTAAATCAAAGCAATGTTGGTATATTCCCTATTCATCAGAAAGTTTTAGTAATTTTAAAAAACTAGGACTACCCTTTGATATTCAAATCAATACACCTTCAAAAAGGCGAACCGAACACACAGCAAAATCGTTCGATAAACCGCCCATAGTAGAATCATCTACGCCCCCAGTAGTACAGGCGATAACTAGTGAAAAGCCTCCAGCTACCATAATTCACAAGCGTGAATATCCGATTGAAGTCGTATTACAAGGGCAACATTTACATATTCAATGTCCGTATCAAAAGGCTATTATTGAAAAGCTTAAAAGTTTAAAAAGCAGTTATTGGAACAAAAAAAGCAAGCGATGGATTTGTAGAGCAACACTTCACAATGCAGAACAATTACAGCATCATTTTCAGATTTGGACAAAATCGGCATTTGATGAAATTCTTTCCTTAATCAAAATAGGTACATCAAAAAAGCAAGCATGTGTACGTGTTACGAAAGCAAGAGAAGAATATCTTGCGATACAGATTTGGCATTCCTCTTCTTTGGTAAATTGGATAAAAACTGTCCCAGATCGTACTTATGATTCATCGAAGAAGCGATGGTTAATTCCTTTACATTCTTCTATTTTAGCACGGTTACAAGTAAAATGCCAAGAAGAAGATATTCGATTTATTGACTTAAGTCCGAAAGAATTAAGTTACGATCGATTTGCAAAGAAGGGGAACTGGAAAAGTTTTCAAAATCATTTATTGGCAAAATACACTTTATTATTGCAACCCCATCTTAAAAAATATACAGATAAACTTATTTTAGAACGATACAGTAAACAAACTATAAAATCCTACACCAATGGATTTGCCCATTTCTTAAATTATTGTCATGACAAACAAATTAGCTTTGATGCGATTCGTTTTGAAGATATAGAAATTTATTTGAATGGCATAGCGATGAAAGATATTAGCTATTCCACTTTAAACAAATTTTATAGTGGTGTACAATTTTGGTATGAAAAAGTAGAGCGGCGCGGTCGTTTTCATTTAGAAGGATTAAATAGAGCAAGAAAAGAAAAATCTTTACCTAAAGTATTGAGTCAAGGGCAGGTGAAAATGCTGTTTCAACAAGTTCAAAATATGAAACATCAATGTATGTTATATTTAGCATATGGAGCAGGATTACGTGCAGGAGAAATCATTCATTTGAGGCATCATGACGTGCAATTTGATCGGCAACAGTTATGGGTACGAAAAGGGAAAGGAAAAAAGGATCGAGCGATTATGCTTAGTCCTTCCTTAGCGATAGTATTAAAAAAGTACATTGTAAAATACCAACCCCAATATTGGTTATTTGAAGGATTGGAAAAGGGCATGCCTTACTCTCCTAGCAGTTTGAGTGTATTATTTCGTCGTGCTAGACAAGCAGCCAAGCTCCCTAAACATTTAAGTTTACATAGTTTGCGACATAGTTTTGCCACTCATTTGTTGGAAAAAGGTACAGATATTCGTATCATACAAGAACTTTTGGGGCATAGCGATATCAAAACTACTTTAATCTATACCCATGTCAGCAATCGAACAATTAAAAATGTGCAAAGTCCAATAGAAGATATTGATTTATCCACTTTAAAAGTTGACAAATAAGTAGATTTGTATGAGTATAAGTTAGTT
>JAHDES010000074.1 GCA_020628645.1 Saprospiraceae bacterium
TTCCTGCTATACAAAAATAACAGAAAGGATATGTTAATAGCTGATTAACAGTAGTTTATTTTACAATCATTAATTTTTGAGGTTTGGACGATTTTCCATTTGTAGATACAATCTGTAAAAGATAAAGTCCATTCTGATAAGATGATAGATCAATTCGAGCCTGAACTTGATTAAGTTCTAAGGGGATGATGTCTATAATGCTACCTAAAGTATTGCTTAGATAAATACTAGTAGAGACCTCGGTAATTCTTTCCAATTCTATCGTCACTTCATTTGTGGCAGGATTAGGATAGAATGAAAGTTGAGGACTGAAAAGTGCTTCTTTTTGAATTTGAATATCATGTTCATCTATCACTTCATTAACTGCTCTGCCCATTGTATTATTGATAGCAATTTCTACCAAACCTTCACAAAGTGGATTCCAATTGGTATCAAATGTTCTGATTTCTAGACGATAAATGCCATTCATATTTACGCCATCTATGGATATACTATTTCCACAATCCCCATTACAAGTGAAATAGGTATTCCAATTTGGATCAAAAAGCTTGATAATGACATTTCCTGCATCCAAACCTGATCCTGAAATGGTCAAATTATCATTCGTTAAAGTGTAGGATAAATCACAAGGTAAATCAATATCTCCTCCACTTGGCGGATCATCATCTCCACAAGTTGGCGTTAATGATCCATCTTCAGTAATTTTCATGATAGAAAGTGCATTTGCATCAGCATTTCTAGAAGCAAATAAATAGCCGCCATCTTCGGTTTTTATTAATGGCTGAAGGGTACGTTCCCCATCTAAATGATTTGCCCAAACAATATTGCCATCGGCATCTAATTCTGTAAAGACATAGCCGTCAATAGAAGTAGAACTAATATTTAAATAATCATAGCCTAAAACAACACCGCCATTATCTAAAAGCAGAAAATCATCCCAATTAAAGGAGCTTCTAAACTGTAATACATCCAGATAGCCTGCGAGATCAATATCCAGATTTTTATCATAGACCACAGCTCCAGTTTGCGCATCGACCTTTTCTAAATAGGCGAAACTATTATTCACATCAGCTGCATAGATATAATTTCGATCAGGACTCACTTCGGTATGAATATGTGTATTAGACGGTAAATCGGAAGCGTACACATGATTCCACACATTGGTGCCATCGGCGGAAACACCAGTAAATGCCAATTCATTTTGGGTGACTTGTTGTAAAACATCAAAAACATATCCTCCTGTTACTTTATGAATTTCAGCAGATAAGATATACAATTCATCTGGAAGTGGATCATTGACGACTACAGATTCGATTGCTCCATCTAAAGATAATTTTGCAACAAAACCATTAAATAAGTTATCGCCACTAGGTGTTACAAAAGAACCTAAAACAAAGATGCCATCTTCTGTTAAAAAGGCTTTTGTAAAAAGATAATCGGCAATATCATAATCGTCAAAAGAAAGTACAGTTGCCCATGAGAAAGTACCATTTATATCTTGATATTGAATAATTAAATCAGGAAGAAATTTTGTAATGAAGACTTGTTCAGGTGCAGGATCAACTGAAATCAAAGCAGAAGAAACTCCTACAAATTCACCATTTTTATCAATCTCAAGATCAAGAATTTCTGTTTCAGTATCATCTACATTTTCTCCAAGAATTGTATAAGCATCAGAAGATTCACTACCAAAAACAAAATTATACGCATCAAAATTTATATCTGCATAAAAACCTGCCTCTTTTAAAAAGCCACATCCTTCATCACTAGTCGGAGGAGGAGGACTATCGTCTGTACTTGCTTCATCATCTTCATTGACCGAGGGAGGAGTACCGTTATTTGGGGTACTATCTATATCCGTTTCATTGGCAGCGACAATTTGGGCATAGGCTGTCGGTGCATCCGCCACAGATAAAAAATAATTAACCCTTAATTGCACTTCTCCACCAGGAGGAAGACTCGCAAGTTCCCAAGTTTCGCTTCCATAGGGATAAAAACTTCCTGCGGAGGTTTGAAATTCATTTCCACCCACATATTTTACACCATCTGGACTAGAAAATTGTACGACAATATCTGTTGCAGTTTGTGGTCCATCATTTCTTAGCGTTAGTTGTAAAGAATAAGTGGACCATTGAGAAGGGGTCGGATCATCAGAAGATAAATAAAGGGATAAATCTATATCATTTTGGATAAGTGAATGGGCAAATAGATTGGTATTCAAATGGTAAAAACATATTGCCAATGCAATAAAGAGTACTTTTCTCATAGTAATAAAGTTGAGGTTAATAAAATTGTTTAATTCTCTTCTTAAAAGAGAAGATTCAAAATGACCCTATGATGATCGTAATCGGTAGGTTTAGTAGTAGATTTGAAGGGTGCTCAAGAACTTTGTACAGCTGTGAAATTAAAGAAAAGGAAGGGATTTTCCAATAGTTTTTTTCTATTATCTATTGATTAAAATAGAACGATGCCTATAAATGAATCATTCATTTATAGGCATCTCTTTATTACATTCTATTTGATGAAATGGAAATTATATTTTCTATGCATTCGCTGCTTTATTCTTCTCTAATAATTCTAAATAGCGCGATTTGAAGAGCTCAATTTGTTTTTTCATATTGCCAATGATAATTTGATCGCCATTGCGTAATTGAATGGTTTCTTCAACTTGAGCTTGAAGTTGCGTGATTTCTTCGAGTTTAGCGGCGAGGGAGTGGTGTGTATCGTAATGCTTTTGCTCCCAATAAGCGAGGTCTTTTTCGGTTTTACTAAGCATCGCTTTGGTACGGCGGAGTTCGCGTTTCATAGAGCGAAAGCTTTCCATATTTTCGGCATGTTTAGCAAGGGTAGCTTTAGATTCTTCCGCTTCTTTGTAGTACTTTGAATAGGCGGCTTTATATTTTTGTAGCTCTTCTTTTAAACTTGATTTTTCTTTACGGAAGGCCTTGATGTCACCTACATCATTGGTATATTTTTCTTTAAGCTTTTCTAGATTTTTGGTTTTATTTGAAAGATCGTTATCCACATGAGATTTAGCGATACGTTGATCTTTGAGTTGTTGGTTGAGATCAGCAATTTTATTTTCTAACTGAGCAAGTGCTTCTTTATGTTGTAAACGTGTATCGACTAATTGTTTTTGCGTGGCTTCTAATTGTGTTTGGAATTCATCACGTGCTTGACGAACTTGATGCAATTGCTTTTGTTCTTTTTTTACCTTTTTATTGGCATTAGTAGTTGCTGCTTCTGCTTTTTCCAAATCAGCTTGTGTCTGTAAAAGGCTTTCACCATTTCGTCGCTGCAATAAGTATTGCGCTAACATCCC
The DNA here is from genome assembly GCA_020628645.1 of Saprospiraceae bacterium. Taxonomy (GTDB): domain Bacteria; phylum Bacteroidota; class Bacteroidia; order Chitinophagales; family Saprospiraceae; genus JAHDES01. The sequence goes on from JAHDES010000074.1 coordinate 3,323, forward strand.
TAGTAATAGAAAACCTAGAAAAATAAAAACAGCCGTAACAATCGAGAAAGTCCACATGGGGAATTATAATTTATTGAACAATATAAACTATTTAGATATACGATCTTTTGACGAATGAGTTGTGCTATTGGGTACGGATTCTTAAAATTAATCATCCAATTCCTCAATTTCAGTCTCTACAAAAGAAGCAGGTGTTTGATTATTTTTGATAAAATCACACCAGACACAATTCCGTTCGCCACAACCTTCCGAAAATTGGTGCGCTTGAATATTATTCCACGTATCACGAATGAGGCCACGAACAAATTGGGTGTCATCTTCCGTTAAGCGAATAGATTTAGTGGGAAATTGTCCCGTTTTATCGGTTTCGAGATAAGCGATTGCGCCAGTTTTGATACGTTGTTTGTGCGGGAGGGCATGTTCAAAAAGGATTTTGTAGAAAACCAATTGTCGATAATAATTGCCACCGAGTGGATTTTTCTCCGTCGGTTTACGCGTTTTGGCTGCCGTCATATTTCCCGTTTTATAATCTTCAATATGTGCAGCAAAGTCATTTAATATATCCACTCGATCAATGACTCCTTTTATAGGGACACCATCTACTTCCACTTGTCGAATTTCGTATTCTACCTTTACATTTTTAGGCCAAGAAGAGATATATTGACTATAGTATTGGGCTAAGGTTTGTTTCCCACGTTCTAAACGATAGCTGTACTCTTTTGGGGTGAAATAAACGCGCTGTCGCTCCATTTCTTTTTCGAAAAAGCTGATAAATTGCGCACTATTGGGAAATACTTTTTCTTTGATTTGCTGCATTTTTTCAAACAACTTCATCAAAGCATAATGCATCGCTGTACCATAAGCCGCCGCAGGACTCATCAAACTCGGTACCCGTAAAATGTATTCGTAATAGAAACTCAACGGACACTTTAAATAACGATTTAATGCCGAAACACTCATTGAGAATCCTTCTAACATTGCATTAATAGTATCGGTATCTGGAAGGTTTATATTGGGTTTTTGTGTTTCTAAAAGTAGTAATAATTCTGATTCTAAAAGCGCTTCACTTGATAAAGTTCGTTCTTCAATTTGCAAACTCGGATGTGCTAATAATTCATCAATAAATTGAGTAGATTGTTGTGGCTTTTCAGCCGTTGTAAATTGACTAAAAGAAATTTGCAATCGCTCCTTCGCGCGCGTCATCGCTACATAAAATAATCGTCTTCGCGCTTCTAGTGCATCCTCTTCTCCCGACAAAGTAAGCGTATCAGGATAAACAAAACGATTACGACTAGTGCGGCGAGGTTCCCACTGGTCTTTGAGTGTATCTATAATAAATACTGTATGAAATTCTAAGCCCTTCGAACTATGCGCCGTGATCAGATTGACCCCTTTTTCATTATACACCGTACGATTCAATTCTATCCGTAGATTATTGGCTTCCATATTTTGGAGCATCTCCAAAAACTTCTGAATATTTAAACGGGGTCGTCTGTCAGTTTCTAATTTGACAAAATCAAAAAAAGTTTTCAGTAGTTGGGTTCGCCAAATTTTCTGTTCGTGCTGAATCGTAAATGCCATCAAACCTGATTGATTGATGAGTATTTCTAACAATCGAGGTAAAGAAAAATTGACATAATCTTTCGTCAGCAAATCTATTAGTTCGCTTACTTTTAAAATGCGATCTGGATATTTTAGATTGAATTGTTGAAGCTGTTTTTTATTACCAATTAAAGCGCGCCAAGCAGGGCGATCGAGCCAAGGTTTTTTGTTTAAAAATAAACTGAGTTGTACAATATCTTGTTGTTCAATTTGCCAAAAATCAAAGTGTAAAATCTGGAAAATCAGATGCTCGCCACTGTAAGGATGATGATGTTCTAGATCAATATATTCTAATAGGGTTCGCAAATTTTGAATGAGGGGTTCATTCAAGATGTTTACCCGTCTCTTAGTATTGTAGGGAATGCTTTTTCGTTCCATTAAACGGATGATATTTTCCGCTTGTTTGTGTTTAGCGTAAATAATCGCTACTTCATTTAAGGGAAATCCTTCTGCCTGTAAAGCTGCAATTTGAGTGACAATATCGGTATCTTCTTGAATTTTATTTTTATATGCAATGATTTTAGGCAATACTTTCGATAGGCTAAATTCTGGATGGCGTGCTTTTAAATTTTTACTCAAGCCCAAATGCGCCAATGAATTGAGCAATCGCTTTTGATTTTGAAGAATGAGTGTTTTGGAACTATCTAAAATTTGCTGTGAAGAACGATAATTGTCTTCTAATAAAACTAGTTTTAAATGCTCTTCATAATCCCCATAAAAATCAGTCAAATTTTTTAAACGCGCCCCTTGAAATTCATAGATCGATTGATCGTCATCGCCTACAATAAAGACATTTGGATTTTCCCAATATTTGATGAGTGCTTGTAAGATTTTATTTTGTGCGCCATTCGTGTCTTGGTATTCATCGACCAAAAAATAAAGATATTGTTCTTGATAGGTACGCAATAGATAAGGATGTTCTTCAAAAGCTTTTAATACCCACAAAATCATGTCCTCATAATCGTAGCGATGCAACTCACGCAGTGCATGTTCATACTTTGGAAAGAGGGCAACTGCGGCAGACAATCGTTTCATTTTATCGGTGATGTCTGCGAGTTTTGCTGTTTTAAGATCGCCTTTTTTATTTTCTCCAGAATTTCGTTGATAGATGTATTCATCTCGAAGCGGTAGATCATTTAAATAGGCATCAATCTTTTGCTGAATATTAGCTACTGTCCACACTTCTGACTTCATTCGCTGAAATAAATCTTGCAAATGTCGTTCGAAAAAATAGACATCATTTCGTCCTTTCTTTAGTGGATGGTCGAATGCTAATTCATCAATAATGCGTCTTGTTAATTCCACGCGTTCTAAATCACTCAAAGGCTCCAAATCATGCCGTCCAAAACGCTCTAGATTATCCTGAATTATCGTATTACAAAAAGAATGAAAGGTGTAAATATGAACCCGATGCGCCTCTGGGCCAATAAACTCAATTAAGCGATTTCGCATGGCATGAACACCTGCGTCTGTGAAGGTCAGGCATAAAATATTGTGGGCTTGGGCATCGGTTTCTAGCAATATTCGTCCAATTCGAGCAGAAAGAATGTGCGTTTTTCCAGTACCTGGTCCAGCCAATACGAGTACTGGTCCTTCGATTTGTTCGACGGCTTTACGCTGCTGAGTATTGAGTAGCTCTAAGGTGTGAAGGAAAGAAGCATTATACTGCTGTCTGGACATGGAGTAAAAGTACAAAATCCATTTTTAACGGGAAGATTATAGAAGTACAAATTTCAATTTAGATGATGATTATTCACATTATTAAAAGTGCGAACGCAAGTGTCAAATGTAAATTCAATTTTTTGATTTGAATTAGAATTTAGATGAAAAATTTACAGATAAATTTATTTCAAAATAGGGGGGATGATATTTTTTAAACGTCTTTTGGATGTGCACACAAAATTTACCTTTTCAATCAATTTTAAAAATCAACAGATGCAAAACAAGATTAAAATAGTCGTTTTATTGCTCTTTTTATGTGCTTCCACTCAACAAGTAATTGCACAGTTTAAATATGGAATTACCGATTTTTCGATTGCGGTACAAGATATGAAATTTGGTGTGCCATTCATTCAAGTTTTTCCCATTCATCCAGGGATAGAAGCAGGTGTAGTTTTTCTAAAAAATGAAAAAAACAATCATCAACAAACGATAGGACTGAAAGTAGGCTACATTCACCACGACTTGCTCATAACGGGACCTTATTTAAGAACAGAATACCAATATCAGCAAAAAATCAAATCCGTTTTGGGGATAAATGGAAGTGTTTCCTTAGGTTATTTACATGCTTTTTATCCTGGAGATGGCTATCAATTTAGTGAGACCAGTGGCGCATTTGAGCCTACACAATTACATCAAGCTTTTTTTACGGCTGGGGCGGGAATAGGACTGTCTTATCTCCAATCTGAACGAGTACGACCTTTCCTCCATTATGAAATGAATATGGTGGGAAGCCCTTCTATTTTTATTGCTCAATTGAAGCTAGGAGCAACTTTTACTTTTTAAATTATCCTTTTTAAACCAATCAATCATGCGATATATATTATTTATCATTGTCTTTGCAACGCTTATTTTTTCAAGTTGTACCAAAGACGAAATTATCCCTTCATCTACTTATTTTACAAATCTATCTTTTCCAGACTCTAGTCAGTTGCATCCCAATCATCTAAATTTTCAACAAGCATTAGACGATTTTAAAAACAGCGGTGGTTTGGGAGGAAGTATCATGATACGCGACGCACACGGTACATGGCTCGGTGCGACGGGTCAAGCAGATATTATTTCTGATGTAGATATGGAAGTGGGACATCAATTTTTGATCGCTAGTATTTCCAAAGTTTTTACTGCAACTGCAATTTTTAGCTATATAGACGAAGGAAAACTAAGTGTAGATGATCAGATTAGCCAATACCTATCTGCCGAAATAGTTGATAAAGTAGCCAATGCCGATCAAGCGACTATTGGTGATTTATTATCCCATCGTTCTGGCATTGCAGACTGGTATACGATTGCTTTAGAAATGGCTCGTTACAATGAAGAATTCAACAATTTTAGTCAGGAAGATATTTTGTCATATGTGTATGGAAAATCTGCTTTTTTTGAAGTAGGAGAAGCTTATGGTTATTCGAATACCAATTATGTCTTATTAGGAATAATTCTAGAAAACATATCTAATTTAAGCCTTAAACAAGTCTATCATCAAAAAATATTTGATCCTTTAAATTTAGAAAGCGCCTATTTCGATATCAAAGAAAATGGTGCTCCAAAAGGTTTGGTCAAAGGTTATATTTCACTTTATGGTAATGGCTATACCGAAGCAGATGCATTATACAAAGACGAACTCAGCACTGGGGATGGTGGAATTGCAATCAATGCACAAGATTTGGGTGTGTTTATGGATGCTTTGATGGATGGACAATTGGTTAGTCAAAGTAGTTTACAACAAATGCAGGCGTGGTTTGATTTCGATGAAGGAGAAGGGCACATTAAAAATGGCTTTGGCTTAGAATATTTTAATTTTGAAAATGGCGTAGCGATTGGACATACAGGAAGTGTAGATGGTTTTTCTAGTATTCTTTACTACTATCCAGAGCAAGATGTCTTAATTGTAGGATTATTCAATTATTCACCAGGGAGTGTAGAAGAGTATGAAAAACTCCTTCAGCTCGAAAAAGATATTAATCAGTATATTTTTGAATAAAATATTCATAAGGCTTTCTGAGTTGATCGAACTTTGAAAGCCTTATGTGACTTACCGTTGTGCTTGCAAACGATTCGCTGCACGTAATTCTTCATTCAGGCTACTATGAAAGAGGAGGTGGAAGACTTGATGATCGAAATTAGCATAATCAAATTCATCCACCATACTGATAAGCATACTTTCTAATTCTTGAGGTGTATGCGTTTTTTTCTCTCGATAAATATCGGTATAGCGTTGAATCGTTGGAGCATTTTTTCCTAAAACGTCAAAATAATCCATGACTTTAGCGTTAGCATCTACACAGAAATAGTTAATCGTTTCTGTTTCAGATTGAAACCCACATTTATCCGTCCAAATGCCATTGAGGGTTTTAGCGTGAGCTTTATCCAATTGAAATTCGCCATTGTAGGGAAAATTTTTAGTCAATGGATTTTTCTGAAAAAAGTCAGAACGTACGATCCATGCATGGAAACTATAACAAGCACTTACGTCCTTCGCTTCGCGTCCTTTACATATTCCTTCCTCAAAAGTTTCTTTAATTGCCAACATTGCCTTAATTTCATCAGAATTGAAATGTTGGGCAAAGATGGTCTGATCTGTAGAAGGACGAGTCATTTCAGTTGTCGAGGACGTTTGCTTTTCTGAACTAGACGTTTGACATGCCCAACATAAACACAAAATGCCAAGAAAGATTAATACGTTTTTCATACAAATGTATTCGTCAAAACGATGAATTTGTTGCACTTAAAAGATGCTTGTAAATGAAATTAGCTGCGATTGATATAGGTTCTAATGCCATCCGCCTTCAAATTATTCGAGTCATTCAAGAAAATGATTTAGTCAGTTTTAAAAAATTGGAATATTTACGTTTTCCACTGCGTTTGGGAAAAGATGTATTTAAAGAAGGGAAAATAGGTGCTACCACACAGCAGAAATTTGAAAAACTGATGCGTATTTTCAAACTGCTCATGGATTTATACGAGGTAGACGATTATATTGCAGTGGCAACTTCAGCCATGCGGGAAGCCGAAAATGGAACAAGTATCGTACAACAAATTGCTACCTATTTTAATTTGAAAATTGATATTATCGCAGGAAAAGTGGAGGCAGAAATGTTGAGTAAAGCGATTGTCCCTTATTTAGATGATAAAAATTATATCCACATAGATGTTGGAGGTGGTAGTACAGAATTGAATTTGTACAAAGGCAAAGAAAAAATCAATAGTCAATCTTTTAAGGTGGGATCTGTTCGTCAATTGAATGCTAGTGATCGAAAGGATAAGTTTAAAAAAATGGGCGAGTGGATGAAATTAGAAGAAAATAAGCTCAAAAAGCCTATTATTGCTGTCGGAACGGGCGGAAATATCAATAAACTCTATAAATTATCCCGACAACAACGGAATAATAGTGTAAGCCTAACAGAATTGAGTGCGTTACGGATGTATGTTAAAGAATTTGACTATCAAAAACGCATTAATATCCTTAAACTTAATCCTGATCGTGCCGATGTGATTATTCCTGCTTCTGAAATTTATATTGAAGTGATGAAATTAGCAGGTGCCGACCAAATTATGGTGCCGGGGGTAGGTTTGAAAGATGGTTTATTGTATACCTTATTTGAAAAAACAATTGGTGAAAATATTCAGAATGTTCAATTTTTAGAACAATTTTAGAATTGCTGAAAAAATGACTGTACAAATAAGATGAGTGGAGAACAAAATTTACAGCTACTTTTAAAAGGCTTACAACCTATTCTCAATGAAGGCGAATATGTTTTTGTGACGGTAGTGGAACATTTCAATATAAATCAAAAAGAAATTTTAGCATCTTTTAATGAAAAAGAAGGTTTAACATTAGTTTTAAAACGAGAAAAAGCAGATGAATTGAATTTGTCCTATGATTTTATAGCCAAATGGATTACCATTTCCATTCATTCTGCATTAGATGCTGTGGGTCTGACCGCCGCTATTTCTACTGAATTGACCAAACACCAAATTAGCTGTAATGTCATTGCAGCTTTTTATCATGACCATATTTTTGTATCAACAAAAGACGCTGATAAAGCTATGATTGTCCTGAGCAAATTGTCAAGATCGTATGAGTAAAAAGACTAAAAAAACCAATGCCCTCCGTTTATTGGATCAACAAAAAATTTCTTACGAAATCATCCAACTCAAAAAAACAGAGGAATACGGAAGTGCCCTCGAAACTGCCGAACAAAATGGCTTAAATGCTACTCAAATTTTTAAAACACTCGTCACCAAAGGCGATAAAACTGGCGTGGTCGTCGCCGTACTTTCAGGAGATCGCCAACTCAATCTAAAAGCCCTCGCCAAAGCCAGCGATAATAAAAAAATGGCAATGCTACCACTCAAAGAATTAACTCCTACTACGGGTTATGTACGAGGCGGTTGTTCGCCTATTGGTATGAAGAAGCATTACCCTGTAATTTTAGACGAAAAAGTATGGGGCTTTCAAGAAGTTTATGTCAATGCTGGAAGTCGAGGCATCTTAATGAAAATTGCCGTGCAGGATTTAATTCGAGCTTGTCAAGCAATCGTAGCAGATGTATCGGAAGAGTAATTATGCATTACAAGAAAGAGAAATAAATAGTGTTTACAACACCATCTGCTGTTTTTGGTGGCGTTGGCGTTGGCGACGAAGCTTATCAGCTTTTACTTTTTTGATGAGTACATTCGTTTTTTTGTGAACACTCCAATAAAAATAACCAAAACCAATTGCGAGTACTAACCATCCCATCAAGAATGTCCCCCAACGTGTAAGTTCTATGCTAAGTATCCAATCTTTAAATAGTGGACGAACAATCAATATTTCTACTAAAACAATTGCTGCCGTTAGAATAAAAAAGAAGATGCCTGTTGCACGAGTAGATTGAATGTAATTAGGCGTTTGTCGAAGTAAAACGCGTTTATAGGCGTTCGCATAATCATCTTCACTTGGGCAAATTTTGATTAATTCTTGTAAAATATGCTCCGATTGAGCATATTCCATCAAATGAAAATGAGCGTGTGCTTTTTGGAAGAGTAAACGTTGAAAAATATTATATCCCTTATGAATTTTGATATTTTGAAGCATCGTTAATTCAATGGCTTCGTCTGCTGTAGAAAGTAATTTCTCATATTGTCCTTGTTCAAATAAAGCATTTACATAAGCAATCAAAATATCAAAGCGTTCTTTAAATTCAAGATGTAGAATAGGCGCTTGTTTATCTTCATAAAAGCGAATAATAGAACGATGTTCTTTTTCACTAATTTCTAAAAAAGATTGATACAATTTTGATTGATATGTTGATGAAGTTCGGGACATCAGAATAATTTTAAATCGTGTTTAATTCATATAAAATTGGTTTACTAGGACTTGCATCCATTTCAAAACTGGCAATTTGAATGTTTAAAAAATATAGCCCATCACGAATTTCATTGGGTACATAAATCAATTCCGTGATGGTAGCGTTTTCCCTTATGACGGTTGGGTATTGCCAAAAGGCACGATGCGCTAATAATTTTCCGCCATCTTCTTCTCGATCTACAGAAGGTAAATCAATTAAAAGATGCTGAACTCCACATTCCACTAGATATTCTACAGCTTCGTGGTGGAGATAGGGCGGATTCGCACCTGAATAATTCGTCCTTCGTTTGTAATGATCGTTTGGTAACGTTCGGATGATGATAGCGGGAGCTTCTTCTTTAGAAAAAACTTCTTTGATTTGAGCGGGTAATAAGACTCGGTCTCCGTTATCAGTCGTTGTTGGATAAAGACTTAGCAATTTAGCAAAGAAATGAAAGCTTGTCAAGCTTTTATGGATGGTATATTTTTTTTTAGCAATGTGACCGACACATTCGGTATGGGTACCATTGCCATGTGGGTTTAAACGTACATTTTTAAAATTGACAGGGCTTCCTGCTTCAGTAGACCCGACAAAATCACCTGCTATGAGTGGAATGAATTCTACAGGCGGCGCATAAAAGCAATTCACATTCTCCAAACCATCATTTAATGGCAATGAAATATCTATAGGAGATGCTAAATTAATCTGATAATTTTGTCCTTTATGTTGTGTTTGAATGTACATTTTTAAGGTTTTCAATAAATTTTAAATCAAACAATACAAAAAATAAATAAATCGCTAATCCAATAGAGGTTTCCAAGGTGTTTTCCATCATAAAGGAAAAGAAAATAATGATATACAAGGCAAATAAAAGTGGATGACGATAATTTTTTTGATAAAACAGAGGATAAAAAAAAGCCCATAAAAAAAAGCCTAAACCAATTATCCCATGTGTTGCCAATACAGATAAAAATTGATTGTGTGGATTTTTTGGATGTTCATAAGTTGGATAATTTTGTTGATATTGATCTTTAACCACGTCTTTAATATCGCCCGTTCCAACTCCTAGCCAAGGGTGATTTTTAAAAATAGACCAGCCCACTTTTAACGAGATTAGACGTTCTGCATCTGAATAATCTTCTCCCGTACCTTCTTGATACATCTTAATATTCCATCGAGTATAATCGACCTTTTGTTTAAAACCAGGTAGTAGTTGATAGGCTAAAAAAGGTAGGAATGCTAATCCTACTAAAATGCCTATACCTAAAATATATCGTTTAGATTGAAAAATCCCATAGAGAATAAGCAAAAAAATAGAAATATACAGTACCAAAACCCCAGAACGCACCGATAAAATATGAATAAAACCAAAGAGAAAAAGCGTCATTCCCAAAATCCACCAACGTTCTTTAGGGTGTTTTAAATAGAATTTTTCCAAAAACAAATAAGCGCCAGCAATAATACCAATTGCCATCATCAAACTAAATCGAATATGATTTCGTGGAGTCGGCATCGATCTTCCTCGACCCAATGCATCTGTAATTGCTTCAAAATTTAAGGCATAATTGATTCCTATTCCAATACAAGTAAGCGTTAGTATTGCCACTAAAAAATAATAGAGTCCTAAGTACTGTTGTCGTTCTAATTTGGGCGCAGCTACAAACGCAAAAGGTAATAATAAAAAGGGCAATTTCAATTGCAATCGTCGTATCCAAAAATTGATATTCTCTGAATAAAATCCACCAATAAAAACGATCAAAAAGAAAATTAAAAAGCACCGATAAACAGGATGATGTAAAACCGTTCTCCAATTATCAATGATATCACGTCGCAACTGCCAGTTGCCACTTTCATTTGGAGCAACTACCGCCAAAACCAATAAGCCAATCATGCCCACTGATAATAAAAAAGGGGAATAGATCATGGAGAACACCATTAATCCATAGCAAAAAAGAGTAAGCTTTATCGGATTGATAAGGTTCATTGGTTTGAAAGTTCAAGTGCAAGTTCAATTTTGCCTAAGCACTTACTAAGGCAATAAATCCAATTGGTGAAATACCCCTGCATCAATCCACCCCCTATTTTTATCTTCCCCTTCAATTGGAATAGAACCAAAGAAATTTTCTCGTTCCTCTGAAGCATCATTATCACAATAAGCCACCATAAAGCCTATTCGTTTGTTGGCGGTTAATCGAGTAGGCGGATTGAAATCGGCTTCATCATCAAATTCATCTGAATAAACCCGCATGGCAACTTCCCAAATATAAGTCCCTTCTACTTCTTCGGTACGTTTCATAATACAACTTTCATTATAATAATGAGGCAAACTATCTGTACCTAGATCAGCTACTTGATAATCCATTCCAATATGATAAGCAAAGGCATTATGACTGTATTGATGTATACCTTTAGAACGATCTTCATCAATAAATATTTCCAAGCAATCGTCATCCCAATAACGATTTAAGCCTTCATACTTATCCATAAAAACGTCATCTTTAATTTCCGCTAAAATATAGAGGAAATCATCTGACCAAGTTAATTTGAATCTCCCTTCAAAATCGCCTGCTTCTGGTGTATCGCCCAACCAAATTTGATCAATGGGATGCCATTCTGCGATTTGCCAAGTCATATCGTTCGCCAAACCATCAATAATAATGGTATCTTTTACTTTATTAGCCGTTAAATTATAGTTTTTTTCTGGCGTTTCAGGGACACTTTCTGGCTCCTCCGTAGAAGTTGACTCAGCCTCTGAACCACAAGCTGTTATTAAAATAGTACAACAAAGAAGAAGGAAAAAATAATTGAAAAGAGATCGCATAATCAATCGTTTAAGTCGGTTTTGAATTGGATAAAAAAATGAATTTTGCGGTCTAGTAAAGATAGGGTAATTTTATCGAATCTTTTTGAAGAAAATTGAAGGATATTTCTATAAATAAATAGATATGATAAGTGTAACTGAAGCCCTGCAAATTATACAAGCACAAGCCATGAGTTTTGGCGAAGAGGAAATTCCATTGACCCAAGGAATGAATCGCGTATTACAAGAAGATTGGTACACCGATCGACCACTCCCTCCTTATGATCGCGTTACAATGGATGGTATTGCCATTAATTATACGGCTTTTGAAAAAGGACAACGTGAATTTCTAGTAGAAGGAATTGCAGCCGCAGGAATGCCTCAATTACAATTAAAAAATCCAACTGCTTGTTTGGAAGTTATGACAGGATCAATTCTTCCTTTAGGCTGCGATACGGTCATTCGCTACGAGGATATTGCAGTTCATAATGATATAGCAAGGATTGAAATAGAAGGGATCAATCATCAACAAAATGTGCATTTTAAAGGCGAAGATCGCCAAAAAGGAGAACTCGTTGTACCCAAAAATACACGTATTTCAGCAGCAGAAATTGGTGTAGGCTCGAGTATTGGAAAAGCGATGATTAAAGTAGCTAAATTACCTCGCGTAATGGTGATTTCTACAGGAGATGAATTAGTTAAAATAGCAGAAACTCCATTGCCTCATCAAATTCGACGTTCGAATGTGTATCGTTTAGTAACAACCCTTAAACAAATGGGTATCCAAGCCGATAGCGATCATATTAATGATAATGTAGAAGAGATCGAGGTGAAAATTAAACAATACCTTCAAGAATATGATGTTTTGATGTTGAGTGGAGGTGTCTCCAAAGGGAAATTTGATTACATCCCTCAAGTGATGGAACAATTGGGGGTAGAAAAGTTATTTCACAAGATAAAACAACGGCCTGGCAAACCCTTTTGGTTTGGAAAGTACAAAAATCAATGTACCATTTTCGCCTTACCTGGCAATCCTAATTCTTCTTTTCTGTGTATGCATCGCTATTTTATTCCCTGGTTGGCGTATACGCAAAACGGAGCCTTTCCTTCTTTTAAATACGCAGAATTGACAGAAGATGTCTATTTTAAACCAGAATTGACCTATTTCTTACAAGTGCAAGTTGCATCGAATACCAGTGGGAAATTATTAGCCACTCCTCAAAAATCAAATGGTTCAGGAGATTTTGCTAATCTCGTTCGAGCAGATGCTTTCATCCAATTGCCGAGCGACCGAAATGATTTTTACAAAGGGGAAGTCTATCCTATTTTTGGGTATCGGTAGTTGTTTTAACTATTAAAAAGTGATGGCAAAGTTTCTCAACTTTGCCTAAACATATCCAGCGAGTTTCCTAACTCGCAACATTCTTTACCTAAGTTCATTTATTTTCTTCTTAGCTGCTTCATACGCCAGTTTATCATTCGCATTTGTCATAAATTCAACATCTACTCGTTTGATTTCGTGGACATCTGTATTAATCAATACTTTACGAGGACAAGAATAGCCTTGACTTAAAAATTCTAGTAGTACAGGATAAGCCCTTGGTTCCCAAATAGTAATTAAGGGTTCTGGAAATTTAGTGTCTGGATTATGAAAACAAGTTGCCAATTTAGAAGGATCACGTTCTTGTACTAATTGTTGGATACTTTCACCCGTCAAAAAAGGTAAATCACAAGCCACCGAAAGCCAAGCGTGATTAGGTTGCTCGCGAAATGCCGAAAGAATTGCCCCATAAGGTCCTAATCCTGTAAATGTATCATACAACTTAGAATATTCCGTTTCAATACTTTCTTGTTTAGCACGAAATGAAAGATACACTTGTTCACAATGATTTGCTAATAAATCTGCAGAATATTCACGATGTGCTTTGCCATGATAATCTAAAGCACCTTTATCCGTTCCCATGCGCTGACTTTTCCCACCTGCCAGCACTAAACCAAAAAGTGGAGGTGTATTATTTTCAAAATCTTGACGAATGAGTTGTGTGATTTTCTCTAGTTCATCTATACTTAAAATAGGCGTGTCGGGAGGAATAATATCCTTCAGATAATCGTGAATAGCAACGCCTTTTTCTTCTACTAAAATTAATCGGATATCAGTAAGACGATCCAATTTTCGGGAGAGTGATTCTTTCTTTTTTTCGGTGATAAAGACAATTTGTTTAGCCCCTTTAAAATGATTACCATTGACTAAAAGTACATCTAATTCATTAAAAAACTTACGCGATTGTTTTTGCTCTGGTTGGGTAAGGGTTGAAAAGGATTGATGCGTAATTTTATCCGTAAAAAGGCTATGATAAGTCGTTAATCGCTCAGGAGCTTGATGTGCAGCATCCAGATAACCAATTTTTAAATCTTGTCTTAAATTTTCGTCAATCTGTTGAGCAACTTTTTGAATCATTCCACAGGGCGCACCAATCAATGCCCATTCATTTCGATGATATTCTCCTCCAATGGGTTTAATGAGGGCGGTATGTTTGGTATGTTTTTTTGATTCTTGCATATTACAAAATTACAGAAATATAGAAAAGAAAAAAAGCCAGCATAGACTTCTTCGTCCATACTGGCTATTACATATTAAGTGTTTTACAAAAAAACGGTATAAGTAATTAGCCAAAAAAATTGGTATACTAACTTCTAACTCAAATCCCTTATAATCTTATCGTAAATTCCTTTTTCCGACCTAGTTGTTCTACATTGGCGGAACAGGCAGTCATTTACTTATAAGATTCCTTCGGGATGAAGTTCGTATACAAGCAATTTTAGTTTGGCACTTACGCCTATTCTTCTACTAATATTAAACTAGTGGTTTGTTGTTCTTGCGCTGTTTGAAGCTGAATGAAATACATGCCTTTGGGATGTTCATGGAGATTAATTTGTTCTTGAATTAATTGTTGCTTGCCTAAATCAATTTTTTGAATCAATTGCCCTGCACTGTTATAAATTTGAATACTTGCATCTTGTGTACTTTCTAAGGAAGCATTTACCGTAGAGCTGCCAGTACTTGGATTTGGATATACACTAAATTTGTTAATAGTCGTCGATACTGGTGTATTGGGTAATCGTGTACTAAAGCTCTTCGTTTGATCGGTATTCAATGATTTTGTTTTACTTCGTACAGTTCTGAGATCAACTAAATTTTCTTGATTTTCTATACGGTAGCTAGTCTCGTCTTCTTCTCCATCGAGCCATTCGTAGTAGAAAAATACGGTGTAATCTTCCGTTTCACCAAAGACGATATCTGCACATGGATAATTTTCTCCATAATAACTCATCTGTATGCGCATACGAGTTGCACCAAGTTTGACATCTTCAGGAATTTCAATTGGAAAGGTAAAATAATCCGAAGTTGGATCTATACTATTGTAAATGTGTTCGCCTGCATCAAAGAAATCACCATCTTGATTGAAATCAATATACACATCCCAATATTCAGGATAAACATAAGAAGCATATCCAGCTCCTAAACCAAGACTTTCATTGGTGTTATTCGCTTTTAAATAAAAGGTTTCAAAAGTAAAATCTGCATAACCTTCATTTTCACTCAAGATTGTTTTTACGGGGATATCATTTTCTAATAAAGTTACATTCTCAATCCATTCTTCACCCGCATTTCCATCGCTTTCACAATATGGCCGAATAATAGAAATAGGTCGATCTAACCAAGCACTATTATTATCATAAACTTCATCATCTACATGTGAAAACCAAGCGGCTAAATAATATTCTCCTGCGGGAAGATAATCAGGTACGGTAAAAACTTCATCCATAGAAAAAGTGCCACCACCTAATAATAAGAAATCATAGGTTGTTGACTTGAGGTAGTGATACGTAGACCAAGAATGCATAGTAGGCACTAAGTACCAGTGTACTGTCGGATCAAAAATACCATTGCGTCCTACGTTTTCAAATTGGGCATTACTTACAGAGAACGTTTCTCCTACATTTACCGTAGTACGATCCAATTCACTGTCTTTATAAACACGGCTACCATCTGCATAATAAAGCATCACACTTGCATCGGTATGAAAATCAACACGACTTGGATAAGCGGCTCGGATTCCATTGGCATCATCTGCATGTACTTCTGCAAAGGCGCGGTATTTCGCTTGTGGTGCATTCATAATAGCTTCTGCAAAGAAATTGTGTTCTAATCCCCAAGCATGACCTAACTCATGTAATAAGGTGCGATCAATATTAAAAATATCATTGTTGTTATAGGCAGTTTCAAAGTCAAATGTCCAATTGTAAGAAGGGTTGATGATAATATCGGCTTCGATGATTTGTCCAGCGGTATTTCTACGTTGAAAACAATAGGCTAAAGCATTGCTATCCCAATTGTAATCAAATGCTTCTTCAAAATCTTCATCTGTTAAAAAACCGACTATTTCAGATTCGCCATTTCGGTAAGCCCATTCTCCGTCTGGTGAAAAAGGTGTGTAAAAAATACTAGCATATTCATTCCATTTAATCATTTGAAGTTGATCTCTAAAACTAAAATCTGAGCCAGAAGGCATGGGTTCCATTATGATATAATCTTGATAAAAGAACCCATTGCTATCCCAGCGAGAAGAAGCAGTTTCTTCTTCACATTTGTTTTCATCTAAAATGGGGGTAGATAATTCGTTTTCAATCACTTCATTTTCAATATTGGGTTGGCTTTTGGGGGTATCAGGTTTAGCTTGAGGTAATTGATATTGTGTGTTTGAATTTTGGGGTGCGTTGGGATTATAATTTAAAGATGGTAGTGATCCATTTGCCTTTCTTGGGCTTGTTGCTTTTATTGATATTTGACTTTTTGCAAGTGGAATTTCTTTTTTTATTTCTTTTACAAAATCCTCAAACGATTGATTTTTTTGTGCGTGCTTGTGATGTGTACAGTTTGAGTGGTCATGATGTGGGTCAGTGTGTAAACAACCTTGATCTTGTTGTACAATAAATTGTCGATTTTCGGTTTCAAGCATGTCGAATTTCCCTAAATGTGTCCCTACGACAGGACTAATCATGGGATTTTTATCGTCTTTTACCATAAGCAACATTACGTCTCCTAGTTCAAATTGGGGAACATGACTTAAAATATGGCTTTCACCATCAAGTGTACCTCCTCCAAAAGTGAGAGTCATGGTGTTTTCAGCAGTTCCATAAAGGTATTCGCTGATGCCAAAAGTAACATCCGTTACGATCAAAGTCTGTTTTTTATTCCATCGAGCATTGAGGTCAATTACTTTACCGACGAAAATATATTTTGATTCTTGGATCAATTCCGTTTTCGACATAGGTATAATAGATGCTTGTAAAGCAAAAGGCATATAACAAGCAAGTATCATGAAAAACAAAGCATAAATATTTTTTGTAGAAAGATTTTCGGTGGTTCTTCTTAAATTAGTCATGATATATGGTTTAATTTGAGTAATTAAATTTGTTTATTTGTTAGTATAGTTTGAAGGCTAAGGAAGGTGTCCCCCCTCTTGTGAGATTTTTTTATTTTTTATTGAAAAAGAATTGTAAGTGTGTAGAAAAACTCAAGCTTAATTTTGAAAATTAGAGACAACATTTGTGTACAGGACAAAACTTAGAATAAGTGTCTTTTTAAGGGCAACGCAATAAATTACGTTGGAATAAGTCCCGTTTCAAGGCTTGCATCCTTCTTACAATTATTTTGTACTGTACACAGAGATAAGCTAGTCAATGAATAAAAAATTAGAAGTAAAGGGGTACATGATTACAAAAAACCAAACCTTATAAATGAAGTGTCCGATTAGTTATACAAAAGAACAGATTCTTGCAACCATCCAAGAAGGAGGAGCAACTTTAGGGAGTATGATAAATACGGTCATTAAAGAGTTGTGTACTTGTACTGCTTTTGATCGAACGGTAAAAAGTTTTGTCAAACGCAATGGTGGTAATCTGGAAGATGCCGAAGATTTGATCCAAGAAAGTTTATCTCAATTGGCAATTAGTCTAGTTACTAAAAAATACAAAGGGAATAGTTCGATTGAAAATTACGCCTATGGTATTTGTAAATTCAAATGGATGAACGTAATGACTAAAAAAGGAATTGCCACCACTGGCATCACAGATGACGATAAAGAAAAAGTAGGAACGCAGGATATCGAAGGCAGTTTCTTGAATCAAGAACTCAAAACCCTTCTTTGGAAAGTGGTCAATCAAGTGAGTGGGCATTGCCCCCAATATTTAAAACTTTGGGCAATGGGCTATAGTCATAGAGAAATCGCCTTAGAAATGGATGTTACTGAAAAACGTTCTAGAAAAAACACCTCTGAATGTCGACAACGACTCAGAAACTATCTAGCACAACATCCTCAAAAACAAAATATGCTTACGCTATTTACTCAAAATTAAGTCTAAAAAAATGAACCAGTTTTTAAATAAAATAGACGATTATTTGTCAGGGGCATTAGCGGCGGATGAGTTGGCAGCTTTTGAAAAAGAATTGGCGAGTAATACTACCTTGGCGGAGCAAGTTCAAATTCATCAATTGGAACGGGAGACAGCTTTATTGTTTTTAGAACAAGATATGAAAGCCAATATCCAAAAATGGCGTACAGAAGGGGTGACAGATACAAGCGAAACAAAACAAGAAGCTAAAGTAGTCGCATTAGGGGAACAAAATCCCCAACGAACTATTGGTATACGACGTATTTTATCTATTGCAGCCAGTGTATTGGTACTAGTGGGGGCAGGAATCGCCTTTTGGGCCAATCAAAATTATACGAATGATAGCTTGGCTATGGAGTATTACCTTCCAGCAGATGCTCAAGGAAATCGAAGTGGAGCTAATTTGAATGATGCAACTTTCAATACTGGTTTAACAGCCTTTTTTGTAGATAAAGATTATGTAAAAGCAAAAGAAGTCTTTTCAAAAATTACAAACGATGAAGCTCAATATGTAGAAGCACAATATTATTTAGGACATATTTCTACACAACTCGGAGAATATACCGCAGCTATTTCCTATTTTGATGAGGTCTTAGCTGCTGACAATTTGCCCGCTTTTTTAAATCGAGATAAAATTAATTGGAATCAACTATTAGCAAAGCTAGGAACTGGGCAGATGGATACAAAATTTAAGGAACAATTAGATACACTTATTCAAACTGGAAAAGCTCCCTTTAATCAAAAAGCAAAAGCACTCCATCAACAACTCAATAGTCCGTTGCGAAAAATCGTTTTTTAAAGAAAATGCCTAAAAGGATTGCCAAAGGAATTAATAAAAGTAGCCAAAGAAAGGAACTACTTGCTTTTAAATCAATGGGAGTCATATTCCCAATGCCAATAAAGCCCGCCCAATAATACGGATGCGCATACAATCCTTCCTTAATCATTTGTTGTTTAGCAGTCCAAAGCGCTTGATCTTTCGATTGTTTTTTATCTAAATTTTGGTAAAAATCTAAGATGATTTGAGTAGTCTTCTGATCATTTACGCGCCATAAGGTCGTGATGATACTTTTTGCTCCAGCATAAGAAAAGCCTCTCGCCAAGCTCATGATACCTTCTCCTTTTTGAAGTTTTCCAATGCCTGTTTCACAAGCACTTAATACAATCATATCAGCTTGTAAAGGAAGCGTATACAAATCGTAAACGTAAAGTAATTCTTCCGTTTCAGTAGTGGAAGAAAACTGAGAAAAGGCAATGTACGATAAATCAGGTAAGCTATCATTTGTGCGGGCATGTGAAGATAAATGAAGGATTGAATAATCCCTTGCTTGTCCCAAAAAATCAGCGCGTGTGGCTTCATTTGCAATGGCAGTAGTCGTTGGATAAAGCTCGGCAATTGCTTCCACTTCTTTTTGATTGTACAATAAAGGAGCGAGATCAGAAGATTTGAATACAGGCGCAAAAGCAAGTATTTTCTCTTGTTGATTCGATGGATTTTGTACCATCATTTCTTTTAGCAATTGTGCAGAATAACTATAACTGATGGCTTGTTTTTTTCCGAAATAGGGAAGTGTGCTAAAATCGGAATAATCTTTTTCAATAGGCATTGTCAATAGTGCTTCAAAAGGAAGGTAGCCTAAAACCCCATCTGGAATGATGTATAATTTCGAAGCAGAAGTAATTGCTTCTTCAATGGGAGTAATTAATTTTTGATAGAGAAAATGCGCTTGTTGGGTATACAATTGCGCTAAACTATCTTGTTGCGCTTTCGTCCATGATTTCCCATTAAACGGCACATAAATTCCTGCTCGAAATTGACGGATTGAATACTCAAGATCAACTAAATCTACCGATTGAATATCTACTTCTTTTTTGGTAATGATAAAAATATACATTTGCTCTTCGCCCACGGTATAATGAAGAATGGCTTCATTTTCGTTTAATAGTTGAGATTGGCAATCGGCGATACGCAAACTAGTCGTGTCATTTTTGATACTATGGTAAAGTGGAAAATTCGCCGCTAAACTATCTTGTAAAAGTTCTAATCGTCGCTGTTGGGTAATAATTTGCTCTCGATACGCTTGTTGTTGATCGCTTGACTTGCTTGTTTGTAGGTTTTGTTCCAACTGAGCGATGCGCGTTTGAAGGTATTGTTGTTGTGATAAGATCGCACTAGGAATTCCCGCAGAACTGTTGGCTCGATTTCGTTTTACCGCATCCAATAAGGTGATGGCTTTGCTATGTTCGGCATATTGAAAGGCTTGATCTAAATAGGTGGCTTTCTTTTCCAATTGATATAATTCAAGGGCCACTTGAATAGCTTTTTCATAACTTAATTTTGCTTTGCTACTCAAAAATTGCTTTGATTCATCTGCTTTAAAGTTTTGGCGTGTAGCATTGATTAATTGATTAAAACTTTCGTAAGTTGAAGAAGCTAATACTAGGAATTCTTTTTCTTTTGTTTGCTGATATAAGCTATAAGCTGCTTCTGCTTTTTTGCTAAGGATATTGGCGAGATTGGGTAAACTACCTACGATGGTATGTTGCGGATTGGGTTGTTGATGCCAATCCGCAAGATGTTCATCTTGGACAATGGCGTTGATGGCATCTTGGTAGGATTGGATGGCTTTTTTGTGTTCTTTTTGTTTAGTAAAAATGACTCCTTTGTTTTCAAAGACATTTGCAATAGAAGAGGCATCGCCTATTTTTTGGTAAATTAAAAATGCTCGATCTATGTAGTCAATAGCTTTTGAGTAATTTTCTAATTGTTCATACACAACAGATAGATTACTAAAATTGTCTGCTAAATAAACTATTCTTTCATTTGGAAATTGAGTATTGATTTTAATAGCTTTTTCATAGAATGAAATAGATTGATCTAGATTATCTACCAAATCATAAGCCACCCCTAAATTGTTATTACAAGTAGCAATGTTCCACCAATCTTCATCAAATTTGTCATCTATTCCTTGGTAAATCATCAAAGCTTTTTTTAAGCTCTTGATCAAAGTTTCATTATTCCCTGTACGTTTATGTAAAAGGCTTAAAGATTCTGCATAGATTTTAGCAATTTCCCATGGCTCATCTTTATGAACTGTTTTTGCATACTCCAAAGCTAAGAATAGATAAGTGTTAGCCATTTCAAAATCCTCTAGATCGGTCAATGTTTCACCTAGATAAGTATAATTAGAGACGAGTAATAAAGAATCTAAACGTTCATTAGTAAGATGTAAGTCTAGTGCTTTTTGATAATATTTTTTTGCATTATCATGGTCTTTTAAATCACGATATACATGACCAATATTGCGGTAACCTTTTACTATTGCTAAGTCATTTTTATTTAAAATTTTTTGCCGTATTTCAATAGCTTTTTGATAGTCTACAATGGCATCATTATATTGATTTAGATAATAGCGACTAACTCCTCTTTTATGATAAATTGATCCTAAAGTTGCTCTATTTTCTATGTCAGCATGTAAATTAATTATTGTAGATAAAATACTGTCGGCTTCTTCATATTTATCCTCATATTGGTAGTGTATAGCAATTTTAAGTTCAGTAGCTGCATATTCATTATACTGTTTCTGTGTAAGATAATATGTACTAATTTGTTGTAAGAGTGTATTTGCCTTGTCGTAATCTTCTTCATCAATTAAAGCATTGACTGCAATAGTGAGACTATCAACGGAATGCAGACTTAACTCTTGTGAGTAAATAGATGAGATAAAAAATAGACTTAGAAAAAAGAATGTAACTCTCATAATACAGCTACTAAATTGACTTTCTAGCAGCTAAAAATAAGAGAAACCCTGTTTAATTATAATTTATTTGATCACTATTTTTTTTGTTTTGGAAAATTTATTAGTAGATATTTGTAAAAAATAAACCCCTTTAGTTAGAGTAGCTGTATCAATGCTTGGTTGAGCTATACTCAAATTTTGAATGGAAACAATTTTTCCGTTGACATCAGTTAATGTAATTGTAGTGAAATCATATAAAGCGGTATCTACTAAATCTATAAGCAATTCATTTTCATTTTGAATTAAACTAAATTCATTAGAGTGAGATGTAAAGGGAGGAAGGATCGTTCCGCTACAACCTTCAATAGTTGCTAAAAATTCTGCACCAAGCTCCACTTCAAAATCAGATAGTAATTCTATAGATATTCCTGCTTTATAAGTAATGTCTGTATTTATAGTAACAAGCGCATCCGAAAAAATACTTGCATCACTCAAAACTAATGAATCTATTGTATGAGTAGCTGTTAACATGACATTGCTATTATTACATTTGGAGAGTGCAAAACTATACGCACAAAGTAAGGCGGCATCCTGATTAAGAATACCACTTGTAGCCACTAAGCCTCCTAATGTTCCATAAACATCGACTGAACTTAAAATACAAGTTTTGACTTCAGCCGCACTCAACATAGGATAACATGCGCGTATAATTGCTGCTGTTCTTGAGACCAAAGGGGCAGCAATCGAAGTTCCTGCTAATGCTTCTGTATTATTGCCTAAAGTTGCTGTTTCTACATAACCCAATGCAGCTAAATCCACTTTGTTAGCACCATAATTAGAATAAGGACTAAGGACAGGATCACTGCCCATTTCTTGCTCATAAGCTGCCACGGCTATTGAGTTCGTATTGCTATAATTGGCAGGGAATTTTTCGGTAGTGTCATTATTTAGTCCACGATTTCCAGCAGAAGTTATGACCAAGACGTCTTTTTGTTTGGCATAGTCTAAGACTTCTTCTAAGATAGCAGGGATACCTTCACTAGCAATAAAGCCCCAACTTAGATTCATTACTTTTGCTCCATTATCTATGGCATAATACATGGCACATACAGCTTCAAATAAGGTGCTTTTTTCATTTTCAATAAACTTGACATTCATTAAGTCAAGTTTGATATCATTGGGAAAATTTCCAGCGATTACACCATTCATACTCGTACCATGTCCATCGACATCATCAGGCGTAGCATCCTTATTTTTAAAATCGTAACCTATTAAATCATTCGTTACACAGTTATCGCTATCATTACTTTCAGGATTATTCCAGATGGCATTTTCAATATAATCATGGGTATCTTCTACGCCTGTATCAATTACCGCAACATTAACGCGTTTCGTCCAAGCCATAGGATTATAAGGGCTGGCAGGAAGGCTTTCAAAAATGCCCGATTGTGTACAATTTGCTGTAGTATAATAATCTAAACTTAATACGATACCTGTTTCACCCGGATTACCAGGAAAATAAACGGTTTGACTACTGTAAAAAGGCTCTTGGCAAATTTGATCGCCAACAATAAAATTATAGCTGGTGGTGTCAGCTTTTGCTTTACTTCTAGATATTTTTCTTCTTTCTTCCACTTCTATAGGATCACTAGCTTCCCACAGTTGTAGCGGCTTGTAACTACAATTACATTCATCCACCAATTGAGCGCCTGCTGCAATTAATTCATTTTCGATTGCTAAAATCTCGGCAGGGGTGGCATCTGTTGTATATTGAATGATAAATTCATTGGCTTTACGATCTTCAACAGCATCATAGCAAAGGGTCCATTCGGAGGGGGTGGTAGGCAATTCGCGTAAGCCAATACTGACAACTCCTGTATTAATATCAAATTGATCAAATATTCTAAAATAGACCATTGTATTAGGGATCAATTGATCTACAGGAAAAGCATGTGATGCTGTAAAAAGCGAATCACATTTTATAAAATTCAAACTAGTACATGATCCTGTGTAGACTTCTACCATGGCATCTATTGTGGAGGTGGCAGCTTGTAATTGTACCATCAAAGCTCCTGTACTTGGCACCATGGCTTTTGCCCATATATCTCTTGCTCCATTTGGAGCGAAGTTGATACAATCATTTAAAGGTTCAGGGCTGGAAGTCGCATCATCTGTTTGTAGATCGATATAAGTATTAATGCATTCAATGGTTTCTATAGGTAGTGCAATAGCATCTATACATTCATCAGGTGAAAAGCAGGCAGAAAACTCAGACGTATTACCATTTCCATCAGTAGCGGTTGCAGTGATTTTTCCTGTATAATAAAAATCGCTTAAGGCCCAATTTCCACTAGCATCAGCAACAGCTATACCAAGAAAGTCATAGCCTTGGCAAGGTGTACCACAATTTGAAGGTTCATTGAATAGTTGAATATCTGAAAAAGGAACAGCCGTTCCGCTAATACTCGAACCCGTATTAGAGGTGATAATCGGGGCGGGTATTCCTCCATTCCCTATATTTTCGATGCCTTTTGATTGATTGCAATAAATGCGATTTCCAGAATAAGTATTATCTGCGCAAGAGCTACAATAAGAAGTGATGCCTGCTACTCCATTATACGCAATTGAATTTCTAAAGCCCGTATAAATAGCACCAACAGTACAATCATTACCCACTTTCACGCCATAAAAACCATTGCCGAGCACCTCTGTACCTAAAAGTCCTGTACCAATTCTATTTCCGAAAATGATGGTATTGCTTTCTGCTAAAATACCATGATCGATATTATGACAAATGAAATTGCCTTCTCCTAAATTGTAATCTCCTCCGATCAGAACATTATTATGACCACTTCCTGTGATATTGATACCATTATTATTGGGGAGGTTGGCAAAAGAGAGATTGGTGCCAATGTAATTGCTTTGTATTTTCAGGTTTTCAATAAAGGCATTGGGTTGAGCAGCGGTAATGCCTACTATATTACTAACAATAATATTTTCCTTTCCCGGAGCACCGATCGTGATGTCTTTAATGGGGGTAGTTGCAAAATTTCCAATAACAATAGCATCATTAAAATTTTGTAATTGTAAACCCAAAATAGTCGCTTTATCTGCTTCGATTGTAAGTCCACTAGCACCACTCGTAATGGCTGTACCATCAATAATTATATCACCAACTGCTGTAGTACCATCAATAGTCGTCGTCGTATCTGCAAGTGGAGGAAGGGAAGTCGTTAAATTGATTTGAGTAGAGCCCGTAAAATTAAAATGAACAAGACTTGCCGTAGCATCAACATTGGAGGCATTAATTGCTTCTCGTAAGCTACAATGTATGCCATCACACATTCCATCATCTAGGTCATCATTCGTATTTACAGTATAGGTAGTTTGTCCAATAGCCTGAAAAACAGCAAAGCTACTAAAGCTTATTATCCAAATTAGTCGTTTCATTTTGTATACTTGAGGGTTAAACGCCATACTAAGTTACTATTAAATTTTTACGATAAAAAGAAGGCATACTACTATGTAGTTTGTAAAAGCAAGAAAATGTCCCCTTTGAAGAAAAAGAAATTCTTTATAGAATCGGTTATCAAAAAAAGGCTTCCATTTTAAAAAAGGTGGTTATTAGACAAATCTCGTGGAACATAAAATTTATAATTGCATCGGGCGTCGAGCCCTTGCAATTATTATGGGTGGTCTTAGGAGGTGAAGCTACTCCAAATAGCTGTTTAAC
>JAHDES010000075.1 GCA_020628645.1 Saprospiraceae bacterium
ATTAGTCTTCAACTAGATAAAAGTAAAATATACTTCCTTAGACAGACTTTGGTTTACAAGCTCACTCCAAGCGGTGTCTCATAAAAATGATGAGCCATTAGAGTGGACAAAATTATTAAAACAAACATCCGTTAAATCTAATTATTTCCTCTGTGTCAATGATTTCTTCTGAATAATCTTTTTCGGAAGGACGGAAAGTAAATGTTTGACCTTCACTACTTGAAAAATGAAGTAAGCCATTAATTATTTCATATTTATACGATATCGTATATTCAATTGCTTGACTGGATCCATAATATTCATAATCAAACCAAAAAATATCCTCCTGATCTTTTTTGATTTTTATATCCCATTTTACTCCATTGTAAATTGTTTCACCTAATTTCCATCCTTCACAATATGACGTAATACTATCAATATTAAAGAAGGATATAAAATATGGATTCCAAAAATTTTCAAATTTTATATCTGAAAAGTCGCTATGATAATTTTCTGCATCTGCCCAGATCGTCCCATCATGTTTATGTAAAAAATGACACATCTTTGTTCCCCAACCCGGACCACAGTATATAACCGATGGATCCAGAGTAGGATATTCTTTTCCATATACATCTGTTACAACATCTTGCTGCCCAACAGACTCTCCAGATTGTCCCGACTGTCCAGGATATCCAGCTTGTTCAGACTGTTCAGACTCAAATTGCGGTATGTCGCTTTTCATACAAGCAAACCAACTAAAGAATAAAAATAGAAAAAGTAGTTTTTTCATTTCTGATATTTCTACAAAGTTAGGCTAAATATTAATAGTAAAACCTAAAAATATTCTTGAAGCATTAACAAAAGGTAATCAAATTAAAATCCAGTACAAAAATATATAAGATCTCCTATCAGCTCCTCCGTCGCGGAGAAGAGGCTTATAATCATCTGTTATACGATTGTCAATTGAACGTAAAAATAGAAGTCCTGATGATATAAAATTTCTAAGTTGGTTAAACTTGAAAAGTTATTTGAGTTAGCTCACGGCTACTGTTTTTTCTTGTCCTTGTTGTACTTTATTTAAAATCAAGTCGGCGGCTTTTTCCGCAATCATAATGGTGGGGGCATTCGTATTTCCACGAACTAAAGTTGGCATAACAGAAGCATCGATCACGCGTAATCCTTGAATGCCATGTACGCGAAGCTCGTCATCCACTACTGCCATCGCATCATTCCCCATCTTACAAGTGCCTACTGGGTGATATAGCGTTTCTGCCGATTCTCTTATAAAATCTTCGATCGCTGCATCATCTTTTAGTTCAGTACTAGGACGAAATAGACTTACTCGATAAGGCTTGAGGGCATCCGTCATTCCCAGTTTATATGCTAATTTATAACCCCAAATGGAGCGTTTTACATCATCTTGGTTACTCATGTAATTATGGTCTATCGCTGGAGCAGTCTTAAAATTAGATGAGGCTAAAAAAACCGTTCCTTTACTCGATGGATTTAATACTTTCCCTCCCACCGAATAGCCATTTCCTTTTGAAGGGTTCGCCAAACCATGTTCATTGAAATAACAGGGGCCAAAATGATATTGAATATCGACGGCTTTTAAATCAGGGGAAGATTTTACAAAAGCTCCAGCTTCGCCTAGATTACTTGTGAGTGGGCCACGTCTGTGAAAGAGGTATTGATATAAACTATTGAATACTTTCGGAAATTTATCGACACCATCCAAAGAAGAACCTTTGGTCGCATTAAACATAGCGAAATACACCAAATGATCTTGTAGGTTTTTTCCGACACCCGCTAAATGTTTGACGACTGGAATATTATGTTTTTTTAATTCTTCTCCATCGCCAATTCCTGATAATTGTAAAATTTGAGGACTATTGTACGCTCCTGCACTCAATAAAACTTCTTGTGCCGCTTTTACTTCAATAGATTTTCCTTTTTGATGGTAAACGACTCCTGTTGCAACACCATCTTTGATGACAATGCGCTCTACTTGTGCTTTTATTTCTACGGTCAAATTAGGGCGATTCATCACAGGATGTAAATAGCCTCGTGCTGCACTGCAACGCTCCCCTCCTTTATGGGTCACTTGGTATTGTCCAAACCCTGCTTGTTCTTCCCCATTAAAATCTTCATTTATGGAATAGCCTAATTCTTGACCAGCTTGAACAAATGCTTCTGATAATGGACTAGTAAACGTTCTATGCTTCACATTTAGCGGCCCTCCTTTTCCATGATAATCGGAATCAATATTTTCTTGATGTTCTGCTTTTTTGAAATAAGGTAAGACCTCCTCATACGACCATCCTTTATTGCCTGCCGCTGCCCAATCCTCATAATCTTGCTTATTCCCACGAATATAAATCATCGCATTAATACTACTTGATCCGCCTAACACTTTTCCACGAGGAAGGAACATCTCCCTATTTTTCATCGTTTTTTGTGGAACGGTATGAAAAGCATAATCAACATCTGTTTTATAGAGTTTGTAGAAGCCCGCAGGCATTTTGATTTCTAATTTTTTATCTTTTCCACCTGCTTCGAGTAATAAAATTTGCTTACTAGAATCTGCACTTAAACGATTGGCTAAAACACAACCTGCTGATCCTGCTCCTATGATAATGTAGTCGTACTTTTTCATAAGTTTAAAGGTTTACTTTCAAATC
This sequence comes from Saprospiraceae bacterium, assembly GCA_020628645.1. GTDB lineage: Bacteria > Bacteroidota > Bacteroidia > Chitinophagales > Saprospiraceae > JAHDES01. The sequence goes on from JAHDES010000075.1 coordinate 2,661, forward strand.
GTTGTACGACTTGAAGTCGTCCGACGAGTAACTGTTATTTATTTAGATTATACCACCAAATAAAGTTACGAAAAAAGAGCTGTATTGCATAAATTATATTGCAATCCTGAGAAAGACTTAAAATTTATAAATTGGAAATGTTTTTTTTTAATAATAAAAATCTTGTACAAGAATAAGATTTACTAATCCAACTCTGTATAACTGGGCTATTTCACAGAGGTTCTCAGAGTTTTCACAAAGGTTCACAAAGTGTTTTTTGAACAGCTTTAATTTAGAGGTTAAAGAGCTATTTCAACAAATCAATTTCTTTTAAATTTTTAATCCGATTACGCTCCAAGAAATCATCAATGGTTTCGAAGTGTTCGATGACGCGTTTATCTTTAAATTCAAATACTTTATTTGCTAATCCTTGTAAGAAATCGCGGTCGTGAGAAACTAAGACCAGTGTACCATCATAGGCTAATAAAGCTTCTTTTAAGATATCTTTTGAACGAATATCGAGGTGATTAGTCGGCTCATCCAGTATCAATAAATTGACAGGTTCGAGGAGTAGCTTCACCATAGCAAGGCGGGTTCGTTCTCCTCCTGATAACACAGAGACTTTCTTATCAATATCATCTCCGCTAAACATAAAACCTCCCAAAATATTTTTCAATTGGGTACGAATATCGCCTTTTGCTACTTCATCTACGGTTTGGAAAATCGTTAATTCTGGATCCAATAAAGAAGCTTGATTTTGCGCGAAATAGCCCACTTTCACATTGTGTCCCAATTGGCATTCGCCTTTTACTTCAATTTCTCCAAGAATAGATTTTATCATGGTGGATTTCCCTTCACCATTTCGTCCGACAAAGGCTACTTTTTCACCCCGTTCAATGGTCATATCAGCATCTCTAAATACCACATGATCGTCATACGACTTGGATAATTGCTTTACAATTACAGGATAATCTCCCGAACGTGGAGCGGGTGGAAATTTCAATCGAAGTGCAGAGGTATCGACTTCATCTATTTCAATGATTTCCATTTTTTCAAGCATCCGCTCTACGGAATTGACTTGATTGGTTTTGGAAAAAGTTCCTTTAAATCGTTCAATAAATCGTTTATGATCGGCAATTTGTTTTTGTTGTTCTTTATAAGCTTTCAATTGGTGGGCACGACGATCTTGACGGAGTTGTAGATAGTGGGAATAATTAGCCTTATAATCATAGATACGCCCCATGGTCACTTCAATAGTGCGATTGGTAATATTATCAATAAAGGTTTTATCGTGTGATATGACTAAGACGGCTTTTGCTTTATTGACTAGAAAATCTTCCAACCAAATGACAGATTCGATATCAATATGATTGGTCGGCTCATCCAGTAAGATTAAATCTGGTTTTTGTAATAAAATTTTAGCTAATTCAATACGCATACGCCATCCTCCACTAAACTCACTAGTCGGTCGTTGAAAATCTTCTCGTTGAAAACCTAGTCCTAATAAAGTTTTTTCTACCTCGGCATCATAATTAATCTCTTCGATGGTGTAATAAATCTCTCCTAATTCAGTCACTTTATCAATGATGGCAAGGTACTCCGCCGATTCATAATCGGTACGCGTTTCCAATTCCTTATTGAGGCGTTCCATTTCATCGCGCATCGCAAAGATCTTTTCAAAAGCTTTTGCGGCTTCTTCAAAAACGGTACAATTATCTTCTGTAAGTAAATGCTGCGGAAGATAGGCGATTACGGCTTCTTTGGGTCGATTCACGCGTCCTCGTGTGGGTGTTTGTTTCCCTGCGATGATTTTCATCATGGTCGATTTACCTGCCCCATTTTTACCCATTAAGGCAATTTTATCATCAGGATTAATCACAAAATTAATATCCTTAAAAAGGGTTTTACCACTAAATTCTACTGCTATATTATCGACTGAAATCATCCTAGAACGTTCTTATTTAATTCAAACCACAAAAGTACGAAAAAGCGATTTTGGATACTAATTTTCTTATCTCACAAATTCATTTGATGCAAGCATCGGGGAATTAAACCTAATCTATTTAGACTTTCAAAGTTGACTAAACTTTAAAAGTCAAACAGATTAAACCACAAACTGTATTTCGTGAGCTTCGGAATAGTTTGGAATTTCTAGTTTATGAATTAGTTTTTCGAGAACAGCGGAAGGTACAGAATAGCTGCGATTCTTATTTTGCTGAATTAATTGCTTATAAGGCACTTCTAGGTAGATGATTTTTACTTTGGCTTTATAATCGGTAAATAATTGAATCCATTTGGAGCGCATATCTTTGGTGATATTGGTAGCATTGAAGACGAAGGATTCTTTCTTACGCATCCAAACTTTGGCTTGTTCTTTGGCGAGTTGAATAACTTGTCCGTTTTTCTTTTTATCCGTGGGGCTAATTTGATGTGTCCTTCTAATATTATCTAGGGAAAGAATAGGTAAATCCAATTCTTTTTTGATGTAAGTATCTTTTCCAGTACCGGGTAAGGCGCATAATACCGTCACCTCAAAAGCTAAGTCTTCAAAAGGATGATAATCAGGTGCTATTTCTGTTTTATTTAGGAAAACATAACGTCCATAATCAGAAGCAAAAGCATAGGCATTTCCAAAACATTGATGCTCTTTACACAACTCTTCAAATAAGGCAATTCGATACAATTGATCTTCTTGGTCTTGACATATACGTCCAATTACATCTGCTTTAGCGAGCATTGCCAAATGTTTTGTATTCACACACAAACTCGCTTCTATTACCGCTTTTCGTGGATCGTCTTTATCAATCGCCCAAATGGGTAAGCCATGATAACGCACTAGTTTGGCGATACTTTCACGAATAAAAAATGGGGTGGGAATATCTTTATATAAAATAGTTCGGGTAGTGAATTCTCCTTTTTTGGCGTGTCTTGGGGAAACGATACGTTCCATTCCATCAATCATTTCTGTGGTAGTGGTTGATCGTTTTTCAACATCATGTAATAAAGCCGCTGTAAATAAAATGTGTTGTTCTTGCTCCAATAAGGCTTGATATTCTGGGAAACTCAATAATGCCTCGATCACCATTTTAGTGTGGGTAAAAACATCTCCTTCAGCATGCCAAATGGAATCTTGTTCGACATACTGCATATCTGCCAGCCAGTCAAATTGCGTTAGCATGTGCTGCCAAGGAATAGGCATTCCAATTTCGTATGTTGGAAATTTCCACATTTTATTAATTTTTTAAACAAGATTGTCTGAAAAGATTAAGACAAACTTTTTAAGGGCAAGTTAAAAACTTGCAGAATACTTTTCTCGAAGTTAGGAAACTTCGAGTATCGTACAGGGTTATCTTTGGTGACATAAAATTTAAAACTACTTTTCGGATTAAACTTGAAAAGTCAACTAAAATTGATTTCGATACGCGTAAGCATACCATTTGTACTTTTCGTAATCTATTAAAGAAGCCGGTTTCCACGTTTTCGTCCAATGCTCATCTGTTTTCACATGCGAAGGACGAACTAGTTTAAACAAGCTATCAAATTCATTATTTGCTACAGCTAGATGACCTTCATTTGTATAAAAATTAGCAGCATTTCGTATTACAAAACCTTCTGAACAAGCTTGATTCGTTGCAGGATCATAACCGCCCAATTGTCCTGCACTGTCTACATAATCCAACCAAGACATACCGATATTTTGAGTTAACCATTTATTCAAAAGTTTATTTTCGTCCTGTTGAGGATCAAAAACTTCTTTTAAGGGGATATGAATTGGTAATACAGGAACAGTAGGAAAATCTAAAAGTGCCGCGTAAAATTCGACTTCTTCCCAAGACAACCAACAATCTCCTTCTCGAACGGCAAACACATAAAAATAAGATTCTAATTTATGATAAGCAATGGAATGAATTCCATACATATTCTCTCCAAAAATTTCGAGTTCCTTTAAGTCATTTTTGAGAAGCTCCCAGCGTTCCCACATCGGTTTATCCCAAGGATGATTGGAAGGAGCGGTATGGGAGCGTGCAAAAACGCCATGTTTATTGAAGCAGTTGTTTTGCCCGTCCAATTTTTCAGTAATGACTAATTCTTTCATTTTCGCAAACGCCTCTACATATCCATTGGGCATAAATCGGTCATCAGAAGTTGTACCTAAACTAATCTGTGCGTGAAGTGAACGGCAATATTTACGTGAAGGATTCATGGTTGCGTATTATCTTTTGCTACCAACCATGAAGAGGGAAAATTAGTTCCAAAAAGAACCTATTCTTTATGTTCTTTAAACCATTGATTGAGTTCTTTAAAATCGAGTTTTCCTTTAACGTATTTGAGATAATCGATAATGGCGAGGGCTTTTTTAAGGCGTGTATCAGAATTTTTCGGTTTACCGACCATATACAGGAGTGAACGCTGTTTCCCAGGCGTAAGAGCATGGAAATAGTTATTTCCTTCCTCATCTATTTCTAGCAAAGCTTCCATTTCTTCTGGAAGAGGCATTCCATATTTACTGGTATCTTCTCTTAAATGAATATGAATTTCATCTCCGACAAAAGAACCTAGTTTCTTACGAATTTCTTTATTGATATTGATAAAATAGGAGCCATCTCCTTTAGGCATGAGCGCACAATGGAGTTCAATTTCTTTGTTGAAAGTAGCAATTAATCGTTTTATCTTTTGTTCTAAAAAGTGATTAGAGACAGCTATAGGAACTGGCAAATGATAGCTCCAAACATTCGAATCGAGAATCGCAATCTGTTGAGTGAATTCCATAATTAAAACATCTAAAAAGATGGTATTTTTTATGCAAGTTAGGAAACTTCTCCGTTCGCTTCTTTTTTATTTATGATTTAAAAATTAAGCCGTTGAATATTTTGTATCGTCAAAGATGAATAATTCTTAAAATTATAGCTTTTATGCGAATTAGTTTTTAGATTTGCACAAAATTTGTGAATCACATGAGTTCGACTAGTAAATCTTCAAGATCCATGGATTGGATCATCTTCTTTATCTCTCTTGCCGTTTGTATTGGTTTTTTAATGATAAAACCTGAATGGTTTTGGGTGACTTTACCTTTCTTATTTACTTATTTGGTGAAGGCCATGGATTTAATGTAAAAAACATTAGCCTTTTTGGTTTAAGTCTACATTTCCATAATACGCAGTATCTACATCTTGCAACATCTTGGTAATATAAGTAGCTTGTCCTACATGATAGGAAAAATGTTCCACCACATGTGTCAGGGCACTCAAGACCGTTTCGTCAAAACCTTGTACGCGTATGGGACGAATTAAATCTTCTACTGTTACTTGATGTAAACAGTCTTCCACTTCCTTTTGAAGTTCATCTAATTGTGCGATCAATTCCATTTTATCAAAAGAAGAATAGGCAGTAAATTCACGATCTCGCACACGATTATCCTGCTGCCCTCCTACCCCACTTAGCACCCATTGCCGTACATTACCACATAGATGCAATACTAAATTACCTACACTGACGGTATTTTCATTGGGACGAAAAGTCAGTTGATCCTCTTTTAATAAATGGAGACATTTTTTGAGACGCGGAATGCCTTCGTCAAATAAACGACGATGAATTTCTTGAAGAAATAATTGATGAAAAGTAGATTCAATATTTTCCATGTTCAAAAATAAAAAAAGAGCTGCTCCTATAATGGACACAGCTCTTGTTTTCATATTCTTTAGGGTGTTTGTTTCCTCACTTTATGGTTTGTTTACTGTTTTCAGATTTTATACAAAATTGGCTTTCGTGCTTTAAATTTTGTTTTGTCGTTGTTTTCAAGCTTTAATTCAAATTGCTGTTTTGTCTTTTTTGTACTGATTAACGTACAAATAGCTTTATATTTAATGTAGACGGTTCATTTAGATCAAATGGTTGGGTTAGGATTTTTTTAAAAAGCAGGTAGACGATTTATAACCGCCTACCTGCGCTATTAGCACTACACAAAACTCGGTTGAGAAATATCTTTATGATTAGATTGTTGTAATTGAATTGATATAAACAATCTATATTTTTCTTATTATACCGTGTTGATAAAATCCTTTCGTATAAGAATATGATTTTTTCAACTCGGCATTATACGTTTTTGGTGTGATTTACGAAATCACTTATTCAATTTCGTATTAGATGTCGAATGAATTCGACAATCCTATATTCACAATATCTTAAGTTGAAATTAGCTCCAAGAAAAAGCCGGTACTTGCGGACTAACTTGAAAGTCCATCATGATCTCAAAGGTATAAGTTCGGAATTTTCCATTGCAGGTATAGACCCAATTGCCATAAGTCTTTGCGATATAATCCATCATGTCTGAAATTTCTTGTTGGAAGGCAATATAACCTTCTAATCGTAGGAATTTTTTCACTTCTAAAGTCGTCGTTTCGCCATTTAATAACATAAGGGTATCAGCGGCGCGTTTTACAGCATGACAATCAGCATATTTAGAGGTTTGAGATAAAGAATTCATAGTACACAAGATTTAGATATTAGTTATTTAAAATTGGTTTCATTATGGGTTTATCAGTAATGATTAGCTCTGTACTTCTACGATATAGCGAACGGTGCATTGGTTTTCATTATAGACGATATATTCATTGTTGATTAAGTCAGCACCTCCTTTCGCAAAAAGGGAATCATAATTTGTGGTAGTGGATCGTGCTTTTAGTTTTTGTTCGTTGAGTTCATAGCACCATGATTTATGTTGCTTTATTTTCAATTGATTGCCTACATGTACATCATATAAGGCGAGATAAGCTTTCTTTTGATTACCGCCCGTCCAATACGAACCCCAAAGGGATGTATAATTCAATGATTTTTTGAATTTATCCGCGAAATACAAGCCATAACCAAACATTTTACCTGTAATCACAGCACTAGCAGGACGTAATACCAAACCAGATTTAAGAATAGACAACCAGTTCTCATTGCGGCTACCGTGCCAAAAAAGTGTGGTCTTTTTGTTTGAAGTATTCTCAATAAAAGCATCAAAATTTCGTTGTGTACGCAAATTAACGACTTTGTAAGCTCGTTTGAACTTATTTGCGTCATCGCCCATCATTTTCTTGATTTGGTCTATCAACGTTTTATCTTCTAATAGCTCCATTTGAATCCCCATTGCATCCAATAGGGTCTGTTGAGTAGTTTCAGGAGTTGTTTCACTTTCTTCTGTTTCATTCAATTCTACCTGTCCGCGCATCACATCAAGTGTCGCTTGTTCTTCTACTAATAAATTTCGAATCGCATTAATATCTTCATCTGTTTTTGGCGTTTTTATCAAATGATCGTTTACACGACTCATTCGTCTAGGAATCACCTGGAATAATTCTAATAATTTATCATTAAAATAACGCGCGCGCATCCCTAACTTCACTCGATTCACCAAATTATCTAAAATCAATTGGGCTTCCTCTACTTGTTGGCGAGTTACATTAGCAGCACTCACTTCATAATGATAATCAATGGATTGTCGTGCATATCGCATCAAATCATTAACAATCTCTGCCACCATTTTGTCATCAATAGCTAAAGTAGAAGTCTCTTTCTTTACCCTAGCAAATAGATGAGTTTGATCGGTATAGCCCTTGCGTACTTTTTCATTATATTTGGTATCCCATTGGCTAATTGAATAAGTTCGAGTTGTTCCTTTTGCCCCCACTCTTCCATAAGTTACGGTGAAGGTATCATCCGCATTTGCACGCATCTCGTAATACTTATTATTGTTAGAAGTCGTCACCATAATCAATTTGGCAACACGAGTAAGTTGCTCTTCTTGAATTGTTTCTTCTTCTTTTTTAGTGGTATTCTTTACTTTAGCAACTATTGGAGTTGGTGTAGTAGGTAAACTCACTTTTTGTGCTTGCTGTAATAAAACAGTTGGGGGAGTGGGTTGTACCAATTGTTTGATGAACTGAAGCATAATGAATCTATTTTATAACCTTTTTGATAATTATTTTTAATTATAACACTAAATTAGTTACAATAAGTGATTCATCCAAATTTTGTTTATTGTTTAACATTTTTGTAATTTTTTTGATTACAAAAATTAATTTTATCAATACTTATTTATTAGTTTTTCAAATAATCGTATTTTTATTGACATAAACTTCGCTCTTACCCTTCTCAAATATTCCTACTTTTATAGCATCAATCATTAATTATGCTTTTACATAAAAAAAGGTGTTATTTCCTATTCATTTTTGTCGTGCATGCTTTTCTATCTACAGCACAAGTCATTGAAACCGATTCTTTAATTGAAATCGGACAATTTTTTGCAAAAAAACCGGGAGGAAAAGCCATTCTAAAAGGAAAAGTCACTAATCCTACTACAGGAGAATTACTTATTGGAGCCAGCGTATTATTAGAAGAAACTAATATTGGTTCTACTACCAACGAAAAAGGCGAATATGCACTCATCGTTCCTTTAGGGGAACATACGATTGTGGTACAATATATTGGTATGGAAACGCTTCGTAAAAAAATTATCATTCATAATGATGGGGTGCTAACAATTGGTTTAAATGAAGAGGCCTATGGATTAAAAGAAGTCGTAGTCACCAGTAAATTAGACGATCAAAATATTCGAGATGTAAAAACCTTAAACGAACTCAGTCTTAAAGAAATTAAAGAACTCCCCACTTTTATGGGAGAAGTGGATGTGATTAAAAGTTTACTCTTGCTCCCTGGGGTAAGTACCGTGGGGGAAGGCTCTGCTGGTTTCAATGTACGCGGTGGGCAAATTGATCAAAATCTTGTGTTACAAAATGGCGCACAATTGTTCAATTCTTCCCATGTCTTAGGTTTTTTCTCTGCTTTCAATCCAGATGTAGTTGATAAGTTCACTTTATATAAAAGTAATATACCTGCTCAATTTGGCGGACGCATCTCTTCCGTTTTAGATGTAACAATTAAAGATGGGGATTTTGAGCAACACCAAATTAAAGGTGGATTAGGCATTGTTTCCAGTCGTTTAGTCGCAGAAGGACCGCTTGCAAGAGGGAAAACTTCATTTCTTGTGGGAGGGCGTATATCTTATTCCGATTGGGTACTCAATCTCGTTACACAACCTGAAATCCAAGAAAGTTCTGTTTCTTTTTGGGATGCGAATGCCAGTTTAGCACATAAAATAAATGACAAGCATAAAATTGCACTCTCCTTTTATGGAAGTAATGACTTTTTCCGTTTTTCTGATGAATTTGGTTATAGCTGGGGTACACAAACGGGCTCGTTGAAATGGAATGGAATTTACTCTACTAACTTTTCTTCAACGACTACTTTGGTGTATGGCGATTATAAAAGTAATTATTTTGTGCCTTCTGGAGATTTTGATTTTTCCTTGGATAATGGCATGCGCTATTATCAGTTTAAACACAATTTTCTTAACCTCATTGGCGAACAGCATCAAATCAATTATGGTATTGAAGCTAATATTTATCAAAATAAAGCCGATGAACTTTCTCCTTATACGGATGATTCCTTTACACCTTTACAAAGTATTAATAAAGATAATGGACGAGAATTTGCCCTTTATGTTAATGATGAATTTGATCTTGGTGAAAAAGTATCGCTTAATTTAGGTTTACGCTATTCTTATTATCAAAATATAGGCCCTGATGATGTTTTTAGCTATGCTGAAAATGAAACTAGAACAGAATTTTCGATCATTGATACCACCTTTTATCAAGAAGGCGAAGTCATTCAATCGTATGGAGGGATAGAACCGCGCGTAGGGGTACGTTTTAGTTTGGGACCAGCGAGTTCGATAAAAGCGAGTTACAATAGAATGCGTCAATATTTACATCTTATTTCCAATACTACTGCGCCTACCCCTGTGGATATTTATCAAGTAAGTAACCCATTTTTAGCACCTCAAATTGCTGATAATTATACGCTTGGTTTATTTAAAAATTTCAACCAAAATGTATGGGAAAGCTCCATCGAATTTTACTATAAAAACATTCAAAATTTAGTAGACTATAAAAATTTCGCACAACTTTTACTCAACGACCACTTAGAAACGGATGTATTATCTGGAAAAGGGCGCGCTTATGGTATGGAAGTTTATCTTCGACGAAAAGCGGGTCGCTGGACGGGTTGGTTGTCGTATGCTTTTGCTCGCTCCCTCATACAATTAGATGGTACATTCCCAGAAGAACGCATCAATAATGGAGAATGGTTTCCAACTAATTTTGATCAACCACACACTTTAACGCTTGTCGGCAGACGACAAATTAAAAAACGGAGTTCTTTTTCCTTCAATTTTACTTATCGAACGGGACGTCCTATTACAGCAGCTACTTCGAACTATGAAATCAATAATTCCTCGATTTCTCATTTTTCCAATCGAAATCAATATCGAATACCGAATTATGTACGCTTAGATGTGGCCCTTACGATTGCAGGTAAACAACGAAAGCGTTTTGATAGTGATTTTACCTTGTCTATTTATAATGTCTTATTTCGTCAAAATGCCTTTTCTGTATTTTATCAGCGAATTGGCAATAGTTTTATCACCAAACCCTATCAATTATCCGTCTTAGGAACTGCTTTTCCAGCATTGACTTATAATTTTAGATTTTAACCTATGCGCTATATTTATTTCATATTGATGGTATTCAGTCTTTTCTCTTGGTCGGCTTGTATTCAAGAAATTGATTTTGAGACAGAACGCTTGGGAGAGATCATTGTAATTGATGGACGCATTACAGATGGTCAAGAAGCACCTTTCGTTCGCGTAAGAGAAACGACCTTTAATCCTAGAGTAACGGCTGCAGTTACCAATGCTAGTGTACGTATTTTGGATGATGTAGGAAGTATCATTTATTTAGAAGAAGTCGATTTCGGTTATTATTCAAGCTTTGATCTTATTTCAGCCGTTCCAGGGCGAACATATTGGGTAGAGGTACAACTTGAAAATGGGCGAATGTATCAATCTGAACCCAACACAATGCCCGAAGCTACGATGACGGTAGACTCCATTCATTATGATTTCGGTGAACGAACTTTTGTTACTAGTGGAGGCATAGTGCGATCAGAGGATGTAATTAATATTTATGCAGATGCATCGAAAATAAGTACAGCAGAAGAAGATTTTTTTCTACGTTGGGATGTAGAGGAAGTCTATAAATTTTCCCCTACTGATTTTCCCGATCCATTTGGCATGATTCCTCCGCCTTGCTATGTGAGTCAATTTCCAAATTCGCAGGATATTAAATTATTTAATGGGGCCAATTTTTCAGGAACTCGTATCAGTACTCAACAAATTGCCACGCAATTAGTCGATCATACTTTTCTAGAACGCCATTATTTTAATGTCAACCTCCGTACGATCAATCAAGACGCCTTTATTTATTTTAGTCAATTGGATGCCACACTTTCTAATGTAGGAAGCATATTTGATACACCTCCGTCTGGTGTAGTGGGTAATGTTTTCAATCCTAATGATCTGACAGAAGAAGTATTGGGTTATTTTGAAGCCAGTGCCGTCCAAGTGAAACGAATATTCCTTCTACCGGGTGATATTCCATTTCTCATTGATAAATATTGCGAATACAATCCGCAAAAACCTTATTGGGATTACGAACCCGAATGTTTTGATTGTCTGAGTGCAAAAAATAGCACATTAGAACGTCCTTTTTATTTTCCATAATCCGTTTTTGTCGAAGAATTCCAAGCATTAGAATATCGAAATCCTTATTGAACACTAATAGTACTTAATTTTCGGTAAATTATATCTTAACTTACTTCGCTTATAGGCGTGGCAACAAAAAAAAATATTTATGAAAAAATTTTATTTGATTAGTGTTCTTTTTATGCTGGCCTTAGTTAGCAATGTGTATTCACAATCTTCCAGTGATTATTTAGAAAAAATTTTAGCCAAGCTCCAAGAAATTCAAACGATAGAATACGATTATACGTCTTCTTTAAGTGCTCCATACGATACGCTCCTTTTTGAAACCATGGAATTTCGTTTTTCCGAATTCACCAATCCATCTGATGAAGTACTAGGCGTGAATTTCATAGCTAAAGAAATAAATGATAGTACTAAAATCAGGTATATCTACGATGGCAACACCAATGCCATGATCAATTGGGAACAAGAAATGATAATGACTTCCCAACAGAAAAAAGATGCAGAAGGTGTTCCTAGTCTAATGACTCCTTTTTTTAAACAGGTACAATATAAACTGGCATATTTATTAAATAACGATCATGAGTTTGTGCAAGAAGATTATGGTGATTCTCTAAAAATATCCTTTAATGTATATGACAAAATGATCATTTTTGTGAAATCTCCTTTTGTCCTACCTTTTGAAGGTGAAATCTCCCAATTCGACATTTGGATTGACAAAAGCACTATGCTCCCTTATAAAATTAAAAATAAATTCACTCATCAAACACAAATTGAGCTATGTAGCAATATAAAAATTAAAGAAGCTATTACTGAACCATTTATTGCTGCATGGTATTTTCCTGCTCATTTTAAATTGATGGATTTGAATACACAAAAGTTTATCAGCCCAGATGACTTATTAGGAAAAAAAGCGCCTGATTGGACCTTGAAAGATACCAATGGAAATGAAATTACCCTTCAAAGTTTAGATAGTAAAGTATTAGTATTGCAATTTACAGGAGTAGGATGCGGCCCTTGTCATAGTTCTATTCCTTTCCTTAAACAACTAGTAGCTGAAAATAAGAACAATGATTTTGAACTGGTCAGCATCGAAAGTTGGAGTACAAATGTAGAAGGCTTAAAACAATACCAAAATAAAAACGAATTCAACTTTAAATTCTTGATGGCGCCTAAAGAATTAACGAAGCAATATAATATTGCTAGCGTACCTGTATTTTTTGTACTAGATAAAGATAGAACGATCACGAAAGTTATTCAAGGCTATCAAGGAGAGATTACTGATCAAATTCTACGAGATGCCATAAGTGCCGTACGATAAGTTGAGCAAAGGTCTGTTCATTTACAGGACTCGTCCAACTCATTTCTAAAAATTGCAAGGTCGAACGGACAATTGTTTCGTTCGGTCTTTATCTTTTTGTTGTTAAAAGCATCAAAAAATAAACCTTTTGGACCACTATTTGCGTTATACCAAAGCATAAAAGTGTAACTTCCTCCACAAAACCTTGTCTTTGTATAAGATGTTCCTATTTTAGAAATTTAGACGACCATGGCAAATAAAAATAACTATCAGCTTTTAATAGAAAAACTTGACTCTTTCATTCGTAAATATTACGTCAATCAACTCATTCGAGGGGTATTGTATAGTATTGGGTTGATCTTGTTCTTGTTTTTGGTATTGAATGTATTGGAATATAATTTCTATTTCGATACAACTGTGCGAAAAACCTTGTTTTATTCCTTCATTGGCGTAAGTGGAGCAGCTTTAATAGGATGGGTGATTTTACCTATTTTAAATTATTTTAGCCTTGGAAGAGTCATTTCGCATGAACAAGCCGCAGAAATTATTGGCGATCATTTTACCAATGTCAAAGATAAATTACTGAACATTCTACAACTCAAACAGCAAGCAGAAGACGACTCTCAAAAAGAATTGATTTTAGCTAGTATCAATCAAAAAAGTGATGATATTACGCCTGTTCCTTTTCGATCTGCCATTGATTTATCGAAGAATAGAAAATATTTACGCTACGCACTTCCTCCCGTTTTGCTATTACTTGTTATTTTATTTGCAGCCCCAAGTATTATCAAAGAAGGAACTAATCGTCTCATTAATAACGATAAAGAATTTGAACGCGAAGCTCCTTTTCATTTCCAAGTAGAAAAAGAGGATCTTTCTGTTGTACAGTTTGAAGATTTTCCATTAACTGTAAAAGTAGATGGTGAAGTTTTACCAAATGAAGTATTTATTGACATCGACAATTATCAATATCGCTTAAATAAAGTCGATGCCAATACTTTTTCCTATCAATTTAGCAATGTTCAAAAAGCAACGGATTTTAAATTGTTTTCTAGTGGTGTTCAATCAGATGATTATACTTTAGATGTTTTATTAAAACCCAATATCACAGGTTTTGATATTAATTTAGATTATCCTGCTTATACAGGTCGTAAAGATGAAGCCCTTGCCAATATTGGTGATATAGTTGTACCAGCAGGTACCAATGTAAGTTGGATTTTCAATTCTTTAAATACAGATGACATCCAAATGGCATTTTCATCTAAACCCGAAAAAATTGCTACTAATCGAAATACAGAAGAACAATTTTCTTACAAGAAAAAAGCATTACGCGACGAGACCTATAAATTATATATCTCCAATAAAAATCTTCCTAATGCAGATTCTATCAGTTATGCGATTACTGTAGTACCTGATTTGCATCCAACCATTGGCGTAAAGAAATTTGAAGATAGTACTGATACTAAATTAATCTTTTTTGCAGGAGAAGCTTCTGATGATTATGGTTTATTAAATCTTTCATTTAACTATCGTATCAATCCTGAAAAAGGTGCGCAAGGTACTTTGCAATCTATAAAAATGAAAAAACCTGATGCTCGTCAAATTCAATACGATTATACTTGGGATTTGAATGAATTAGAACTAAAAGCAGGGGATGAACTCATCTATTATTTTGAAATTTTTGATAACGATGGTGTAAATGGTAGTAAATCTGCTCGTACAAATGTAATGAAGTACGAAATGCCCACTTTAGATGAATTAGAAGAAAAGGAAGATCAAAATAGTGAGGATATCAAAGATGAATTGAAAAAATCGATTGAAGAATCCAAAAAAATTAAAGAAGATTACCAAAAGCTTCGAGAAGATATGCTCCAAAAAGAGGAGATGGATTGGCAAAGCAAAAAGGAGTTGGAAAAATTATTAGAGCGTCAAAAAGAACTAGAAAAACAAGTACAACAAGCGCAAGAAAAATTTGAAGAAAACCTCAAAAATCAAGAAGAATTCTCCAAACAAGATGAAGAAATCCTTGAAAAACAAGAGAAAATTCAAGAGATGTTCGAAGAAGTCATGAGCGATGAAATGAAAGAACTCATGGAACAAATCCAAGAACTCATGCAAGAAATGGAGCGCGACGATGCCTTGGAGAAAATGGAGGAAATGCAGATGAATGATGAGGAAATGAATATGGAGTTGGATCGTCTACTCGAATTGTACAAACAATTGGAACTAGAAAAAGAAATGCAAGATCAAATCAATAAACTAGAAGAACTTGCAGAACAACAAGAAGAACTTGCAGAAGAAACCGAAAAGAATGAAAAATCGCAAGAAGAACTCCAAAAAGAACAAGAAGAGATCAATAAAGAATTTGAGGAAGTAAAAGAAAAAATGGAGGAAATCCAAGAGAAAAACGAAGAACTGGAACAACCCAAAGATATCGACGATCAGCAAGAGGAAATGGAAGACATCCAGCAAGACCTCAATCAAAGTGAGCAAAATTTACAAGAGAAAAAGAATAGCAAAGCGTCTGAATCACAGAAAAGTGCCGCTCAAAAAATGCAGCAAATGGCTCAACAGATGCAAGAACAAATGGAATCGGGTGAGGAGGAGCAAATGGAGGAAGATATGAAGGCACTACGTCAATTGCTCGAAAACTTAGTCAATCTTTCCTTCGATCAAGAGGACTTAATTGACGATATTGGTCGAACAAGCATCAATACGCCTCGTTATGTGGATTTGGTGCAAGATCAATATAAACTCAAAGACGATTTCCGTCTTATCGAAGATAGTTTGCAAGCTTTATCTAAGCGCATTTTCCAGATTGAATCGTATGTACTGGAGAAAGTTACAGAAGTAAAGCGCGATATGAAAGATGGCATTGAAGATTTGGAGGAACGTAAAAAACCTCAAGCCAGCGATCACCAGCAACGCACCATGAAAAATGTGAATGATTTGGCATTGATGCTAAGCGAAGTCATGCAACAAATGCAACAGCAAATGGCACAGCAAATGCAAGGTAATCAAATGTGTAATAATCCAGGAGGGCAAGGGAGCAATGGAAAAGTCCCGAAAGATAAACTCTCCCAAGGACAAAAATCACTTGGTGAAAAGATGCAGGAAATGAAAGAAGGCATGGAAAAAGGAAGCCAAGGTGGTACAAGTAAAGAATTCGCCGAAATGGCTGCCCGCCAAGCTGCCCTTCGTAAAGCACTAGAACAGAAGCAACGAGAAGCCAAAGAAAGTGGTAAAGGTTCAAAAGAATTGCAAGAAATGATTGACGAAATGAATAAAGTAGAAACCGACCTCGTCAACAAACGCCTCAATAATGAAATGCTCAAACGCCAAAATGACATCATGACGCGTTTACTCAAGCACGAAAAAGCAGAACGTGAACGTGAATACGACAACAAACGTAAAGCAGAAGTAGGCAAAGATAAAGAGCGTAAAATGCCGCCCGAATTAGAAGAATATATCAAAAAACGGGAGGCAGAAATCGAAATGTTCAAAACCGTTTCTCCTTCCTTAAAACCTTATTATAAATTCCTAGTCGAGGAATATTTTAAGGAATTAAAAAAGAAATAATCTTATATTGTAACTCCTTGTGGTAATTTTTCGTACCCACAAGGAGTTTTATTTTAAATCCATTCAATATACACATTCGCTACAACGAGTTATTTCCCCAATAATTAGGCTGAAAAAATACTAGAGTTTGTTTTAAGAACTTATAACAAATACAGAGCTAAAACCAATCAACAAGTTATTCCCCACAAGGGATGCAACTTTTTTCTTTCAAATCAGTTGTATAATCCACACATACTATTATTTTTTAATTAGAAGTACCTTTTTTAGTACTTGAGAAATACAGAAACTACACCAATCCCTTTCACAAAAAGAAGGATTGCAATTGTGGTGGTTTTTAAAAAAGCAGGAATTAAACAAATTACGTTCATTTTTCAATCCTGTTAGTATTGAACAAAACCTAACATGTTGACTTTAACTTCAAATCCAAAAAATGTAAGTCAGGTAGAACCTTTCGTAGAAGGTTTATTTGAACAGTATCAAATTAGCCCTGATTTATACGGCAACATTTTGATTAGTGTCACCGAAGCCGTGAATAATGCCATTACACATGGTAACGCGCTTGATGAATCTAAACAAGTATGTATTAAATGCCAAAAGAAAAAAGATCTACTCGCCATTCAAGTCATTGATCAAGGGCAAGGCTTCGATTATGATAATTTACCCGATCCTACCGCTCCTGAAAATTTACTCAAAATTGGTGGAAGAGGCGTCTTTTTGATGAAACAACTTTCCGATGAAGTCGAATTCATTGATGAAGGACGTGTTGTTGAAATACGATTTGCACTATGACCACCCCCTTCCCCCAAGAAGAACTCCAAAATATAATCCACTTCCATTCAGAAGATATTGACTTTCAACTCGACTCCGTTGATGCTACTACCCAATGGATTAAAGACACCATTCTAGCAGAAAATCAGCAATTAAATTATTTGAATTTCATCTTTTGCTCCGACAATTATCTCCATAAAATCAATGTCGAATACCTCGATCATGATACACTAACGGATGTCATCACCTTTCCATATGCAGAAGAATATATTGAAGGAGACATTTTTATAAGTATCGACCGAATTCGAGATAATGCCAATACGTTTAAAAGTAGTTTTGAACAAGAAATTCGGCGCGTAATCATTCACGGAGTGCTTCATTTATGCGGTTATAGAGACAAAACCTCCACTGAAAGTCAAATTATGCGAAATAAAGAAAGCTTCTATTTGGAAAAATATCCCTATTAAAAAATAAATCCCTATTTTTGTAAGGAAGAAGGTGTAGAAAGATTTGGAAAGGAAAGAAGAAGTAAAGGAGACACTAGATAGATAAAAGTACCTTTTTGGTTTATTATAAAATAGGATTTCATCCTACATAAATTTTAAAATACAGTTCCCTGAACCGTTTTATCCAAAGACGATTTTCATTTACTATTTAGCGTAAGTTTATAACGTATTTGATTAAAAACAGATAATTTCATATATGATTTAACAGTAGGAAGATAAAATCAATCTATTTCTATTGTTCTAATTCTGAAAATTTAATATCTCTAGTCAAAATACGGCTTTCCTTCATTTTCCATTTCGATTTTACCATCAATAAAAGTTGGCATGTCCTAAGTCATAGGTCAACCAAATCAAATGTCTATCAATAATGCAATTTAAAAACAGCATTGGTCAGGCGGAAACAAAAGCATTGCTTCAACAAATGGTGTTGGCAGCACGTGTTCCGCATGCGCAGTTGTTTTTAGGAGCAGAAGGGAGTGGGAAATTAGCATTAGCATTGGCATTAGCGCAATTTATCGTTTGTGAAAATAAGTTGGATAAAGACGCTTGTGGGCAATGTAAAGCATGTTCCAAAGCAGAAAAACTAATTCACCCAGATATTCATTTTTCGTTTCCAACAATAGGCTCAAAAGTTCGTTCCGATCAGTTTTTACCCCAATGGCGTAATGCGCTTTTAGAAAGTCCATACATTAGTTACAATGATTGGTTACAACAAATTGGCGCAGAGAACAAACAAGGAAACATCAATAAGGAAGAGTGCTTGAATATCATTCAAAAGATGAGTCTGAGACCATTTGAAAGTCCGTACAAGGTGCTCATCATGTGGTTGCCCGAATATTTGGGTAAAGAAGGGAATCGACTTTTGAAATTAATCGAAGAACCTCCAGAGAATACTTTTTTCATTTTAGTAGCAGAAAAACAAGAACTCATTTTAAATACTATTTTATCACGTTGTCAATTGGTAAAAATTCGTTCCCTACAAGATGAAGAAATCATTGAAGGTTTAAAACTTCAAAAAGGCTTAACCGAAGAAGCCGCTCAATCCATTGCGCATCTAGCAGATGGCAATTTTCATGAAGCCTTATCCATTACCGCCCAAAACGAAAATGAAAATGCGGAATTATTTTTAGATTGGATGCGTAAATGTTATAAAGGTAATAGCGTAGAATTGGTAAAATGGGTCGATAAATTTGCGACGCTCGGAAGAGAACGACAAAAATATTTTATTCAATATGCCCTTCATTTTATGAGAGAATATACCATCTTGCGAATGACGGGAAATACAAACATTCGGTTATTAGAAAAAGAATTAAAAACCGCAAAAAACTTAGTAAAAGTAATTGGCTTTCAGCAAATCGAATTAATCACTAACTTATTCAATGATTGTTCGTATTACATAGAACGAAACGCCAACCCCAAAGTCTTATTCTTAGATACATCCATACAGATGCACAAAATTCTAAGAAATAAAGTACCCAAAAAACTGAAAACTGTTTAAAGAATGGTGAAAAAGAATTTCGCCCTATTGTAAAAATATTTAAAAACCAGACGGAATGACAATTTAGATTTAGGAATTTAACAGCTAAAAAGCCAACAGTCCAAAATCCTAAGTCAAAAAGTCCTACGTCCTAAATATAAACCCTCTAACCGTAGAAATTATGGCATGTGAAAGTTGTTCAACAGGTACAGACGGAAAACCAGGAGGATGTCAAAGTAAAGGAGGCTGCTCCAGCGGTGGCTGTAATCGTTTAAACACCTATGATTGGTTATCTAAACTAGATATATACGACTCAGAATCTTCCAATTTAGTAGAAGTAAGTTTCAAACAAGGCTCTAGAAAAGGCTTCTTCCAAAATCAATCTCGTCAAAATGTAACAGGAGATATGGTGGTGGTAGAAACTGATTCTGGTTATGATATTGGGAAAATATCCTTATCAGGAGAATTAGTTCGTCTTCAAATGAAGAAAAAGCGCGTTAAAGAAGATTCCGTCTTCAAAAACGTAATTCGCCGAGCCAATGAACGCGATCTCGATCGTATGCAAGAAGCTCGCTCGCTTGAAAATCAAACGATGATTCGTGCGCGCGCTATCGCACGTACGCTCGATTTGGATATGAAAATTGGCGATGTCGAATATCAAGCCGATAAACGAAAAGCCACCTTTTTCTATACAGCCGATGGGCGCGTAGATTTTAGAGAATTGATTCGTCATTTTGCAAAAGAATTTCGGGTGAAAATCGAAATGCGACAAATCGGCGCACGACAAGAATCCGCTCGTATTGGAGGTATTGGTTCTTGTGGTCGGGAATTGTGTTGTTCGACTTGGTTATCTGATTTCAAAACAGTTTCGACTGCTGCTGCGCGCTACCAAAATTTAGCCATCAATCAAGCCAAATTATCGGGTCAATGTGGTCGCCTGAAATGCTGTCTCAATTATGAATTGGACACCTACATGGATGCCTTAGAGGAATTTCCAGAAAAAGCTGATACCCTCTTTACAGAAGTAGGAAAAGCCATTTTGGTGAAAACAGACATCTTTAAAGGCTTGATGTATTATACCTATTTAGGTGAAAATGGCGGACGAGGTAAATTCTATCCTCTAGACTTAAATCGAGTAAAGGAAATTCTTGCACTCAATAAAGACAATCAAAAACCAACCGATTTAATAGACATTGCTTCTCTTATGGAAGAAGAAGTAAGCTTAGATTTTGAAAGTGTAAATGAAGTCATTGATCTTCCGATAGAAAAACGCCGAAGAAACCGTCGAAATCGAAATCGTAAAAATAAAAATCGATCCAACAAACCAAAATCTTCTAATTCCTCTTCTACTAAAACGGAGCAGAAATCAGATACCAAAAATAAAGAAGACAAGACTAAAAAACCAAGCAATAGATCTAATAAGTCCAATAATTCAAATAGACGTAACCGATCTTCTGCCAATAAATCAAACCCTTCAACTAAAACCAATCCTAAAGGAAACAACAAAACCAATGCCCCTGCTAAAGCTAACACATCCACAAAACCAAAAGCAGAAGGCGATACAAATAAATCGGGTTCCAATAAAGGATCATCTAAAGGAAAACGAAATTTCCGTAGAAATAACAACAAGAAGAAAAAGGAATAAAACCTTTCTCTGTTCTTAATGTTCCCCTTATGAGGACTTCCCAAGTTTAACTAATTTGGAAGCTTTGAGTTTAGATAAAAACTAAATCAAATAAATAAATATTGACAGGTGAAGTTAGGAAACTTCACCTAAACATATCTAGCAAGTTTCCTAACTTGCAAAATTAACTTTGATCCAAAATTGATGATTTTATCTAACACTTTGGGAACTATAAAAAAATCAGCGCGATTAGCGTAATCTGCGGGAAACTAAACGACGGGAATGAGTAATTTAACCAAACTGTTGGGCATTTATCGAGATAGCAAAAATGTTCAAGAGTTAGCAAGTGCTTTGCAACAGCCAACTCCAGCACGCCTACAAGCCACAGGAATGATTGGAGCACAGGAATCCTTTGTCCTGGCCGCAACCTATCTCAATCATCCACAAACGCATTTATTCATTGCCAACGATAAAGAAGAAGCTGCATACATTCAAAATAATCTAGCGAGTCTCTTCGATAAAAAAGCTGTTCATTTTTTCCCTGATTCTTTTAAACGACCCACTTTTTTTGAGGTATTAAACAATACCAATGTGCTCCAACGAACAGAAATTATCAATAAAATTACTGCATCTGGCGCACAAGGAGAAATCATCGTCACCTATCCAGAAGCCCTCTTTGAAAAGGTCGTTGCTCCTAAAGTATTGAATAAAAATCGCATCGAAATCAAAATTAATGAATCCATTGATATTGATTTTTTAGTAGAGGTTGTAACGGAATATGGCTTCAAACGAGAAGATTTTGTGTACGAACCTGGGCAATTCTCCATTCGTGGAGGCATCGTAGATATTTTTTCTTATGGGAATGAGTGGCCTTATCGCGTCGAATTATTTGATAATGAAGTAGAAAGTATTCGTACATTCGATCCTTTTACACAATTATCAAAACTGAATATTGCAAAAGTTTCTATCATACCGAATATCAATACCAAATTTTCACAAACGGATAAAGTTTCCCTTTTTCAAGTACTAAAAGAGAATACAGCCATCTGGATCAAGGACTTTGAAATGGTCATGGATAAGCTTCAAATCTGTTTGGAGAAAGCAGAAGTCTTTGCTAAATCCATTTCTCAATTAGATGAAAGTGAACTAGCAGAATTATTTAGAGATCGCGCATTTATTCGTCCAGATGAAGTCGTGGGAGATATAGAAGGACATTCCGTTTTGTTTTTGACTAATCGAAAACTTCCCTTTCCTGTTGATCAAAAAATTCATTTCACAGGAAAACCACAACCTAGTTTTAATAAGAATTTCTCGCTTCTGATTGATGATTTAAATAAAAACACCAAAGAAAAAATTCAAAACTACATCTTCACCGATAATGCGCGTCAAATTGAACGTTTTTATGCCATTTTTGAAGATTTAGATGCTTTGGTACAATTTCATCCGATTAATAAGGCACTCCATCAAGGCTTTATTGATCCTGATTTAAATGTAGCGTGCTATACTGACCACCAAATATTTGAACGTTTTCATAAGTATAAATTAAGACGTGGTTTTTCTAAAGATCAAGCCCTCAATCTTCGCTTATTGCGCGAACTTCGTCCAGGTGATTTTGTAACGCATATTGATTATGGAGTTGGGAAATATTCTGGTTTAGAAAAGCTGGATATCAATGGGCATATTCAAGAAAGTGTTCGTTTGTTTTATAAAAATAATGATGTCCTTTACGTCAGTATCAATTCCTTACACAAGATTTCAAAATTTGTCGGTTCAGAAGGAAAACCACCTCGTTTGAGTAAATTAGGCTCCGATGCATGGAAAGCACTCAAGCGAAAGACGAAGAAACAGGTTAAAGATATTGCTGCCAATCTCATTAAATTATACGCCAAACGCCGCGCTTCTAAAGGCTTTGCTTTTCCTGAAGATGGCTATATGCAAAATGAATTGGAAGCCTCCTTTATTTACGAAGATACGCCCGATCAATTTACGGCTACTCAAGCGGTGAAAGAGGATATGATGAAAGAATATCCGATGGATCGCTTGATTTGTGGGGATGTTGGTTTTGGTAAAACAGAAATTGCCGTTCGTGCTGCTTTTAAATGTATTATTGGTGGAAAACAAGTCGCCATTTTAGTACCAACAACTATTTTAGCCTTACAACATGCCAAAACTTTCAGAGAACGTTTGGGTAATTTTGGAGTCACCGTAGATTATATCAATCGTTTTAGAACAACAAAAGAAAAAAAGGAAATTTTCCAAAAACTCAAAGACGGCAGCATAGATTTAGTGATTGGTACACATGGTTTGTTAAATAAAGAAGTGGGCTTCAAAGATTTGGGCTTATTAGTCATTGATGAAGAACAAAAATTTGGAGTAACTGCCAAAGAAAAACTCCGTAATCTTAAAGTAAATGTAGATACGCTCACACTTACTGCTACTCCTATACCTCGTACGCTTCAATTTTCCTTGATGTCGGCACGTGATTTATCAGTGATTCGTACGCCTCCCCCTAATCGCCAACCGATTCATACTGAAAATAGAGTCTTCAATGATGAAGTCATCAAAGATGCAATTGATTATGAGGTGTATCGTGGTGGACAAGTCTTTTTTGTTCATAATCGAGTAAAATCCTTACCTGATATTACCGCCATGATTCGACGACTTTGCCCTGATATGGACATTGCTATGGCGCACGGACAAATGGAACCTAAGAATTTAGAAAAAACCTTGATGGATTTCATTAATCGTCAGTATGATGTGCTCGTTTGTACCAATATTATCGAAACGGGGCTGGATATTCCGAATGCCAATACCATCATCATTAATAATGCGCACCAATTTGGGATGAGTGATTTGCATCAATTGCGAGGGCGAGTGGGACGTTCCAATAAAAAAGCGTATTGTTATCTCTTTAGCCCTCCCCTATCGACTTTGACTTCCGATGCGCGAAAACGCTTACGTACCTTAGAAGAATTTTCCGATTTGGGAAGTGGTTTTAATATTGCCATGAAAGACTTAGATATTCGAGGCGCAGGAAATTTATTAGGGGCACAACAAAGCGGTTTTATTTCAGATATTGGCTATCAAACCTATCAAAAAATCTTGGAAGAAGCCGTTTTAGAATTAAAAGAAACAGAGTTTAAAGACATCTTTAAAGAAGATTTAGAAAAGGATCGCCAATACGTTCGAGATGTACAAATCGAAACGGATGTGGAGATGCTTATCCCCGATGATTATGTCAAAAATATTCAAGAACGTTTATCCTTATATACCAAATTAGACAGTTTTAATACGGAAGAAGAAATTGAACAATTCACTAAAGAATTACGTGATCGTTTCGGAAAATTACCAAAGCAAGTCTATGAATTATTTGATGGCTTACGTATACGATGGGTATGCCGTAAGTTAGGTTTTGAACGCTTACACTTAAAAGGAAATAAGCTCCGCTGTTATTTTATACACGATCCTCAATCACCCTTCTTTGAGACCCCCTTATTTAATACCATTGTTCAGTATGTTTCTATTAATGGTGAACGAAAAGGCTTGACCTTCAAACAATCGGCACGTCATTTTATCATGATAAAAGAGAACGTCCGCAAGCTCAATCAAGCGCGCGAAACACTTCAACAATTACTCAATAAAGTAGATGCTATGCTTGAAAAAACGGAGAATGTGGAGTGAAGATATGTAAAAACGAATTAATGTGACATGATTAATATATCTTTTAGATGATGACCTACAAGAAATTATATCTCAGACACAGTTTATAGAAACCATTATTGTTTCAAAAAGGTGACAACATAGTTCTTTGTATTTTATTTGCGTATTTTGTTAAAGTGTTTGTATATTTGCAATATACATGTTAATTTTAAGTTATACTTTTAAGATGAAGAAATGAAAATTATGAATTTACAAAATAAAATAAACTAGAAACATACACTTCTACATTCATTCTCATTTTAATATTATTGGTTCTATTATAGGGTATAAATATAGATGATACATCTTTTTATTCCCTTTCTAAGAACAACAATACTTATCGTACAGTCAATTAGTGAAACAACTTATTAAAAAGAGCTATCTCGACCGCCATCGAAATAGCCCTACAACCTTATAGGCTGATTTGTGCCCAGTAGCCTAATGTAGACCGACAAGCTGTCGGAACATTGAATATTGGGACTTAACTAAAACATTTTCAATCTATGAAAAAATTATTTTTTTTCCTAATTCCTTTATTTTTAGGAGTCATTTCTTTTCCTATTTCAATTCGTGCACAAATTAACAATGCTGAAGCCCCTACTTTAAATCAACACATTGGCTTAAATGTATCGTTTAATGTGACCAATACATGGGATAATGCCATAGAGGTTAGCGATTATTTTAGAGAATTTCATGCTTGGAGAAATGCGACACAAGGAGCAAATATACTACATGAATATACCAATTTGTATCCAGATACTTGGCCTACTAATTTAACATTAAATCAACCATTATTACTTTATGGGGAAAAATATTTATATGACTTTAGTAATTATGAAAGTTTATATGATAGAATGCAACAAGAGAACAAGGTGATATTTCCTGCTATAGCTGAAATTCATCAATATTTAGCAACAGATGCTTTCCACAATAATAGTGATCCCAATAATGTTACAGAAAAAGAATTATGGGACAGTAGACCTAGAAAAAGAAAAGCTGTACCACATGTAAAAGTAGACAATAATGGTCAATTACAATTACAATTGGCTCAAGGAGAAAGTTATACCTCTCCTAATTCCTATAGATTTTTTGGTGAGTATCTAAGTTATTATTCCATCTTATTTGGTAATAATAATATGAATTTTGATCATAGTAATTTATATATGAACTCAGATCCAAGTAATATTAATGGTAGTCTTGGACGAGGACAAGTGAATTATTTAGAACTTTGGAATGAACCAGATTCCTGGTGGGCTTGGAATTCAACAGAGGGATATTATACTCCAGAAGAACTAGCAACTTGTATGAGTGCCATATATGATGGACATGGTGGTAGAAGGGTTTTCCTATAAAAATTTTACAGTTTTCAAAAACTGTAGGCATTGGTC
>JAHDES010000076.1 GCA_020628645.1 Saprospiraceae bacterium
GATTATTGATTATTGATTATTGATTATTGATTATTGATTATTGATTATTGATTAGAATGAAGAAGTGAATATTAGGTTACATTATTTTACAGTTATTTTTTTGATAAAATAAGTTAGAAGGAACGATTGAAAATTGAGTTTCAACATATCATCGAGGAACATAATGGTATTTTGTATAAGATTGGTCGATCCTATACGCAAAATGCTGTGGATTTTGATGATCTGTATCAAGAAATGTTGATTCAATTATGGCAGTCTTATCCCCGATTTAAAGGAGCATCTAAAATTTCTACTTGGATGTATAAAGTAGCCTTAAATACTGCCATCACTTTTGTAAAAAAACATAAACGGCATCAACATCAATCTACGGAACAACTTCCCTTATCAATCACACCTGAGGAATCTCCTTTCAAAGATGAAGAACAACAACAAAAGATCGAATTGCTATACGCTTGTATTAATGAATTAAAAAAAGAAGAACGCGCCATCATTCTCTTGCATTTGGAAGGGAATCAATACGATGAAATTGCAGAAATCATGGGGATTACGGTGAGTAATGTGGGGGTAAAATTACTTCGTATCAAAAAGAAATTACAAAAACAATTAACTGCCAAAGGATATGCACGAATTTGATCTTCATACCATTTGGAATGCTGATGCCAAAGAACAAGATTCGTTTTATGATCAAAAACGAAATCAGGTCATCGCATTGGCTCAAGAAAAAAGTCAGGATAGTCTCCGAAAAGTAGAACGAAATACAAAAAGTGAATTGCTTTTTAGTAGTATTTTATTGATAGTGATTATTGTCTTATTGCATCAAATTAATCCTATTTTATTGGGGGTAATTATTCTATTTTCTTTGACGAATTTGTTCTTGACTTATCGCTTTTATTCTTTTTATCAAGCAAATATTGATGCTGCCTTTTCTTCTGACATTCAGACTTCTATTTATACTTATCTAAAAATTTTAAAACGCTATCGTTCGCATTTAAGGCGTTATTTATTGACGGTTATTCCTTTTTGTTTACTCTTGGGTTATGTGGCTGGTTTTCAATTGGGTGAAGGCAGTTTTCAAGATTTATTAGAGCCGTACATTTTTCGATTGTCGATTGTAATTTTAGGTTTATGTTTGCCGCTGGCGTATGGGGTATTGAATTATTATTTGAAATGGTTGTTAGGGAATCAGATTGCGGAGTTGGAGGAAATTAAGCGTGGGTTGAGGGATTAGGGAGATTACGATTAAATAATTCCTTTAGGGATGGCTTCAATTAGTTTTTGGGTGTAGGGATTTTGAGGGTGGGCATAAACTTCTTCTGCGATTCCTGCTTCTACAATTTTTCCATTATTCATTACCAACATCCGATCGCTCATAAATTTCACCACTGATAAATCATGGGAGATAAAAATATAACTCAAGCCAAATTGCTCTTGTAAATCCAATAATAAATTCAAAACCTGCGCTTGTACCGATACATCTAATGCTGATACACTCTCATCACAAATAATAAATTCTGGCTGTACCGCTAACGCTCTCGCAATACAAATGCGCTGACGCTGCCCTCCTGAAAACTCATGTGGATAACGATTAAAATGATTAGCAGAAAGACTCACCGTTTCTAGTAATTCGATAACTTTATCTTTGCGTTCTTTTTCGGATGAAAACAAGTTATGGACTTGCATGGGCTCAAGAATGGCTTGTCCTATCGTCATTCGTGGATTAAGGGAAGAATAAGGATCTTGAAAGATAATTTGAATTTTCTTTCGCAACTCTCTTAGTTCTTTTTGAGATAATTGAAGAATATCTTGCCCTTTATAAATGACTTGTCCTTCTCGCACGCTATTTAATCTTAAAATAGACCGCCCTAAAGTCGTCTTTCCACAACCTGATTCTCCCACCAAGCCTAAAGTCTCACCTGGATATAAGCTAAAACTAACATCATCCACCGCTTTTACAAATTCAATGGGTGTACCCCAGAAATTTTTCTTGGAAGGAAACCACGTTTTTAAATTATGGACTTCCAAAAGTGGAGAATTTTGGGCTAACTGTTCTACACGGGCAAAAGAAGCAGTTTTTGAAATTGGTTGAATGGAATTTTGATGTTCGATTTCTGCTAATTGAAAGGTACCATCTTCTCTTTTTTCCACTTCCATAAAATCATCAATGGTCGGCAAACGTTTCCATTTTTCTTCTAAAGGAGGTCGGCAAGCTAGTAAACCCTTAGTATAAGGATGTTTGGGATGCTTAAATATTTCTTCTACAGTACCTGATTCTACAATTTTTCCTTTATACATCACTAAGACTCGATCTGCAATTTCCGCAATCACACCCAGATCATGCGTAATAAATATGACGGAAGAATCCATTTCCTTTTTCAAATCATTCATCAACTCTAAAATGGCTTTTTGCACTGTTACATCTAAAGCCGTTGTTGGTTCATCTGCAATGAGTAAAGAAGGATTACAGGACATCGCCATGGCAATCATGACCCGTTGTTTTTGTCCTCCAGAAATTTGATGCGGATAAGAATTGAAGATTCGTTCAGGTTGGGGTAATTGCACTTGCTCAAATAAGGCAATAGTCTTTTCTTTGGCGACTGCTTTGCTGACTTTTTGGTGCAAGATGATTGCTTCTGCAACTTGATCTCCACAGCGATACACTGGATTGAGCGAAGTCATGGGTTCTTGAAAGATCATCGCAATTTCATTGGTACGATAAGAACGCATTTCATTTTCGGATAAGTCTAATAAATTGACGCATTCTCCTTTTTGATTATTCCACCAAATTTCGCCTCCTGCTATTTTTCCTGGAGGAATAGGAATCAATTGCATGATAGACAAAGAAGTAACTGATTTTCCAGAACCCGATTCTCCTACAATACCTACCGTTTCTCCTTTTTGAATAGCAAAACTAATATCATCTACTGCTTTGACCACACCATTTTCAGTAGTGAATTGTATTTTCAGATTATTAACTTCTAGGAGATTGGACATTGTTCTTTATTGTTCTATCAAATGACAATTGTTCTTTTCTTTTGTAAACATACAATTTATCCTTAAATTACAGAATTCTAAACAAGATCAAACTTCTCCTTAAAATTGTAAACTATTCATAATGAAGCGATATTCAATTCTATTTGTATTACTATTTATAATAAATTTAATTCAAGCACAAATTCAAAATATTGAACATCTTAATACCTACTCTATCATTGATATAGTTGGTATTGCCAATCAATTGGGTGTTCCAAATTTCGTTATTGCCCCCGAATTTGAAGTAGATGTTTATCGTATCACGTATGAAACGCCTGATCCGCATGGAAATATGACTATTGCCACAGGAGCATTATGTATTCCATTAGGAGATTGTGATTTCCCATTGGCAAGTTATCAACATGGAACCGTCGCAGGAAAATTTGATGTGCCTTCCTATGGTTCTGGAGAATTAAATTTGGGGATTTTAATCGCATCAGTTGGTTATCATATGGCATTACCTGATTATTTAGGCTTGGGTGGCTCACCCGGTTTACATCCGTATGTGCATGCTGCCTCTGAGGCTAGTGCATCTGTCGATATGATTTTATCGTCTAAGGCATATTTGGCACAAGAGAACATTCCTATAAATGATCAAGTCATGATTTTAGGCTATTCACAAGGCGGTCATTCTACAATGGCGTTGCAAAAAGAAATAGAAACGAATTATTCCGATCAGATTAACTTGGTGTTATCCTTACCAATGTCTGGGCCTTATGATATTTCTGGAGTACAAACGGAATTTATTTTATCGGATGATCCTTATCCGACTCCAGGTTATTTACCCTATGTTTTATTTGCTTATGATTTGGTTTATGAAAACATGTTTGATGAACCCAGTGATATTTTTGTAGCCCCTTATGATACCATTTTACCGCCTCTTTTTGATGGAACGGGTAGCTTTTCAATGGGAGAAATTAATGCTATGTGTCCAAGTGTTCCCAAAACAATGCTAAAACCAGAAGTAGTAGACAGTTTTGCTACAGATCCTAATCATCGTTTTCGAGTCGCTTTGAGAGATAATGATTTGTATAATGATTGGGTACCTCAAACGGAAACAAGAATTTACTATTGCATGGGAGACGATCAAGTCAATTATCAAAATTCTATTTTGGCGTTGAATACCTTTATCGATGCTGGAGCGCCCAATGTTCAGGCATTCGATAATGGTAATTTAGATCATGGACAATGTTTTGGGCCCACTGTTTTTGCTGGCAAATTTGCGATGGATGCGGTAAAATCTGCTTGTACAACAGGAACAACTTCCGTTGCTATTCCAAGTATGAAAGTGTATCCCAATCCTATAGAAGACATTATAAATATACAATTACCTGAATTGATTCAAGATGGAACTTTAAGTATTTATACCATTACAGGAAAAGAAATTTATCAACAAAAAGGCTTTTCAGGATCACATTTTCAAATAGAAAATCCTAATCTCTTATCCAACGGAATGTATTTCTTAAAATTAAAAAGTATAGAAAAAGAATTTCAAGCGAGAATACTAGTTCAAAATTGATAAACTAATATTCTATTTCAATGTTTAAATTAAAAATCTTTTTAGCCTTTTGGAAGCTACTAAATTAAGCTTATCTTTGGGGTTCTATTAGATAATTCAAGTTGCGGTTTATCGTTTTTAAGAGAGAAAAAGCGTCCTATTTCATAAAAATCATAGATTTTTATGAAATTATCCTTCTTTTCTCTCACAATACGCAACTTGGGTTAGATATAATTTTTGCGGATATTCGCTAAACTCTTTAATTATGGCAGAAGTGGTTGAAAAAACAAAACCTACCAGAAGAAGACGTTCTACTAAATCAAAAGTTAGTAAAGAAAAATATTTGGAATGGTACGAATTAATGCTCCGTATTCGTCGATTTGAAGAACGTGCCTTAATGGAATATGGCAAGCAAAATATTCGAGGATTTTGCCACGTGTATATTGGTCAAGAAGCCGTAACTGCTGGAATCGAATCTGCTATTTCTAAAGATGATGCAGTTGTCACTGCCTATCGTCAGCACGGAACGGCGATTGGAAGAGGCGTAGGTACGAAAGAAGCCATGGCTGAATTGTTCGGTAAACGAACTGGTGTTAATAAAGGAAAAGGGGGCTCCATGCACTTTTTCTCTAAAGAATTGCGCTATTTTGGTGGAAATGGTATTGTGGGTGCTCAAATTCCAATTGGTACAGGAATCGCTTTTGCTGAAAAATATCGTGGCACAAAAAATCTTTGTGTAACCATGTTTGGAGATGGAGCGTCTCGTCAAGGTGCTTTGCATGAATCTTTTAATATGGCGATGACTTGGAAATTACCTGTCTTGTATGTGGTAGAAAATAATCACTATGCAATGGGGACTTCTGTAGAACGTACCAGTAATGTACACGATCTTTATAAAATGGGATTGTCTTACGATATGCCAAGTGAACCCGTTGATGGGATGGATCCAAGTGCCGTTTATGAAGCTTTCCAACGTGCAGTTGCACACATTCGTGCAGGAAAAGGCCCTTACTTTTTAGAGGTAAAAACTTACCGTTATAAAGGACACTCAGTTTCCGATCCAGCAAAATATCGTACAAAAGACGAAGTAAAAGCCTATCGTGATCGTGATCCAATCAAAATGTTGGAAGCAAAAATGTTGAAAGAAAAATTAGCTTCTGAAGATCAAATTAAAGAAATCAAATTAAAAATAAAAGGAGAAATTGAAGAAGCAGTACAATTTGCCATTCAAGGAGAATATCCACATCCTGACGAATTATATGATGATAATTATGTACAAAAAGATTATCCTTTTTTGACCTAGTTATTTATCAATAGTTTAATCCTAAAAAACACCTTTTCTCCATCGAGAGGGTGTTTTTTTTTGCGAAGAATTATAATATATTTCATATAGACTATTGATGTACACCTCATTTTACCCTTATCTTTGCAAGACTAAAAACACAAAAACATTTCCTAACTAGATTATTAAACCTCCTTTACCCATGCAAATAAAATTTCTAATTGCATCTCTGTTACTGTGTCTATCCATCTCCATTTATGGACAAACATCCAATTTCAAGGTGATGTATTACAACATTTTGAACTATCCAAATAATGGAAATTCCAATTCAGATGGAAACAATACTGCTCGCGAAGGCTATTTTAGTACGATAGCTGAAGAAGTAGATGCAGACTTTATTTTGGTACAAGAACTTGGAACCGACCAAGGGGCAGATGATTTGGTAACAGCATTAAATAACAATACTTCTGGTAAAACATTTGATCGTGCACCACTATTTGATTCAAATGCTGAGGGTATGCTCTTTTATAATACGGCTGTCGCCAATTTTATCTCCCAAGATTTTATAAATACAACGAATAGTGCAGCAGCGCCAAATGGTAATGTGCAGTTTTCTCCTCGTAAATCGACTTATTTTCAAATAGAAATTTTTGATCCAGCAACTCCTTCGCAAGTTGATACCCTTCATTTTATTAATGTACACCTAAAAGCAAGTAGCAGTAATGGCTCTTCTTCTACCCTGCCAGATCGAGAACGACGTGTTTTAGGTATGTTAGATGTCATTGACTACGTAAATCTCAATTTAAATGCTAATGACAATCTTATTATAGGTGGAGATTTCAATTTTTATGGTTCACTAGATAGTGATTTTTTTAATTCTACTTATGATGAACCTGCTTATGGCTTATTAACTCGTCCATTTACAAACGGCAACCAATTTAATGATGCCATTGGAGGATGGATTAGAGATGAAAACACGCCCGCTTTTTTGTGTAAATATTCTCAATCTACTCGTTTTTCTGCCTCTTATGGAAATGGTGGAGCTGCTGGTGGATTAAATGATCGTTTTGATTTGATATTATTTAATGATGCTTTGCGTGATAATTATCATCGTACTAAATATGTAGAAAATAGCTACACTAATATCGGCAATCCTAAAGTTTATGATGGTAATGCAACAGATATTACTGGCCCTATTCAAGATGAAATACAAAAAATGTCTGATCATTATCCCGTTTTAATAGAATTGGAATATAATGGCAGTGCTTCTTGTTTTTTTGG
Organism: Saprospiraceae bacterium; assembly: GCA_020628645.1. Taxonomy (GTDB): domain Bacteria; phylum Bacteroidota; class Bacteroidia; order Chitinophagales; family Saprospiraceae; genus JAHDES01. The sequence continues at coordinate 7,092 of JAHDES010000076.1, forward strand.
ATATAGCAATGTTGAGAATACAAATTGTAATCTTCAAGATTATACGTTTGAGGTACATTTTTCTGCATTTAATGATAATGGTTCTTATGAAATTGTAGATATTACGAATGGAAATACTGTTTTAGCGACAGGAACAAGCTCACCCATTTCTGTTAGTTTACCGAATAATACAAGTACAACTCCATTTAATATTATTATCAGAGATGTTGCTCAACCCAGTTGTAGTAGTCCAGCAATGACGGTTTATCCTCAAGATTGTAGTGGTGATTGCACCTTAAATATTACTGCTATCAATCCTATTTGTCAAACTGGAAGTAATTATGATTTAGAAATATGTTTTAACTATCAAAATCCTTTATCTGCAAATGTAGAAATCACCGTAGATGGAACAAATCTAGGCGTTTTTCCTTATCCAGCTACTTCTGGAGATTGTATTACCATTCCAGCAAGTACTCTAGGATTAGTTGGAAATGGAACTCCCAATCTTGAAGTGCAACTAAAAGATGCAGCAAGTTCAAATAATATAACCGAACCCTTCATTAGTGAATTACATTACGAAAGTACAGGGGTAGATATTAATGAATTTGTGGAGATTACAGGTCAAGCAGGTACTTTTTTAGGAGACTATGTTATTGTAGCCTACAATGGAACTGGTTCAAGTTTAGCCACTCAACTTTACGAAATCTGGCCACTTTATGGTACTATTCCCAATCAGAATGGTAGTTGTGGTAGTATTAGTATTCCTTTTGGAGAAAGTATTTTACAAAATGGTTTGGACGGTTTAGCTTTATGTAAAAATGATGACGTACATACACTAGTAGAATTGATTTCTTATGAAGGAAGTTTTACCGCTACTTTTGGTCCCGCAGCAGGCATAATGAGTACAGATATTGGTGTGAATGAAAGTACTTCCACCCCTACTAACTTCTCCTTACAAAAAACAGATACAGGATGGACGGGGCCTTTAGCCAACACGGCAGGTCAACTCAATGCTGGATTAACCACTTGTGGCGCTAACTCTAGTTTGGAATGTATGACGACAGCTTTTTATAATGAACCTGATTGTACCCAGTGCTTTATTGATATTGCTCAAGTGACGACGACTTGTCAAGGAACTGATTTCGATTTAGATATTTGTATTAATTATCAAAATCCTGTTTCATCCAATTTAAATGTAATCGTCAATGGTACAAATTATGGGCCGCTACCCTATCCTTCTACTTCTGGAGATTGCATTAGCTTATCGGCTGCTACTTTGGGTATTGTTGGAGATGGAAGCAGTCCACTAGAAATTGATGTAGAAGATGCTGGAGGAGGAAGCCTAAGTGGAGAACCATTTATTTCTGAACTTCATTATGATAATGCCAGTACAGATGAAGGCGAATTTTTTGAAATAACGGCTCCTGCTGGAACAGATTTAAGTGATTATGAAGTCTATGCTTACGATACAGATGGTTTAGTGGATGATTCAGATGTTTTAGCTGGAGTAGTAATGGATCAAGGAAGTGGTTGTGGAACTATTGAATTTACCAAAGACGCCATTGGTAGCAATTATTTTGAAAATGAAACGAATGGAATTGCCTTAGTAAAAATTAGTACAGGAGCTCTAATTGAATTCATTTCGCATGAAGGTGTGATCCTTGCAGGAGATGGTCCCGCTAATGGATTGTCAAGTATGGATATTGGCGTACAAGAAACGAGTGGAACTGCTATTGGTTTCTCCTTACAACTTACCGATGCTGGATGGACAGGGCCTACTACAGAATCGCCGGGAAGTCTAAATACAGGTTTGACTTCTTGTGGTGCTGTAAGTACTTGTGGCGATACTTTTATGGGTACACTACCAGCTTGTGATAATTGTCAAAGCATTCGAACGATAAGTAGTCAAGGAGTAAGTATTCCTGATGGTTTGTATCAAGCTTCAAATTCTATTATATCACAAGCGACTGTAGTGAGTGGTGGAAATGTCACCTTTGATGCAGGAGTTGAAATCAACTTAAATGCAGGCTTTTGTGTAGAACCAAATGCAGTTTTTGAAGCGATCATCGGTGGATGTAATCCACTACAAAATGAAACTATTGAATCAAATTAATTAGCGTACGATAATCATCAAAAGGGGCATTTTCATCTTTCATTTCAAGAAGATCTAGGATATTGTCATTCATGTAGGCATCTTCTAGATCTTCTAATGTTTGTTTAGTACGAATTTCCACTTTTCCTTCTTGAAGTTGCTTTTTGCGCCATTCATAGGTTTTCAGCATTTTATCATAAATACGTTGATGAACTTCTTGAGGATTAGATTCAGGTGTTACCGCTAAAGCTTCTTTGAAGGTTTCGTTGGTACGAGCGATCATTTTACCATTTTCAAGGATAAAATAAGCTGTTTTTGCCAATCGCTCGTCTTCTGTTAATAAGTTTGAATACATCACTAATTGTAAATCTTCTTCATTTTTGATCACGCGTTGACGATAATTCGCTCCGCCCCATTTCAAATCTACAACAGCTAAATCATCCCCTTTTCGGAGTACCAAATCTGCTTTTGCTTTGATGGGCAAACCCGAAAACGTCCCCCCTAAATTCATCTCGGTTTGCTCTACTTCCCATTTATTGGTTTGTAAAACAGAAACTAAACTCCAAGCAGCATATTTTACTTTATTAAGAAAAGCAAGGCGTTCGGGTTCGCGTCCATACATGAGTAATACAGCTCCTTCTCGTCTGAACAATCGAGGAGCTTGTTGTTCAATCCATTTTTCAGTATGTGTTTTATCCCATTGTTGAATATCTTCTTTAAACATCAACTCAAAAAACCGATGCGAAAGATTTCCCATTAAAGTACGATCAGAAACGACACTCAAAATAGAGGACTTATTCAGTTTGATTTTGTATTTAAAAACCCATTGATATGGATAATATAATAATGCTTGTAAACTAGTAAAAGATTCATATTCCCGTTCCGATAATTCCTCCGATGGCACTTGCACGAAAGGAGGCGGTGTTCCTAATTGTTGGTAGGCTAATTCTACTCGTTGTGGTAATTGAAAAAACTGTTTTAAAAAAGTAGGAATTTCTGTAGAAGAAATATCACATTCTATCAATTCTGGATTCAAAAAAGCAGCTTTAAAATCGCCCAACAATGGATGAGGTTCTATGTGTTGTCCATCGACCATTTCAGGGATAACAAGGATTAATCGTTTTCTTGTTTTTAAAATAGGCTGTTTTCGTTGCCAAAGTCGAACTTGATTTTTTTCACTTGGATGTTGCAAATGAATCCCTTTATCTTGGAGATAAGCTATTTCTTTTTTGTACCATTTAGAAAAGAAATGATCCGTTTCATTTTGAACAAAATTCCACCATAGCAATTCATCAGTAGCTTGTATAATCGCACTGGTATGATGAATATAAGGTAAACTAGCCGTCTCCCGATCGCGAAAAGAAACGGGAGAAGGTTCATAAATTGTACGGACAATCTGTTCCAGTTCTAATTCACTTAAAATAAGTTTGGTTTCAGGTAAGGTCTCTAATAAATCTTGAACTCGTTTGGCTTGTTCACGCAATACAGCAAATGAAGTATTCTTCCCATTACTTTCTTCAAATTCATCGTGCGACCATTGTGCTAAATAATCAAATAATTCAATGACTTCTTCTTTAGGAACACCTCTATTTCGATCGAAACGATTGCGTTCAAACCAAAATTGATATTGAAATCGAGTTTTAGCAACATCTATACGTGTATCTTCTTTTGCTCGTTCTTCTAATTCTGTAAAATAACGATTGACTTCTCCAAACCAACGGTCACTATTGACCCCAGGAGTTTTCGCCATTAAGTCGGCAATTTTCAAAGCTAAATCTGCTCGTAAAGGTTTGACTGCTAAAGAAACGAACTCCAAAATTTTAAAAGGATCAATAGGTTCCCACAAAAAAGTAGAGATCAATTTTAAAATTTGTAAACTCGGTCGTGCCAAAGAAGCTGATAAGATGCCCAAACTCGGCAATCCTTCTTGGGTTAAGGCAGTATCTAAGGCTCTATTTTTCTCAGTAATTACACAAAGCGGGCGGTAAGATGGATTTTTTTGAAATAATTTTGCAAGATAAGAAGCCGCTTCTGTTTCTCGTTTTGCATGTATTATCATCAAACTTCCATCTCCTTTTAAGGCAACTTTGGATCTATTGGAAGTAATGGCTCGCTGAAAAGCCCCTAAATCTGTATCTGGAAATGAAAGCTCATTTTCCAGTTGTTGTATTTTAATGCCTTTTTGTTCTAATCGACTAAATAATCGTTCAACTGAAGGAGGTAGGTCTGCTCGTTTTTCATTGAGAAAAATTTGTTGAATAGGAATTTGACGATCTTTCAAACAAAAAAGAACATCCGCAAATCGGTCTGCATATCCCGCTTCCAAAATTATATTTGGTAAATTATTATCTTGAATAAAGGATTCAATAGCCGCTAGAATTTGCAAGCGATTAGGCGTAATTTCGGACACTTCAAAATCCCAACCCGATAACATCAATTCATCTCTCAATCGTAATAAAGCCCCTGCCGTAGCCAAAGGATCTGCTTCAAAAGACGCCTGAAAAAAACAGATTTCAACACTATCCATGTAAATTTCAATGGCTTGGCGATACTGTTCTATTCTTAAATATTCATTATTGGTAGGATAGCCTGTGAGACCTAGATGAGTTTCTAAAAGCGAAAGTAAGCCTTGTTCGCCCACATAATGCGTGCCTGCTTCAGAAGTTTCATGGGCTGGATAAACTAATTCTTCTAATTCTAATCCAAAAATGATGTTCATAGTTTTGTTTTATCTATACATTGAAGGTGTGATTTACCAAATCACTTAATCAATTTCGTATTATTTGCAAAAGTAGTAGAAATTAACTGTTGAAGAAGTCGTTCCATTTGATAAAACTGTTTAGGGGCATCATAATTAACATTCACCGTTTTGGAAGTTGTCCAATTATTAAGCATTAAAATAGTATTGGGTAATTCTTTGATGCGTTTACCAGCGATAGGATAATTACTTTCAAAAGAAAAGAAGCCTAAATTTTCAATTTGACCAAAAACATCAGCTAATTGTGTACTACTAATTTTTCCAGTATATCTACCTACAATAGACGTATGTTTAACACCTGTGTATTCTACCAATCCATTTCGATAAATATGGATAAAATAAACAGGACAGTTTCCATAACAAGAGGTTTTACCATAATACAAAACCGCTTCTTTTTGATCTTGAATGGCAATATTGCTATCTAAAGTATCTTTGGGTAATTCATTTATAACGAAAGTGGAATCTTGACTTTCAGGTAATTGAGGTGTTTGGATGATCTTAGCTGTTTTACGATTACAAGAAGGAAGAAAGAAAAGAAGCAATACCAAATAATATATCGAAAAATGATGCCACCGTCCAATACGAAGTAATGAAATGTATACTAGAAGTGAACTCATCTTTTTCATAAAAAAAGATAAGTAGTTTTGATCTGATGTTTGTTGCATTTTGTTTTTGTCTACGTCAACTTTTAAGGTCTATTACCTTGCACTCTAGAATCTCCTAGAGGTAAAATTACATAGGTCGAATCAGGAGAAAGATTATGCTTTAAAGCAGAATAATAACGAGAAGCTACAATTCGCGCCCCAAGTTCATTATAATGTACTTCATCTGCAAGATAAGAATCTCTCCAATCTATATTCATATTTACAGGAAGAACTGTCCCTGTACCATCTGTTTGTTGACTTGCTAAAATTGGAATTGCATTATTAAATGAATCTAATTTAGTTACTAAATCAGGATTCAAACTCATGATATCAATCCTTGCTGGTGCAATTTGTTCTAAAAAAATGATGACACTATCCAAATTAGATTGTAATACATCTATAATCTGATTCACATTATTTATTACTTCTCCTACGTCTACACGACCATAAACAAAGTCGCTTTCCCCAACTCCAAGTAATACTACATTGGGTTGCTCTATACGTTGAAGTACTTCTTCCAGATTTTCAAGAATTCCTTCCGTTTGAATTCTTTCAATTCCTTGATGATCAATGTCAAAATTTTGTCCTTCGTATCGTTCATAATCGCCTTCATCTTCTTGTGTACCTACAAAATCAAACTGCCAGCCATTGTCCACTAATCTTTTCCATAATTCATAACGATAACTTTCATAGCTATCTTTTAATTGCTCATTATCTTTATTACAAGTAAACAAACTTGCAATTATAAAAAGCAATAAAAGTTGATAACCTAATTTTTGTGTCATGAAATCTAAATCTTGAAATTGATACGTTTAACAACTACAAAATTTATTCCCATTCGTCTATTCTACTTTAACTATTTTTTTGGAGCGTCTTTTTCCAGCTTCAACAAGCTCTAAATAATAGATACCATTTGGATATTTTTGCAAATCAATTGATTGTTGATGCAATTGAAAAGCATTTGAAATCCTAAACTGTTCAATTATTTGTCCTAGTTGATTTTGAATATAAATTTGAACTTCTTCATCAAATCCACCCAGTTCTAATTGATAGATTCCCTTAGATGGATTTGGATATACTTCAAATAAACGATCATCGGCTAAATCTTCCACAGAAGTTATATCTCCCGCAACAAATTCATAAACAATAATTTTTCCAAAATCTGTAGCGAGCGGTTCAAATACATTGATGGGAAGCGTAGTAAAATTACTCATGCTTACTGAGCCATTTCCGTCATTATTTGCCCAAAAACTAATTCCATCATCATCCGAATCCTCGATTAAAAGTCGATAACAACCATTCAAATTAGCGACTGTATCAATATAATTGGTGTTTGGACTCATTCCTCCTATACGACTAGCGATAAGATTACCATTGATATCTAATAATTTCCAAGAGGTTTCATTGGCTTGTAAATTGGTTTTTATTTTAATAACAACGCCATTAGGACGTTGGTCTACTACTTTAAAAGCAGTACTTAAATCGTTATTATTTGTGTACTCATCTTGTCCTCCATTTGGATTAGAAATAGAAACTCTAAATTGTGCATCTTCTGTAGTCATACTCACAGCAGATAATGCTGGCAAGGTAACTTCTTCTTCTTCTAGATAATTTAAATTGCCTGACCAAGTATAAGTCTCCGTATTTTCATTGATTGCATAGGTGATTTCTAAAGAAGTAAGCGGTGATGAACCATTATTCCTAATCAAAATTCGTGGATTTCCACAAATGGGGTTATAACGTTCATGTTCAACTTTGGTTGATGGATTAATAATGTCCACTAATGCTGCATCTTGTGTAAAATTAGGTTCACCGTAACTCACCATTTGAATATTGACGATATAACGACTATCGCCAGAAGCCACTTCCATTCCATAATCCAGTTCTGCCATTCCACCTGGTGTTACTAAATCTGTAATATCTAGTTCTTGCACATCTGTTGCCATCCCTGGACACCAACCCGCGCGATCATAAATCCAAGTTCCTCCTTGTGGATACACAGGATTATCAGCACATTCTTTCCATACTTGCCATTCCAATTCTCGATCTCCTCCATTTACATTTAGATAATGCATCCGAGGGATGAATTCTCCTTCTTGACCATGCCCCGTTATTGCAGCTCGTAATTTATACATAGATGCATCTTCAGATAAAGGCATCATCAATGCTTGAAAACGAGTATCATTGTTAATATTGGCATAACCTTCGGAAGTCACGCGCCATACTTGTTGTAAATCCAATACATTACGAGAAGGGGTACCTTCAAGATAAATAAAACGAATATCCATATCTTCTTGCCATTGCCCTCCACGATCCATTAAAAGTCGTTTTTTTCCTTTTAAAACGGGACCAAAATCAGTTACATCAAAGACCCAAGTTTTGCCTTCCATACCTAAATCTAGGTTAATCCCATAGGGGGTAACAAAGGACATTAATTCTATTTTTGTAGGTTGCTTGGTATAATGCTCTAAATCAGAAATATTAATGGTTCCTTCGATTGGGAAATCTACAGTTCCTATCAAATTCCCCATTTCATCTAAGATAGGCATCAAACCTGAGGCGTATAAAAATTGCGTATCATCCAAAACTAAATCTGTTCCATCTACACTATAAAATTCTACTTGATTTGGAAGATTAACTAGAGAATCTAATTTTGGAATTGTTGAAACAGCAATATCACTATAGTTTGCTTGTATAAAGGCTAAATTGGGTGAAAATATAGAAGGATAAACATTTTGGTTTAATTCATTTGCTGATCGTTGACGAAATAATGCAGAACCTGATAATACGCCATTTTTTCCGCTGGGTGAAGCATCTGAAATCGTCATTCCACCCGCATCATCTAAGGGATAATAAGCAATTAAATTTTCAAAATAAGGATGATCTGACGTAATAGATTGATGCATCCAAGTTTGAATATCAGCAGCTTCCAGTGCTTTGTTCCAAATTTGGAATTCGTCTATTTTACCAAAATATTGATTCCCATCAAAAGCATTTGCCCCAATGACAAGTGATTGTAAATCAATTGGTTTTGTTTTACCCGTTCCTGAATGCCATTGTTCCCCATTTAAGAAAATTTTCATTGAACCTGTACTTGCATTTTTAGTAAATGCCCAATGATTCCATTTTCCTTTATAATCGTCTGGAGTTGCCGTTTTATTAATGCGATCATAGCCACCCACATTACCACAATCCCAATAAATTTGTCCATTACTCCAAGGTAAATGCACATTAATTTGGCGTTGATTATTCGCATCTACACCTTCTATTATGGAATTATTGACTGGCAATTCAATTCCACCAAATGACCAAAAAGAAATGGTGATTTCATTACTAATTTCTGGAAAAGCATGATTCACATCAATTTGAGCAGCACCTTGTACTTCTAAATGATAATCTCTAGAACCATCTATAAACAAACTAGAAAAGAATGGTTTATCAGTCGCATCGACTAACACATTCGTTCCCGTTGGATGTTCATAACTCAAATCTACAATAATATCTTCAGCACCATCCCAAGAGAATGCTTGATAAAATGTAAGGGTATTTTCCCCTTCTTCAAAATCTACATCTGCAAAAAAGACTTCTTGAAAGCCTTCATTTACTATTGAAGATAATTCTGCTTGATCTGCCCCTCGTAGACTAATTCTTACATTTTGATAATTTGAAGCTACTTGATCTACATTAAATCGTAAACCCGTCAGTGTTCCTGCCGTATAGCCATTGGCAATCAAATCACTTGCTTTATACAAAAATTGAGATCTTGAAGATGTTTTAGAATTACCCAAAACAGGTGGAATCGCATCTGTACCTGCACCAATTGTGGCATCATTCACAATGGCTAAATCGGTATAATTTGCCTCAAATTGGTCATATTGTGTGTATGTATAGGTAGCTTGGGTCGTATAATCAAAACTACTACCAGAAAATCCAGAAATCACATGAGAAGGCGAAATACTATACAAGGAATCCATTCTGGAAGAATCTATTATGCTCGTATTACAACTATAATCCCATTCTCCACAACCAATATTAGTTTGCCCAGGTACTCCAGGGGACACTAATCCATCTTTACAACGCATGGAATAGTACATCAAAATCTTCTCGTACTGATTGTGATCTACATCTGGAAATTCGATCATCGTATCTCTCGTTTCCGACTCATAATTCCAAGTTTGAACTTCTAGGTTCTGAGCAAACCCCAATTGAAAATTGATTGCAAAAAAGAAAATGAAAAGTGTGTATTTATTTAGCATAATAAATAAGTAAACATGAATAAAGAAGAGTAATATTTAAAGATAAGAGATTTATACTAATTTCTAATTCACATTCCAACTATCTTTTCGCATTTCAAAACGACGTTTATTAATAGGCCATAAGTCCGCATCAAATTTAGCCTCCAAACGTTCTTCTAAATCTTTATCCATTAAGTCAGGAAAGAAATTGATGCCTGTTCGTTGTTCTACTTCATCTATCGACATCGCATAGGCATCTATGGATTGATAACTCACTTTATTGGGCATGATGTAGCCAATTCCTTTTAGTTCTGGTTCTGATAAATCGAGAATCACTTTGAAATATTCCGCAGGCACAGCGACATCATTATCTCCAATATAATCAATCGGCTCTTTGGTTAAAACAGGGCCCGTTACGATATAAAGATGACGAAATTTCTTCGCCCAATCACGTGTTGTTTCTTCTAATTCGCGCCAAATTCCTGTATTAAAATTATGCACTTGAGGAGACATATTACTCAAGAAAAAGGATTCCGACATCGCATCATAATTGTACGCCATATCTCCCGCAGGTGCCATATGCCCTCGATCATAACCCGATCTTCGATAATCTTCCAAAGCAGCTGAACCTGTAGAAACATAAGGATCTCTACGAAAATCATTCGTTCGGCTGACCCAGGGTTTCATCAAACTATCACGCTGTAATTCATAGACGACCCAATTGGCTTGTTCATATTTTTCATTGTAAGAAAGATTGTAATAGGTATGTCGAACAACGCTACTTTTATCTGCTTCGGGCATTAAGATATCAATATCATTTTGCGTAGGGGCTTCTGTGGATTCGGGAAAAAATCCATCTCCATTTCCAATCAGAAAATAAACGAGTGCGAGGATTAATCCAAATAAGCCCACTCTCCCAATCATTCCTGCACTACTTTCGGAGCTTTTTTGATGGTTCGTTCTAAATTTTGCCATAGTATCTACTTATACCGAATTGAAAAAATCCTTTCGTATATAATTTTCGATTTTTTCAAATCGGTATTATACGTTTAAGGTGTGATTTACGAAATCACTTAATCAATTTCGTATTATTTGCCCAAAGATAATCACGTCTATTGACAAATTAGAAATTTAAACAATATATTTCACAATAAAACAAAAATAATTTATATGTTTTAAAAACAAGAACGACTATTTAAGGCTGGACTTTAGGTGAACAAACAAATAGACTTGTGAACATAGGACTTTTTCTCTATTAGTTATTAGTTCATATTTTCAACAATACCCCTAAATTCATGTGTTATTTCTTTCAAGGTTTATAGATAAAATATGAAGAATTAGGTATCATTCGTTATTTTTATTCACAGATAGTTTTAAGTAAGTTTATGGGCAGAAAAATTAATACGTTAAATTCAAACAGCTTCCTAGAAACGCGAAAACAACTTGTCATTAATTTTGATTTGGCGCTTATAACTAATTATCTGTTAGCTAGGTAGTAGTCAGCAATATGCATGGCGATTTTATTTACCTTTACGCTTGAATTTCCCAAAACGATCACTCCAAATTGTTTTTCTTTTGAAATGAGCAACATACTGGAACTACCCGGAGTATTTCCTTCATGTCCAATAAAATTATTCATTTCCGAAGACAGATGTATCCATCCTAAGCCCATTTTTTCAGACGTTGTACTATGGACTTGAGTGGCTAAATCGAATGTGGAATTCATCTTATGATTCGAATCTACCACATGTTCTATTAAACGAACTAGATCATTTGTACAAGAGTAGATGCCCCCTGCTCCTTGCATCGCATCATTGGTTATAAAATCTGGAATTTTTTTACCCCATGAGTAAGATGTTGCTTTATTAGTATCTTCTTTTTCGAGGACTAATTTTGTATGTTCCATTTCAAGCGCATTGAACAGGTAGTCATCTAATGTTTGCTGAATGTCCTTATGGTGAAAATCTGCCAAAATCAATGCTAACATTCCCATTCCAATATTGGAATATTGATACTTTTCTCCTAGGTGCTTATCAATTTTTACATTATCTAAATAAGTGTACAAATCCTTTCTATCAATTGCTTTGAATGGATTATTTTCATCAAAATTTTTATCACGTGGAATGTCAAAATCTCTATCTAATCGTGAAGTATGCGTTGCTAAATCAAGAAGTTGGATGTTCCGCTTTTTATTGGCTAATACAGGGATTTCTTTGGGTAAAAACTGATTGACTTCATCATTAATCGTAAGTTTTTTGTCAATATGCATTTGAGCTAATAGCGTTCCTGTAAAAATTTTAGAAATGGAACCTATCTGAAAAAGAGACATGGAATTGGGTGTATTTCCATTTCCTTTTTCTAGTTCACCATATTCAAAAAATTGTTTTTTCCCGTTGTCGAATATTCCGATTACCAAACCACAATTATTTTCAAAATCCATATAAGGATTTACGATATCATCAATGCTTTTTACTTCATTTAATGGTGGGTATAAAATGTTATCTTCTGAAAGATTAAATCTAGCAATTTTAAATTTTTCATTGAAATTCAATGTGATGAATTGTCTTTCTTCTTCAGGATCAGCATCCACATGAAAACCAATAATCGTAGAAAGCGAATCTAATGGTTTTATCTCTGAAACAATCCATTTACCTTCGGCAGTAAAATTGTTTAATAGTTCTTGTCGGAAAGATTTTTTTGTTACTAAACGTACTAAGGAGGATAAGCTCTTATCAAATTTTTTGAAGTCCTTCGTATTAATGATTTCCACAAAATCATTCGTCGTTTGAATCAACTGATTATCTTGACCAATAGATTGGAATTGAAAAAAAAGAACAGTTCCAATAATTAAGATAAGTTTGTTCATATTTAGCTGTTTTTTTATGTTTGTAAGCCCTGGTTCTGTAAAGATTATTGAGTTATAAACTTATGTGAACAGTAGTTGTTCCTAAAATTAATAAAATCGTAGGAAAGTATAAGTAGTGGGGCACGAATAAATTTACATTCTTGATTCCTCGAATTAGCTCAATCAACTTCCCACCAAAGGTGAACAGGCATTTTCAATGACTTACCTGTCCGCCATGACAGGCGGGTGATTTTGGCTATTTCGAGAAACGTAAATTTATTTGCTCCCTGTGCCTTATACAGCTGCAACTTCTATTTTTTTATTTTTTCTTCCGATGATACTTACCATTAACCCAATTAAAAGTATCAAGATAATTACACCTAACTTTACCCAATGAAGTTTCTCATAAAAAGATCCAATAAAAACCATTGGAATCAGTTCTAAAATTTTAATCTGTGAGATGACTTGCATTGGAAAACTAAAAATTGTAAGTACGGTCAATGTTTTAATACTAGTTAACTTCTTTAAAAGAATATTCTGGTGACGCGTAAAAATTAACAATATAATTCCCAGTGCAAAAGTAAACACGATACCACTTAGCAAATATGTTAATACCGCATGTGATTCCACTTGAAAAATGTATACACCTGCAAAAAAGAAAATTTTAATATAGGCTAACAACGTTATGTAAATCAGTATACCCTTTATATAAGGGGTCATTTTCTTTAAAAAAGAACTGTAAGGGCTTACTTTTTCATACTCTTGCTCTAAATTCTCTATCTGCCCTACTCTACTTTTAGCCACTAAAAAACGTTCTTTTTCTGAAAGGTTTAATAATTCAAGTGTATCCATTTCATCCAACAAATGACTTTCTAATTCTTGGATATTATCATAGGTAAATGATCCACTATTTAAGAGTTGAGCTTTCCACTCCACTAATTGAAGTTCTAGATTGGATTGAGGTCTATTTTCCATAATTTTGATATAATTTGATTGACAATTAACCAATTTTCTTTTTCTAAGTCGAGTTGCTGTATACCATTCTCTATGATACGATAATATTTACGTCTTCTACCATTATCGCCTTTTTTCCAGAAGGATTCAATTAAACCCTTTTTTTCCATTTTGTGTAAAACGGGATAAAGCGTGCCATCGGCATAGGTAATTTGTCCTTCCGAGATGGATTTTACAGCCTGAATGATTTCATAGCCATAAGATTCTCCTTTGGAAAGCACCGATAAAATAATAGGAATGGTGGTTGCACCGACTAATTCTTTTGAAAATTTGGTCATAATTTTATAATTATAGCACAATATACATAGAACTTCAATGTATTTCAGATTTATACTTTAATTTATAGCGTTTTTCTACGAAATGGTATAAAAATCTGATTGAAACCATCCTTTTTATTTCCAAAAGAATTGTTATATTTTAAAAAAAATACTCATTTATTATTTTTTCATCATAAGATCATGTACATTTGTTTTATCATTTGAAATTTACACGTCTCTTATGAAATTCGGCAAGCTAGCAGATATATCAACTGTCGATTTCCAATTACCCCAAAATCATCAACAAACCGAATCTTTTTTAAGCAATCTATCTCCATCTATTGGAAAACCACAATTATTTGTGGGATGTACAGGTTGGAGCATGAAAGAATGGATCGGTAAAATTTATCCAAAAGGCACAAAAGCTAGCGACTACTTACATTTTTATAGCCGACAGTTCAACACAATTGAATTAAACACAACGCACTACAGAATACCGACCAACGCCATCATCCAAAAGTGGAAAGGTGCGATACCAAAAGATTTTCAATTTTGCCCAAAGATTCCTCAATCCATTTCACACAGTAGAGATTTGGGATTAAGCGGGCAATCCATAGAACTATTTTGCGAGGCGATTCAAGGATTGGAATTAAATCTTGGTTGTTGCTTTATGCAATTACCCCCCTATTTTGATTACAAACGTCTGGGAATTTTGGAACACTTTTTACAACGATTTCCCTCACACATCCCATTAGCGATAGAAATACGGCATGAAAGCTGGTTTTCCGATGCTCATGCACTCCAATCTTTTTTCCAATTACTCGAACGTCTTCGCTTTAGTTCCGTTATTACTGATGTAGCGGGTCGCCGTGATGTATTACATCAAGGCATTACCTCAACTACAGCTATGATTCGTTTTGTCGGCAACAATCTTCTTCCCTCTGATTATAGCAGAATTGATGAATGGATCATTCGTCTTGATGAATGGTTTAAAAAAGGATTAAGAAAAGTATATTTTTTCCCTCACGAACCTGATAATATTCTCGCTCCTGATTTATCTTTGTACCTTGTGACCAAAGTGCAAGAACAATTGCCTTATGTCGAAGTGCGAGGCCCTCAGTTTTTACAAGAAAAACCTCCTCAATTGAGCTTGTTTTAAAAATACATCCAAAATTATCGTATGACTAGTTTTCCATACATTCACCGAGATATAAGTTGGTTATCTTTCAATTATCGAGTATTACAAGAAGCAAAAGATGTAAGTGTTCCCCTTATCGAACGATTGAAGTTTTTAGCGATTTATTCCAATAATTTAGATGAATTTTTCCGTGTTCGAGTAGCAAATCATCGTAATTTACTTCGCGTCAATAAAAAAACTCAAAAGAAACTTGATTTCGATCCGAAGAAAATAATGAAAGAAATCCTCAAAATTGTGAATGAACAACAAGAGGAGTTTAGCCGCATTTTTGAAGATGAAATCACGCCAGAATTACGCCGTCATAATATCCATCTTCTTCGTCGTTTGGATTTGAATGAGGAAGAACGCGATTTTGTAGAAAATTACTTCTTCGATAATTTATTGCCTTTCGTTCAAC
Source organism: Saprospiraceae bacterium (assembly GCA_020628645.1). GTDB lineage: Bacteria > Bacteroidota > Bacteroidia > Chitinophagales > Saprospiraceae > JAHDES01. The sequence continues at coordinate 22,511 of JAHDES010000076.1, forward strand.
CTGTATTGTTGGTCAAAAAGAAAATTCGTCCATTTCTCAATAATGCAGCTCTTTATTTAACGGTTTGGCTAAAAGAAAAAGACGATCCTCAGCCAAAAGATCGTTATGCAATTATCAAAATTCCATCCGATCATTTACCTCGTTTTGTAAATTTACCCAACAAAAATGGGCAGCATCATATCATCATGCTAGATGATATTGTTCGGCATAGTGTAAAATGGCTTTTTCCAGGATATAATATAATTGATACCTTTTCGATAAAATTGACTCGTGATGCAGAATTGTATATTGATGATGAATTTTCAGGCGATTTAATTGAAAAAATTAAAAAGAGCTTAGGTAAACGAAATGTGGGGCCTGCTTCAAGGTTTGTGTATGATCGAACGATGCCAGGGGAATTACTTCAATTTTTGAAAGATAGTTTTGATTTAGGGAAATATGATTTATTTCCAGAAGGACGGAATCATAATAACTTTGATTTCTTTAAATTTCCTGATTTTGGCTATCAACATTTAAAAAATAATCCACTGCCGCCACTCCCCTATCTTCCACTAGAAGAAGCGGAGAATTTTTGGGCAAGTATTCGTGAAAAAGATCATTTGGTGCATGTTCCTTATCATTCGTATGAATCGGTGGTTTTGTTTTTTGAAAAAGCGGCTCGCGATCCTAAAGTTACTCATATCAAAATCGTTCAATATCGAGTTGCGAAGCAATCGCGTATTATGGCAGCTTTAATGGACGCAGTTAAGGCTGGAAAACAGGTTTCTGTTTTTATCGAGGTAAAAGCTCGTTTTGATGAAGAAGCAAATCTTGTTTGGGGGGAACGATTGGAAGCGGCTGGTGTCAATGTAAATTATAGTTTCCCTGGAGTAAAAGTGCATTCTAAACTAGCCCTCATTCGCCGAGAAGAAGAAGGTGGGGCAAAATTATACGCCTATTTAAGTACAGGAAACTTCCATGAAGTCACTGCTAAAATTTATAGTGATTTAGGCATCTTTACAGCAGATGAACGATTGACCAAAGAATCTGCACGTGTATTTTCTTTTTTAGAAACCGTTAAAATGCCTCAGCAATCCTTCGAGCATCTTTTAGTTGGTCAATTTAACCTGCGTGATGGTCTTGAAGAATGTATTGATAAGGAAATCTCTAATGCGAAGAAAGGAAAAAAAGCAGCTTGTATTCTCAAAATGAATAGTTTACAAGATCAACGTATGATTCAAAAGTTGTATGAAGCAAGTCAAGCTGGTGTAAAAATACAGCTGATCGTTCGAGGAATTTGTTCCTTAGTGCCTGGTATAAAAGGAGTGAGCGAAAATATTGAGGTGATAAGTATTGTGGATCGTTTTTTGGAACATGCGCGTATTTTCTTATTTCACAATGAAGGTCATGAAACGATTTATTTATCTTCTGCCGATTGGATGGTGCGTAATTTGAGTTATCGTATTGAAACAATTTTCCCTATTTATGACAAAGAAATTCGTCAAACCATAAAAGATATTTTACGGATTCAATTAGAAGATAATGTCAAAGCACGTATCATAGATAAACACAATCAAAACAATTACAAAAAAGATAATATTGACCTTGCAGTACGTTCGCAAATTGAAACCTACTATTATATCAAACGCAAACAAGAAGTAGATATAGAGCCAATTGGATTGGAGGAATAAGCTCATAAAATGAAAATGAAAATGAAAATGAAAATGAAAATGAAAAATACAATTTATTTAAAATGAATTGGAACGACACGCTCAAAATCTACGATGCCATTGTTGCACAACATCCTGATATTCAACGAAAAGGAAAGACAGTGCCTTATACTTCTGCAAATGGTTATATGTTTTCTTTAGTTAATAAAGAAGGGCAATTGGGGTTTCGTTTACCCAAAGAAGTACAAGAAAATTTTAAGAAAGAGTATAATAGTACCATCTTCAAATCTCATGGGGCGGTGATGAAAGATTATGTTTTGATTCCTGAAAATTTATTTGAAGAAACTGAATTATTACTTGATTTACTCGACCAAGCCTACCAATTTGTATGTTCACTACCACCCAAGTAAACCTTTCTATGCAAATTTCTATTTCCAAAACCTTACAAGAAAAACTCCCTTTTTGTCAATTGGTTTGTTTACAAGCTGACGTAAAAGTTGAAAATAGTTCTCCTTCCCTTTTAGAAGAAATCGCCATTAAAACCAAAACGCTGGAACAAGATTTAGTTATTGATGCGATCACTTCACTTCCTGCAATACATGCTACGCGTGAGGCTTATAAAACACTTGGAAAAAAACCCAGTCGCTATCGCCCTTCTGCTGAAGCGCTCTTACGTCGCACCTTACAAGGCAAAGGCTTATATCAAGTGAATAATGTGGTGGATTTACTCAATTTAGTTTCTATTTCCACGGGCTATTCCATTGGTGGCTATGATGTTTCCAAAATTGAAGGGGATATAGAATGGTCAATTGGAGCAACAGATGAACCTTATCAAGCGATTGGACGGGGAGCGTTGAATATTGAATTTTTACCCTTATTTCGAGATCAAAAAGGCGCCTTTGGAAGTCCAACAAGTGATTCTGTCCGTACGTCAGTGACTGCTGATACCACCAATTTTTTAATGACGTTTTTTGTATTTCATCAAGATGATGAAGCTATAAAAAAGGCTTTAGAATTAAGTACAACTTTATTAGAAAAATATGCTAAAAGTCAGACCATCAAGACATGGGTAGTTAATGTATAGATTGAATCGTCCAAGTTTTATTGTTAAAGGTAATGGTTTCTTTTTCTTTCTTGCCTATTAAAATCTGACCTATTGGAGCATCTTTGGAGATACAAAAATAACGTTCATCCTTCAAAATAACTTTTCCCATTCCAACCGCTATAAAATAGGTTGCATTACTACAAATAATCAAACTACCCACTTGTACTTGTTCTGCTTTTTGTAATGATGGAATCGCCGATAATTGTCGTTTTGTTTCCAGCACTTGTGCAATTTGATGATTAATATTTTCTTCTTCTAATTGCATCATCGCCCTACCTGTATTATGCTTATCACCAACACTACTTTTGGTCTCCGAATTACGTGCTTCTTCGATCAAATCGAGTCGATTTTGGAGTGTATTCAGTTGTTCATTAATCTTACTTTCACAAATTGTGATTAATTGTTGCTTTATTTCGAGCATTAAATGATTCTTTAATTCAATATAAATCTTAAAATTATACAAACGATTCGCTAAGTCTAATAGATTAACAGGAAAATAAAATCCTTTTTTGGTAAAACGGACTAAAGCTTTTTCTTCTCTTTTGAAAATAGTACCTTTGAGTACATTTCAAATTAGTACGTACTATGGCAAAAAAAGTCAGAAAAAAAGAGTTAGGATTGGGTGTTCGCGCCTTATTGTCCAATATTGATACCAAAGTAGAAGAAAATAAGGAGGAAGTCGTCAAAGAATTGTCGAGTGCCGTTGCCATGATTCCTATCGAGCAAATCATTGTGAATCCTGAACAACCACGTAAAGAATTTGAAGCAGAAGCCCTTCAAGAATTATGTGATTCTATCAAAGTACACGGTATCATTCAGCCATTAACCATTCGACGAATGGGGGGCAACACCTATCAATTGATTTCTGGTGAACGTCGTTTACGTGCTTCCAAATTAGCGGGTTTAACAGAAGTTCCTGCTTATATTCGATTGGCAAACGATCAAGAAATGCTTGAAATGGCATTGATCGAAAACATCCAACGTGCCGAACTTAATCCAATGGAAATTGCATTGACTTATAGTCGTTTACAAGAAGAATTCAAACTTACACAAGAAAAACTCGCTTATCGTGTCGGTAAAAAACGCCTAACCATTACTGCTTTTTTAGGTTTACTAGAATTGCCTCCCTCTATACAAACCGCCCTTAAAAATCGTGAAATTTCTGTTGGCCATGCAAAAGTCTTGAAAGGTATCAAAGATTTAAGTTTACAATTGGATCTCTTCCAACGTATTACTAGAGACAATCTTTCTGTACGAGAAACGGAAGCTCTAGCGCGCGCACTCAAAGAAACAGCTACGGCATCAAAAAAGAAGCCTTCAAACAACCTTCCGCAAGAATATCGACACATTGAAGATAACCTCCGTAATTATTTAGGTTCTAGAGTTCAACTTAAACTCAAAGGAAAAGAAAATGGTAATATCACCATCAATTTCGGGAGTACGGAGGAACTCAATCGTATTTTGGAATTAATCGAAAAATAATTCATGCGCCAACAGTGCATTTCAAACATTGTTTCTTATGTTTCCTTTAATAACTTTTGTGCTTCAAAAGTCAATGCTATATTTTCCTTAATTGAACATTTTAAAAGTACACTTTCCAAAGCATTACTTCTTACTTTTTTTTGCTGGACACTCCCTTTGATTTGCTTCACGCAAACTGATAGTCTATTGGTTCTAACCGATTCATTAACAATAGATTCGATTAAAACACCTAAAGAAAAATTCACCCTCAAAGGTTTCTTCAAAAAAGATTACCCCAATCCAAAAAAAGCAGCTTTTTTATCTTTACTCTTACCGGGAAGTGGACAAGTTTATAATAAAAAATGGTGGAAAGCCCCCATTGTATACGCTGCGCTTGGCGGAGTTGGTTATGTCTTAATTGAATCAGAACAAGATTATCGATTCTATCGAGATGGCTACCTCGCTAAAGTAGATGAAGACCCCACCACAGAAGACATCTTTCCCAATGCCACCGCACAAACCGTGAAAGGCGTTCGGGATAGTTTCAATAAACGTCGCCAACAAATGTACATGTTATTGGGTGCCGTATGGATTCTAAATGCCGTCGAAGCGTACGTAGATGCTCACCTCATCAATTTTGATGTCAATGAAGATTTGACCCTCCAACTCTCCCCCACCACTCAATCTGGGCTAGGAATTTCCTTACAACTGCAAAAGAAAAATCCCACCCCTAAATATTTCTGGGGCAAGCCCTAATCCTTTCGTAAGCCTTTAATTATATTGGTTCTTAGACAAAAACCGTGATTTGGATTTTTTCTCGTTGTCGTCGGCGTCG
>JAHDES010000012.1 GCA_020628645.1 Saprospiraceae bacterium
CTAGAAACCTCCTTCTTCGTTGTCGAGGCTCGACGCCGACGACAACGAGAAAAAACCCAAATCACGGTTTTTGTCTAAGAACCAAAAACATAATGAATGAAATGTAAGTTATTTTTTTTCCTTTATTTTTCTTCTATTATAATTGTATTGATATTCTCCACTTGTGCAGAAAACCCTTACCGACAAGGTGAGCAATTGTATACCTTTTATTGTAGTAGCTGCCACATGGAAGAAGGGCAGGGGCTACGCGGGTTGATTCCTCCTTTAGCAGGTGCGGATTATTGGAAAGACAATCAAGATAAATTAGCTTGTATCATTAAAAATGGGATAGAAGGCGAGATCATTGTCAATGGAAAAACCTATAATCAACCCATGGCTGGGATTGAAAAAATAAGCAGTTTTGAAATTGCAAATATTATTAATTATGTTAACCAGTCGTGGGGAAATGATATTCCATTTAAGAATTTTGAGGATATAGAAGCTGAATTAGAAATTTGCGCTCCTGATTAAATCCATGCAGGAAAACTCATCTCCTTAAAGTAATTTGCAGCTCCTAATAATCGACTTCCATACCAAGAAAAGTATTCTCCATCTACTAAAATTGTCTTAGCATTTGGAAAACGATCCTGAAATTGTAAAATGTGTTTTTCTTTAAAAGGGAAGGGTTCAGAAGATAATAAGACAAATTCGATAGTTGGATCAAAATCTTTTTCTTCCAAAGTAGGGTAGCGTTCCAAATAAGTATAAGCATTTTTAAATCCTGCTACTTCCATCATCTCATTTATGAAAGTATCACCTCCTGCAATCATTAAGGGATCATTCCAAATGAAATAGGTTGCTTTGGATAAGGTAGAAATGTTATTTCGTTCTGAAAAATTAGCTTTAAGTTGTTGAATGATTTGCTTTGCTTTCTGTTCCGTTTGTGTAAGTTGACCAATACTATCTAGCATAGCATAAGCATCTTCTAGGTTTTTGACATTACTCATCCAAACGGGATATTGTTCCATTAATTGTTTGATAGCTATTTCCTCATTTTCTTCTTTGTTTCCAATAATTAAATCTGGACGTAAAGCTTCAATTTTATCAAAATGATAGGTTTTAGTACCACCTACTCTGGTCTTAGATGTAAACCAAGATTTTGGATGTACACAAAATTTGGTAATTCCTACTACACGATCTCCAAGACCTAAGTCATACAACAATTCCGTCTGCGAAGGCACTAAAGAAATAATTCGTTTAGGGGACTCCTTCAAATAGATCTTTCTTCCCATTTGATCGACAAAATAATTCTGATTAATAGCTGACATCTTTTTAAGTATTGAAGAATAAACGTTAAAGTTTGGAATAAAAATAGAAATTCTACGTATAAATACTGTGTAAAAAATCATCCAACCACACTATTATGAATTTTATGAAAATATCTACGGTAGCCATTTTCATTGTGCTATTCTTTTTTAACCCAATATTTGCCCAAAAATTTACGATTAGTGGATACATCGAAGATGGAAGTTCTGGCGAAAAACTTATTGCTGCCAACGTCATTGATGTAAAATCACAAAATGGGGTAACTTCTAATCTGTATGGCTTTTACAGTTTAACACTCCCCAAAGATTCAGTTATTTTATCAATATCATACATTGGTTTTCAAACCAAGATTGTAGAATTGTATTTAGATCGAGATATTGATTTAAATATTCAGTTGGGTTCTTCGATTGAAATGGAAGTGGTAGAAGTGGTTGGAGAACGCTTTGAACGTATCGAAAATGAAACCCAAATGAGTCGTGTCGATATTCCTATTGAGCAAATCAAAAAGATGCCAGCACTTTTGGGAGAGACAGACGTACTCAAATCCATTCAATTATTACCAGGGGTACAATCGGGTGGGGAAGGACAAACGGGTTTATACGTACGAGGAGGTAGTCCAGACCAAAATCTCATTTTATTGGATGGTGTGCCTGTCTATAATGTATCTCATGTATTGGGGATTTTCTCCGTTTTTAATGCTGATGCAATCAAAAATGTTACCTTAACAAAAGGCGGTTTTCCTGCTCGATACGGTGGGCGTCTTTCTTCTGTTTTAGAAATAAATATGAAGGAAGGAAATATGCAGGAGTTTCATGGAGAAGGTTCCATTGGCTTGATTTCTTCAAAATTAACTTTAGAAGGCCCTATTTGGAAAGATAAAACTTCTTTTATCATTTCAGGACGACGAACCTATGTAGACTTAATAACTAGACCTATCATCAAAGCTGCTGCACAACAAGATGGGGTACAATTAGAACCCCGTTTATTTTTCTATGATTTAAATGCAAAAGTAAATCATAAATTCAATGATAAACATCGCTTGTATTTAAGTGCCTATTCTGGGGCAGATGTATTTAGTAGTAAATTTACAGAGGATGATTTCTCAGCTACAGGCGGAATAGATTGGGGTAATATTATTTCTTCCTTACGTTGGAATTATCGAATTACTAATAAACTTTTTGCCAATACAACTTTAACCTACAGCAAATACGATATAGATATTCTTTCTGCACAAGAAGACGAGTCAGAACCAGGCATGATAAATTCTTTTTCTGCCAAATATACTTCAGGTATTGAAGATTTAGGCGGAAAAATTGATTTTGATTTTATACCTTCTCCCAATCATTACATTCGTTTTGGTGCAAATGCCACGCACCATACCTATAGTCCGGGGGCTTTAGTTTTGGAATCGACTTTCGATGAAATTCAGTTGGATACTACGATTGGTTCTCAGCAAGTACAGTCGATGGAGTATTCGGCTTATATCGAAGATGATATGAGTTTCGGGAATTTCAAAGCTAATCTGGGTATTCATGCCTCTGCTTTTGATGTGAATGATCAGACTTATTTTTCTATTCAACCTCGTCTGGGTTTACGTTATTTATTGCCAAATGATGTAGCATTAAAAGCGTCCTATAGTCAAATGACACAGTTCATTAATTTACTGACGAGTGAATCCTTTAGTTTACCTACTGATTTATGGGTGCCTAGTACAGATCGAGTTTTGCCGCAAGAATCTTGGCAGGTGGCAGCAGGGGTGGCGCGTACTTTTTTAGATCAATATGAGATCAGTATAGAAGGTTATTACAAACAAATGGACAATGTGATTTCTTTCAAAGAAGGCGCTAGTTTCCTTCTAGGTTTGGATGCAGATTGGCAAGATAAAGTTACACAAGGGACGGGAGAATCCTATGGTGCTGAATTTTTTGTACAAAAAAAGAAAGGCAAATTTACAGGATGGTTGGGGTATACCTTGTCTTGGAATTTTCGACAGTTTGATGAGATTAATGGAGGACGAACTTTTCCATTTCGATATGATAGAAGACATGATATTTCACTCGTTACTTCTTATAAATTCAATGATAAAATCACCGCTACTTTAGCGTGGGTGTATGGTACAGGAAATGCGATTTCTTTGCCTATTTATTCTTACCCGATTGCTTATGATTACTTTAGATCAGAATTTGATGGGCAAGTTTTTGAGTACGAATATTTTAATGAAATTGAGTCTTTGGGAGATAAAAATTCTTTTCGGATGACGGATTATCATCGCTTAGATTGGTCAATTGAATTTCATAAGAAAAAACGAAAATGGGAACGCACTTGGGTTGTGAGTTGCTATAATTCGTATTGGCATCGAAACCCCTATTATATCATAACAGACAATGAAGCTGTTTTAGATGATAATGGTAATTTTTTATACAATCAAAAAGTCTTTAAGGAGATCAGCATTTTACCTATTATTCCTTCTGTGTCGTATCAATTTAAATTTTAAGACCAGTAATCTTTAATTCAAAAAAACATGAAAGTTTTAATTTATAATTTATTCGTAATTGCGCTTCTTTTTTCTTCTTGTGGAGAAGACGCTTTCACTTCTGTAGTTGAACTTGATATTCCTGAACATCAATCCACTTTAGCAACTTCTTTTTTGCTATCAGCCGATGAAGAAATTGATAGTATTTTTATAGCGAAAAGTATCAATATTGTAGGAGATACGAATGAGATAATTGAAAATGCAGAAGTACGATTATTTAAAAATGGAAATTTATTTGAAGAGTTTGAATTTATAGATTCCTCTAATCATTATTTCCCAAAAAATAATATACCTATTTTAGCAGATGGTTCAGAGTATCGTTTTGAAGTAAGTGCTCTTAATTTTGCAACCATTTCTGCAACACAAAATATGCCAATGATAGCTACTGTAGAAGACATAGATTATCGTTTTGATGCTGCGATTGATAGCTATGGTGACATCACAGATGAATTGGTCTTTAATCTTATAGATGACCCAAATGAAGAGAATTATTATGCATTTGAAATTTATCGAATCATAGAAGAGAATGACTTAGTATTTGAAGACAGAATTTATTTCGATGTGAATAGTTTGGTGTATGAGGATGCTGCTTTTGATTATTATGTTTTATCAGATGCATCTTTTAATGGTAATACATTTAATGCGCGTTTATTGATTTATAATTGGTTTGAAGCACAAGAAGGGGATACATTTAAATTGGTGGTAAAGAGTTTAAGTTATGACAATTATCTCTTTCAAAAATCCTTAGACACTTATTATAATTCCTCTGGAAATCCTTTTGCAGAACCTTCCAGTGTGTATGAAAATATTGAAAATGGACATGGAATTTTTAGAACAGAATCACAAGTTGTATTTGAATTTCAGCTATAAAAAAAGGAGCCCGTTTTAAGGAGCTCCACTTGAAATAAATTTCTGTGTTTATTGGTGTGTATCAGAGACCACTGATACTTAAGTAGTGGGGCACGAATAAATTTACATTCTTAATTCCTCGAATTAGATCAATTAACTTCATTTTCAATGACTTATAATTTTCGCTATTTCAAGGAAAATAAATTTATTTTCTCCGCGTGCCTAAGGTTTGACTCAGCGTTCTGCTTGTACGATTTCTTCAAATGATTTCTTAGTGTATGAAATTGTAGAATGATTGGTATAATAATGTTTAGGATTATTTTCTTCAAGAATACTTAAAAAACGAGAAGAGGATAATCCTTCTTCATAGCGATCTGTAATATTGCCATAAGCGTCAAAAAATACAATCGTAGGCAATATTCTTACATCATATTGCTGCTTTAAGTTGACGCCGTCAAAGCTTTCCACATCTACTTCTAATTGATGATAATTAGCAGAAATGTAATCTTTCACATCTGGGTTTGATAAGGTGTGTTCTTTCATCATCTTGCAAGGTAAACACCACTTTGCTCCAAATTGAATGAAATAAGGTTTTCCTTCTAACTGTGCTAATTTTTTGATTTGTAAATAGTCGTTTTGTAAAGATGCGTCTGTGATAGAAGGAGAAGAAATAGATTCCTCTTTTGTTTTCTTAATCGTTTTGGTTTTACTCTTTTTCGTTTTGCTTTGATGAACGATTGGTTTTGTAACGATTTTCTTTTCAGATTTTATGATTGGTTTTTGAACAATAGGTTCTATATCTATTGTTTGAACAATATCATCCGAAATGGGATTGATTATATGAATAGGGGAGTTTGTTAATGCCTTTGAAATGTTTGCTTCTATATTTACATCTTCATTCATAAAAAATCCGAGTAAACTAAAAAGCACACCAAATAGTAATAAGGTGAAAAATTGATCTATCCTTTTTACGCGTTTATAAAAAGAAGGACGTAATTTAAAACTAGTAAAGTAAGGGCTATTAAGTATCTCATTAGAAGATACAGTAGTAGGAAAAGTATACTTACTTGTTTGAATGTCTTCGATACAGGAAAGTAAAGAAGGGTCGGTTTGTTGAGGTATGTAGTCTGCCATGAGTTCCGTTTTACGCTGTTAAGCAATCTCATCTTTTACCAGCAAAAGATGATGAATAAAACGTTTTCTCATAGTGACTCCAAGTAGTTATTTTTATTATTGGAGCCTTAACATACGTAGCTGTGAAAGTCTATTTGGATTTCAAATATAGGCAGAAAAATTTATTTCACAAGAAAGAAGAGATTTTTTTTTCAAAAACTTAAAAAAACAAACTGCTTGTAAGTAATAACAAACTAACTATTTGATTGCCCAATTTATTTTTGAGTTGATTAAGCTTGGAAGGATTCTCCAAAGCAGCTTTTTCTTTTTGGCGATGTTTACGCTCATTATCTTTCATGAGCAGACGAAAGCAGTCATTCATGGAAGAATAATAACTATTTGTTTGTTTTTACACAGTATTAAGTAAAAAACAGGGTTTCGGGGTGCTTTTTGGCGCGTTTTTAGCTATTTTTACGTGTATTTGTTTTAAATCATGTAAAAAAAGTAACGAAAACGGTAACGGAAATGGCTAAACCTACTTTCACTTTGCGCACTCCAAAAGAAGAAGAATCTATCATTTATTTACGGTATCGATTTAAGGCTGCTACACTCACTTATCCAATAGATGAAAAAATCGAAACTCGGTACTGGAACAAAAAATTAAAACGAGCAGATCCCGCTTTCCAACTTCCAAAGCTAATTCACTTAAATAAACGTTTAGATCAAATTACTAAACGAGTAGAAGCTTATCTTGAGGAATGCAAAATCAAAGAACTTATACCTTCAAAAGTAGGATTAAAAAACTACTTAGACAAAAAAGCTAAAAATAAAGTTGAGGTGCACTTGTTCTCAGCTTATTTCAAGCAGTACAATGACCTGAGAAAAGCTTCTAGAAAATATTCCGCCTCAACCATCAAAATAGATAACTATAGCTTAAATAAAGTCTTAGAATATGAAGACGAAAAAGGAAAATTACTCTTTGATGATATTGATGTAAATTTCCTGTATTCGTTTATGGAGCTAAACTCTCATCTGAAGAAAAACACAATATCCAGAATCATATCTTGTATCGTTTCTGTGATAATACAAGCGGTAGAGGATGGTCTAACTGAAAATAAAAAATTTCGTAGCAAGCATTTTACAGCCCCTCAAGAGAAAATATCTAATATCTATTATAATGAAATAGAGCTGCAAGAATTATATTTTTGTGAACCTCCTAGTAGGCTGAGGAAAGCAAAAGACGCCTTTGTGGCCGGTTGTTACTTAGGACTTCGCTACACTGACTTAAAGCGTATTTCTCAAGATATAAATAAATATCTATACAAAGATGAAGATGGTGATCAGTTTATCAGTCTCCGAATATGTAAAAGGGGACCATTAGTTGATATTCCAGTAAACACAGTAGTACAAGACATTATTAATAAGCATAACGGTTTTCCAAAAATCCCCAATAATCAAAACTTCAATGTCAACATCAAGCGGATTTGTAAAAACGCTGGTTTTAACTCCAAGCACTTGAGGGAGCATAAAGTAGATGGGGAGATCGTCCGAGTGTGGCATGAGAAGTGGGAAATATCTGGTACACATACGATGCGGAGAAGTTTTTGTACGAATGCTTACTTGTCAGGGATGCCGTCTCTTGAAATAATGAAATTCAGCGGACATAGTTCAGAGAGTAGTTTTTTGCGTTACATCGCTATTTCTAGCAAAGAAAATGCAAAGCGTTCCGCTAAAAATCCATTCTTTAATCGGAAATTTGAAGAAGAGTAAAATAAAGGTTTCATGTAAATTTTATTCTAAAAATTACATAACAGACTGTATTCTAAAACTACACATGGAAGAAGAAGAAGAAGTGACAGATAAAATTTACACTTGATAAAAAGATAGGTAAGTAGTAACTTGAAGTATAGTATCGTACAAAGTTGAAACGCATTAAGAAATGTGTTATGTCATAACACCTTGACAGCCTTTTGTTAACAGGCAAAAAGCTGGCTTTACCAAAATTGAAATGTCAATTTTGGTAAGAAATCTTAATGTATTATTTTAACTTGATGTTACCCTTTTACCTATATAGCAAGGATATCATCAATAGAGATGAATGATAATTTCATGATTGGGAGGATTTTTTTTAGCAACATAAAGTTACATCCAATGCATGAATTTATTAATTAAGATTTCAGGTGTTATTTTTTACGGTTTGATGTAATTTTAACACTATGGAGGTTGATTTAAAAAAATACTTGTTTGATTTAAAGGGATGTTTAGCTGAAGAATTCATCGATGTAAAGCTTACTTCTTCACAAAGCAAGATGGCTAAAATAAAAGCGGCAGCAATTATTGCAGAGGTTAGATTTAAAAGCGGAGATCGAGAAAAACTTTTTCCGCTACTTGTCCGTCATTTGAAAAAACTAGAGAACGTTAGTGATTTAGAAATATCCGTTAGACTACTTCGCACTATCACTACATATCTTGCTATGATCAAGAGTAAAAAGCGATTAAAAAAGTACAAGGAACTACTCAAACTTAAGGTTGCTCAATTAAATGATGAATTAGAATTAGAGCAAATGTATGAAAGCTTACTTTTAGCATTTGTTCAAAGCGCAGAAAACAAAGAAAGTTACATTGAAAAATTAGAAGATTACATTGGAAAGATAGAGCTTAAAGACAATCCGCTATCTTTATACTCCGAATACTGCAAAAGAATCTTTAATACGTATCTATTATCTATTCGCAAAAATCATCATGAATTAATAGAACATTGCCAAGACAGCATTGACTTTTTCGACAAACAAAAAGCCTCTACTGTAGCGATGCGCTTTACTTTTAGATATAACATCATATGGCCCTACATGCACACGCTCCAATACGATAAGGCTGAGCACACAATTAATGATTGCATCACTTATTGTAGTGGAGGAAATCGCAATTGGCATAAATTACACCGATTAATGGTGATTGTTTATTTCCACCAAGGTCAATTTGACAAGGCCTTGGCTATTTATAACAAAACACCACGATACGTGAAAAGTGCAGATCCCGACTGTAGGGAGGACTGGCAGGTAGTCAAAGGATATTTACAAATTTTGAAATCCTTGGATATACTAGAAATAGAAAAGGATTATAGGATTAACTCGATTGTTAACGACTTTGAGCGTTATGACAAGGATAAACGGGGCCATAATACAAACATCATTATCATTGCACTTTGTCTGTCCATTATAAGAAAGACTGACTACATTGAAAATAACAAGGAGAATATATCGGTATATTGTTCAAATCACCTTGATCCAGCTTCAAAAGCCTGTATCTTCATCCGAAAGCTACTCAAAATCCATTACCATGACTATGATCTAGAAAAATTCAAAAAATTCGCTACCAAAGAACTGGACGAAAAGATCAATCATGAAATTGAGGTATTCCCATATTCCAAACTCATTGAATTAGTCGAAAAAACATTACGATAACCCCATTAAATATAATAGATATGAATACTGCTACTCAAGAAATAACAGTTCAAGAATTAAAAGCTGGGCTTATGGCAATTGCTTTTTTGATGCAATGGTTTCATGGAGATAATATCGAAAGTAAAACGACTATATTATACTGCTTAACGGCAGTATCAAAATTTCAATTATCTGCAAGTAATAGTTGATCTAATTGTAGCATTGATGCCCGCACAAATACTTACAGACGTGTCTGAATCCCTCGGTACAACATCATCACCACAAAACTCTCCAAGGTTTTCTCTTCCAACTTCAACAAACCCATTTGGATAATCATTAGCTAAACCATTGCATTTTAGTTGGGCTTGTTCTTGATTGCTAGTAACCACCTGAGTACATGTTTGGCATTCTTCTTTACAAGAAGATGTTACAAATAATAGAAATAAAAATGGTAGAATTAGTTTTTTCATATCGTTACTTTTTTAATTGGTGTAAATCCTTTTGTTTTAGAAAATTTCATGTTGTGATTGAAATTAACTAAACTGTCTGATGGATCAATTTTGTTCATATTTAAAGAATCAATTGTTTCTCTTACCACTAATACTGAAACTATCGGCTGTATTTCCAAATGTCCAGTTGATGAATTTAGCATATTAGCAAGTGCATTAACTCTCAGTTCTTTAACAGGTAGATATGCAAGTACTTCATTACTTACTCTAATTAGGCAACTACATACATGATCCTGATATATTTCGTTAAATCTTGTTTTTGAAAGATTCTTTTTTGACAACTTACCCATAGATGTTAGTTTATAATCAATCTTTGGTATTACTTCATCGGATTTAACAACTAAGTCAACATCAATAAAATCATCCAAAAATGTAATGTTTATTCTACTTCCTAAATCACTAAGATCAGCTAATGGATTAAAATACTGTATTGCGTCTCGATAAGCCTTTAGTTCACCTTTTTTCACTCCCTTACAAATTTTCTGTAGTGTATTCCAGTCATCTAAATGAATAAGATAATCTTTCATTGCTAATTCAAACTCCTCTTGATCTTTTATTTTAGCTTCTTCTTTTCTTAATTCCAATTGTTTAATTTTCTTAGTAGTTCTACCGAAAATCTTGTCAAAAAAAGAAGGCCTGAAATTGTTTATTTTTTCTTGTACTTCAGCTTCATTGTAAACAGTTTTTGTTGGCTCTAATGGTACTTTTTCTTCATGTATAGCATTCCAGTCAACACCATCCGAACAGGATAAATGAAATGATTGTAGATATTCTAAACACCTATTATAGGTGTTAACTACTTTTTGAGCACTTTCTTGGAGTTCTATTTGTTGTTGTTGTTTTAAAAATAAAGCTTCTTCCCTTGCTTGTCTTTTCCTTTTTCTATCAACTCGTTTTGAGGCAGCAGATAGTTCTCTAAATACTTTCTTGGCAGTAGGCATAATTCTGATGTTTTTATTAAAGAATCAGCCTTCTCGATAGTATGTTATTTTATAGATAGATTTCCCCTAATTTTACTTATCATTTGATCAATATCTTTCTCGGTTAGTTTACCTTCTTTCAAACCTTTTTCAATTTCTGATAATTCTTTATCAGTTGATTGGATGATTTTTTCTATTTTATCTTTCTCCAACATAGTCTTAGCATTAAGAACAGCTAAAGACTCATAGTCTTCTTTTGATATAGTGTCGAGATTGTTTAATATATCATTTAATATTTCTAGTTCATGAATTTTGGCTTTAACATTACCACCTTTCAAATGCTTTAGTCTTTGCTCTTTAATCTTCATTAGTTCAGCAATCTTTTTCAAACGAATTCCTTTGTCTGAAAAAAGTAAATTTATTCTGTCTATAACTTGTTGATTAAGAACCTCTTGATCCAATACAATAAACTTTAAAGTAAAAAAATGAACCTTTTATTTGCAAAGATGAACTTTTTAGTTCATCTTTGCATTGCAATCAATTAATAAAATGCAATATAGCAATTATGAGTAATAATGCAAATACATTCAGCACCCCCAAAATTGATCTTCCAGAAATAGAGCAGATCACAGCCAGAGATGCAGGGCATGAAATGCGCAAAGATTTACATTCTATTTATCACCAAGATAACCCTACTGCTAAGTTTAGTATAGGGAGAGCTATACGCATGGCTATTAATGATAGTTTGAAGGTGAGAGGTTTGGGTTCTGAACCCCAAACGACGGCAGGATAACACAATTTAGCAAAATTTCAATACAAAGGCAATGGCAGATACTAAAACACGACCAGTAGAAGCAAGGATCAAGGATTTGGAGGTAGATGTAATGATCTTGAAAAAGTTTAATACCATAGTAGAAAGCGTCACCTTTTCTATAACAGATGCATCAAGGATTACCACCAAGTCTCGCAGCACGATATTCAACATGACTCGTGATGGAAGGTTGTCTACAGATATAAATGGTAGGATACCTTTAAAGGATTTGATGCCTTACTTGAAGGATACTGGAGAACTAGCAACATAACACATCATCATAAATTGACAAAAATGGAATTAACGAACGAACAATTGATACGAGAAAAAGCCTTGCAATTAGCCTTGCAGGGAAGACTACCAGGGAGCATTGATTCAAATGAATTAGAAGGTATTTTACAAGTAGCCAAAGGATTCGAAGATTACTTGAAGGGAGAAAAAGCGAATCCCTAGCCGATTATATTCATAGTGTGAGAAACTTTCATTGGGGTAAGGGGGCAGCAAACACACATCCGAGTGCTTCAACACTAATTGTAATTTCAAAAGCCTGTCCCCTTTTTTTTGAAAAATTAAAATCACGAGATATGAACATGACCATAATTAACACAGCACCAAGAGCCACGATATTTGGCGATCAAGAATGGATGGAGCGATTAGACTTAGAAGAAATGCACATAGTGGACCAGCTCGATTTAGTGTTTAATGATCGAATTCCATTTTCAGAAGAATTTGTAACAGGGGATATTGATCGATACGACGACTGGGAAGCCTTTCTCAGACAATTGAAATCACGCGCAGCCAATACGTCATATTTGGATGTAAAAATAAACTATACCCATCAACGGGAAGGAGCGGATAATGATACCATGACGGTTTACAAAGACGAGGAAAGCAAGTCAGATGGGCAATATATACGCTTTAAACTAATCGAGGTACCATCAAATATATGATAGTACCCCAATATTGAATTTCTTTATTTCATCATAAAATTATTAAAAAATCATGAGTGATACAAATGTAGTGCTTTCAAAAGCCGAAGAAACTAATCAATCAATAGCTGATGCTGCTGCAAACACGGAGATGGTTATTCAAGAATCTTCTTATCCTACCTATGATTTAGGAGAAGGCGACTTACCTAATTTAGCAGAAGCGGAAGAGGTGAATTTAGACTTAATGAGTGATTATTGGACACCAGAAGCAGAAGGCGAAAATAAGCGAGTTTTCTTTGATAAGATTGAAATGTGCACCGTTAAGGATTCCAACACACAAGAGGAAAAAGAGTTGGAATGCGCATATTTTTTAGAGCAAACACCAGATCGAACTTGGATACGAATTCGTAATGGTTCTAAGCGATTAGTAGCAGCATTTAAAGAAAACTTTATTCAACGAGGAACGCCTTGGTCGATTACCTACATGGGGAAACGTAAAAATGTTACGAATACCAATAAGTCTGATTATTGGTCCATAAAGCCATTGCAAATCCAAATCTAAATGGCACAGCAATTCGACATAGAAGCATTGATATCGGGTGAGATACCCTTACCCGATCTTAATGCGGATACGGTAATCGTAGGACAAGCACTTGATCCTAAACAAGAAGAAGAAGAGGAGCGAATAGAACGAATCAAAGCGGTTAACCAGTTCCATGAGGACAATTGCATTGACGAATACGAGAGAGACTACTCTGGTATGTATATGGGGGCAGGGTTTAAATTGAGACAGAGAGCATACCGTATTAGTAAACGAACAAAAGTATCTAGAATACTTGGCAGGACTAGAACGCAAATGCAAATCCTAGAAGATTTTGCAGCACGAATGAAGGCACAAAACAACGACATTGAGGATGCCATTATACAAGAATAACATTCCTTAACAGGACTGTTTTTATAGATCGCTCAAAAGAGAGCGATAGCTTATTTACCAAAATTATATACTACTCTAATGCATTAAGAATTGTAGTTGCCAACATTAGGGAGATTGCAACTACCCGAAACCACATAGGTTATTGTGGCAAAAAATGCCGAGAAGTGGGAAATGCTGACGGCTCGGAAAGACGAGCAGGTTTAAAATTTTTCTTAAGCTTTGGGTCTCTAATCGGTAGCCCTTCGGGGCTACCGATCTAAAAGCATGAACGGCTGGCTGAATTGGCTAGGCACTTGATTAAAAAAAACACCAATATGTTTAAAAGTGAATTAATATTACTAGGGGATTTTTGCTCTAAAATAAATGAGCTTCAAGAAGGGTTTTTGAGTGACTTATCTGGCATATCTGTGACGCACATATCAAAAGGCTTAAAAGATTTTGAAAAAGATAATGATATTATTGTTGTGAGGCATTGGGTTGAACGAATGAACATACAAACAGATGAACACAAAGAAGCTTACTTGAATCAACCGTTATTTCCTGAGATCATAATAAGCGCACCCTTCAAAAAAGAAGAACTTTTTGGTTTGATTGAGATAATGAAAACCTTCTTTGAAAACAAACCTTATTACACTTCGCAAAAAAAACAAACTACATCATGAAATATTTAATCCCTTTGATCGCATTACTGACGCTTGCTACAACTTGGCACAAGCCGTATACCAATGTGTATGAATTTGTCGACTACTGGAAAGATAGTGAGGCCATGTACAATTATGAAATAGCTTTTGATATTCCTCAAGAAGTGATTATCGCCAAAATGTGGATGGAGACGCATGGCGGTCAAGCAGGAGCAGGTAAGCGCGGGGCTTTGTTTGGTATAAAAGGAAAAGGAATCAAAGGAATAGATCAACAAGAAACTTGGCAGCCCCAAGTAGAATATCAATACTACAAGCACAGATGGGAAGCCATCAGTCATTTTTGTAAACTCATTCAGAAAGAATTATATGAGCGAAGATATTGCGATTGGAAGGAAGCGCGTCCAGATTTACCTGACTGGCAGCATCGTCTACTTTCTTTACAAGTCGCGCCTTTGCTTATTCGTTCCCAACTTGCTTATGCCTCTTGCGGTTGCGAGGATGGCCGAAAAAAAAACTGTTATCAGAAGCGATTGGATCATGCATTCAATAGTATTGAATTCGTCATAAAATACATGAAAAATTAAAATCCCTCCCTAGCCCGTCATCCTATAATTTGATTACGGTCAGTGCTGTATGGAATCGCCCGAACGGGCTTAGGGACTTTTTAAAATACTTGTTTAAAGTTGGTTTTTCGTTTTGTTTTGATGCGCAGTCCTTAACAGGTGTGGAGGACTGCGCTATTTAACCCTCTAATTTTTTTACAATGAATTATCAAACCTTACAGCTTATTCAAGCCGATATTGAACGATTATGTAGCGATCAAACGCAATCTCTGTCTACTGGCTCACAAAATATCCAAACATGGTTTGGACGGCAAATTCTCAGGATACGCTTGACGGAAGCAGATCGGTTTTCTAGGAAAGAATGGAAACAAATATTCGAAGAATTGGGGCAACTCGGCAAGTGGTTAGCAATCAACCTATTCGATAAGAATAAGCAAATTAAGAAGGTGGGTAATCTAAACTTTTTGTTCTTTGTTCGCTTAGGTTTACAAATATTTAGAACTGGAAAAACCATATTTCAAATCATAAAGTATAAACCTTCTACGGTTTTCTCATAGTCTGTTTTGTACCCGATTTATTCGGGTAATTGTCCTGGTAGCTTAATAAGGTAGAGCAGCCGAATTAATCGGAAGGTTGCAGGTTCGATTCCTGCCTAGGACACTATTTTTTTAACTAAACGAAATGCAATGATTTTAGAAGAAATTAAAGATTTGAAAGGGGCTAGTCTCAAGCAGTTTTTAGAAGATAATTCGAGTAAAATTCTAGAGGATAAAATCTACTTTCTTGAAATGACAGATGAGCAACTGATTGAAGCCAATAGGCAAATAGCAGCAGACTCTATCGCTTTAACAGAGCTAGAACACGAGAAAAAAGAATGGATGTGTCAGTACAAAAAAGATTGTGAACCTTACAATCTTTCACTTAAAGCAAATTTGGAACAGGTAAAACGTAAGCAAATTGAAAAACAAGGAACAATCTATGTATTAAAAGATTTTGACGAAGGAAGGATTATAGAAGTTGACCTAAATGGTAATGTGGTTGATAATAGGAAAATGTCGCCTTCAGAGAAACAAGTAGATATTTTTAACATTAAAATCGCATAATTCATGGAAAACATAACTATTAATGTCGATCCTCAGTATAAGGATAATCAACAAGAAGCGACTCTAATAATTAGAGAAGGACAAGCTGCACCAATCCCTAGTATTTCTCCATTATCCATAGCTGGGAACATTGAAGCTCCAGCAGAATACGCGTTAAAACGATTAGAGCAAAAAGCGATTGACCCATCTAATTCTCATGTCGAAATAGACCAACAAGCAGGAACTATAACATTTATAGCAAATGCTCAATCAGAAGTAAATATCGTAGTTACTGGGATAGTTCAATTATCACCAGTTTGTGTTGCTTTTCTTGACAAAGAATACACCAGTATTGTTGAGTTATCAAAATTCATTAGCACAAATAGACGCTACTTTGAAGCTACAACAGATGCGACAGATTTAGCTAAAAAGCTTAGGATGTTTAACGCTACTGTAAATACTGTAATGCAAGATCACTCAGATGATCGAAGTAATTATACTCAAGTAGCAAGCGGGGTAGTAGAAACAAACCTTCCCGAAACTATCAAAGTGAAATTACCAATAACTGATTCAGTAGATCCCGTTACGCTTACATTAGACTTGTGTTATACCATCAAGGAATCATCACTTTTGTTTTGGTTTGAATCAATTGATGCATTAGAACTATTCGAACAGTATAAAGAAAAATTAATCAAGCATGAAGCCAATAAATTAAATCCTCACTTTGTAGTGATTTACAAGTAGGTGTTTATCAAAAACTATCGAACAGTTTAACAAAAACGATGAAGAACAATATAGACTACTATAGGCACTTTTCTGGATCGCATCAGCATCCAAAATTTAAGATGCTACGTGTCAAATTCGGCTGGGAAGGAGAAGGGAAATTTTGGGCATTAAACAACATGATTGCTTCTTCAGAGAATTGTTGGTTGGACTTGTCAAAGAAGTATAATAAGGCAAGTATAGCTCATGACCTCGACTTCACTATTGAGGAATTAGATGCTTTTATCAACTACCTACATGAAGAATGCGAACTCCTCCTTAAAGACGGGGATTTGGTTAGCACACAAGAAGTAAGAGAGAATTTCGACAAGGTGTCCGCGGAAAGAGAGCGGAAGAAAACAAGAAGAACCACCAAGAAAACCACCAAAAAAGAGAATGTCCGCGGAACGTCCGCGGAAAAACTCGAAAATTCCGCGGACAAACACCACAAAGATAAAGGTAAAGATAAAGTAAATGAAAGTAAAGTAAACGACGACGTTGTCGTCGAAGTGTTTGAGCCGTCGTCGATGGAGATCTTAACACATGAAGATTTACAATTTGGGAATTTACTAAATTTTGTAAAATTTAAAAATCAATTACTGAACGATCCGCCTTGGAAAAGCGCGTTTGTAAGTCAGTTTGAGGTCACACCAGATAAAATCCCTAGGCTTTTAATCGAATTTGGAATGGCACAGCAATCCCGAAAAAAATCGGGATGGCAGGATATTGAGGATTTTGCTTCACATTTTGAAAACTGGTTGCGTTTGCGACTAAAAAAAATAATGAATCATGACCAAGCAGCATCAAACAATCACATCGTTACAACCGATCAAGCAAAACGAGTTCTTCAACAGCTCATTGATGAAGACGAGGCAATCTCTAGCAACTGAATTCTCAGACGAAATGATTGAGGTAGTTTGTGAAGGTTATTACGAGCAAATCCGATTCAAGTCGAATTTGGAGCAAAAAAAAGAACTGATGATCCATTTGCCATCAATCGCGAAAGATTACGGAGCCAATAAGGCACTACCCGATTCAATCTACAAAGAGTGCGTAAAGTTGGTTATGAATAAGTTCTCTCACTTATCGCTTTTTGAGCTTCGAGAAGCATACCGACAATTTTCGGCTGGACAAACGCAAGCCAAAGGCGCAGAAATGTACCGAGGGGAATTCAACGCTGCCAATCTGGGTCGAGTACTTGGCGCATACAACAAAAAGCGAAAAGTGATTCTTTCCAATTATTTGAGAATAATGAAGCAAGCGCAAGAAACAGTAAAGGATAAGAAGAAGAAGAAGGACTTACAGGAGCGGTTTGACCAAGAGTTCCTAAAACTTATTGAGGAGGGGAAATCAAAGTACACGTATTGGCTACAGATTCCTTATTTCTGGTTTCGTGCTTGTTGGAAAAGGGGGTTGATTGAATTGAATGAAGATGAAATCAAGCATTACAAAGAGCTTGCGCGAATAGCGTTCGAGAAAATGAATACAGAAGAAGATCCAGAAAAATTAGGAGAAATCTTAGCTGCTATGGAAAGTCAAATGAACATTTTTGCTGCTAAAATAGCACTTTGGGAAAAAGTATTGGAGCACCAAATTTCAAAAGAAACATTGTTTGAAAAACTGGAAGAATAATGAAATTATACAAATTAAAAATCAAGATCGACACTTATCGGGGTGTAGAATTGGAAGAAGAGGGGTTTGTTGTCTTGGAAAAGCAAACTTATTACAAATCTAAAAATTGCCAAGCTGTTTTTAGCAAGGAGCGAATGTTTAAGATAGATTCTGTGACCGCTAATAAAGTAGGCGGTAGAAAGCCTGTGCTTGCTTATTTTATCTATTGTTTAGAACACGATTTGGATCGAGCTAGAAAAGGCTTGCTTCATCATGTAGACATGAAAATTGAAGCAATAACTTTAGGGGCAATAGCTTTGAAAGTTAAATTTGAAGAATACAAAAAGAATATTTCTCAACCGAGTTTTGTGTAGTGTTAATAGCGCAAGTGGGCGGTGGAGCATCCACCTGCTTTTAAAAATTGATAATATGAAAAAACTAACATATCTATTATTCTTTATTTTCTTCTACCAATGTAAACAACCAGAGGGGAAGTTCATACTTGACATAATAAATTATGACAAAAATGGACGCTACCACTCAAGTATGATTTACTGTGATTCATTTGAAATGATCTCCAAACAAGAGGTATACTTCCATAAAGAAGGGCAAAAAGGTAAAGTTATAGGGGATTTTATAAACGTACGAAGTAAAGGAGCTTGGTAATGCGTAGAGCAGCAAAAGTCGATGGCAACCAAAAAGAGATCGTTACCGCACTTAAACGAGTGGGTGCGCTGGTCCTACATACCCATCAACTTAAAAACTGCTTTGATATTCTGGTTGCCTTTCGAGGAAAGCTATACTGTATGGAAATCAAAGACCCAGAACAACCACCGAGTGCACGACGATTAACCGAAGGAGAAGAAACCTTCAAAAGACGTTTAGAAGCAACTGGTAACACTTATTACATTGTAGAAACAATTGATCAAGCGATTGAGACAATAACTAAAAAACAATAATCATGAAAAAAGAACAGTTAGCTGAAAAAGTCAAACAAATGCGAGATGCGCAAAAGGACTACTTTAAGAATCGAACCCGATCGGCGTTGGAATTGTCAAAAAAACTAGAGAAAGAATTGGATCAAGTGATTTCGGATATTTTGAGTTATAAGGATGCGCAAAAGAAACTTTTTTAGATATGAATCAACCAGAACAATGGAAGATAATTCCTCAAACGGCAGGAAACTTACGCGAATACAAAGTCTCCAATTATGGAGATGTGGTAAGAATTTATAATGGCAAAGAAGAATTAATAAACCCCGAAGTGGTGAAATACTACCCAAGGATTAGGATTCGAATCAATGGGAAGGATCATGTATTCTATATTCATAAGTTAGTAGCAGATCTCTTTATTAAAAATCTTGATCCAACTACTTGTAAATATGTGAGACACAAGGATGGAAACAAGTTTAATAATAGAATTGATAATCTATTTTGGATCACAGAAGAAGAACGAGGAAAAGGATTTGAGCCAGCTACAGCCAAACTAACAGCTTCAAAAGTCAAAATTATCCGAAAATGGGCAAAATCAACTAGTTTTAAAATTATTGCCAAACACTTCGGCATTTCTATACGCCAAGTAGGAAGGATTGTAAGTGGTGAGCAATGGAAAGTAGTACCAGAATAACAATGAAAAAAAACTCATACATAACAGTAACGGATCAGTTTTGCGGAGCGGGCGGGAGTACTACCGCAGCCAAACAAGTAGGAGCTGAGGTAAAGATGGCATTAAATCACTGGCAACTAGCCATAGAGACTCACAATCTTAACAACCCAGAAGTGGATCATGATTGTACAGATATTCAGGCTTGTGATCCGCGTAGATACCCGTCAACTGATATTTTGTTGACTTCTCCCGAATGTACAAACCATAGTCTTGCTAAAGGACGAAAACGAAAGTTTCAACAACAATACAAGTTATTTGGCAAAGTAGATATTAAACCTGAAGAAGAAAGAAGTAGAGCGACTATGTGGGATGTTCCTCGCTTTGCAGAATTCCATGATTACAATATCATTATAGTTGAAAATGTAGTCGATGCTCGATACTGGCGATTATGGGATGCTTGGTTAAAAGCAATGCATGATTTAGGCTATCTCCATAAATGTTGTTATTTCAACTCAATGTTTTTTGGAGAATGCCCGCAGAGCCGAGATAGAATGTATGTGGTGTTTTGGAAAAAAGGAAATACTGCTCCTGATTTAAACTTCCGACCAAAAGCTCATTGCCCTAAATGTGGCATAAAAGAATCATTTCAATGGTGGAAAAATAGACAAAAGAATTGGGGTAAATATGGCAAAACTGGTCAATATCTCTATCGTTGTTCATCATGCAATGACGTCGTAACTCCATTTTATCATGCAGCTCTTAATTGTATAGATTTTAAGGTTCCAATTACTCGTATTGGAGACAGAAAACGTCCTTTGGCAGCAAAGACAATTGCTAGAATTGAACATGGGTTGAAAAAATATTCTGGTAAAGAATTAATCATTACAACACGTTATACTAGTGGAATTGCTTGTCGAGTTAAAGATGCTCAAAATGCACCTCTACCTACTCAACCAGGTGATGCTTCCCATTTCGTTTGTTTTCCTCAAATTCATTCTGATGGATATGGTGGGGTTGTTTCAAGTCCAAATAATCCGTTAAATACCCAAACTACTATTCAAGATAAATCCTTGATGATGCCTCCATTTTTTGCAGAATTATATGGAAATAGCACCACTAAGGAAATATCAAAATCACTAGGCACTATTACTGCTGGAGGAATAAATCATGCTTTAGTCTTGGCTAATTATTCACCCGGATATTCTAAAAGTGTTGCTGAACCTTTACCGACAGTTACCGCTTCCGATTCAAATGCTTTATTGACCACCAAAACACTCCAATCCTTTTTACAATACTATTATGGTTCAGGGAATCAGGTGTCAAGTATGAATGAGGCTATTGGTACAGTTACTACAAGAGAAAGAGTTGGTTTGGTAATTCCCGATATAAAAGTTGAGGATTGTTATTACAGAACAATTAAACCACATGAGATTCAACGAGCAATGTCATTTCCTGATAACTATGTAGTTCTTGGAAATTCTAAGCAAAAAGTAAAACAGTTAGGTAATGCAGTTACTCCTCCTGTTATGAAATTTTTAGTAAAACGATGTATTGAAACATTGGAAAAAACAACAGCGGCATAATGGGGCAAATCATCCACATACAACCACAGGAAGTCCAATCCGACATACAACTTACAACTATCGAAGCTTTTCGAGAGCGTCAAGTCAGAAGAAGAAAACTTCATGCAAAGAGAATGGCGATTAAGTATCCATTGTTTGCTGTTCAGTTTGCTCAAAAACGGTATCCAGATTATGATGTTGAAACCTTTGAATCAGATATCAAAGGAAAGAAACGGACAAAATACAAAAAAGGGAAATCGCAGTTGAACAGACAGGGAAGGTATCCCTTAATGAGAGAATCTTTGTCCAAATACCAAATCACCAAAGACCCGAAACATCTACATGAAGCCCAAAAATGGCGTAAGAAACTATTTTTACCCTTCGAGGTATATTTTAAACTAAATGGCAAAAAACGAATAATTACCCTACCTTCTACAACTTCTATTCGGACGATAAAAGATTTGGCGGCCATTAAATTTGAATCTTGGGAAGATCTTGACGAAATTTTAGAAGATAAATTGCGCTATGCGCATGTAAATTGATAGACATGAAATTCAACTATGCAAAATTTAGCAAAGAGAGCATGACTGGTAATGCGAAAACCTCATGAGTTTTAGAAACGGTTCGAGACCGTCCTTGCTACAACATCTATACAAAGAGAGGCAGCCCGCACTCTTATGAGTTGAGCCTTGACTTTTTAAACGATGATTACCTACCATAATTGAGAGTAGGCGTGGCACAATAGAATTTGTCTTTGGTCTATTATGAGCCGAAACAAAAGACTCGGAAGAATAGGCAATAAGGGCTGCCAAAGAAAAGGAGAGTAAATACGCAACAAACGAAACTCCTTAAAACGCAATAGTTGCTCGGTATCTTCGGAGGATATTCTGACTAGAAAAAACGAATCCTCAACTTTTACTAAATCAATGTAATTATGAATATTAATATCGACAAGAACAAGGCGATAATTTTTCTACTAAGAGAACAGTATTTTTCAGAATTCGAGGTTATAGATAATCTTTCTCAACATCCAGATGGTTTTAATTTTTACGAGTGGATAAATAATAAAGAAATTATTGACGAAAACGATAATGGAGATGATGGAATTTGTATAGAGCCTTATTTGACAAATCAAATTCTTATATCGTGATGAAACATTTAAAATGCAAAAACACCTATTGGGGTAGAAAAAAATGGATGGAATCCCTTTCTATCGAAGAACAAACGATAGTTGATAATCTACACCAATTATCGCTTGAAAAACATTGTAATGGTAATCCTAATCTGATAATAAAAAAGAAGGAAAGGTTTTATAAGTTGGTAAAATTTATACATGATTTGATTGAACAATACAATGAAAAAGCTATGTGGAAGTTTCATATTTTGCAAGAAAATTATGAAAACAAAGGTGTAACAAGGGCAAAATACAAAATCAATAAATCAAGCCGATCTGATAAAGCATATTTAGATTCATTCACCATTATGTGTGTTAAACCATTAGAGCCTAATGATGAAGAGTTCTATAAGCCAGTTCAAACGGATAAAAAAGGACAAATATTAATGCAATTTTAAATATCAAATATCATGGAAAATCAAGACAAATTTTGGGCAATTGTCGAATTATTCGGACACACTGTTCTAGCTGGACAGGTATCTAAATGCGAAATAGGCGATTTTGTACAAATCAATATCCCTCAAGTGGATGCCATGCCTGCATGGTCTAAAATGGTGAATCCTAAAGCAATCTATGCGATCACTCCTTGTACCGAAGAAGTCGCGCGTAGTAAAGCCGAATCCATTAAGCAAATGCCAATTGATCGGTGGGATACGGAGCAGTTATTTAAAAATAGATTTGCTCAGTTAGAGGAAGAAGGTAAGATTAAGCAGTTGATTGAAGAAGCGGAAGAGGATTTTTAAACGCAATCCATTTAGTACTAAGAAATAAGTTAATTAACTGGCATCTTAACACACTTATGTCGATGTTTGTCATGATGATTTTAATCAAAAAAACAGATATGGCAAATAGAAATAAAAGCATATTATCACGAGAAGATGAGATCAATGTCATCGCATATCAAATAAAAGGTAGCGATGACTTGATTTTAGGTAGGTATAATTCCACAGAATGGTTGGTGAGTACATCAGATGGCATATTGATTTACAGTACCAACGAAATGAAGGGTGTTTATAATATAGACTTCAATAAATCCAACTTTGAGAGACTAGGCTGGACGGCTTGAAATTAAAATCTTTGAATTCCCAAAAATAAGACCTATCTTTGAAACGGCGATTCCTTATAGTGCAAGCTATAACTGAATTGCTTTTTTTATGCCCACAACAAACAAGAGGCAACTTATATCAAGAGTACTGAAAACAGAAGCGGTTAATTGGCGAAACGCTAAATGGCTGCAAAATGACGATTTGAAGGATATTAATGATGAGGCAAAGTATAGTCTCAAATTATCCTTAGTCAATAATAAGTTTGTCATGCCCTTTCATGTGTGGTACGATGAGGCTTTTGATACCATTTGGATATTAGACGGCAAACATCGAAAAGAAGCATTAATCGATCTTGCCGAAAATGGCATCGAAATAGACGGTGAACACATCAGTGTAGAAGTTCCTGATCTCCTTCCAGCGACTTTCCTAGATTGCCAAGACAAAAAAGAAGCTGCCAAACTTGTACTCATCTACTCAAGTGCCTACGCTAAGATCAATCAAGAGGGATTGAATATCTTCCTTGAACTCAATGAAATTGACCTTTCCGATATTCGAACCGAAATAGATCTACCTGATTTTTCATTTGACAGATTTGAACAAAAGTATTGTCCTCCAGATATTGACGATACTGATGATGAAATAATCGAAGAAACAGGCGAAATCGTCGTTCAAGAAGGTGATATCTTTCAATTAGGGGATCATTTGCTCTACTGCGCAGATGGAATGAAGCCCGAAACATGGGAAATACTCCTCCAAGGCAAAAAAGTCCGTACTATATTCACCGATCCACCGTTCAACCTTCCTGCAAATTACATTAGCAATTTAGGCAAAACGAAACATGAAGATTTCGCAATGGGCAAAGGCGAAATGTCTGAAGTTGAATTCAAAGATTGGCTACAAGCCTTGATGGAACAGATGTGCGCGATTTCGGTGGATGGTGCTATTCATTATATCTGTATGGATTGGCGTCACGTGTGGCACATGACAGAAGCATCGTTGAAAGCGTATGGTAGTATGATCCCGAAGCAACTTTGCGTATGGAATAAGTCCAATGGTGCTAACGGCTCATTCTACCGAGCAAAGCATGAGCTTATTTTTGTGTTCAAGCACGGCACCGCAAAACATGTCTCCAAACTTGAATTAAAAGATCGATATCGAACCAATATGTGGGAATATCCATCTGGTAATTCTTACGCTAATCCTGATTATGAAGAAATACGAAATCATCCGACACCAAAACCTGTCCAGATGGTTGCTGACGCACTTTTGGATGTGACCAATGAGGGTGATCTAGTTGCTGATTTCTTTCTTGGATCAGGAACTACTTTGATTGCAGCAGACAAGACTGGCCGTATTTCTTACAATACTGAAATTGAACCAAAGTATTGCCAATCGGTCATCCGCAGATATTTCAAACATTGTATCAAATCAGGGAAGGATTTTGTGTTTAAGTGTTTGAATCGGGAGTTCCCAATTGATGAATTAAAATTAGAGGAAAAGTATGGGTAAGAAAGCATCTAAGGCAGAGGAGTTAATGCGAACTAAAACAGTTGCGGAATGGATTGTTCAAGGTTACTCCAATTCCGATATACTGCGAAACATTGCGCTAAAATGGGACTTAAAAAAAAGGCAATCAGAAAACTATATCGCCAAGGCGAGGGTGTTAATCAGAGAAGAGGTTATAAAAGATATAGCAGATGCACGTGCCTTTTATTTGAAGTCTAATTTAGATCGCTATCGAGATTTGATGAAGTTAAGAAGACCTTATTTAAGCAAGACAACTTTAACAAAAGATGAGTTTAAGCGATTCTGTTTATTAGAAGATCGCATTCTAAAAATACAGCAAGATTCAGCTAAAGTTAATGGCTTGTATGTTCAAAAAATAGAACACACAGGTAAGGATGGGAAAGACTTATTTACCAGCTTGACTCACGAAGAATTGGAAGAAGAAAATGCACGATTAAATGAGTTACTCGAAAGCAAGACATGAGTTACTTATAAAGAGTGCTACAATTAAATACAACTTAGTTTTACAAAAGTGTAGAACTGATTATTTCACCTTTTTAAAATTCATGTTCCCAAATAAAGATGTCACTTGGAACTGGCATCATAAATATGTTTGCGGATTACTACAGAATTTTATACTAGGTGATATTGACAACTTGATGATCTTTATGCCTCCTCAGCATCAAAAAAGTACAATGATGACGGAGTATTTACCTGCTTGGCTGTTTGGGGTAAATCCTAATGCAGAAGCATTATTGGTAATGTATAATGCAACAATGGCCGCCAAATATAATCGAAAGATACAGCGTGTAATTGATAATAAATTATACAAACAGATATTCCCCAATACGCGATTAAATGATAAAAATGTAGTTACGACTGCAAAAGGGAGTTATGTGCGAAATTCAGAAGAATTTGAAATAGTTGG
Organism: Saprospiraceae bacterium; assembly: GCA_020628645.1. Taxonomy (GTDB): domain Bacteria; phylum Bacteroidota; class Bacteroidia; order Chitinophagales; family Saprospiraceae; genus JAHDES01. Next base: position 25,827 of record JAHDES010000012.1, read on the forward strand.
ACATCGCGGATTTTTAAAAACGACAGGCGTAGGTGGTGGTATTGCTGGTAATCCTGCAAAATTCACCTTTATGGATGATGTAATTAAAAATGCAGCTGAGGCAAACTCTAAAGTGTATAGGGATAAAATATACGATTGGCAGACAGATGAACTCGAAGCAAGACAGCATAATGATAGTAAAATTGCTTTCACGATCACTAGAAGGCACGATGACGATCTTGCTGGTCGCTTAATCAAACGAGATGGACTAATTGAAGATGGAGGTAAATGGAATGTCGTTAGATTACCAGCCTTAAAAGAGGACAATAATAATGCTAATGATCCTAGATTGCTAGGGGATGCTTTATTCCCTTTTTTACATTCTAAGGTAAGAATGGAAGAAATAAGGGATACTAAACCTAGGACATTTGCAAGTCTATATCAACAACGACCTACATCATTACAAGGGGAACTCATTAAAAAGAATTGGTTTAAACACTATGAATTAAGCGATCTTCCTGATGGAATTAGTCATTGTTATATCGATACAGCACAAAGTGAGAAAGAATTGAAAAATAATGACCCTACTGGAATACTAGTATATCAAGTTTATAAGAACAACTTGTATTTAAAATATTTCATAAAGGGGATGTGGGGCATCACAGAACAATGTAACCAAATTAAGTGGATAGCTGAAAAATTCCTAAACGGTAGAAGATCGGAAATCTGTATAGAAAATAAAGACAATGCTAAATCGGTAAAGAATTTATTGAAAAACGGCACTGGATTAAGCATTGTATTGGAAAATATAAAAGGGAAAAAACAAGAGCGTGTAGCAAACGAAGAGGCAGTATTTGAATCTGGACGAATATATGCTCCTAAAAATGCACATTGGTGGGAAGACTTTGAATTACATTGTTTAGGATTTCCACGGATGGCACATGATGAAGAAGTCGATTGCCTAACAGGAGCGATTAGACGAGGATTAGGTAAGAAAAAATCAAAATACTGTATTGCAAATTTAAAATGATAGCAATTGCACGAATATGTCATAAAAATGCCGAACGACTAATTATGTTTGGCTACATCTACCGAGCTTCCACGAATGGGATGGCTGTAGAAGTTGCTGTTCGTGAATTTATCCGCGATTACCAATGTGATGTAGACGAGAAGGCACTCTATAACGATTATTACCGAATGCTAAATCAATTCAAAAGTGGACAGTAAAGAACTTTATGGAATATTAGAAAATACAATCAAAAAGGGGTTGGTACATAAGTATTATGATCGAACACTCGATATTGCTAAGTTCAACCATCAAATCCTGACTGGACAGGATCAAGATGATTTGATTGTCCAATATAAGATCAAAGAATCGGATTCTTTAAAAGAGCAACGAGTTCGATTAACTAATTCTTATACGCCTTATGTTGCGAACCAGATCATGTCTGTCTACAGAAAAGTAAAACGAACAGACGGTATTAAGCGCATTTTGGAGCATGAAGATTCAAATACAATAGCTAAAATAGAAAATAAATTGGGGCGGTTTTATGGTAGCCAATCTTATGAACGCTACTTACATGAACGCTTATTGTATTTTTATTTTTACGATCCCAATGCTTTTTTGATTTTTGAGCGCGAAAATAAAACTGACCAACAAGGAATTATCAAAGATGTCAACTTCTACCCATTTGAAGTGCCCAGCAACCAAGCAATTAATTATTGCTACAAAAATGGCAATTTAGAATGGTTGATTGTTAAGCAGAAGAATGAGGATAAGGAGATTGTAGGTGATAATACTATTGTGAACCATACTGAACCACCTCAGCATGAAAAGAATGCATCTAGTGAGGAATTGTTTACTTATTACATATATTCCAACAATCTAGTAGTCAAGCTAGAACAATACGATCCAAAAAAGGAAGATTCCGAACGAGAAAAGATCAAAATCAAACCAGAAACTGGCAAAGAACTATCTTTTTACTATCAGGAATTTAAACCAGGATCTTCTATTCAAGCCATTAAGGTCGGAAACCTACCCGATCCAGAAAGTGATAAAACGATTTTTGTATCGCCACTCTATCCAGCGAAAGAAGTGTTTGAAGATATTATTCGTGACAAATCTTATTTAGATTTGACTAAATCGGAACATACATTTCTTCAAAAATATGTCTATGCTGAATCTTGTGAATATGAACACGAAGAGCTTGGAGAGTGTGTAAATGGTCATTTAGGAGAAAGTTCTCAAGTCTGTCCAAAATGTAACGGAAAAGGCAAGTTGTGGCATACTACCGAGCAGGAAGTAGTAGCGATTACCCTTCCAGATGGTGAAGGTGATCCTGTGCCATTGGAACGATTCGCTCATTATGTTACCCTTCCACATGAAACACCACGGTTTCAAGCTGAAGAACTAGAAAAAGCATTAAAACGAGCGATAATAGCTGTTTTCAATACTGAAATATTTGAAACACCACAGCTTGCAGCTACTGCCACCGCTGCCATTATTGAGCATGAAAAGATATACGATGTATTGTCTTTCTATGCAGATCAATACTCTTTGATCTGGGAGTTTGGTGTCAATATTTTGTCGGAATACCTGCAAAAAAATGAAGACTTAACAGCACTCTATAGTTTCCCAGTTGATTTCAAGATGCGATCACTTGCCGAACTGCTACAGCTGAAAAAGATGGCAAAGGAAAGTGGATTGTCGCATAAATCCATGCAAGCAATTGAACATGACATTCTATCGAAACAATATGCGGATAATCCTACAGCAATTGCGGATTACAAATCGTATGAGTGCTTCAAGCCGTTTCAAGACAAATCAGTTGAGGAAATCGCTTTGATTACCATGTCTCGAAGTGAATCGGATTATCACAGAATTGTTTATGAAAACTTCGATATGATTATTAAAGAGATTGAAGTGGAGTTGCGGAATCAAGGAACCTACTTTCATGTACTAAATTACGAAAAGCAAAAAGAAATTTTTCAAAATAAAGTCGATCAATATAGAGATTCTATCCAATATAGAAATACATCAATTGTTAATTCATTTGAAAACTAATGCGATCAAAGCTCGAAAAAAAACGAATATCGTTCATTGATAGAACAGAGGAAGCATTATTTGCAAAAGTGCGAAATGCGCAGAACTTCCTTTATACAAACTTACTAGAAGTGATTAGTGAGTTTGATTTAGACCCAAATGGGCGCATTAAGTTTTCGACAAAAAACATAAGGAAGCAACAGCGGGTCAACCTGATCATTGAGCGATTCAACAAGCAGAGATCTGTAAAAATCACAAGCTGGCTTCAAAAGAGAATTGTCCAACTTTTCACATTCAATAAACAATACTTTCGATCGGTAACCAAACTACAAAATAAAACGGTAGATAACCGCGTAAGAAAAAAAATAATGCTTCAATTCGGATATGATGAAGTTGAGAAGAAAATCATAAAAAACAGTTGGTTGCACAATGTGACAAACAATACAGGAATAGTCAATGAAATTATTCAAGAATTCCAACAAGGATTAACCGCAAAAATGCCACTTGGTCAGTTTAAAAAGCAATTTCGTGAACGCTTTTTGGGTGGTGAAAATCAAGGCTTAGTGGAGCAGTCTTTTTACAGGCAAACAAACGACGTCTTTGCGAGCTACGATCGGGCGATTCAAAACGAATACAGTGAGGAATTGGATTTTAATTATGCAATTTATGCTCATACGGTAAAAGATAATACCCGTGATTTTTGTTTATCTAGAATCAATCGAATTTATACTCGTGAAGAGATAAAATCTTGGGATAGCTTAGACTGGAAAGGGAAAAAGAAAGTTCACAATTCACTAACCGATCAGGGGGGGTATAATTGTAGAGGGTCATATAGTTGGATCAGTAAAGAATTAGCGGAACGATTAGCTAAACAGCGAGGAATTGAAATTAATTCATATCAATAATTATAAAAATGGCAAAAAGAAAATTTAATGCGGCACCAACAAACGGTATGGTACGAACTGCAAAACAACAATTAGAGACTAAGCAAGCGAGAAATCGTGCTGAATACACTACTCGTTTACAACGCGATGTTGTAATCGTTAAGACAAAAGGGGACATCGTTCGGACTTATATCGAGCAGGGGATCAGTGATCCTAAAGAAATAATAACACGAACGGGCGAACTCATGAAATATATCTTCAAATTAGAAGAAACCGATTTTCCAGATATTCGGCCATTACCATAAGCATAAACAATGATATACGATAGATTTTCCATATACATCGATACGGGGAGTGGTTTTGAATCGTACTTTCCTGTAAATGACACTTTCTCAATTTCTTGGCGAAAAGATGAGAAGTGGAAATTCTATCGTCGTTTTTTTGAGGAAAAACTCCTTTTTTGCAAAGATGATTATAAAAAGCTTTTAGCCCTAGAACAATCCTGTGATCGCTGTGATCGTGTACCGTTTCGGGTGGATATTACTTGCAAAGGGCAAACCTCCACTTATTTTGATGGGTACTTAAATCTAAACAAAGGCGATTGGGATCAAGACAGATGCGAGCTAGAGATTAAGCCAGAAACGCAGGATGAATACACCTGCTTGTTAGATAACTGGAAAGTTGAGAAAAACATTCTATTCGGAACAACTAAATCAACAGTAAATCCATTTTTTGGAATTATAGAATGTCAAATCGTTAATGCAGGCCCCGTATTATCGCCGTTTCCAATAAGCTCCCTACCTGTAGCATCCCCGCCTTCAATTTCGGAAGGTTGGACGGTTGTAAATAATTTGTTAATTGGTGTGACATTGGTAGGTACAAACCCTGATCTGTTTGAAGTTCAGACAAATGTACAAACGACATATTGCCGAGAGTTTGTTGCTGGAGCTACTCTTCCGCCTGGTTCTGGTTGGGTTTCGGTTACAGGAGGATGGGCTAGAGCGTTGAACGCACAATTCGACTTCAACGCGAGTGATTTAGACTATTCGGATAACGTCTTTGAGCAAATTTTTGTCGTAGCGGGCTACAATATACAGACAAATGAAGTGTATGAGTATGATAATGGTGTCAAGTTAACTGACGTTGTGAGTCTACTAGTTGAGGAATGCGATTATGATATTGTAAGTAATCTATTCAATATTAATCCAGACAATACGGAACCGTCAAATGATGCCTACAATTGTGCTGCAGAATGCTTAGAATGTTTGGTGTTGTATCAAAAAACAGATATTACAAATGCGGATGCTTTCCAAAACGCCACAATAGCTAATTTGTCGCTAGAGAAGCTATTCGATATATTGCTAGTATTCAACATTTGTTTTGAAATAGAAGGAAGTATACTGCGAATTGAACATGATAGCTATTTTGAAGCACAGCAGGGAATCGAAATTCCTGCTGATTGTTTAGAGGCAACAAACAAGTACAGCTACGTTTCTGATAAACTACCACAATTCGAGAAATTCTCATGGATGGATAATGCAAGTGCATATTTCCGTGGGTCAGATATTGAATATTTAAATTGTTATGAAGTCGGGAAAGTAGAAGAATATGAATTTGATTGTGTTTCTACAGATGTGAATTATTTGATTGCAAATCCTGATGAAATTGACACAGAAGGGTTTGTGTTGGTTTCTGCAATTGAATTTAACGGACAATTGGTTCTGAATAACGACAATCGCTGCCTTTCTTGGACAGAATTGCACGAATGTTACTGGCGACATGGACGGCCGCAATGGTCGGGCATTATGAATGATGAAGAAACCTGTTTTGAAAGTGCGATCCGTACAAAAAAACAAGTGGTAGTCGAATTTCCTTTGTGTTGCGAGGACTTACTGGAATTCACACCAGAAGACTTGATGTTATCAGGTTTAGGCTGGGGAGAAATCAAAACCGCCTCCTATGATGCGAAAACTCAATTTTTAACTGTAAACCTATTACATGAGCAAAAAAAGTGCTGTTAAAGATTTGGGGGTTTGTATCGAATTCGGTCTACATGCTGAATTGATACCACTTGCGAGTAGTGCAGATGGTATTCCATTTATTACCTATAGAGGTCAACCAGTAAAGTTAGATAAATGGTGTGATCGACAAGAAATATACACGAAAGCGTGGTTCTTTGGTGTAACAAAAGCTAATGTTAGAAACAAAGTGAATTTACATCTGGTTTCGGACAATCAAATAGCAAACTAATGCTAGGAAATAAAAATAAATATGGAACATTGCCGTTCTTCTCCACTTTGAATAGCTTGGAGAAATGCGGATGTAGCACGGGAGTATTAACGCCTTGTGCTGCACTTCCTCCATTTCAGTTGCCAGTCAACGATCAGAATGCATCGTGGAGACTTGTTAATTGCGATGGTAGTGACCAAGATTTAGACGATTCGTTATTGACTTACATTTGTGATGCGGATGGTAACACGGTAGTTGTTCAGTATGACGGGGGGTATTTGGGATCAAGTATACCTGAAGGAAAGTACTATATTGAATTGAAGCAAGGCGATCAAATTTGTTACTCTGATTATTTGAACCTATGCTGTTTTTGTCTCCCAGAAATGACACAAATCAAAATCGCAAGCTGTCAAGAAATAGACTCTTGTTGTGATGAACTGGAGGCACTATACCAGCCAAACTTTTTACCACGAATGTACAGCCGTTTTAATGGTGGGAATTGGTGGTTTTACATGTTGGGGCAATTCTTTTACAATAACACGTTGGTATCAAACGGGGTAACCAATATCGTTTGGAATCATCAATTGTTCGACAATGCAACTAACGCACCTTTACTATTCAATTCTGGGATTAATTTTGCCTTTACTACAGGTGTTCCTTTGACGACTACTGCGGTACGCTACGAGGGTACGGTCACATTCGATCTACTTTGTGCGGATGGCATTGTCCACACCTTTCAATTAACAATCAATGAGATTATTAACCAACCACCAGCAACGCAAACCTTTTGGCAGTTTTTTTCTAGTACACCAGCTTGTGAGGACTTGACAGGGGGCGGTTCGTTTGTGATCGAATCTATACTAGGAATCTTTTCGCAACTCAACAACGAAATCATCCAAATCGGAAACCCTGCCATCTCAACAATCATTTCTGGGGACTCCGTGGCAGCCGATCCAGATGGTACTATTTCAATAAGGCATGAAGTACGAACCGATTGCAACACAATAATTAAAAACTATTCATTGACTTATGATATAGGTGATATTTGTAATACTTATGAATTAATTGAAAACTAAACAATCTAAATCTATGACATTTATTAAAGACCTATCTGACGAACAAAAAAAAGCATTTTCCAACGTAGAGTATATTCATCTAAACGCTTGGCTACAGTTCGTACGTCAACAGACTTTAGGTAAGATTTATATTCAAACTGTTACAAAGCTTGGGGTGTATAGAGATTCAACCTATTACTATATATTTATTGAATGGGGTGAAAATCAAACAGAAATGGCGACATGTAATTACATAAAAGACGGCTCGATGCTTAGTAAATTGGATTTTAATATTTGTGAAGCATTAAGTTTTTTAAAGACATTTTCAAAAGGCTTTCAGTTTGTTTCAAATAAATTTTTGCAAGAACATTGTCATAAAAGTACAAAAAACTAACATGGACAACACCGCAACAATAATCGCCTTTGAAAAGCTAGGATTCAAGCGAATCAATAAAGCAGCACCATTCCTCACCTTCCGAAAAGGACGGGATTACGATGTTTTAGTCGTGGACGGATTAGTCCGTATCTGGCAAACTGTCAAAGGTGAATTTATTCCTGTTTACACTAATCCAGTTTATACTGATGAAAATCAAATTATCCAGGAGGTAAAAACCGCTTTAAATGGAGAGTAATGTAACTATATCGTTCTGGAATGACTGCAATTTAGGTGATACAGTATATGAGTTTGGCTTTGTACAACGCATCTTCCTCAAAGCGTTTTGGGACACACCAATCGTAGCGATACAGGAAGAAATCAAGGAGAATGGTTTCGGTAATACTGTAGTGAAATTTCGCAGAGTGGCGGAGCGATGTGTCTTTGAAGCATGTGATATTTCAGATTATCAATTGATTGGATTGTACAATATTCGTTCGCATGACAATATAACATTATCCAATAGTGCAACAAATGAGGTATACGAGTTGAAAGACTTTGATTTTGTACATCGAGAACAGGGCAACGGATGTGACAACGTCGGGCGGTTCTCTTTTGAAATAGATAAGATTATTAAAACGGGGTGCTGTAATGGTGCTGAATATCAAGAATGTTGACAATGATTAAAATTTGGGCTTGTTCGATGGCAGTAGGTATAATGTTATTAGCACTTGCTATTTGGCATGAACAGCATTACGGAAAAGAGTAAATGGCAATCTTCAACTCCATATCAGCCTATATCGAAGTGCTTCGTCAGCGAAGAGCACAAATCATCGCAGAGCGCAGAAAAGCAGCCTTGCAAATTGGTGTCGAAGCAATCGCGTTGGTCAAACTAAGAATCCAAACAACAGGCAAGAATGCCGAAAATGAACAGTTCAAAGGATATTCAACCAATGCGATTCTTGTAGGCTCATCTAGCTTCGACAATCAATCGAATGCCAAAAAAATATTTGGGAAACGAAAAAATAAAAAAGCCGATTGGGTGACGCTTCCAAGTGGAGCTAGATTGCAGGTTTTAGTAGGAGGGTATAAAAAACTAAGAGAACTAGATGGCTACCAAGCTGGTTATGTTGATTTTACCCGAACAGGTGAATTCTGGCGCAGTATAGCAGCACAAATCGAAAGCGAAGACAATGAACGCACTTTGGTCATTATTAAAGCGCGTGATGAAAAGAATCAAGCAAAGCTAGACAGCTTTGCTACTAAAAGAGGAAATATATTATTACTCACATCTGAAGAGCAGGAAATACTCAATGAGATTTCTGCCAATCGGATATTAAAAATATTTGAATGATTATTGAATTCAATCAACAAGATTTTGACAATGTCAAATTTGATAAGGAATATGATAATAAGGTTAGGATTGAATTATCTGATAATTACTTGTTATACGAAGATGATTCTCTTTTTACAAGAATACATAAAGAGAAGATTTCACTGAGTGTTCCCAAAAGCCTAAAAGAAGCTTTTTTTGAAAAAATAATTATTGAAAAAAGTGATATAAAAAGATTGGAGATTGGCAAACATTCCTGTGATGGAGGAGATTCTCTAAAATATTATTTTGTTAAGGTTTTTTCCTATCCAAACTTAGGTGTAGAACATGAATTAGTAATACCGACTAGCACAATAGAGCAATCAAAAGATGTTTTTACACAAATACAAAACTGGAAGTACAATGCTTAACGAAATAGCAAACTGTCTAGGTAAAAAAATAAAGGCGCTGCCATTCATAGAACGCTATGGTGGGTTAGTTCGTACTGTTGAAAAAACAATCACGGTTGATCCTACAATTGGATTGACCAAGAAGATACGTTTTCCTGTTTCTTGTAACGCTGATCCATCTTGCTTTCAGCAAGAAATGTATCAGCCTATTGTTCCAAATTCAGCATACAAGAGTATATTTTATTTCGAAGGTGGCAAGATTCAACCGATTGGCAGAAGTGGCACGAAACTAAGCCAGATGAAGTATAGGGCTGTTTTACGGCTAGTCGGCTGGGTGAATCTCGCAAAACTAGGACTTGCCAATTGTGACGATCTGGGAAAAGTGATAAAATGCGTTTTAAATGGTGATATTTTAGGGACTTGTAAAGTGTCAGATTCCACAAAAGCAACAGTTGGAATGCCTACGATCTGCGAAAGCGATCCATCAATCTTTTCCAAGTACAGCTACTACGATTCGATTATTCAAAATCTAATCTATCCCTATGGCTATTTCGCCTTAGATTTTCCTATTGAAATATCGATAAACGCACCATGTATCGAAGATGAGTGCGACTTTGGAGAACCAATAAACTGTATTGAAGTATGATACAAATTAAAGTTATAACATTGATTGCTGTTTGGGGGTATCTGTATTGTGGAAAGCTTACTGAATCGAGCGGAGTGTTCTATTTTATGCCTAATCTTATTAGTAAAATTGCATCATTAGGTAAAGCGAATGCAATGACATTTAAACCTAAAAATTATATACAAAACGCACTAGTTATGTGGGGGTATAAATGTGCTGAGTGTCATGCTGGATTGGTTGCTTTGATTTATTCAATCATCAACCAACATTGGGATGTAGACATTATAATATTTTCCATTTTTTTAGCACGTATACTTGTGTTATTTGAAAACCGCTATTTATGAAACGACTAATCGTATCAAACGATACGCCAGAAATTTCTGGAAAAAAAGGAAATGGATTCGTCAGCGAGTTTATCGCAAACGGAAATAAATATACTATCCGAAGTGCTGATGATGGAATTGGCATTATGCGGTTTTCTCAACTACAAAAAATGGGATCAGTAGTCGGTTACGATGCAACATTTGATAATCAATTCAAGAACTGGGGGGAATTAGAAAATATAATTCTATCAGATGAACCGATAAGTAGTATTAAGAAAAAAAGCCTTTTACATATCAGTGCAGTACGCGATGGATTACTAGAAGCAACAAAAAGTAAATATCAATACGCGTTTTATTTGTGTACACTTTTTATCGTCCGTGAGGGCGAAGATTTAAGCACTTGGTCAAACAGTGAAGCGGAAGCAAAAATCAATGATTGGAACATCGAACAAATACACGAACAGGATTTTTTATCCTTAGCCTTGGTTACTATCCCGAACTTTTTGAACGCTTACAAATTAGTGAATCAAGGCATGAAGGACGTACAAATGAAAAAGAAACAAGTCGCTGGAATTATGGACGAAAATGCATCATAAACGGGAAGGAAATTGATAGCTGGGAGGAAATAGATAACAGTGTTCGACATTCAATTAATTTCATCAAGTCGATCTTAGGCTATCAATATAAAGATATTATTTCTGTTGATGTAAAGCTGTTTTTCAACTGGTTAATGGATGCCAAAGCAATCTATGATAAGCAGATCTCACAGATTCAGAAAAATAAAAAATAACTATTATGTCTGATATTATACAACTTGGAATAGAACTGGATGATACTAAATTCATTAATCCTTTACAAGAAATTGAAAAGCGTCTTATCGCAGTTGAAAAGGCGAAACAAGAAGCGTTTGGCGATTCGACGAAAGTCATCAAAGATGGTGAAGAAGCTCTAAAAAAGAACGTTGCGGAGGCTGCTAAAGCGGAAAAAGAATATGATAAACTATCTAAGGGTACACAAGAGTATTCTCGTTCCCTAAAGGATGTGATTAAAGAACAAAAGATATTTGGGGTATCAATTGCAGATGTTCAAAAACAATTCAACGCAAAAACAGCAGCCTTAAAAAGTACAGTTGCAGGACTGAAAGGCGGTACCTCTGCCTTAAAACTATTCCGTGTTGCACTTGCAGCAACGGGAATTGGTGTAATTGTCATTGCATTGGGGTCGTTGGTTTCTTTACTTACTAGAACCCAAAAGGGTATTGATTTTGTAAACCGTATAGCTGCATCATTAGGGGCAACAATAGACGTAGTTGTGGATCGTGCTTCAACGCTTGGACAAGCATTGGTCGCACTATTTTCGGGCGACTTTCAAGGTGCTGCAGATTTGGCAAAACAAGCGGTTTCTGGGGTGACGGATGAAATAATAAGGGAAGCAACAGCGGCTAATGAATTAGAACAACGAAATCAGAACCTTAGAGATTCACAACGGGAATTAAATGTCGAATATGCAAAAACACAAGCGCGAATTGAAGAGTTGAGAAACGCATCCCGTGACGAAACCAAATCACAACAAGAACGAATACAGGCTTTACAAGAGGCGCAACGACTAGAAACACAACTGGAAGAAAAACGGGTCGCATTAGCTAGGGAAAATTTGGATATTATCGAAAAAAGAAACGCTTTAGGGGAATCTTTGGCGGATGATTTGGACGCACAAGCGGAAGCAGAAATTATACTATTTAATATACAAGCGGACACAGATCGAAAACGACGACGAGACTTTCAACAATTACAATCCTTACAACGTCAAGCGGCACAGGAGGCAAAAGCGGCACAGGAGGCGGAACGCAAACGGATCGAAGAAATTAACAGCGAGCTAGAAAAACAATTAGGGTTACTTGGTCAACGGGTCGCCTCGGTAGAATTTGAAGGCTTAGACCAATTTGAAAAGCTGAAGCGAGAACGTCAATTGGCAATCGAGGAGGTGGAAAAGCTACGTGATACCTTACAAGAAACCGCAGAACAAGCAGGCAAGCAAGTCGATATTACAGACGATATACAAACCTTATTCGATGCCATTGAGCGTGAATATGTTCGTGGTTTTAATAAACTCGCGGGAGTTGAAGGTTTAGAAACGCAGAGTATTACCCCATTCGAAATAGACAACGATGTCGATATTGACGATCTTTCTAATAGAATTGCAAAACCTTTTGAAGTAGCAAGTGGTAAAGCAGAACTCACTGTAGGGGAAAGTCTTCAAAAATTCAAAGATAGCATCCTTGATAAACTAGGTGTTTCCGAAGACGAATTGCAGCCATTATTTTCAGCACTATCAGGCGTATTTCAAAGTATTTCACAAGGGATACTTGATAACACCAACTTGCAAATTGAACAACAAGAAGGTATTATAGAAAGACTAAATCTTCAAATCGAAGAAACAGAGGATGCTCTAGATCGAGAATTAGAACTAAAGAAAATTGGACGGGCTAATGACTTTGATGATCTAAAAAAACGGCTCGAACAAGAACAGAAGCAACGCGAAGAAGCAGAGGCTAAACGACTAGCATTGGAGAAAGAAGTAGCTAGAGAACGATTGCTTATTGAATCTTTACAGCAAGGTGCTAGTCTCGCAACAGCTGCAGCTCAAGTGTTTGCAGCAGAATCAAAAAAAGGTTTGCTAGGTATTGCTTTTGCTATTACAGCTATTACCACCATTTTCACAACTTTTAAAAAGTTTAAAAATCTTGCTAAACAAGATGTTCCTACATTACGCGAAGGTTTAAATCCATACCATTCAACCGATTCAAAAGGCAAGGGCTTGCTTATACAAGGCCCATCCCATGAGCGTGGTGGTGTACCTTTAATACATGGAGGACGCTTGTATGAAGCGGAAGGAGGGGAAATACTAGTCGGTACTAGGGTGAGTAAATTAAACGCTGATTTCCTCAACAACTTAAACCGTGGAAGGTACGATAATATTGACATGTTGGCAGTTGCAGAAAATGCTAGGAAAATGGGAAGGTTAACAATGAGTGCAGCAAGTGGTATCCAAAAGTCGCAAGCGAAATATAGTCAGCTCAAAGCAAGTGAAGAAAGAAAACTGATGGAAACTGCATACAGAAATGCAGCAATGGAAGCAGCTAAATATATTGTAAATGGTAATAAGCAAAATTTGTTATTAAAACCAGATAAAACTCCACTTCCTGATGGTCGAATATTGGAGGAAAGGTATAACGAAAAAGGAGATAAAACAGGTACTATTATTCGAGAGTTGCCAAAAAAATAAAATTACTTAAAGAAATCTTTGTTCCTCTTTTTGTTTTAGACTAGCCTGCGCCTTTGGTGTAGGCTTTTTACTTTACCACATTTTGTGGTTGTAGGGGTGATACCAAACTTCTAATATTGTATTAATATATCAAGTAAACAATACAATTTCAACCATGAAACTTGCAAATTTTAAAAAGCAAAAATCAACTGAACTTTCTCTTAAAAATGGTGGAGTTATCCTTCAGCATTCTGAAAGAAAGGATAAGGATGGTGATCCTTTGTTGGGTTGTTTTGTCAAGGATGGAATTCGCACAGCTAAATTAAACGGTTGGGTTAATCTTGGAACAAAAGTAGGTGATCCTGCTGGTGTAAAAACCAAAGAAGCGAAAGCTTTAGCGGCAAAAGACAAGGAGATCGCAGCTTTAAAGGCGCAACTAGCAGCGCAGCAAGGTGAAGGTGTTGGAACAGGTAGTAATGAAGATGCTGCTGCTGCCGAAAAAGAAACTACTTCAAAAAAGACAAAGAATTCTGCTGCTAAAACCCCAGCTACTTAAAATCTAAAAAATGGCTAAACTCAAAAATAGAACAACTGGACGAATCTTTGAAACATCGAATGATACCGCAAAAGGATTGATGGCTCATCCTATTTACAAGAAGAGATTGATTCTCTTAGATGAAGGTTCTACAATTGTAGCGTCTCCAGCTGGTGTTAGGAAAAAAGAAGAAAAGGCGGATTAGAGCAGCGGCAGCTCGTCGGGCTCATAACCCGAAGGTCGGAGGTTCGAGTCCTTCATCCGCAACGAATTAAAACTAACGATTATGTTAGAACACTTGGAGGTACTTGCTAGCCTCACAGGAATTAGCAAAACGGAGCTCGAAGCAAAGCTCAAAGAAAATGCTTCAGAAGACGGTGCGCTTAATAAAGACACTGTTTCAAATGTTCTCAAAGAATCTTTTAGCACTAAATTCAAATCAGTTTCTGAATCTCAATACAATCGCGGACTTCGTGAAAAGGGAGAAGAAATTGAAAGGTTTGTCAAAGACAATTATGAATTGACTGGTGCAAAAGGAACTGATCTTATCAAGGAGTTGGTAAGTACCCGAGAGCAAGCGATTCGTGATGAAAAAGGCGGTGAAGGTGATAAAATCACTAAAGAAACTGCTTCTTCCCATCCAATTGTAGTTGAATTATTGCAAGAACGGACAAATGCGCTAAAATCAAAGTTTGACACCGAGATTGAAGGGTATAAAACGACCATTGCAGAAAGCAAAGAGCGTGAACTTAAACGCACAGTTTATGGTAAAGCACAAAGTTTTTTGCTTGCTAGTAAAGCAATAATCACAGACAGTGAGGGTAAAGTAGATTCAAAGAAATGGAAAACCTTGAAAATCCTTCTTGATCAAGAGAATTTTAAGATGGATGAAAATGGTGATCCTGTCCCCGTTGATGCTAAAGGTAATCGACTTGAAGATGCAAATTTCAATAAGGTATCCTTTGAGGATCATGTTAAATCTCTAAATCCCTTCGGGTTTCATGAGTTTGACCCTAAGCACTCAGGTGCAGGTGGACAAACAGGCGGAGGTGCTGGAGGTGGTAAAAACCGCTTCAAAAATGTAGAGGAATATCGCGCATTCATCAAAGATCGCTCAAAAACTAAAGAGGAAATTAAAGCTGCCCAACAAGATTGGAAGCAGCAGCAACAAAATAACAATTCTTAAACTCTCCCTTACTAAAAGCAAACAAGTGAGGGTGTAAATTACATACTATGGCTTGTGAAACTTTCACTTGTGATGCTTTAACATACGATGACATTACTGTTGAAATGATGTCTATTTGGGCGGACATGCCCGATAAAATGCTTGAATATCCTGGTGCATCCGCAATGAAGCTGCTGGAAAATCAAGGTATGCGTGCAGTTGAAGAAATTACAGTTGGTGGACGTTGTACTGGTTGGCGCGGTTACTGGATTGAGGAATGTAACACCGAAGGAGCAAATAAAGGAGGTGAATTCCCAATTGGAACTGAAGAATGCGATTTTCCAGAGCCTAAAGACGAAGCTGTTTGTCAAGAAATTGATTACAATCGTAATTGTTTTATTGATACTAGCTTTTCTTTCACCGATCAAGATTGCTCTAGCCGTTTAAACGGAATTTCTATTGCTGCAATGAAGTTTGACAAGGCTTTCGAGCGTATGCGTAAAGCAATCAGTGAATCCGTATTCGATCTTATGACTGCCAATGCTCAAGCAAACACATGGGCATTAACTTATGGCAATCCTGTTGGAACAGTAACTGAGTTTACTTCTAATGAATTTACTGTTAATCTACTTCATCATTTCCGAAATATTGCACGTCACCATCAATGTCCAGATTACTGTGTCCTAGATGACACTAACTTTTGGGAGTTATGGCAGCAATTGCTTGACGGAAAGTGCTGTGGTGATGAAAGTGGACGAACTACTTTTGATCGATTTGATATTACGTTCGACCCTTGGATCGATGAGTATTTAGGACGCCGTTCTACTTTCCTTGTGAATCCAAAACAATATGGATTTATTAACACATGGAAGTATAACAATGAATCGCCAATCATGCAATTCAATAATGGCGAAGATAGTATTTATGTTTGGTCTGTAAGTGATCCAGTACTGCAAATTTTAACTATTGGAGAAAATGGACAAACGAGCTTACAGCCAGTCCGTTACGATGTAGAGTACAAGAAAAAATGCTGTGGTCGTGATGCGTTGGGGAATCGAATGTTTAAGCATAATTACTTCATCACCTACTCAGGCGGACAATGGACAGCACCAAACAAGTGCGGAAAAGGATCATGTACATTTGAGTTTGTGAATGTTGGCTAATCAACTGAAATAACGCCTTAAAAGGCTTTAAATAATGACGGATATCTTCGAATGCTTGGACGGCTTAGTCGGTTTAACTGACATTGAATGCGACTGCATCGAAGATGAACGTCCAGAGGACTGGAATGAAAGTGATTCTGGTTTATATTTGACAGATTTTGAAGATGGAATTCCACTCAACACATTAGTTTTCTCAACAGCAAAATGCTTTGGAGGACAGACTGTTTGGGAGGTCATGCAACGCGCTTTAAATCAAGCAACAAAAGACTTTGTTCGGGATTTAAAAGCGTCAATTTACGGTGCTTACGACTCTAACCTACAGGTTTTTTCTGGTTGTGTTGGAAAACAAAAGGTCACGGGTTCATTGTCAATTTCAGAAGATTATACAGGAGCAACTTTTGAAGTAAAAAAAGCTGTCAAGGGTGCTTGCTGGACAATCAATGAAATAGGACTAGGATTGAATTGTAATGCTGAGGTAGAAGTTTTAATCTATGAGGCATCAAATCCAAGCAATATTCTACACACCGAGACTATCCAAGCTGTTGCTGGTGAATTTGTAAAACACGCACTTTCTACGCCTTTACAATTGCCTTTGCAGTCGGATAACTGCGATAAACTAAAATATGTTATTGCCTACGATTTGCCAGATGGTTGTGATCCATTAAACAGTAAGTTCCGGTGCTGCTCTGATAAATTTGCGTGGGAAAAGTATTTCAATGCAAAAGGTTTTAGCTCAAACGATTTGTCGATTACTGGAAAGTGTACGAATTATTCCAATGGCTTATCAGTATGTGGATTCCTTCAATGTGACGGATTAAAATGGATTTGCGATCTAGATGAGATACAAGGATATAGTGTAAAAGATGTGATTTCAAAAACAATACAATATCGTGCTGTTTCAAAGTTGATTAGTGCAATTTGCGATAGCGGAAATATTAATTTCTATACGCTATTGGCACCTGAAAAACTAATCGCTAGGCAACAAGGTAACAATACCATGTATGTTCAAAACATAACATGGATTACTCAAAATTTACCGCTTCACCTTACTGACTGTTTTAAATGCAAAACAGGAAAAATAGGGAGAAGATATTCAAACTTAATTTAATAGTATGCTCAACACTTGGTCAGATATATTATGTATTCAAGACTGCGACGAAAATTGCAGTCCATGGGCAAAAACTGCCATCCCAGAAGATCCGAATTGTTGTATAGAGACTGAACTGGCGCAAATTTGTGATTTGTGGTTTGATCCCTGCGTCCAGAATCCTATGACATCTTTTGATGATATAGGTATTACCGCTTGGGCATTAGATATTGATAACACTGACACGACAGGAGTGAAAATCAAAACAATTGTCGTAGAGGGTGGAATTGCAGAACCAGAAGATATTATAACACCACTTCC
The DNA here is from genome assembly GCA_020628645.1 of Saprospiraceae bacterium. GTDB lineage: Bacteria > Bacteroidota > Bacteroidia > Chitinophagales > Saprospiraceae > JAHDES01. The sequence goes on from JAHDES010000012.1 coordinate 43,595, forward strand.
TAAAGGAAAATCTAAGAAAACTAAAAGCACTTATACGCTTACAGCGGTTGTCAAATGTATTGATGAAGGATTGAACAATTTCTTTAGACGGATGCAACTGGGAGATACTAATTTCGCCTTTTGGTATTCTTCTTTAGGAGGGTATATGTATGGAGATGTGGGAGGGATTTCGCCAACTTCGGTACGCGCTTTCGTAGTTCACAAAAATGACGCTACAGCTGAGCGTACTTGGAACTTAGTGATCACTTACGAAGCTTGTGTTGATCCAATTCGCGTACCAAACCCATTAGCTTAAATAAGTAAAATAATTAGTTTTGAAAAATAATATTCAAAAAAGCTTGCTTGCTACACTTGCAAGTAAGCTTTTTTTCTTGCTAATCTTCTTTTTCACCTTTCCATTAAATGCACAGCAGATATTGAAAGGCAAAGAGGTTGACTTCTACACTTCTGGAATTCAAACGCTTTCCACTGGTGGAACTTTTGTTTCTGACTTGATGGAAAATGACGAATTCTGTAATTCGGTTACGGTTTGGAACTGTACAGATGGACCATTGAGCGTGGAAATACTCTCAGCACTTGATGTTGTTGGGTTTCAAACGGTGCCTTCTTCACATTCATTAACAATGACATTGACATCTGATCGATTTGATGAATTGACAATTACATCACAAGGGTCAGGAGACATACTAGTGAATGGGATCAGAGACAATAGAGATATACGCGTCCCTGGTCAAAATATTATCACCACTTTGTTGGCTGCTAATTGTGATTACTTGGAAGATGAACCAGAACCTGAGCCAATTATTGACACCTCTATTGATGTCGAGTGTGATCAAAACACTGGATTTTGGACATATTTCTATACAGAAACGACTAATGGTGTAGTTACCAATGAAACAACTACACTTTCGAATGTACTATGTTCTCAAAATCAGCCCGATTATGAAACCAAAAATCGGTGTGTCGGAGGAGATTTAATCATTGAAACATATAGTATTGAGAATGGAATAGAAACACTAATCGCTAGTGTAGATTCTGGAAACGATTGTTATATAAATGCTCCTTTTAATGTAGATTCACTTCCCTATATCCATCCAGTAAGTGGGTATGTGCAAGACACAGTTGCGCAGCGATTACTACAACAGTTAGTAAATCAGCAGCCAGTTATAACTACTGTAGATATAGAATGTAATCAAACAACAAATACCTGGCACTACTTTTATACCGAAACCCTTAATGGTATAATCATAACAGAGAACAATACGGATTCGGGCGTTCCGTGCTCATCTGCTCAACCTGACTATGAGTTTAGAGACACTTGTATTTCGGGAAATATTTATACGCAAACTGTATCAATCGTAAATAATGTAGAATCAGTAATAGCATCAGTCAATACAACGATTAGTTGCTCTGATTACATCAAGCCAGATACGACTTATAGTAGCTCACCAATTCCTTATTGCCTTAATGATATTACATATTTTTATACTGTAATTCATATAAATGGTGTTCTACAACCCTATTCACTTCCTGCGGGCGCGGTAGAAGGGTATTGTCAAGAAGGATGCGATACATCTGTATTCAAAGAATATGTATGCGATCCTACTGTTGATAGCACCTATTTTTATTATGAGAAATATGATTGTAATGGAGATTTGGTGTTCAATGGATTCAATGAACAAGAGTTTTTCGCATTAGGCAAAGAAAACCTAGGTTGTAGCCTAGGCGTTTTCAATGGCATTTCTCAAACAGAAACATACGATAGCTACTCGATAACAGGATCAGGTACGAATAATGTTGAATTAAGAATAAGTGGTTTTTCAGCTACATTATTAGAAAGGGCGATTCTTTGGGACGTCATTTCAAGCAATAACTCATTAAGCTGTATTCGCTTTTTTTTCCCTGCTGGGGAATATGTGTTTGGCTACAATTGGGTAGATGTCAATAGCCCTCCATCCTTCAATCCAACTGATGATTTTGTGATAAAAATGGATATGACAGTTGATCAGTTTGACTGTTTTCTTTGTAACCAAGTAAATGCTTTTCAAACTTTTGGTGCTGATGTTACAGATAATGTATCCGGTAGTGTACTAATGCGCAGTATAGCGGACAGTAGATGTGAGTATACAGATGCTTTTGAGAAAGTTACACCTAACGAAATTGAACTTGGAGCGTGTGCAGAAAAATGTGATACACTTGTAAAATACATCAGCAGTCGAGTTTCGACTTGTATCAATTGCGAGCCTTACTGGGTTATTGACTACACAGATGGTTCTACAGAAGTAGTAGCTGAAAATCTAGGAACAGACAATTGGTGTGTTTATCAAGAAGAAAAATATGCGTTTCGCCTAAATGGGGTCGATAACTCTAGCAACACCAAGTTTAATTTAGATGACCCTAGTTTTACCAACGCTTATGCAGACATAGGAGTCAACAACTGGACGGCTACAGATTTAGCAAATGCGCTGAATACTTTTTCTAGTAATGCCATTCCACCAGTCGTGCCTTCTGGTATTAATTATTCAACTACAATTTGGGCTGCAGATGTGGCTAATAATACAGTTTATGTGGTATCTGGTCCAATACCGACAAGTTTGGATTTAGTGAGTATCCCTATAAGTTTAATCCCTCAATAAAATGATTTTAAGAAATATAATTACCTGCATTTTTTTAATCGCAAACATTATCAGCCTGAGTGCTCAGGCTTTTAATGTTTGTAATTGTAGTTCTAATTCCAACTCAGTTTCATTAGACACTACTTTAATGCCACTTTATGAGTGGCGTGACATCTGGGCAGAAGAAGGTGGTGCAATTGCAAATAATTCCTCTCAATATTCATTCGGGAATGGGGCTACTGGATTTATTGGACTTCCAATAGATGATGGCTGGGAGGTGGTTGCTATGTATTATCATTCAGATAATAATGGAGTAAATGATGACTTAACCATCAATCTTGTAGATATGCGAACCCAATCTGTGGCTGCGCCAATCATCTCTACTATTACTATCAATAATTCGGGAGATGGTGTAGGAAATAATGGCTATTTGTATCAAGAATTTACGGCACCTATTGGAATACCAGATGGTGCTGTATTGGGTTTTCGAACTGGAACAGAAACAGGAGTTTTCTCGGATGTCAGGGTAGGTGCTAGACTGCGTCGGAAAGTTGGAGATTTTGTATCTGAAGTAACAATATCAAATTAGAAATAAATCATCATGAAAAAAATTTTCCCTCTACTACTGATTACCTTGTTCGCATTCGATTTGTATGCGCAACGTCCAAACGGAAATTACCCAATCATTGGGCGAAATTCTAAGGACTTCTTTGACCTTCTTCGAGAAGCGATAGCAAAAGAAGATGGAAAACGAGAAAGTGTTTTGAAACTTCGTCCAGTCGATACTGATGATCGCCGTTTTTACGACCTTGATCAAGGGAAAAGAGTTCGAGACTTCCGTCATTCCGCTACGCTAAAATCCTTGTATGATTACGATCCACTTGATTCCAACTCACTAGTAATTAATGTTGATAGGCAATTGCTTGTCGAAGGCTTAGGATTAGAGGATATATTGAGCTGTAAGGATTGCGATGAAGCAAATGAGTTGATTGAAAATTTCTATGTGAACCCCGATTTAGGTATGTTATGCGTGGTTGAAAATGGCACTCCATTTTGTGTTGACTTGAAAGATGTAAATCTAACGTCAACGTTCACTCAAACAAATACAACTGGTAATTTGATAGGAACCCACGAAAGTGGGGATGGAACGGTAACTCCTGTATACGAAACAGTTGTTGCTTTGCCATCAGATGATGGAAATGGGAATTGGACGTTCACGAATGAAGCAGGGGGAACGGTTATTATACCTGTTAAAAGTGTTGATTATACTGTTAATGGTTCAGAGTTAACAAATGGCGATTCGTTGTTTTGTATTGAGCGTGATGGGGTGATTGATGTGAATAGTTGTTGGACAGTTCCTCAATCAGGTTCAGACCTCAACGGTATCTATTCGGCTGCTAATGAGGACACAAATAAACAAGTTACTGATATTAACATGAATAACAGTAACTTAAAATGGGATGGTTTAGGTGAACTGACTATTCATAACGACGGTCGATTGGTTCAGAATTTCAATCTTGAAAGTTTTGCTTTGACAAATGTACTTAATGATGATTTGCCACAGCGTTCTATTATGATAGGTCAAAATTCAGGACTGAACGCAACTCGTAATGGCACAAATCTGAATCTTGTAGACGGCGTCTTTATAGGCTACAATGCTGACCCTTTTCGGACTAGGAGAACTTCTTATTTAGGTTATCAATCAGGTTATCAATCAGACAGCATACAGTTTTCAGTCGTTGGTGGTGGGTCACTAAATGGTCGATTTATGTATGATGTTAATAACTCTATGGTTTGGGGTGGTGTACAAAACGGAGATAGTGGGAAAGAAATATTGTCGAGTGTATTGGGGGGTGGTTCGCAAAATGGCTTTCAATCCGAAAATATATCTACATCAAACATTTTTGGTGGTTCGCTTAACGGAGGACAGATTAAAAATGTAACAGGCTCGGATGTTTCGGGCGGAACTCAAAACGGTCAACTAGCGGAAGATATATTTAATAGTTTGGTTAGTGGAGGTTCTCAAAATGGTCGAGAAGCAAAAAGAATATCTACGTCTGCTCTTTACGGCGGCTCTTTGAACGGTGAAATGGCAGAAGATGTCAGTAATTCGGTGTTAGGGGGCGGAACGCAAAACGGGCGTATGTCAAAAAACATAACAAATACAGTCCTTTGGGGTGCAGTCAACAATGGAGGCAAAATAGAGGACGTGAATAATTCATTAGTTCTTGGAGCTTCGGCGGCAGGATTAGAGGCAAAAGAAATCGAAACATCTGTACTCCATGGTGGCATTTCTGTTGGACGAGAATCTTTCAAAATAGAAAATACTTATCTAGCAGGTGCAAACTATTCGGGTTATCAAGCTGATAGTCTTACTAATAGTGTTGTGATAGGAGGGGTTCGAGCAGGGTATCAATCGAAAGGCGACAATAATACAGTTCTTGGCGGTGTTGACACTTATAAAGGTAGATGGGGTAATGAAAACACAGTAGTAGGCTCACAAGCAATGAACACATTTTTCCCAACATTGGGAAACGGATTTGTAGTTAATGTTGCTACTGACCACCAAGGAGGACAAGTTTGGTCGTCCCCTGCAATCGCTGCGGTTATTGCTCAATACGGATTAGTAGAATGTCAAAATTTTCCTGTTAGAATTGAAGCTTGGGATAACTCATTAGGGGTAGGATTCCAACAGCGTAGCTACTTGGGTTTTGTGGTGACGGGAACAGACGAAATAACCAGGATAGAAGACCCTGTAACAAACTGGATGGGAACAGCTACGACTATAACACTTAGTCCACCTAATTACCGACACAACACGGGGGCTTTTGGTTTCAATGCCGAACCCCGTAGAAGCAATCATTATGCATATGGTGATGATAGGGTTGAGTTACATCAGTTTACAGCTGGGGATGTACAGGTAGAAGAGCTGGGAAGTGGTCTTGTTTTGCGCAGCCCTGATGGAAATTGTTGGCGTACTACAGTTGACAACGCAGGGAATCTTTCTACTGTTCTTATACCTTGTGAAAACTAATCCGTAACAGCATCAGTAATAACTTCATTATATTTTAATGAATCACACAAAAGAAAAGGAATTCTGGGGAGCCATTGCCATGTTTGTGGTATTGATGATAGTAACTGCATCCTTATTTGTTTTTGAAATACCAGCAAAAAACGAAGGAAGTGTCAAGCTTATTATCGGCGTTTTAGTAGGTGGATTCTCACCAATCATCTATCGAATTTTAGGAACTGATCCTGCCGAAACCGAAAAGAAAAATGCCCAAATTAAGTCTTTGGAAGCAGAAAATGAAGAATTAAGAACAAGAGTAAATCATTTAGAAAGTATGTTCATCGATCTACAAAATAAGGTCATCGACAAACTTTCATCACTTCAAAATATCAATCATGAATCAAGCTAAAATCGATGCTCTAGTAAACCAATTATTTGTCGCTGTTGGATTAATAATAATGGCATTTTTCCCAAAACTAGCTTTCCTAGAGCCACTTTTAGGTGATATTCAAATTGCCATCAAAGCAATAATAGGCGGGTTTATAACCTTGCGTGCTGTATGGGTACAATATAAATCTAATCGTGATGCGATGGATTCTGAAGCTCAAATAGTTTCATTAAACATTCCTGAGCCTTCTTGGGGGCAAGGGTTCAGTAATTATTTTGGACGTAAAAAAGCAGCATAATGGCAACACATAAAATAAAATCTGAACGCAAGGGAAGTGTACGACTTCCTGATTTTACTGCTAAAACAATTGAAGCTTCCGCTTTGTCGCAAATGACACCGTGGTTATACAATTCCATCAATGTAGACGCTTTGCATAATGCAGGGTACACGGGTGAAGGACAAGTGATAGCAGTACTTGATACTGGAACAATCGAACATCCTGATCTTGTAGATACCGTGATTGGTTATAAGGAGTTTGGCACTCCATCTGGTCAAAGTGCCATGAAGGATCGTAATGGTCACGGCGTATGGTGCCATGGCATTATGGCTGCTCAAAATAACACTCACGGAATCAAAGGAACTACGCATTCAAGCAAATTCCTTATTCAAAAAGTATTGTCTGATGGTGGATATGGATCATTAAGGGAGGTAGTAAAAGCTGGGGATGATGCAGCCGCCAATGGAGCAACAATCATAACCGCTTCCTTGGGAGCAATGAAATACTCCAAGCTAGTAGCTGCTGCAATAAAACGCTGGACAGATGCAGGGATCGTCTTTATTTGTGCTGCCGGAAATGAAGGAAGGAATGGACTTTCTTATCCTGGTCGCGATCCGCGAAGTATTACGATTGGAGCGATTGACCAAACGCACAAAATAGCAGGTTTTTCTTCTGTAGGTAAAGAAGTCGATGTCGTTGCACCGGGCGTTGAATTACTTTCCTGCTGGAAAGATGGTGGTTATGCAAAATTATCTGGAACCAGTATGGCTACACCAGTTGTAGCTGGAATTGTGGCGTGTATAAAGTCTATCCCTGAAAACAAGGATTTTCAAACGCAAAAGCAAATTGAGCGATTACTTTCCAATACGGCGGATGATTATGGCACAACTGGTCATGACCATTATTACGGCCATGGTCTAATCAATCCAGAACGCGCGATGAACACAGTTTTGGGCGTGAATACTTTCACCAAAGAAAATGCTTTAGCAAGCTTATCCTATGCGGTTAATTATGTGCAAACCACTTAATCTTTTTATACTTCTCATTTTTGTTAACATTTTTGCGCTTCAAGCTCAGTGTAGCTTTGAAGCGCAATTTATTAATAATTATGATGGTGACACCTTCTATGCGTATGTCGAGTACCCAGCCAACAGTAAACGATATGACTTCGTCCGCAAAAAGGTAAAATGTAGATTGTATCAATGCGATACTTATGAGTTAAACTCCAAAAATGAAAATGAAAAACAACTAGCTATTGCTGCCAAGTATTTCACCAATGCCAAACTTTCAAAAGGGAAATTTAGAATCACATACATCGGAAAAGACTTTTTTGGAAGATGGTTAGTTATGGTCCATTTGGAAGATGGCACAAGCCTCAAAGATTTGTTAGAAAAGAAAGGCTATCTCACCAACCGATTTTTAAATTATAACCATAAGAAAAAAATCAAACCTCATGTATCCGATTACTGAAGATTTATTGACCTCGAAAAGGAATCGTCCATTCCTTCGTGATGGGAGAATTATAAAAGAATTACGTGGTATTGTGATTCATTGGACAGCCAATGATCGAATAGGAGCTGACGATAAGGCAAATCGAAATTACTTCAATCGAACAGATCGATATTGCTCAGCCCATTATATTATAGATGACGATAGTATTACAAAGTGTATTCCAGAACATGAGCTAGCCTATCATGTTGGGTGCGTCCTTCCGAACAACAGTAAAAGTCGGAGCTGGAAAGCAACTGATCTTGGAGTAGGGTTAGGAACTTGGGAAAACGGCCGATGGTTTAACCCAAACTACACGACTATTGGAATTGAGGTGTGTGTCAATAAAGATGGTGATTTCCGTGAAACGTATAAACGTCTTTGCTTCCTAGTGCGTGATATTTTAGATAGAAACGGATTAACTTGGTTGGACGTGTACCGTCATGTTGATATTTGCCATAAGCCATGTCCCGCTTTTATGCTGGAGTCAAAATATTGGGAGACTTTCTTGCTGGACATTGCTTACGGGACTAGGGACACAAATATAGCTCAAGAAATGTATGATACCATGCGGGAGCAGAAGTGGGATCAAGTGGACGTGAAGCGGAAAATAGTATTGAAGGACTTGATATGAAAATTCATCCTTCAATTTAACTATAAAAGAATGATATCGTCTACAGTAAATTTTTGAATTTGAAGATATTTTTTGGTAACAAACCTCATTGAATAAAGTGTAAAATTAGTAACAAAATCGGTAACTAGCTTGTAATTCTCTTCAAATTAGATTTATGATCAACAAAAAAAATGGCAATTTATTTGAGTTGATTATTTTATCTAAAGTGCTGTTTATTAAAGATTTATCTTCCAAAGCAGCCTTTTCTTTTTGGCGATGTTTACGCTCATTATCTTTCATGAGCAGACGAAAGCAGTCATTCATGGAAGAAGATCCATTTGCTTGATAGGTATTTCCAGTTTGGCTTAACTGAAAATAATTGGATAATTGGCGTCTTTGGTTAGATGGAAAATGAGTTCCATCAACGATAGTTATATTTGACATAAGTATCGGATTTATGATGAAAACACATTAGTTGAGGGGAGAAAAATGTGTAGTTAATAAAACAATATAAGTTTTTTTTCTATTTAAGTCAATAATTAGACCAAGTTTAAAACACAAAATGCTTACAAGAAAATTACTTAGAAGGGATTTTTACTTCAAGCGGACGAATTGTTTTGCCATCCGACCATTCACCTAATTGAGTTTGTTCGGGAGTGTTTCCAAGACAAAAATCCTTATTATGACCAGTCAGGGAATAATCCATTAAAGCATCAAATAATTTCCAATAGCCATTATAATCTAAAGGATCGAGACTACTGATACGCAAGGCTCGTTTGGCAGTAACATTTCTTATACCAGTATCAAAATCTTCATCTAAACTATAACATTCATTATGTCCAGCCAAAATATAAGGACGACCATGATAATCGGCATATTGCATGATATAATTTCTATTAGGGGTATTGGTAGCAGTTTTATAGACTAATTCTGCAAATTCATCTCCTACAACGGGATCGTCTTTGCTGGCTATTATGAGAAGGTTTAAATCATCAGACATGCCTTCGTATGACGCTAATCTGCCTCCTTTTAATCCACCTGTACCGGGGGCGCAGAGCTGAGCAGCGAGGGGTTTAGGAATACCAAAAGCTTCATAATTTACACACAAATCACTAATGATAACCCCACCATAAGAATGGCCAACAAGGAAAAAATGATCTTTATGGATCGGAGCGTGCTGACTATTTTGAAGTTCAACTAAGGCATCTTTTATTCCTTGCGCCACATTTTTAGCAAACTTCTTTGGTGTAGGACTAAATAAATTGCGTTGATAACGAGGAAAAATAACGACATTTCCCTTTTTGACTAAATGCTTAATCCATTTTCCATAAATCATAGGATTGTAAGCACCATATCCATGCACAAAGACGACTACATTGAGCGTATCCGTCGTGGATTGTTCAGGTTCAAATAACCAATAACCATCTGGTTTTTCAGCAAAATCACTCATTTTAACAGCATCAAACTGATAATTACTACCTCCAAATCCTGTAGCATTTTGTTGAGGATAAGTAATTACTGGATTGGTCGGCTGTGCACTAATTAGTTGCCAAATGAAGAATAAACTGAAAAAAGGAACGATGATTTTCATGGATGTGTATTGTCTTACCTTCTTAACGTTTTAGACCTTGAATCGTTGTCTAAAGCAGCATAAAAAATGCCAATTTTTTAATTTAAAATTATCATTCCTTAATTTTAAATTAAAAATGTTGTTCATAAAACTCAACGATCCGTTCATCCACCATTATATCACGCTGACGAATGGCTTGTTTTAAAACAATACCTTCTAAGGTACGACATCGACTCAGGGCAACATAAGTTTGTCCATGCTCAAATGATCCACTTCCTAAATCAATGATGACGCGATCAAAGGTTTTTCCTTGACTTTTATGTATGGTAATCGCCCAGGCTAAACGGAGAGGATATTGGCTAAATGTACCAATGACTTCAGAAGAGATTTCGCTGGGCGTATCTTTTTTAGTGGTGTATTTTAAAATTTCCCAATCAGCTTTCCCGACTTCAATGGTTTCTTTTGTTCCTTTTTGATTCGTGATACGAACCTTTATAAGGTCATCTTTTAAATCAATAACTTTCCCAATTGTTCCATTGACGAATTGACGTTCTGGATCATTTTTCAAGAACATGACTTGCGCCCCAACTTTGAGTTGAAGAACTTGATCGGTTGGAAATTGTTTGGGATCGAATTTTCCTTCTACTTTTGCAAAATAAGTATACTTATCACCTACCAAACAATTAAGTTCTCGACTATTGATTTTGTTGACGATGGCATTTCGAGTAGATAGAGTGATGTAATTTTCTTCCGACTCAAATTTTGGAATATGGCGTTCATTCAAATCTTCTAAATCATCATAATCCACTCGATTGGTACGAACGGCATCTAACAAGCGAATAAAATGTCGTTCCGTTTGTCGGTAGATCGTTCTTAATTCCAACATCTCTAGTTGAAAGTCAATATCTTCAAAAACATTGGCAGAAAAGAAATAAGGACTTTCATAATATAATTGAAAAAGCATTTTCTCATTAGGAGAAGAAACCACAGGCGGCAATTGAAATAAATCCCCAAATAAGACCAATTGTACCCCACCAAAGGGAATAGGATTATCTCTATTTAAACGTAAAAAGCGATCAATTCCATCTAACAAATCAGCTCGAACCATTGAGATTTCATCAATGACTAAGACATCCATGTTTTTGTACAAACGACGATTTCTTCGTTTCGTAATATGATCTTGAAAATCTGGACGAGGAGGAAAGCCAAAAAAAGAATGGATGGTTTGCCCGCCCACATTAAGCGCAGCAATTCCAGTAGGAGCGACGACTACAATTTTTTTTCGGCTACTTTGTCGAAATAAACGAAGTAGGGTAGACTTGCCCGTTCCTGCCCGTCCAGTGATGAATAAGCTTTTATCCGTTTTTTCCAATACATCTAAAGCATATTGAAAATCTCCGCTCAATTGAAGGGGTTGTTTTGGAAGTGGCAAAGGTGAATTGATTTTAATGAATTACAAAAATAGAGAATGCAAGTTGAAGAAAAGAAGAATATATCATTAAAGGTAGCCTCTTAATTTATACATGATATAACCGACCCATTCTTTCACTAATATTTCCCAATGATAAAATCCTCTACGATCAGGAATGATTGTGGATTCGGGCATGAAACGCGTCTTTTCACCCATATAATCAACACAAAAAGGAGTGAATCGTATTCCAGCTTTCTTGAAACATGCTGCTGTTCTCGGCATATGAAAAGCAGAAGTAATTAATAAACAAGATTGATTTGGAAATTCTTTAGCTAAAATTGCTTTGGTATATTTCGCATTTTCAAAAGTGTTTCTAGAAAGCGATTCTACTATAATCACCGAATCTGGAATACCTAATCGCATTAAAAATTGTTTGGCTTCTAATGCTTCAGAGGGTTCTTGACCATATAAATATCCTGATCCTCCTGTTAATAAAATACGTTCTATTTTGTTAGCGAAAAATAATTCTGTGGTTTGTGTAAGACGATTGGCTCTTGGATTAAAATGATGTCGATCTTCTTGCGGTTCAATAAAAAAATTAGAATAACCACCTGCCAAAATTCCAATATCATATTGATTTAAATTTGAAATTAAAACAGGATCAGGTTCCCAAAGTCGAATCACTTGATTAAAAATAAAATGATTACTAAAAAATAAAAATAAACCAACTGTCCAAATTAAGCAGTTCCGTTTTCGTTTTGGTTTTTTAGAAAAGAGGGCAGCTAACAATAATAGGAATACCCAATTGATGGGTTGAATTAAAAAATATAGTATTTTAGAAAGGATATAAAACATTCTCTATTCAAATTAAAAATTAGGAATAGAAGGGCCTTCCATTAGGCGATCTAATAATCCGGGTAAGACATCAGCTCTAAAAATAGCAATTAGTGCAAGCGTAAAGACAAATCCAAAAACAGCTCCCCAGAAATGAGCATCATGTCCAATATTGTCTAAATTTCGTTTGCTCATATAGGAAGAATACCACAAATAACCTATTCCAAATAAAACAGCAGGTAGGGGAGGAAAGATAAACCATTCCCAAGGTAGAAAAATGATAAAAGTAAATACAATGGCAGAAGTACCACCAGATGCACCTAATGCAGCATAACTATAATTGTTTTGGTGTTTGATATAAGAAGGTAAATTGGCAATAACAATCGCACCTAAATACAGCAAGAGAAAATAAACCCGACCCATTGCTTCCCCAAATAAAGCTAAATAGGTGCGTTCTGCAAATTCACCAAAAATATACAAGACATACATATTAATCCCCAAATGCGCCCAATCTGCATGAACAAACCCACTAGTTATAAATCGAGAAAAAGTATTATTTCGAGCGACATCTGTAGGAATAAACATCAGTTTTTGTTTGATATCCATCCGCTCAAAAGCTTGATAGGAGATTAAAACAGTAATAATGATAATTATTATGGTCAGTGAAATTGACATATCTTTTAGTTTAAAGTGATTTGATGTGTGCGCAAATTATTCCAGTAGCTACTGCTGCATTTAGAGATTCTGCTCCTCCCTTTGCATAGCGTGGGATGCTAATTTGATGCGTAATCAGTTTTTTAATATTTATTGAAATTCCTTGACTTTCATTTCCAATGACCAATAATCCAGCTTTTGGAAAATTAGTGGTATAAATAGAAGTAGCATCGAGTACAGCCCCTAAGATAGAAAGATTGGGTAAGCTTGTTGTAATTTTTTCCAATTCTTCATTCATGCAATGTACTCGATGAAAAGCCCCCATAGAAGATTGTATCACTTTGGGATTATACACCTCTACACAAGTGGGAGAACAAATCACATTTGGAATACCAAACCAATCCGCTATTCGAAGTATCGTGCCTAAATTCCCAGGATCTTGAATATTATCTAAATATAAGTTGTAAGATTTTTCTATGGAAGAGAAATTTATTATTGAATCAGCTTGTTTTACAACTGCTAGAACTTGATTGGGTGTTTTTAAATTAGAAAGTTGTTTTAATTCTTTTTCATTGACTGGGATTAACGTTTCTTTAACCAACACTGACTGCGGTTTATACGTTTCAATCCAAGAAGGTATGGCACAAATACATTCAATTTCCAATTTTCCCACCTGCAGTAATTCGTCTACCATTTTTACGCCTTCAACAATAAAGGCATTATTTCGTTGACGATACTTTTTTAATCGTAAGGATTGTATATATTTAAGCTTATTTTTAGATAGCACGTTTTCTGTATGTTCTAGTTGTAATTTTATTCATGGAGAACAAATACGACAAAATTAAGGGTAAAGATAATTTAATCTTATGGGTACTAGGTAGTATCTGTATTTTTTTATTGACGAATTGTGGGATAAAAAAGGAATTGAACTATGGGGATTATCACGTGACAAAAAATAAAATCGTGTTTGATAAATCTAATCAAAAAGTAGAAGATCGAGCAACGATATATTATGGTTTACAAACCTTATATCAACAAAAAAAGAAAACAAAAATTGGTTTATGGGCATATTACAAAACCAATGAACCTACAGATACTTCTGGTTTCCAAAATTTTTTAAGAAAAAGAGTTGCTGAAAAACCTTCTCTATTTGATGAAAATGCAATGATCTCTACTGCAAATTCAATGGAAAATTATTTGGAGAAAAAAGGATACTCTCAAGCGAAAGTTATTCCTAAAGAAATATTGCTCCCCAAAAAAAAGAAAGCAGAAGTTACCTACACAATTAAATTAGGAAAACAATATTTGATTGACACAATAGAATACATCTCAATTGATACGACTATTGCCGATAGGATAGAACGATTGGAAGCAAGCAGTTTACTACGTCGAGGAGATCCTATAGATGCTGCTGTTTATAACCAAGAAGTTTTGCGAATTACAGATTCATTGCGAAATGATGGATATGCCTATTTCTTTGCCAATTATATTGAACATTTAAAAGCAGATAGTATTAGCAGCCCAAATGGGGTGAATTTAAGTATGCGTATTCGACCCTCGCTTGATGATGAAGTGCATACCCAATATCGAATTGGTAAAGTAGAAATATATCCTCAATATCAACCTACGGATAATTATAATCAAGCAAAACGACAATTTATTGATGGCTATGAGATTATCACGATGCATGGTCAATCAGGAATTAATACGGATGTATTACTAGATAATATATTTATTAAAGAAGGTGAATTGTATCGGCAGGACAATTTTACAAAGACTAACATCCAATTATCGAATTTAGAAATTTATCGTTTTGTAAATATTCGATTTACTAAAGACCTTGTAAAAGAAAAAGTCTTAAATGTAAAGATTTCACTTACCCCTCGATACAAACAACAGTATTCTGTAGATCTTGATTTGAATAGATCGGAATTTATATCAAGGTTTTGGGGAATAAATAGTAGATTTTCTTGGATAAATCGAAACACGTTTAATGGTGCTCAACAATTGTCATTGAGTTTACAAGCTGGGGTAGAATTCAATTTTCGAAACATTAGACAAACCCCCAATAATTCATTTAATATATTTCCAAGAATAGATTATACACTACCTGCATTTAAAGATTTTACACGTTCTTTTTATGTTTTGAGTAAAATAAAATTTGGAAAAGATAAGTATTTATTAAGTCCTACTTTTTATCAAACGTTAAAGGACAATGCTCGTTATCATGTCTCATTGTCGTATAATTTACAGCGATTCTTCCAATTATTTCAGGATCAAACCTTGAATTTTTCAATGGGGAATAATCTTAGAATAAATTCAAATACTCGTATCCAAATAGATCAAATTGGAATGGACGTTTACAATAGTAAAACAGAGCCACTTTTTGATACCTTACTAATGAGTAATCCTACCCAAGAACGTAGCTTTAATGAACCACAATTATTTACTGGTCTATTATTTAAACGTTTAGATTACTTTTATAACAGCCCCGAAAATTTTAGAAGAGAATCGTATCGTTTTCGGTTTAATGTAGAACAATCAGGAGGTGCTGTTTTATTACTGAACAAAATCATTAATAATGGAGAAACACCTTTTACCTTAGGAGGAGGTAAGTTTTCTCATTACCTCCGTTCGGAATTTGAGTTAAGTTATAAACGAAGGTTAGATGATAAACAGTCATTAGCATTTCGGTTTCTCGTAGGGGCAGCTACTCCTATAGGAAAATTAACCACTTCTGTTCCATTCGTTAAACAATTTGCAGCAGGTGGTCAATTCAGTATGAGGGGCTGGGAATTATGGGAACTTGGGCCAGGATCGTATTATGATCCTGATGTTGTAGACCCACCTTTTTTCCAAACAGGAGATATGCAAATAGAATTAAATGCTGAATATCGCTTTGATATATTAAAGTCTTTTTATTTGAAAGGTGCTTTATTTTTAGATGCTGGGAATATTTGGGCATTGAGGGAAGATCTTGATCGACCGGGGGCAAAAATATCCTCTACCTTTTTAAATGAATTTGCTATTGCAGGAGGTTATGGAATTCGATTTGATTTAGAATATTTCTTAATTCGAGTGGATATGGGGTATAAATTGCGAACACCTTATCAAGTTAATAATGAATATTGGCAGTTTCAACAATTTCGTACTTGGAATTTTTGGGATTATTTTAGAAATGCAAATTTAAATTTAGCTTTGGGAGTTCCTTTTTAATGTACTATTTTTCTTGCTGCTCTTCGATACATTTAATTAAGCTACTATTTATTGGACTAATGATAACATTTTCATGTTTAGGATCAAGATAAAAAAGATAAGAACTAAAGAGGTGGTTGTTTACTCATGGGTTGATATTAGTTTACTTGTCTCAATATCTCATAATTTCAATATTACTCGTTATTTTTAGAGTATGCTTGATGATTTTTGCTTTTAGTTTACATACAAAGCATTCAGAAATGAGAGAAATGAAAAGCCCAGCCAGCTCGAGGCGATTCTTCATACTTTCGTCAAAACCATTGTTTTCATTTTTATCTCCTCTAAAGATGCTGTAATATTGTGGCATGGAGTTAAAAAATGATTTATTATTAAGAACCGCAAGAGGAGAACAAGTCGAACGACCACCTGTGTGGCTCATGCGTCAAGCAGGTAGAATCTTACCTCAATATCGAGCGATACGATCTAGTTTATCAGGTTTTAAAGAATTGGTGGAGACCCCAGCTTTGGCGGCAGAAGTGACCATTCAACCCGTCGATGAATTGGATGTAGATGCAGCCATTATCTTTTCTGATATTTTGGTGATTCCAGAAGCAATGGGTTTACCTTACGAATTAGTAGAGAAAAAAGGGCCTTTATTTCCAAAGACAATTCAAAATCTACAGGATGTACAAGCATTGCAATCGGGAGAGAATGCAGCGGCTGAATTGCAATACGTTTTTGATGCGTTAAAATTAACGAAAGAGGGTTTAAATGGACGTGTTCCTTTGATTGGTTTTTCGGGTGCGCCTTGGACGATTTTATCGTATATGGTGGAAGGTTCAGGAAGTAAAACGTTTTCTAAAGCCAAGAAATTTCTATACACGCAACCACAAGCGGCCCATTTATTATTGCAGAAAATCACGGATACGACAATTGCTTATTTAAAGCAAAAAATCAAGCATGGAGCAGATTTGATTCAAGTGTTTGATTCGTGGGCAGGAATTTTAACACCAGCGCAATATCGCGTTTTTGCCTTGCCTTATATTCAACAAATTTGTGAAGCGATTGATGAGGTGCCGATTACGGTATTTGCAAAAGGGGCATGGTTTATTTTGGATGATTTGAAAGATGTTTCTTGTCAAACGATTGGTTTAGATTGGAATATGAATGCAGCTTTGCTTCGTCAGCAAATGGGAATAAACAAGGTCTTTCAAGGAAATCTTGATCCCTGTCAATTGTACGCGCCTATCAAAGAGATTGAGCAAGCAGCATTGGATATGATTACTAATTTTGGTCGAAAACACATTGCGAATCTCGGACATGGTGTTTATCCAGATACGCCTTTAGATGGGGTAAAAGCATTTGTGAATACCGTCAAGAATTATTCTTATTAAAAAGGTATAACCATAATATTTTGTATCATTGCAACTCACGAACCTAAAATTATCACATGATTAATCAATCCTTTACCTTGCCTTGTGGCGTTACTGTTCCTAATCGTCTTGCGAAATCTGCTCTAAGTGAAGGCATTGCTAAACCCAATGGAAATCCATCCACGGATTTATTCAATTTGTATGAGCGATGGGGGAAAGGCGGAGCTGGAATTTTGTTTACAGGTAATGTCATGGTAGATAAAGATCATTTGGTGAATGCCAATGTTATGATTGCTGAAAATGAAGCTTTTTTAGAAGGCTTTACTACTTTAGCACAAAAAGCACAAGCCAATGGTACACATCTCTGGATGCAAATCAATCATCCAGGACGACAAGCTCCTTTTTATTTGGATAAGGCCCCCGTCAGTGCCTCAGATGTTGGTTTACCTAGTAAAGTTTACCTGAAACCTCGTCCTTTAACAGAAGAAGAGATTCTGGACTTAATCGAACGCTATGGAAATGCTGCTTTATTAGCTAAAAAAGCAGGGATGAAAGGCGCGCAAATTCATGGAGCGCATGGTTATTTGGTGAGTCAATTTTTATCTCCTTTGACCAATCTTCGTACCGATAAATGGGGTGGCTCTTTAGAAAATCGAGCGCGATTTGTACTAGAGATTTATCGCAATATGCGTAAAAAAGTGGGGCTAGATTTTCCTTTAGGGATAAAAATAAATTCAGCAGACTTCCAACGTGGTGCATTTACAGAAGAAGAATCAATGCAAGTTATTCAAATGCTTGATGCGGAAGGCATGGACTTAATTGAAGTATCAGGAGGAACATACGAACGCGCTGCAATGGTCGGTACAACGCAAAAAGAAAGTACCAAGCAGCGAGAGGCGTATTTTATGGATTTTATTGTAAAAGTGCGTCAAAAAATTAAAACGCCTTTGATGTTAACAGGTGGTTTTAGAACGCGAAAAACGATCATTTCCGCAATTGAGAATGGAGAATTAGATTTTGTAGGATTAGGTCGCCCATTTTGTTTATTTCCAAATGTCGCTAAAGAACTTATTGAAGGCACACGTGAAGAATGTCATGTTCCTGATTTATTAACGGGGGTATTAAAAATAGATCAAACAGGTATGCTACAAACGCCTTGGAATATGTTTCAATTAGCGCGAATGGGTAAAGGACTTGATCCAGATCCTAATATGGATATTTGGATGGTTTATGAAAAAATAACGGGCAAAACTCGTCCAGAAGGAGTTTAATGCTGTAAATTCAAGTATAAGCACATTTTTTCAATGTAAGATAAAAAAGCATACTATGGACTACATTTATCTGTTAATTGAATTTATATTTTTTGGAATAGGTGTTTATCTCTATTTATATTCTAGAGGTTTTTTAAAGGCAAAAGACCCTGTCAATCAGAAAAAAATGGATGAATATCGTGCAAAAAATGAAACGTGGATGCGTTATGGTGGACTTTTTTTAGCGGCAATATTTTTGTTTAATATTGTTTTGCATATTCGAGATTTAATAGGTGGATGATACGAAAAAATCAAGCTATCGGGGCTTATCTTCCTATTGATGAAAACGGATACATTATCAATTCGTGTTCTTGGGAAAATATACCTTTATCCTTACATGTCCTTTTAGAAAAAGTCATTTTATTTTACCGAGATCAATTTAAAGAAAAACTACATTCTATCTATATGAGAGGAAGTGTTCCTAGAGGTTTTTATCAAGAAGATTATTCGGATATAGATACATTCGCTTTAGTACTGGAGGAAAATATTCGATGGCAAGCCTTGCCCTTAAAAAACACCCAATTTGAACAATCAAAGCCTCCAATTGAACTAGCAATCAGTTCTTACTCCACTAATCTAGCACAAGATTACCCTGCGCTCGCCATGCAACTTAAAACACAAGCCTTATGCATTTGGGGAAATAATTTACAGACTTCTTTACCTAAATATAGCATTAATTCATCCCTATGTTTTCATTATCGTTGGTGGAAGCAAGATTATAACGATTTTCAAAAAAAAGAACAGCATTCTTTTACTGAAATTCAAGCATTTATGAAGTTGATTTTACGAGTAGGAATGGAATTAGTTCTAGTACAAGAGCAGCGATATTCTCCAGATTTATATTATTGTTATCAATCATTTTCACAACAATATCCTAATTATCAAAAATCAATGGAACAAATATTGTTGTATTATTTAAATCCTCATCTGTTTGAAATGATTAAAATATTGCCCCTTTGTGAATTTTTGACGATTGCTATCAAAAACACATTTAATCAAGCGAGATAAAGGTAAGTTCGCATAAATTTTTTTATACTTGCAGCATAAATCTGTTTAGCAAGTCAATAATCTGAATATGAACAAGTTTTTTCTGCTTTTATGCAGTTTCCTTATGAGTTGGAATATCACTTTTTCACAAGAAGAAGTGCCTTCTTTTTATTCAACCGATCACATTACAGCAATCAATATCACCTTTAAGCAATCCAATTGGCGTACCCTTTTAGATTCTTTAGCTTTGAAAGGAGATGGGATGTTATTTGGGAGTGTTTCCATAGATGGACAAACTTATAAAAATGTAGGGGTTCGATATGTAGTTGATCGTACTTATCGAGTGGATAAAATGCGAAATCCACTACACATCAAATTGAATTTCATCAATAAAAATCAAAACCATCAAGGTTATAAATCCGTTCGTTTATCGCATTCCAAGCGTGACCCAAGTATGGTACGCGAAGTGATGGGGTACGAAATTGCTCGTCAATACATGCCAGCTCCTAAAGCCAATTATGCTAAAGTGATGGTAAATGGCGCCTATTATGGTTTATTGGTGAATGTACAAGATGTCGATGGCGTATTTTTAGAAGAATATGGCGCATCTACTGAAAATACATTTATAGAATGTGTGCCTGATATTGATAAACGTGCTCAAGCTGGGTGTAAAAATAAAATATTCGGGAATCTTGAATATGAAGATGGGGTGCAATGTTATTTGGATAATTTTGAATTATTATCAGAAGATGGATGGGATGATTTGATTGAATTATCAAGAATCTTAGCAGAAGAACCTGAAAAAATTGAATCTGTTTTAGATGTAGACAAGACTTTGTGGATGCATGCATTCAATAATGTGGTGGTTAATTTAAGCAGTTATGCAGGTAACTACAGCCGTAATTTTTACTTTTATCAAAATAGTCAAGGACAATTTGTTCCTGTGATGACCAATTTAAATTTGGCTTTTGGTAGTTATAAAAATGTAGGGGATGGATCAGATTTAGGACTTAGAGATTTACAATTGCTAGATCCTTTATTACATCGCCAAAATAAAGCGAAACCTTTAATTAGTAAATTACTACAAAACAAAGATTACGAGAAAATTTATTTGTCTCATGTCTATCAAATTATTTACGATCATTTTGTAGATGGAGAATATGAACAACGTGCGAAGGAATTGCAACAATTGATTTCTAATGATTATTTTGAAGATCAAAATAGTTTTTACGATCAATCCGAGTTTCTGAAAAGTATGACCACCACAATCGGTAAACGTAGTTTGATACCGGGTGTAAAAGAACTCATGGAAAAACGAGCTCGTTATTTGAAAAAACATCCAAAATTGGCAATTATACCTCCTTCAGTTACACAAAGTAATGTACTGGGTCGTGCAGAATTGTCGAATAAGCAAGTAGAAACGTTTCGGGTAACGGCGCAAGTTGCGCAACGACCAAAACGCGTCACCTTATATTATCGTTTTGCGAAAAATCAACCGTATCAATCTATGTTTATGGAAGATGATGGAAAACACAACGATGAAGAAGCCAATGATAATTTATTTGGTGCAGAAGTTGATCCAGAAGGATTGTACACAAAAATGGAGTATTATATTGTAGCAGAAAATCCTGCTGCTTTATCATACAATCCACCTTCTTACATGTTTGCTCCTTACAAAACGAGCCTAAAAGAATTAAATAAATAGCCCAATTGGCAATATAAAAGACTGAAAAATAGTTCAAGTGCTGGAGTTGCTTGGACTATTTTTTTATTTGGCAATATTTGTGCTTATTTTTGGGCAGATGTTAAAGTCAAAACCGTCTATGATAAGAATACTTACACTTTTTTTTATACTTTTCTTTTCTTCTGGAATTTTTGGACAAGATTTTTATGATATCAATCGAGTTCAAGATATTAAAATCACCTTTTCCGAACAAAACTGGGCTAAAGTTCTCGATTCCCTCAAACTAGATGGAAATAAAGATCGTTTGGTCGGAAGTGTCACCATCAATGGGATGCGATACGATAGTGTGGGGGTGCGCTACAAAGGGAATAGTTCTTATTTTAATGTTTCCAAGCATGGCTCTTCTAAGTTGCCTTTTAATATCAAAATCAATTATAAAAAGAAGCAACAGAAACTACCAGGCAATTATACCTCGATAAAATTATCTAATGTCTTTCGTGATCCAAGTTTTATTCGAGAAGCTTTATCCTATGAAATTGCAAGGGATTACATGCCTGCACCCAAAGCCAATTTTGCGCGTGTTTATGTGAATAATGAATTGCTAGGTTTGTACAATAGCGTGGAATCCATCAACAATAATTTTGTGACCAATCATTATGGCACAGATGATGGCATTTTAATCAAGTGTGATCCTGAAGAAATTGGCTTGGCGAAAACTGCCCGTAATCGAAAAAAAGGATGTGGAGAAGGCGAATATGCCTCACTCATGTTTATGGGAACTGATACCTTTTGTTATGAAAAATTGTATGAACTCAAAGATGATGCAGGTTGGAAGGAGTTGATCCAAATGTCCCAAACTCTAGCAGAAAATCCAGACCAAATTGATCAAATTTTAAATGTAGATCAAGTGCTTTGGATGCATGCTTTCAATAATGTTTTAGTGAATATGGATAGTTATTCTGGACGATTATCGCATAATTATTACATGTATCAAGATACTTTTGGCATCTTTCAACCTATCATTTGGGATTTGAATTTATCTTTTGGCGGATTTCGTTTTCATTCGGATGAACCTGGGATGGACAATGAACAAATGAAAACCTTGAGTCCATTTTTACATTATAAAAACCCTAAACGTCCACTCATTAGTCAGGTATTGAGTACAGGATTATACCGAAAAGTTTACATTGCACATATTCATACTATTTTGAGAGATCATTTTTCGAATAATAAATATCTAACGCGCATAAATGACATTCAACGATTTATAGATTTTTATGTGAGTAGTGATAAAAATAAACTGTATGAGTATGATAAATTTAAATTAAATATTGATAGCACTGTCTTAGCAGGAAAAACTAAAATTGTTGGTATCAAAGAACTCATGCAAGATCGAACGAAATACTTGTCTAACCATCCCATCTTAAAGAAAGAACAACCCAAAATTTCGGCAGTTTCTTATGCTACAGCTAGTGAAAATCTAAATTTTACCTGTAAAGTAGAAGGGGCTTCTTCGGTTTATTTAATGTATTTATCTACCGAAACAGGTCGCTATCAACAAATAAAAATGAAAGATGATGGTGCTCAAAAAGATGGAAGTGCAGGAGATATGACCTATGGAATTAGTTTACCAAAAGGAGCAGCATCTGCTTATTATATTATTGGAGAAGCTGAAAAAACAGCACAAGTATATCCAGAAAAATCCTCTTTCGCCCCTTTAAAAATACAATAATCACTTCGTAACACAACTAATGCACACCTTTTTATCAAGATATTCCATTTTGTTTTAATATTGGGATAATATTTGATATACTATTAACAGACCTTTAATTCAATACGTTCTTATTGGGGTTCCCTAATTTGAATATTACTACTAATGAGTTAGTTTTTATAACTTTATAAGTAATTTCTATTTTTGCCTCAGAATGTATTACAAACTAAAATGAACTTTCCATGAGACGATTGCTACTCAGTGTTGTACTAGCAATACTATTTTTATCAACTACTCTTGATGCCCAAAATTTCAAACGACCAAATGGGCTTGAAGGTAAAGTCCTATTTGTAGATCATTATGTGTTAAATGAAGATGGCAGTGGTTTACTTCAAAATTTTTCCAATGGCTTTGAAGCGGGCTATCATCGACACATCAATAACTTCCTTACTTTAGGCGTTCCCTTTAAAGTTGGAGTCGCCGATATTCCCAATACACCTTTCAATAATCGAATTACTGTAGGTAGTATAGATGCTGTGGCAAGACTTCGTTACTTTAGTGAAGATGCTTTTGTGGTTCCTTATTTATTTGGAGGAGCTGGACTTGCCTTTGAAACAGATCAGGGTACTTACGGACAAATACCTGTAGGATTGGGCGTAAATTTCAAAATTGGCCCTTGGGGTTATATCACCGCTCAAGGTGAATATCGAGCTACGCTGTCTGATATTGAACGAAATAATATTCAAATTGGCATTGGATTTATGGGAATGATTGGAAAACCAGAACCTAAGCCTGAAGTACCTGCCGAATTGGAAATAATGTCAGATAAAGATACGGATGAAGATGGCGTATTAGATAAAGATGATGCTTGTCCTACTATTGCTGGAGTGGCTGCCTTTGCTGGTTGCCCCGATACGGATGGTGATGGTATTGCAGATAGTGAGGACAAATGCCCAGATGTGGCTGGAATACCCGATGCAATGGGCTGTCCTGATGCCGATGGCGATGGTTATGCGGATCAAGATGATGAATGCCCAGATGTGGCTGGAATATTGATGGGCTGTCCTGATACAGATGGAGACGGTACTGCGGATAAAGAAGATGAATGTCCTGATAAAGCAGGATCAATAAAAGGATGTCCAGATATTGATAGTGATGGAATCGCGGATAAGGATGATAAATGTCCAGAAGTAGCTGGAGTTGTAGAATTAAATGGATGTCCTGAATCTACAGATGGTGATGCCGATGGCGATGGCTTTAGAGATAGCATAGATGAATGCCCAAATTCTGCTGGAACTGCAAATGGCTGTCCAGATCGAGATAATGATGGAGTAGCAGATCGCGATGACTCTTGCCCTAGCCGTGCTGGATTTGTACAATACGATGGCTGTCCAGATACAGATGGTGATAGCGTTGGCGACCACATTGATGCTTGTCCTAATAAATATGGTCCTGCTACAAATAGTGGCTGCCCAGAAATTAAGGCGGAAGAACGTGAAGTACTTAATTTTGCGATGCAAGCTGTTCAATTTGAAACAGGAAGTGATCAATTGAAATTTGAATCCTATGCCGTTTTGGATCAAATTGTTACCATTATGCAAAGTTATAGCTATTATAATCTCAAAATTAGTGGACATACCGATAATGTAGGAGATGAAGCTAAAAACTTGAGTTTATCCGAACGACGCGCTAAGTCTTGTATGGAATATATCAAGAAAAGAGGGATTTCTGACCTTCGTCTGAGTTATATTGGCTATGGTGAAACAAGACCTATTTCTGATAATGATACGTATTCTGGTAGACAAGAAAATAGACGAGTAGAATTTGATATGTTTGTTGGAAATTAGAAATACATTTTAACATAAAAATTATACAGAGGAGTAGAATCATTTTCTACTCCTTTTTGTTTTCGTCGAAAAAAATAGAATAATTTTAAAAGATTTAAGTATATTTCCTCTGTTTCTATTAATCAAAAACCAAAATCAAAACATGGGTTTATTTAACTTTATCCGAGAAGAATTAGTTGAAGTCATTGACTGGGTTGAAAATGGAGATGATATTTTAATGTGGAAATTTCCAGATCATGACAAAAACATAAAATATGGAGCACAACTCACCGTTCGTGAAGCACAACAAGCTATCTTCCTTGATGAAGGGCAATTGGCGGATGTCTATCCTCCGGGGCGATTTGAGTTAATTACACAGAACATGCCGATCCTCACATCACTTAAAAATTGGGATAAGGGATTTAAATCTCCTTTTTTATGTGATATTTATTTTCTAAGTACTAGAATCTTTACTAACCTAAAATGGGGCACTCAAAATCCAGTTATTCTACGAGATCCAGAATTTAAACAAGTTCGTGTAAAAGCTTTTGGGCAATATTTTATTCGTATTGCTGATCCTGCTGCTTTTATGCGTGAGTTTGGCGGCACGAATCAGGTGGTTCGCTTGAGTGAGGTGGAAAATAGTATGCGCGATATTGTATCTCCTAAATTTGCAGAAGCTTTAGCAGAAGCGCAGGTTTCTGTACTAGATATGGTTTCGAATTATTCTGAACTCGGTGAAAAAATTAAACCGATCTTACAAGAAGAATTTGATCAATTTGGAATTGAATTAACTAAATTTCAAATCTCTAGTATTTCCTTACCCAAAGAAGTAGAAGAATTCTACGATAAAATGACCAATATGAATATGGTCGATAATATGGGTAAATTCCAACAATTTCAGCAAGCAAATGCCATTGAAAAAGCCGCAGAAAACCCAGGAGGTGGAGCAGGAGAGGGCATTGGTATGGGAATGGGTTTTGGTATGGCAAATATGATGATGAACCAACAACAAAATCAAGAAACCTCATCTTCCGATCCTGCAAAAGCTCAAACTAGAGAGGAAATTTTAGCGACCTTAAAAGAACTTGGGGCGTTAAAAGAATCTGGTATTTTGACAGAGAAAGAGTTTAATGCGAAAAAGAAAGAATTGTTGGCGAGATTGTAGGTCTAAATAAAACTAGTAGGACAGGCTTTAGTCTCATGAACCATCCCGAATTTTTACTAAAAATTCAGTGTGTATAGGTGAAAAAGTGAATTGTAAAAACGCTGAAAGCGTTTTTCGTGGATAAATATATCCACTTATGCACGTGCCAGCGGCATACTGTTTCACATTTTGCGATTGAAAAGCAAAATATATCCACAAAATTCGGGATGACTCATGTTTCTTTTATTTAGAAATCACAATTCGTTTAGTTATAATTTGATTTTTGTTATCAATTAATTTTAAGAAATAAATGCCATCATCTAGGTCGGAATCCCTAAATTGGTGCAACTTAGCATTTGATATTCTATCTTCTTTAACAGTAATTTGTCCAAGAGAATTGTATAAAATGAATTCTTTGATCGGATTGGAACTTGTAGACCAGTCAATTTGAAAATTCCCATTAGATGGATTTGGAAAAATGCGAATCGAATTACTGAAATCAATATCAACATTAGAAGTATTTAATTCTACCGTAAATACATCTGATTCATATTGGCATCCTAAAGCATCTGTAATCGTCACTTGATAATCTCCAGCCATTAAACCTGTTATATCTTGTGAATTTTCTCCATTCGACCAAGAATAACTTAAAGGTGGTGTACCACCAATTACTTCAATATCAATCGCCCCATCATTATTATCTGAATTTGTGATATTGACATTGCTCACTTCAATTGGATCCATAAATGAAATGATTACTTCTTCTTGAATATATTGACAACCAACATTATCGGTGACAGTAACAGAGAGTGGTAAATCATCTATTGTAATAATAATTGTGTCTGTTGTATCTCCATTCATCCATTCATAGGTAAAAGGGGGGAAATTGCCATTTGTAACTAAATTTAGCTCTATCGTATCCATGGCTACACATGGTAAACCAAAATAAGAAAAAGTAACAAATAAATCTGCTGCTTCAACCTCGGCTACCGTATTGTCCACACAGCCCGTTTCATTATCAATTACATTAAGGGTATAAAATCCAGCCTCTTCTACTTGCACAGAAAAATTTGTTCCTACCAATTGTCCCATATTATCATACCATTCATAAGTGATATTATCTCCCGTAGAAGAACCAGTAGCATCTATAACGATTGGAAAATCTTGCATTAGACAAACATAATAAGGAGAATTATCTATTGCTGCCAAAGGAGGAGTCGCAATTGCTAAATCAACTATTACTAAATCTGATGCAGAACATCCAGTTAATGGATCGACACTGGTAAGTTGGTAGGTCCCATTAGCATCAACCATAGGATTGGGTGTATCAGCACCACTTAATATATTTCCATCTTCGGTAGTCCATTCGTAGTGATCTATTGAACTAGAGCCTGATAATGTAATTGGAAATACTATTTCTCCTTCACAAACGATAATGTTATCAATATTTGAACCTGCATCTACAACTGGAATATCCATTTCACAAGAAACTATTATTTGATCGCTATCTGTACAGCCATTCTCTTTATCCGTAACGGTTAATGTGTAAATGCCACAGGATGCAACATTGATTATTGCATTAGAATCAAGTACACTTCCATTTTCAAAACTCCATTCATAACACAACTCACCTTGTCCAGTACTATTCATTCCATCCAATGTAATTTGAGAAGTAGCACAAGTTAAAACTTGATCTTCACCAGCATCAGCCATAGGAGCTGCAGTATTGCACACTACTTCAATAGTAGCTGAAGTAGTGCAGGCAGTATAGGTGTTTGTGGCAATAATATCGTAAATGCCACAGACGGAGAGAGAGGCTGTTGCAGAATTATTTAGGGTAAAGCCATCGGGGCCCGTCCAATCATAGGTAATATTTCCATTTTGATTATTTCCAATTATTTGTACTAGAGTCGAAGTATTTGTACAGGTGATTTCATCAAATGGAAAAATCACAATAGCTGGAGGATCAAGTAAACATTCTATAGTAATACTAGCACTTTGTGTACAGCCATTAGCAGGATTAGTAGCTACTAAAGTATATTCCCCACAATCTGAAGCAATAATTAAATTTTGAGTACTGATAGACATTCCTTCAAAAAACCATTCATAAGTAGCAGTAAAAGAAGAAGAGTCGAGTACAGTTAATACATAAAATGGATCAGCGCAATTGATAGGCCCTTCTAAATTAATATCAATAAGTGGCACATCTTGATCTTGTAGAACTTCTACACTCGCCATACTAAAACAAGCATTATCAGTATCAGTAACTGTAATAGTATAAATTCCTGCTGTTTGAACGATTGGATTTTGATCTGTACTTGAAAATCCATCTGGCCCCGACCAGTTTATGCTAAAATTTCCATTACTAGTAGATATAGTTGTATTTAATGGTACACTATTTAAAGAACAACTTAATAAAGGAGGTGTATCTATTGCTACAAAAGGAAGAGTAGTATTTTGTTGAATTGTAATATCAAGAGATGTAGTACAATTATTATCATCTGTAACAGTAACTGAGTTTCCACTTATTAAAGAAGTATTGGTATTCCCTGTTTGTCCATTTGACCATAAATAAGCATAGGAGCCTGTTCCTCCAGTGGCTTGTACACTCGCTGTTCCTGTAATATCGGAACAGGTGATTTCTGTTAGATTACTTACCATTAGCGTCAAAGCCTCAGGTTCTTCAATTGTTATGGACGCTACACTAGAATTTCCAGAATTATCGGTTGCCGTTACTGTATAATTTCCTGCCATTAAATTAGTGGCAGTTTGACTAGTAGCACCATTTGACCATAAATAAGTATAAGACCCTGTTCCTCCACTTGCAGCAACAGAAGCGACCCCATCATTTCCTCCATTACAACTAACGTTTGTACCACTAATAGAAGTAAGTAAAGGTAAGCTAGCTAAAGAACTTGTTAGCGTTCCATTTAAGGCTTCATCTCCAGAAGTACCACTTCCATTTCCAATAACACCTGCAAAATAGAAGGTATAATCATCACCACTACTTCCATTTGTAGGACTTGTCCAATCAAAAGTCCAAGAGACTTCAGCGCCTCCATTAAAAAATTGAGCTGGATTATGTTCCACATACGTCCGATTATTGGCATTGGTAATTGTTGCTGATGCACCAACATTTGAGATAGTGCCTACATTTTGATTAATATCATCCAAAGCAACTATTTGAAAACCTGAACGCATGGCAACGAGATTGCTTGCATATGAATTGGTTAAAGTAAGACTATAAGTCGTATTTGGCTCAACAGTAGAAGGAAGACCATCTAGATTGATATTTCCTCCAAAATTTCCTCCATTATGACAATCTCCACAAAGGCCTTCATTGGGCGCACCAGTTCGACCATTAGGAGGATTATTGGAATTGCTGGAGAAAATATAGCTCATACCTAAAAGCAATAATAAAGTGTAGATAGGGCGAAATTTTTTCATTACTTATTTTTTAAAATTGTCAAATATGAATCATCCCGAATTTTGTGTATATATTTTGCTTTTCAATCGCAAAATGTGAAATAAGGTGCCTCTGGCATGTGTATAAGTGGATATTTATCCACGAAAAAAGCTATAAGCGTTTTTCATATTCACTTTTTCACCCATTCACACTGAATTTTTACTAAAAATTCGGGATAACTCATGTTTATTACAACAACAGATAAGAGATTGTTAAGAAAGGGAAAATTTTTTGGAGGAAGTTTATGGTAGTTCTTACGTAAAAATACAAAAGAGGTTTATTACTATTTAAAATATAAGCGACAAAAAAGAAGATTATTAGAAAATCAAACTGATTTCTAATTCAAAAACACAGCATATTGTTCTACATCTCTGATTTGAACCTCAATGTTTTCTTTTAAAGTTGTTGCTAAAGTTAGTCCTACATAATCGACTTGAATGGGAAAAGATTTATGTTTTCGATCTATTAAAACAGCCACTTCTATTTTTTTTGGTAAAATATTCATTAATGGTTTGGTCGCATAAAAAATAGTCCGTCCTGTATTGGCAACATCATCTATGATAATGATTGTTTTATCGGTCAATTCTTCTAAGGGCATTTCAATATGGACTTCCGACTGCGTAGGTTGAGCAGGATTAAGCTGGATACGTGTTAAAGTAATGGCTTTGTCGCTAATTTGGAGTAATTCACTCATCAATAATTCAGCAAAGACCATCCCATTATTATTGATTCCAGCAAGGATCAATTCCTGGGTATCGAAGTTATGTTCCAATAATTCGATGGCAAGTCGTTTAATTTTTTGTTGAATTTGCCGGTGATTGAGTAGTTGCATAATTTTTTATATCTACTTCAAAAGTAAGCATTTCTAATTAAATTATTGATTTCTAGATTAAGTTTGAGGGAGATAAACTAATTTAACTTATTATGGTTTCCTTTATTTAAATTCAATCTGAATTATAAAAAACAAACCTTTTCTTTTTGTGGCGTTAACATACTTTTTATATTTACGTTTACCAAGATGTAAAAACTAAGATTTCTAGTATGATACAACAACTCATTTTCGCAATTGTAACCATAGGAGCTTTTGTTTATGCCATTAAACAATTTTCCAAAATTCGCCGAAATATTCTTCTAGGTCAAGATGAAGTCATTGAGGGAGATAGTGGGCAGCGAATAAAAAATACGCTATTAATTGCTTTTGGACAACAGAAAATGTTTAAACGCTGGATTCCAGCCGTTTTACACTTGTTTATTTATGTTGCCTTTTTATTTACACAAATAGAATTGATTGAAATCTTTATAGATGGACTTACTGGTTCACACCGATTTTTCTCATCCATTCTAGGAGGCTTATATAATTTTATTATCAGTTTCATCGAAATATTATCTGTTGGTGCATTTATCGGAACACTGATTTTTTTGATACGACGAAATCTATTAAAATTACCTCGTTTTCATACAGACGAAATGACGGGTTGGCCAAAGTTAGATGGTAATTTGATTCTTTATTTTGAAATCATCCTTTTGATTGGCATCTTTTCCATGAATGGCGCTGATATGGTACTTCAAGATCGTGGACTTTCACATTTTGCTAATACAGGAGATTTTGCAGTGAGTGGATGGTTGGGGCCAAGTCTATTTTCAGGATTAAGTGAAGGAGCTTTAGTCGGTCTCGAACGTTTTGGTTGGTGGATTCATATTTTAATGGTTTATGTATTCTTAAACTATTTGCCTTCCTCTAAGCACTTGCATATCATGTTGGCTTTTCCAAATACCTATTTTGCAAAATTAACACCTGCTGGGGAGATGGAGAATATGCCTGCCATTATGAATGAGGTAAAGAGTATGATGGATCCAGAAGCTGCCTTTAGTGAGGATATGTCGATGGAAGAAGAATTGCCAGAATTTGGTGCAAATGATGTAACTGGATTGAGCTGGCGAGATGTTTTAGCGGCCTATACTTGTACAGAATGTGGTCGATGTACTTCTGTATGTCCCGCAAATATGACTGGAAAGAAATTATCTCCTCGTAAAATAATGATGGATATTCGAGATCGTGCTGATGAAATCGGAAAAAATTTAGATTCTGGAGATTTACAATTTGTAAAAGAAGAATTGCGAGCAGAAGCCAAAGAACTAACAGCAGCAAATTATGATGATGGTAAATCCTTATTTGATTACATTAGCCGTGAAGAAATTCATGCATGTACGACTTGTAATGCTTGTGTAGAAGCTTGTCCTGTAATGATTCGTCCAGTTGAACCCATTCTAAAACTTCGACGATACGAAATTTTAACTGAATCTGCAGGCCCATCGGATTGGTTACCCATGTTCAATAGTATTGAAAATACAGGTGCTGTTTGGCAAATTCCAGATGCTCGTGATAAGTGGCGAACAGAAGCACTTAATGAACAATCTTAAATCTAGATTTTATGCGAAAAATCAACATTTTTTTTAGTTGTCTATTTTTAAGCTTTCAACTGATTGCTCAGGATACATTTTCCATTGTTGCGGTCGATCCAGCAACAGGAGAGGTTGGAGCAGCAGGAGCGAGTTGTGTAGATGGTGCTGCTTCTATCGGAGGCGTTATTATTTTAAATAAAATTCTTCCAGGGAGAGGAGGTATTAATGCACAAGCTTGGATTTGTGTAAATCCTCATACCAATTTGAATAATGCTGCTAATCAAATGTTTTTTGGAAAATCGCCAGAACAAATTATAGAATGGTTACAAGAAAATGATCAATGTTCAGTGCAAAATTTTAATCCAGCATATCGACAATATGGAATTGTAGATTTCGATTCGGATGGAAATCCACGTTCGGCTGCATTTACAGGTGAATCAGCCGATGATTATAAAGGACATCTGATAGGAGATAATTATGCTATTCAAGGGAATATACTATTAGGACCAGAAGTGTTAGAAGGGATGGAAAATGGCTTTACGCAAACAGAAGGAACATTAGCTGAAAAACTCATGGCAGCGATGCAAGGTGCTAATTTTGCGGGTGCTGATGCGCGTTGTTTGGATCGAGGAACTTCTTCTACCTCTGCTTTTCTTCGTGTGATGCGTCCAGATGATGATGACAATGATCCTTATTTAGAATTAAACGTTGCAGAAATGCCTTTCGGAGAAGAACCCATTGATTCATTACAAATTCTTTATGATGAATGGGCATTGACCAATTCCACTAATGATTTAACTACTTCTATTGAAGTAAACATTTACCCCAACCCAACGAATGATCTAATCAATATTCAATTTAAAAATTCGGATTCTTTTGCGATAAATCAAATTCAGTTTTACAATTTAAATGGACAATTACTCCATCAAAAAGCGATAGAAAGTTCTTCCATGCAAATCAATAATGCTGTTTTTGCAGGAAATCAGATTATTTTATATCAAATTAGAAATAAAGAAAAAGCAATTGTGGCTACTGGTAAAATAATTCTAAAATTATAACCCAAATCCAACAAGCACACAACAATCAATAAAAAATAATCAATAGCCATTTGAAAATAATCAATAAAAAATAATCAATCATACAATAATCAATACGAAAAATATGTCAAATCTCAATATACCATTAATGGCGGATGTTGCAGCCGAAGGAAAAACGCCAGAAGTTTTATTTTGGGTGGGTTGTGCAGGTAGTTTTGATGCACGAGCGCAGAAAGTAACCGTAGCATTTTGTAAAATTCTGAATGAAGTAGGAATTGACTTTGCAATTTTGGGGCAAGAAGAAAGTTGTACAGGCGATCCTGCTCGACGCGCAGGGAATGAATTTATTTTCCAAATGACGGCTTTGCAAAATATTGAGGTCTTAAACATGTACAAGGTCGAGAAAATAGTCTGTACCTGTCCGCATTGTTTTAATATCCTGAAAAATGAATATCCTGCCTTAGGTGGAAATTATGAAGTGCTGCACCACACTCAATTTTTACAACAATTGATTAATGATGGGCGTTTAAAAATGAAAGAAGGGGGCGCGTTTCAAGGAAAAAAAATTACTTACCACGATTCTTGTTATATCGGTAGAGCGAATGGTGTGTATGAAGCGCCGCGTACAGTATTAGAAAGCTTGGATAATCAATTGGTTGAATTAAAGCGTTCTCGAAAGAATGGTTTATGTTGTGGTGCGGGCGGTGCGCAGATGTTTAAAGAAGATGAACCTGGTAATAAGCGGATCAATACGGAGCGTTCGGAAGAAGCCCTTGCTTCAGGCGCGCCAATTGTCGCTGCGAATTGTCCCTTTTGTATTACCATGTTAAGAGATGGTGTAACCGCAGCAGGTAAACAAGAAGATGTAATGGTTTATGACCTAGCAGAATTAATTGTTGATAATAACGGATTATGATTGAAATACCTTCTATTTATGAGACACTCCCAGCGAGTACACGCGTATGGATTTATCAGGCAAGTCAGCCGATGGATGTAACCACCGCAAGCCATGTACAAGCTCATTTGATTCAATTTACTGAAAAATGGGTGAGTCATAATCAAGCATTGCGAGCGATAGGATTGGTGTATCATCAGCAATTTATTGTGTTGATGGTGGATGAAAGTCAAGCAGGTGCGAGTGGTTGCTCAATTGATAAATCAGTTCATTTTTTACAATTGTTAGAACAAGAATATCAGTTAAATTTGTTTGATCGAATGCGTTTTACCTTTATGGATGATGGTCAAGTTCAAACCGCAGCACGTGATGAATTCGCTCGTTTGTATCAAGAAGGCAAAATCAATGATGAAACGCTTGTCTTTGATAATTTAGTCAATAATAAAGGAGATTTTGATGCCCAATGGCTCAAGCCACTAGGGGAGAGTTGGCATAAGCGAATGGTGTAATTTTAAATTGCAAAGGTACGCGGAGAAAATAAATTTACTTTCCTTGAAATAGCGAAAATCACCCGCCTGTCATGGCGGACAGGTAAGTCATTGAAAATGCCTGTCCACCTCTGGTGGGAAGTTGATTGAGCTAATTCGAGGAATCAAGAATGTAAATTTATTCGTGCCCCACAACAAATAGTACCAACTATCGAATTCTTTTCTTCATTAGTAGAAATTATGTTGCAATATTTTTCGATTCCTCTTATTTTATTCAAAAAATAATATTCATGTTTGGACGCGTAAAAAAATGGCTGGGTATTGAAGGAGTGAAAGTGGAATTAGATTTGCAAGAAGAGTATTCTAAATCAGAAGGAATGATTGAAGGGAAGATTCGTTTTTTCTCCCAAAATACACAAACAGTTGAATTGATTCGTATTAAAATATTGGAGCGTTATAGCCGTGGTAAAGAAGATGAACAACTCATTGATGAATACGATATGGGACAAATTTATCTAGACGATCCTATCGAAATTCCAGCGAATGAACCTATTGAAATTGATTTTGGTTTACCTTTCAAATTGGTGAAATCGGAAATGGATGAATTAGAAGAGAAAAATATTCTTGCAGGAGGATTAGTAAAGGCTGCAAAATGGTTCAGAGGAGTAAAATCGGAATATCGTATCGAAGCCACCGTTAAAGTAAAAGGAACAGCCCTTGATCCTTTTGATCGTCAAACTGTTAATCTGGTGTAAAAGAATAAGCTCCATCTTTCATGACAAAATGATGCTCCACTTGTAATTCATACAACATTTTTTGCCAAGATCGTCGTTTTTCTTCCCAGAGAAACCCGTCAATCACTACTTTTTTAGGTTGATAATCTAAAACTGTATTTTCCAAATCTATTTTTTGACTATTACTCAGCCAAAGCAAATCTATGTCTTGTTCTGGATTTCCTTTTGGGAGTTGATTATCATGGATAATGAAAATAATTTTTCCATTTAAATGGAGTAAACCCGTTTTTAAAGGAAGTTGTTGCTGCTCTTTTATACCTAAACGAAAACGATTGTTTTGAGTAATGTAATTTATCTTGCTTGGATTTCCTTTTTGGTCATTTAAACTGATCAATTGCTTTTGATAATAAGCATCTCCGTGACTTATCTTTTGATCGGCATAAACGACTAATCCTTCTTGTTGATATTGCACAATTGATCGATACAATGCTATTCCAGATAAAAACAATAAGGCAAAAGTACTAGCGAAAAGCCATTGTTTCGATTTTAATTTAAACGAAATAGAAACGCCATAAATTAAAAGATACAGTAAAAAGACACTTAATAGTCCGATCCATAAGCCTTCAATTTTAGCAAAAGGTAAGTTTTGTAAACCGAAAATTAAGGAATTCATTAACCAAACCGACCAGTATAATATTTTCCCAATAATCATGGCTAATGTTGTTGCCATTACTGGAAAAGCACTAAAGAAAAATAAAGCAATCCCTAAGCCTAAAATCAAACCTGCCGCTGGTACAACAATGATTCCTGAAAGCATAAAGTAGCTTGGAAACTGATGAAAATAATACAAACTAATGGGTAAAGTCCCTAATTGAGCAGCAATACCAACACTGACTAATATCCAAATCCAATTTCCAAGTTTATTATCAATAATCCAGAGGCGATAAATTCTTTGTTGAAAATGAATGATGCCAATAACCGCTAAAAAAGAAAGTTGAAATCCCACATTATACAATAGATACGGATCATAAGCAAGCATACAAAGTGCAGCCAATGCGATGGTATTGTAAATTGATCTGCTCTTGTTAAATTCTTTGGCTATCACGAAAAAACTAAACATAACTGAAGCACGAATAACAGAAGCACTCGCTCCAGTTAAGAGTGCAAATCCCCAAATAGCTGATAAATTGATGAGGATTCTACCTAATTTCCAGACTAAATTTTTAGATCGAAAACGCCTTAATATTAAACCGACAATAGCGAAAATGATTCCTACATGTAAGCCAGAAACAGCTAGTACGTGCATTGCCCCAGTATCCGAATAAGCACTCTTCGTTTTTTGAGATAAAAAATCTTTATTACCCAAAATAAGCGCAGAAGCAACTTCAAATTCTTCTCCATTTCCTAAATGCTTTTTTAAAATGGACAGAAACCTATTGCGTTGTTGTAAAGCTGCTGCTATCAAAGCTTGTGCTTGATTTTTTTTGACCACCTCAATGCTACTAATTCTGGTAAAGGTCTGATGGAAAATATTTTGATAGGCTAAATAATTTTGGAAATCAAAAGCATACGGATTTTTCGGTGATTCAATGGGTTTTATTCGCGTATCTAAACGAATCATGTCGCCGTATTTCAACTCACTATTTAAGGCATCTGGTTTTGCGTATACGTATAAGTTTCCACTCGCTGCATTCCAATTTCGATTTACCTCAATAGCTTCAACATCCAACTCGAATTTGATAAAATCATCATATTTTACAGCACTGTTTATTGTACCATAAACTCGATTTTCTTTTTGTATAAATTGTTGGAAATGATTAGTCTCAAGCAGATCATTATGGTAATAAAATAATTGATAGCCTAATATAAAAAAGGCTAGATATAATAATCCAGCATTCAACCAACGCCATTGAAAAGGAATTTTTACCAATTGCAAATAAAATGAACCTCCAATGACCGCCATTAATAGATAAATACCCCATTGCCATTCCGCCGCCAACTGGTGAGCCAGTACAATTCCTAGCATAAATGGAATTAGTACTCGCAGGATTGGAACCTCTTTCCAGTTGAGAAGGCGTTCTTGCATAGTAGTTTGTTTTGTCCGCTGACGCGTTTGATATTGCTTGCGCGCGATGGCTCAATTTTGTTGATGTGTTTATTGCTTACCCACTATGCGCTACTTTGTGGATTTGTTGATTTGAGTTACTCCGTCGCGGAGCTATGCTTCTATTGCTAATTTAGGGTTTTATTTTTAGAAGCTATTTGAATTTAAATATGAATTTCTTTTTGTATCCACAAAAGCCCCGCGCACCCAGCAATCCTATTCCAACTTCACTTGCTCTATTTCTTTAAATAACGGAAACTCGATGGCTTCTATTTCATTTTGATAATCTTTCCATTCTGTACCCATAAATCCATTTACTTGATTGATAAAAGTACCAATTTTTGATTTTAAATGATTTAAGGCGTGTCTACCATTGGGAGTTAATTCAGCCTCTGAAGAATAAATAAAACTTGATGCACCCCAAAATTCATACGATAAAGCAGGATACTCCCGATTGATACCTTTATAATCTTGTGGAACTAAAACAGATTCAATCATGGCTTTTATAGAATCGGATACGATTTTGGTACGATCATTCAATTGTGTCTGCGTAGAATCTGGTAAATTGACAAAATTCTTTTTGACTA
This sequence comes from Saprospiraceae bacterium, assembly GCA_020628645.1. GTDB lineage: Bacteria > Bacteroidota > Bacteroidia > Chitinophagales > Saprospiraceae > JAHDES01. The sequence continues at coordinate 81,402 of JAHDES010000012.1, forward strand.
AATCAACGGTTTTTTGCGCGTCTTTGAGTTGATTGAAGGCTTCAGTAGTTTTAGCAATCATATTTTCAAACGACTTGATTTGATCCATTCGTTTATCAAAATCAGCTTCTGAATAGGGTAGACGAGGATCACTTTTGACTTGAACCATTGTTGAATCTTTCGCATCATTTAAACTAAAGACAAGTTTATAATTACCAGGTTTAACCCATGCTCCGCTAGGCTCATCAGCATCTTTTTTTGGTTCCCGATAAGAAGGGTAACGAATTCCTTTTTGACTCATATCCCAACGAATACGATGCAAACCTGTACTATCAATTTTAGTGGTAAAATGACGGATGGTATCTCCTTGACTATTAATTACATGAATGTGTATTTTATCTCCTTTTTTCTTTTTCTCTTCTTTTTTCTCTACAGGAGCAGGCATTTCAGCATCTTGTCGTTTATTTTTCTTCTTTTTTTGTTTAACAGTTGCTGTTGGTGCTTGCATTTCTTTTTTCTCTTCCTTTTTAGCATAGAAAGTAAGCAAGGCACCAGATCGTTTATTATCTCCCACAAAAACGCCATCTGCTATAAATCGAGCCCCATCTATAGAACGATAAATGGCTTGATAGGCATCTGGGGCTGGAAAAACAGCGAGTTCTTGATTTAAAACTGAATTATTTTGTGCTATTGCTCGAAGCGGACGAATATCATCCAACACATACGCCGCCCTTCCAAATGTACCAATGATTAAATCATGTTCTCTAGGATGAATTTTTAAATCAGAAATAGGCGCATGAGGAAGATCATTATCCCAGCGTTGCCAGTTTTTACCATAATTGAAGCTTACATACAAACCAACTTCTGTTCCTAAAAACAATAAATTAGGAGCTTCTAAATCTTGTACAATCGAACGAACAAAACCATCTATGGAACGAGGATTTGCGATTCGATTCCAAGTCACACCATAATCTTTAGTATGATAGCAATAAGGTTTCCAATCATTTCTACGATAATTGTTGACCACAACAAAAACTTCTCCTTTATTGATAGATGAAACTTCTATTTGAGGAATCCAACTTCCTTTTGGACAACCCACCAATTTATCTGCAAAATTTGTCCATGTTTTTCCTCCATCTTTTGTCAGTTGTAAATTGCCATCATCTGTTCCTACCCAAATGACATCTTCATCGTGGGGGCTTGGCGCAATGGCTATTATAGTCGTGAAATTTTCAGCACGAGTAGCATCAATGGTTAAACCTCCACTTTCGCCTTGCTTTTGTTTTTCTGGATCATTGGTGGTTAAATCAGGAGAAATCACTTCCCAAGATTCCCCACAATCCATACTTTTATGTACAAACTGAGAACCATAATACACTCCGCAATTATGAAAAGGATTTTGAGCAATAGCAGCATCCCAATTGAAGCGTAATTTTATATTTTCATCTGGATGAACAGGTTTTACAGAACGAACATAGCCTGTTTCTTTATCAAAATAGCCCACATTTCCACCTTGCGACATGGCATAACCATAACGCGTATCATCAGGACGAATAACCACATCAAACCCATCTCCAAAATAAACTTCTTGCCAATCTTCATTCTTGATGCCACCTCTTTTCCAAACTTGACTCGGCCCAATCCAAGAACCATTATCTTGCATTCCTCCACAAACATTGTAGGGAACGGCCATATCATAATTAATGTGATAAAATTGAGCAAGGGGTAGATTATCGACAAAATCCCAAGTGTCACCTCCATCTCTGGAAATATTTAAACCACCATCATTTCCTTCAATGATATAATTTGGATTTTCAGGATGAATCCAAAATGCATGATGATCGGGATGAACGCCAGAATGCGAATAAAAGGGAAGTAAACTTTCAAATGTTTTTCCACCATCTTCACTTTTGGTAACGGTAGAATGTAAATTGAAAATGCGATTTTCGTTATTAGGATCTACAAAAATATCTGCATAATAAAAAGGGCGATTTCCAATGTTTTTGTCAGCAATTTTCGTCCATTTATTTCCACCATCTGTAGATTTATACAAGCCATTTTTCTTAGCTTCTACTAATGCATACACAATATTGGGTTTGGAAGGAGCAATTGCCAAACCTATACGTCCCAATATACCTTTTGGAAGTCCATCCTTATCAGTGATTCGTTTCCATGTTGTTCCTGCATCATGCGAAATATAGATTCCAGATCCTTTTCCACCAGAATTAAAGGTGTATGGTTTTCGACCAAATTCCCACATAGCAGCGATTATTTTATTAGGATTACTGGGATCAACGACCATATCTGCAATTCCTATTTCCTCGCCTTTATACAATACATGTTCCCAAGTTTCACCGCCATTAAACGTTCGATAAACGCCTCGATCTTTTGAAGGGCCCCATTGCGAGCCTTGCGCTCCAACATAAACAATCTCAGGATTATCTCGATGAATATAAATACGATGAATGACTTTAGTTCCTTCTAAACCCATCATCACCCATGTTTTTCCTCCATCTAAACTTTTATAAATACCACCCCCACTATTTTGAGAATTACGAGGATTTCCTTCCCCAGTACCGACCCAAATTTCGCTTGGATTTTGCTGATTAATTGCAATAGCACCAATAGAAAGCGTTGCTTCTTTATCAAAAATGGGTTCCCAATCAATTCCTCCACTTTCAGATTTCCAAACACCACCTGAGGCTGTTCCAATATAGATAATATCTGGGTTTTGAAGGTTCACATCTATAGTCGTTACCCGTCCACTCATTCCGGCAGGACCGATTGAACGAGCTTTTAAATCTTTAAACATGTTGAGGTCAATTTCTTGAGACCAAGATGTTAAAGCAAACAGTGTTAAAAGGATTGTCCATAAATAGTGCATGATGATATTTTTTTAATGAAGGCTAAAAATAGGAAATTACGATTGAATGCTTGGTGTATTTATAAAAAAACAGAATAAAATTAGCAGCTTTATGAAAATTAAAATACCTTTATAAATAAAGATATAAGCTTCCATTTTCTATACAAAGTGCTTATATAAGATTGTGAGTAAAATTATTTGTCTTTATTCTGGCAACTTCATTCCCCAAAAATGACTGCAAAACTGATTAATTGGGAAGGTTCATTGGAACTTACTCAAAACGAACATTTTCAGAAATTTTAGTTGAACTAATTCTCTCAATTTTTAAGGCGCACTATTTATACCTACGCGAACATGAGATTTGCTTTATCTTTTCTGTTGTGTTTACTGTATTCACTTAATTATGCAGGAAATACCCCTTGTACTGCTACAGAAGTAATTAATAATATGCAGCAGTTCTTTACCTTTTCAACCAATGGTGCAAATGATTCTGGGTTTTTATATCCTCCTTGTGGGGATTATGAGGGAGATGATTTTTGGTTCAAATTTATTGCTCCAATTTCTGGGGCTGTAACGATTCAAACTCAAGCTGGTTCCATAACAGATGGTGCTATGAGTATTTATTGGGGGGCATGCAATGAAGGAACTCTTGTGAAATATGGCTGCTATGAAGATTTCGAATGTGGAGATGTATTAATGCCACAAGCAACAATTGAAGACTTATTTCCTTTTCAAACCTATTATATAAAATTTTGGCAAGAAGGAGGTGGAACAGGTACGTTTGATCTTAAAGTAAGTGATCCTTTACAGCAACAATATGTTTTGTCTGGAAATGCAGTGCCTTTTGATAGTGGAAGTGAAGAATTGAATTGTATACAATTAACAACAGCAAATGATGGACAAGCGGGCTGTGGATGGTATCCAATACCTATTGATTTTTCTCAACCTTTTCAACAAGACGTATTAATGTATTTTGGTACTCAAGATGCAAATGGAGCTGATGGTGTAACTATTGTTTTTCAACCCAATGGTTTTGTTCCTTGCGGAGGTCAAGGTCAAGGAATTGGCGCACAAGGAATCGGACAATCTTGGATTGTAGAATTTGATACATGGGATAATGGCGGTACCGCTGACACTCCACAAGATCATGTAGCTATAAATACAAATGGTATAATGAATTTCCCATTATTTGGACCATATCCATTATCCTATAACATTGAAGACGGTAACTATCATACTGCCACCTTGGCTTGGGATCCAGCGACTTTCAATTTTAAAGTATACTTAAATGACCAATTAATTTTTGATGTCAACTATGATATAGTAAATAATGTATTCTTTGGAGAAACTGAAATAACTTGGGGGGTAACTTCTGCAACTGGGGGTTCAAATAACCTTCAAATTTATTGTTTTCAAAATATAACAGTCACCAATCGTTCCAGTGTCACCCTTGAGGTAGACGAAACAATATGTGAAGGAGATGGAATATTTATAGGAGGAGGTTATCAAACGGAATCAGGTACCTATGTAGATGTCTATACTGCTCAAAATGGTTGTGATAGTACGATTTATACTACTTTAAATGTAGCAAGTGTACAAGCGATTGGAGAAACACAAATCCAATTACCATGTGAGGAAGGTACACAAGAATTACAATTAGATGCTACGAATTCTTTGACAGGAGATAATCCGAGTTTCATTTGGTCCGCAAATGACGGAGGCGTCATTTTAAATGGAAAGACGACACTTACTCCTACGGTAAGTGGAGCAGGTACGTATAAATTGACCCTATTAGACTTAGAAAGTGGTTGTTCGGATGGATTGACTGTTGAAGTTATAGCTGCTGATATTCCAGCTGCAGTTGCACAAGATGCAGTTTACGCTTGTGATAATTTGTATCTCAATTCTGTTGGCTCTTCCATGGGCGATGACTATTCTTACCAATGGATAACTTCTGACGGAGCGTTTATTGGCGAAGATAATCTTTTATCTCCTGAAGTGGGAAGCACAGGAACTTATACGCTTGTTGTTACTAATGTCAATAGTGGCTGTACAGCTACAGCCGAGGCTGTAGTGACGGGGGTAAGTGTAGATGCTGGTGTTGGTCAAGCGTTTTGTCCAAATGATTTGCCATTTACGGTAGATTTAGAAGGAAGTGTAGAAGGAGATGTATTAAGTTATATTTGGCAACCTAATACGGGACTAGATGACCCTTTTAGTTTGAGTCCAAATGCTACGATTACTGCTCCAATTACCTATACTTTGACTGCATTTGTAGAATCAGGAGACAATTTAATTCCCAATGGTGATTTTGAAAATGGTTATGCAGGATTTACGAGTGATTATGTACAAGGAACGGGCGCACCAGGGAGATATTTAGTTAGTGATAATCCTAGAGATTTTTTTGGTGGTTTTGCGGAATGTCAAGATCATACCTCTGGAAATGGAAGTATGCTCATCGTAGACGGAAAAGGAACACTTAATCAAGATATTTGGTGTGCAGAAGTTAATATACAAACCAATACGCAATACATTTTTGAGTCTTGGATTCAAAATGTATGTCAGCATTGTGGAAATAATCCTCCCATTTTACAATTTTCCATTAATGGAGAATTGCTCAATTCGCCTTTTCAAGTATCAACTACCAATTGTGAGTGGCAAAGCTTTTATGCCTATTGGTCGTCTAATAATTTAAGTACAGCAGAAATTTGTATTGTTAATCAAACAACAGCATCTAATGGAAATGATTTTGCACTAGATGATCTACGTTTTATGCAAGTTTGTGAAATTACAGATAAAGTGAGTTTCGATGTAGATGATTTAACTACCATGACACAGGATACTTTGATTGATTGTAATCATCCTTCAATTAATTTAAATGCCAGTACAACTTCTTCTACCAGTACAGATTTTTCTTATGAATGGAGTACCTTAGATGGAAATATCGTTGAAAATGCAAATAATGTCCATCCATTAATTGATGCAAGTGGTACGTACATATACACCGTTACCAATAATACATCTGGCTGTACGAGTTCAGCCAGTCTTTTGGTCGAAGAAAACACCTTATCTCCAGCAATAGATATTGCAACTCCCGAAGAATTAACTTGTACTATAATGGAAGTTCAATTGGATGCGTCGATGAGTAGTACAGGCTCAAATTTTATTTATGAATGGTCAACAGAAAATGGTGTATTTACCACAACAACAGATGATTTAACACCTTCCGTAAATTCAACGGGAACATATCACCTTTTAGTTACCAATACCGAAAATGGCTGTACCAATACCGATGAAATCATGGTCTCCGATAATATTCAAAATCCGACGATCATCACTGATGATCCAGATTTGCTTACTTGTACAACTGACATCATTCAGCTCAATGCAAATGCAAGTGGTTTTGGTACTGATTTAATGTATGAATGGACGACTGCTGATGGTTCAATTGTGTCAGATGCAAATACAAATACTCCAACAATAGATTCTTTAGGAACGTATAATTTGATAGTTACCGATCCTGCAAATGGCTGTTCTGAAACGACTTCTATAAGCGTTGAGGCAAATGTTGAACCTCCAACCGTAGAGGCAGGCGATACACAAGAGTTAAATTGTACCACTTCTTTTGTTAATTTAAATGGTTCTACGGATTCAGAAAATACGAATTATTCTTGGTCAACTTTGGATGGATTTATAGAAAATGGAGCAGATACGCCAAATCCTCAAGTGAATGCTTCTGGGACGTACATTTTAACCATTACAGATGAGGTAAACGGTTGTATCAATTCAGATGAAGTATTTATTTCTCAAGATAATAACATCCCAGTCGCAGATGCAGGTGAACCATTTACCTTGGATTGTATAACGACCAATTATCAATTAGATGCTTCTGAATCGAGTACGGGAACAAATATTTCTTTGGAATGGACGACCACAGATGGAAATATAAGTGCTGATGCAACCACTCTCACTCCTCAAGTAGATGCAGCAGGAACTTATGTGCTGACCATTACAGATGAACTTAATGAATGTACAGCTGTATCGAGTGTAACCATTGAGTTGGATAATAATCCACCTGTGTTAAATATACCAGAAACAGATGAATTAAATTGTTCTGTTTTAGCAACTAATTTAAATGTCGAAGTAGAACAAAATTCTGAAGATTATATCTACGATTGGACCACTTCTAACGGTTCAATTATAAGTGATATAACAGCAAATAGTATACAAGTCGATGAAGCAGGAGATTATCAAGTCATCATTACCAGTTTACTAAATGGATGTACCAATACAAGTTCTCAAACAGTTAGTCAAAATAATAATACACCGACCGTAGATGCAGGTGCAGATGAGGTGTTAAATTGTAATACAACTAGTCTAAATTTACAAGCAAATACTTCAAATGATCCCTCCTCGCTTTCGTATCAATGGCAAACGACGGATGGTTCAATCCTAGAAGGAGAAAATACAGCGACTCCTTTAATTAATGAAGATGGATTATACACCTTGGTCATAACTGATTTAATGAATCAATGTACTGCAGCTGATGAAGTGAATGTTACACTAAATAATACCACTCCCATTATTGACATAGCTCCACCTAATCAGATTGATTGTACCGTTTCCACCATTAATTTAGATGCTTCTCAAAGTTCTACTGGAACAGAATTTCTCTATGAATGGACCACTCAAAATGGACAAATAGACGAAGGTGCTGCTACCAATACGCCACTAGTTTCGCAAGCAGGAACGTATCAATTAGTGATTACCGATACAACGAATGCTTGTACGGAAATAGACACGATAGAGGTAGAAGAAGATAGTACAGTACCCAATGCACAAATTGAACCAGTCGATGAATTAAACTGTACAACTACAAGTTTAATTTTAGATGCAAGTGCTTCCTCTCAAGGTTCAGAATTTTCGTATGAATGGACAACGACCAATGGTGTAATTGATACAGATGAAAATACACTGTCACCACAAATTAGTACAGCAGGGGACTATCTTTTAACCATTACAAATCTGACGAATAATTGCTCAAGTACAGAAAGCATATCTGTAACTCAAGATGCAGATGTACCTATTACATCTATCGTTACACCCGATGTTTTAAATTGTACGACAACAACACTCAATTTAGATGCAAGTGCTTCCTCCCAAGGTTCAGAATTTTCGTACGAATGGACAACTACGAATGGCGTTATTGATGCAGATGCCAATACATTATCTCCACAAATTAGTACAGCAGGTGATTATCTTTTAATCATTACAAATTTGACGAATAACTGCTCAAGTACAGAAAGTATATCTATAACTCAAGACGCAGATTTGCCTATTACATCTATCGTTACACCCGATGTTTTAAATTGTACGACTACAACACTTAATTTAGATGCGACAGCTTCTTCCCAAGGTTTAGAATTTTTATATGAATGGACAAGTTCGAATGGTGTAATAGATGCAGATGCTAATACCTTATCTCCACAGATTAGCACGGAAGGAGACTACCTTTTAACGATTACGAATTTGACGAATAACTGTATCAGTTCTGAAAGTATAAGTGTAACGCAAGATGCAGCTGTACCACTTACCTCAATTGCCGTTCCTGAGGTGTTAAATTGCGAGATGACTTCTATTAATTTGGATGCGACAGCTTCTTCCCAAGGTTCAGAATTTTCGTATGAATGGACAAGTTCGAATGGTGTAATAGATGCAGATGAAACTACTTTATCGCCACAAATTAGTGCCGCAGGGGATTATCTTTTAACCATTACAAATCTCACGAATAATTGCACCAATTCTGAAAGTATAAGTGTAACCCAAGATACGGATGTACCACTTACCTCTATCGCTATTCCTGAGGTGTTAAATTGTGAAACTACTTCTATTAGTTTAGATGCAAGTGCTTCCTCCCAAGGTTCAGAATTTTTGTATGAATGGACAACTTCTTCAGGGAATATTGTTGCAGATGGAAATTCTTTAACTCCACTTATTGATGAAGATGGAGTTTATAATTTATTGATAACGAATACTTTGAATTCATGTTCTTCAACTGAAATAGTAGAAGTGTTCCAAGACATAGAAAATCCAGATTTATCTATTACCCCTCCCTTAGAGTTAAATTGTGCGATACAATCCGTTGATTTAGTCGCAAGCTCCAATACTTCTTCAGATTTACAATATGAATGGACTTCTTTGGATGGAGTGCTTAATACAAATAATCAAGCAATTGTAAGTACTAATACGGCAGGCACGTATCAAGTATTGCTGACCAATTTAGCGAATCAATGTACCGCAATGGAGCAAGTTGTACTAACACAAGATACCATTTCTCCCATGGCGATGATTGAATCGTTTGATATTTTGACCTGTACCAACTTAACCGCTAATTTAGATGCTTCAGCTTCTTCTAATGGTTCAACTATTGATTATACTTGGTCAACTCCAGATGGAAATATACTGGAAGAAAATCTACTTTCTGCCACCGTAAATGAAGCAGGAATTTATGAGTTATCTGTTTTTAATACCCAAAATGAATGCTCCGCTTCCACTTTCATTGAAGTTTTTCAAGACACTATTTCACCCGAATCAATTATTGCTACACCAGACGTACTCACTTGTGCCACAACTGATATTTTGTTAGATGGAACAGCATCAACAAATGATATGGATATCATTCATACATGGACGACTCAAGATGGTAATATTTTATCGGACAATCCCAATTTATTACAAATTGAAATTGATGCTGCTGGAACGTATCAACTAGAGGTGCTTAATTTAGAAAATGGATGTACAGATCAAGCAATAGTAGTTGTAGATCAAAATATTGTTATCCCAGATGCAGATGCTGGTGAAACGATAGAATTAACCTGTACAAATCCAGAACTTAGTTTAGATGGATTAAATTCAAGTGTAGGAGATGAGTTCACCTATGTTTGGTCTAGTTCAAATGGAAATATTACAACAGGTGAAACTACCTTAAATCCATCTGTCAATCAAGAAGGGACATACGATTTATTAGTCACTAATACCGAAAATGGATGTATTAATACGGCATCTGTTTTTGTAAGTGTCAATCAAAACTCTCCTTTGGCAGCCATTACTCCACCTGAAATTTTAACTTGTAATATAACAAGTACTTTTCTACAACCCAATGCTTCAGGAGGTACTGATTTAAATTTTGAATGGACCACTTCCAATGGTTCAGTTTTAGGAAATGCCAATCAGGAAGAAATAGAAGTTAATGAAGCAGGGGATTATACGATATTAATTACAGATTTAGAAAATGGATGTACTTCAATCTCCTCTGTGGTAGTTAATCAAAATATTACACCTCCACAAGTAGATGCAGGCGAAGGAATAGAATTGACCTGTAATATTACCGATTTTCAACTCAATGCAAGTGCTTCGATGGGGCAAAATTTCAGCTATGAATGGAATACCAATAATGGAAATATTCAGGGAGATGAAACAAGTTTAACTCCTCTAGTTGATGCCGCAGGATGGTACGAACTCTTAGTGACAGATTTAGAAAACGGATGTACACAAACGGATTCCGTCTTAATCACTCAAAATGAAAATGTACCTATTGATTTTAACGCTATTCTCGATCCGCCGCTATGTTATGGCGATTTTGGGACGATTATTTTCCAAGGAATTGATGGGGGAGTGGGGCCTTATTTGTATTCAATAGATGGAGGTCAAAATTTCTTTTCCCAAACTGATTTTCCAGAATTACAAGGAGGCAATTATGATTTATTAATTCAGGATATAAATGGTTGTGAATTAAGTTCAAATCTTTCAATTCCTACATTGGATTCTGCTTTAGTAGAAACCATTCCAGAAGTAAACCTTCAAATTGGAGAACAATACCAAGTAGACGTCTTCACTAATATACCAATGGATGACTTACAATCTGTAAGTTGGTCGCCAACAGAAGGATTAAGTTGTACGGATTGTTTAAATCCTACTTTTATGGGTTTAAATGATGCCGTGTATACCCTTACTTTGATTAATGAGAATGGATGTATTGCAGAAGATCAAATAATTTTCCGAGTAGAACGAGACATTGATATTTACATTCCCAATGCATTTTCCCCCAATGATGATGGCATAAATGATATTTTTATGATTTTTGCACGAGATGAAAGTGTTACGAATATTAAAACTTTCCAAATTTATGATCGTTGGGGCTCAAAATTAATGGAATTGAACAATTTCTTACCCAATGATCCCAATTTTGCTTGGGATGGATATTATAAAACGGCAAAACTCAATCCTGGGGTATACACTTATTTTGCAGAGATAGAACTCATTAACGGTGCTACTGAGATTTTTAAAGGAGATGTGAGTTTGGTGCGATAGATTACTTTATTTTGAATTGACTTATCATAGATTTTGATAAGGATGATTGGCTCTGTTATCAAAGAAGGTTAATAAATCTGTTGTTTGTCTTTGAGTATTTACACGATAAAGTAAAGAAACTTGTTTTGAAATTACACATCGATGAATATTCTTATATCCTTTAAGCGGGGGACATAAAAATGGATGTTTTTCTAGTTTGTATAGAAGATCTTGCAATTGGTCATCAAATTGTATTGCAGTATCAATAGACCATTGCTCTATAATAAAATCGAAAATTTGACGGTGTGTTTCTTTTGCAATTGGTGTCCAATTAACTTGATACATTTATTGTTTTCCGTTTTTCTTTTCTTCAATCCATTTATTGATATCTTTTCTTACTTCATTATTGGGTGTGAGAAGCCCTTCATCTGCTTGTTCTATACCAATATTCAACATTCTTTCTTCTAATGGATGAAGTTCATTATTATCACCTGATGATTTTCGTAGTTCTTGAAAGTATGCTTTCACTTGTTCTAGAACAGCTAGATCATCTGTTTCAACAATATATTTGTGTAGGGTGCTTTTTAATTCCGCTGCACTCATGATTTTGAGATTGAAAGTAGATTAATTTTAGTATAAATATAAAGTAAATGTATTACTTTTAAAAGTCATTTACTATTTACACACTCTATTAAACGTGTATTCTTGGCTTTTAAATATGAAAACCTTTGTAAAATATAGATAAGGATAATAACTAGTTATAAATAAACTTAGTACTCAAACATTTAAATACACAATACACGACATTCTTAAAAACACAGAAAGATAAAGTTTTGTTTTGTTTTAGGCGCAGGTGCGAGTTATACGAGTGGTATCCCAACAGGTAAAAAATAACTGGTATAAAGCAATCATCATAAAGCAAATAACATGAACAAAACCACCTTTATTCGTGATCTAAAAGCATCCCTCTCTTATCACTTTCATCAAATAGAAGAAGAAAAGGAACTCATCTCCTTTGGAATTTATACAGATGGAGATGCAAGTACGATTGGTATCTATTACAATACACGTCAATTCTTACAAGATACCTTGGCTGATTTAGATCCGAATGCTGAAAACTACCTGGAAGAAAAATTATATTATACCTTTTTTATGGAGGAGTGGATAGCAGATATTAGCGAGCGATTAGAAGAAGAACGACTCAGCGAATTGAATGATCGAATTGATAAATTTGGGTCAAAAGAATATGAAAATGGCAATGAAAATTATAAAGACGAAATTTTTGATTTATTTGTAAAAGCCTTGCATGAATTAAAATCAGAAGGGCTTTTCAAAAAAGAAAAGGATGATTTCTTTTTACATTTAGAAGTATCAGATTCTTGGATTGATAAAGAAATGTTAAATCGAATTTCGCTGTTACATTCAAAAGAAAGATTCATCCAATATCAGCAATATGCAAAAGATAATAATGCATAAAAAAAGCCGCTTCTCAAGAAGCGGCTTTTATTTTTCGTAACTAATTGTTCTTAAAATCTATTACAGGGAGGTTTATGCACCTAAATAGTGTTTCAGTAACTTAGACCGTGATTTGGAGCGTAACTTGTTAATTGCTTTGTCCTTGATCTGGCGGACCCGTTCTCTAGTTAAGCCAAATTTGTCACCGATATCTTCTAAAGACATAGGGTGTTCAACATTGATTCCAAAATACAGTTTAATTACATCGCACTGACGATCCGTCAAAGTGCTCAGCGAACGTTCAATTTCACGTCGTAAAGACTCGGCATACGCCAATCCTGTATCCGTACCAGGAGTGCCGCTATTTTCCAATACATCCAAAAGAGAATTATCTTCTCCTTCGACGAATGGTGCATCCATAGATACATGACGTGCAGCAACACCGAGGGTGGTTTCAACTTCTTCAGTCGGAATTTCTAATAACTCTGCCAATTCATCCGAAGATGGTTCACGCTCATATTCTTGTTCGAGTTCTGAAAAGGCTTTATTGATCTTATTTAAAGACCCCACCTTATTCAACGGAAGACGAACAATACGAGACTGCTCAGCAAGAGCTTGTAGAATGGACTGACGAATCCACCATACGGCATAAGAAATAAATTTGAAACCTCTTGTTTCATCAAAACGTTGCGCTGCTTTAATCAAGCCGAGATTACCTTCATTAATCAAATCACTCAAAGAGAGTCCTTGATTTTGGTATTGTTTGGCAACAGAAACGACGAAGCGAAGGTTCGCTTTGGTTAGCTTTTCTAAAGCTATTTGATCACCTTGTTTGATGCGTTTTGCTAAATCCACTTCCTCTTCAGGCGTCAATAAGTCGACCTTACCGATTTCTTGAAGATACTTTTCAAGGGATTGGCTTTCACGATTTGTAATAGATTTTGTGATCTTTAGTTGTCTCATGCAGAATACACTTTAAAAATTATAATTAAGTAGATAAAATTCGTGCTTATCTAAAACAATCTTGTTTTAGACGAGATACATGATGGGTTCTAATTTGTTGGAAAATTGTTTAAGTCGGTAATTTTTAATCGTATGGGACGTGAGTGTTCGGTAGGTGTGTTTCACTACATATACATACAATCACAGGTACAAAAATAAGGGTATTGTCAATTAGAATCAAGTCGAAAGCAGATTTAAACGGTATAAAAGTCTTAGAATACGGTTGGTATATACTTTTTTTCTATCTATAGATGTATTATTATCAATGTATTTTTAAGAAAATAGCTTACATTTTTGGAAAAATGATTTTTTTGTTTTTTATTGCGACAAAACAGAATACAATTTTTAATAATACATTTGTTTAAATTTATATAAATGGAAAGAGTTAAAATAGAGTTGGAGTTCTTATTTCGTGCTTCACCTACTATTATTTATAAATTTTTAACCACCCCTTCCTGTTTAATTCGTTGGTTTTGCGATGAGGTAGATATTACTGGGGAGATTTATACTTTCGTATGGGAAGGATCTGAGGAGATAGCTGAAATGATTGATGATATTGAGGATGAACGTATTCGTTTCAAATGGGAAGATGCAGACGATGAAGAAGAATATTTAGAATTTAGAATGAGCCGTTCTCCCGTAACTGGAGAAACTATTTTAGAAATAACTGATTATTGTGATGATGATGAAGTGGACGATACACGAATGCTCTGGGAAAGTCAGATGAAGCAATTGCGTCAAGAAACTGGTGGCTAATATTCTATAAGTTGTAAACAATACTTCAATAACTATTACTTTTAAATTTATTAAGAATAATATTTATTTTCTATTGTTGTTTACACGATATTTATTTACCTTTGCATCACTTTTGTGAAAAGTAGAATTTCTTCGCGGTTTGAAAAGAAATCTTGCTGCGATTTAATCAAAAAAATAACATCATGTCAAGAGTTTGTGATTTAACAGGAAAGCGACCAATTTCAGGTAATAATGTGTCGCACTCAAATAGAAGAACAAAACGTCGTTTTCTTCCTAACTTACAACGTAAACGATTTTTTATACCTGAAACCAATGAGTGGGTTTCTTTAAAAGTGTCTTCCAAGGCAATTAGAAATATTAACAAACTTGGAATTTACGCTTATTTAAAGAAATTAGAACGTAAAGGAATTGATACTGGAGTAAAATTATAATTCGCTCCTTTTTTTATTTCCTTTTTCTTCATCTAAAAATCTATTCATAAAATGGCTAAAAAAAGTAAAGGCAATCGCCAACAGATAATCTTAGAATGTACAGAGCATAAAAACTCAGGTATGCCGGGTACTTCTCGATATGTTACGCAAAAAAATCGTAAGAACACACCTGATCGTTTAGAATTGAAAAAATATAACCCAATTCTAAAAAAGGTAACTGTTCATCGTGAAATAAAATAACACCGCCAAAGACAACTACTAGGCATCGGCAATTTTTTAAAAACAATAAATCATTTTCATCATGGCTAAAGTTTCCAAAAACGCGCGGGTTGCACAACGTGCTGCGAACGTAGGTACAGGTAGAGATTTTGTAAAAGTAATTAAAAGTATAAAAGATCCTGTTTCGGGAAAATATACCTATAAAGAATTAATGATCCATAAAGACAAAGTAAAAGAATTTTTTGCTGACAAAAAATAATACAACTTTGTCCCTTTAATACTTGTTTTATTAGAAAGGCTTTCCTCGATGAACTTAAAGGAAAGCCTTTCTAATGTATATTACTTTAGGGTATTATTTAATTTGCATTCTCTACAACTTCATTTTAACTATGAGTTTTTTTAAAAAGTTTTTCACCAAGGAAAAAGAAGAAGACCTTGATAAAGGTTTAGAAAAAACAAAATCAAATATTTTTTCTAAAATTTCACGCGCCGTTGCAGGAAAGGCAACTGTTGATGAAGAAGTCTTAGATGAATTAGAAAATATTTTAATTACATCTGATGTAGGACTAGATACGACTGTTCGTATTATTGAACGCATTGAAGCACGGGTCGCTAAAGATAAATATATCAATACGGAAGAACTCAATGAAATTCTTCGGGATGAAATTGTTCAATTACTTGCAGAAACGAATACGGAAGAAGTTGAAGATTTTACTACGCCATTAGGTCGAAAGCCCTATACGGTTTTAGTCGTAGGAGTCAATGGTGTGGGAAAAACGACAACTATTGGAAAAATTGCACATCAATATCGTCTTCGAGGGAAAAAAGTGGTACTCGGAGCAGGTGATACTTTCAGAGCGGCGGCGGTTGACCAATTAAAAATTTGGGCGGATCGAGTGGGTTGTGATTTTTATGCGAAAGGTATGCATACTGACCCAGCCGCAGTTGCATTCGAAACTGTCAATTATGCCATGACTAATGATTGTGATGTGGCTATTGTAGATACTGCAGGACGTTTACACAACAAAGTGGGATTGATGAATGAGTTAACCAAAATCAAAAAATCTATGGGTAAACGCTTGGAAGATGCACCCGATGAAGTGTTATTGGTTTTAGATGCTACTACAGGACAAAATGCAATTGAACAATGCCGTCAATTTTCTGAAGCGACTGAAGTAACTGCTTTAGCTTTGACTAAATTAGATGGAACCGCTAAAGGAGGAGTGGCGATTGGTATTTCAGATCAATTCAAAATTCCGATAAAATATATTGGAGTGGGAGAGGGAATGGATATGCTTCAAATTTTCAATAAACGAGCATTTGTAGATTCACTTTTCAAGAAATAAATAAATTTTAGAATTGACAATGAATTAGGCTTTTACAGAATCTACAATTAGTTTGTAAGTAGCTAATAGAGGTGCTTCTTCAAAAAGCAGTGCTCTAAAAAGTGTAATTGGTTTAGGTATAATCCGTACAAGAAACGTTTGAAAAAGAAAAAGCGAAGCCCTAGAGTTAAAATGGTCATTGGGGCTTCGCTTTTTTTATGAGGTAAAACTGATAAACAACTACCAGCTCATATCATCTTCTTCTTCAATTTCTTCTTCATCTTTGTCATTAGAAGTACTAGAGTCAGAATTTGCTTCATTTTCAGCTTCTTCTGCACGTTTTGCTTCCCACTCTTCATGACGACGTGTATATTCGTCATAATCATAGTCTGGCATTAATTCCGTCTTAATGTAATTGACAACTTCTTCTAAGCTAGAAACGAAACGATTAAAATCTTCTTTGTATAAGAAAATTTTATGGCGTTCATAACCCTCTCCATTGAATCGACGAGTGCTTTCTGTTAATGTTAAGTAGAAATCGTCTCCTTTAGTACGACGAACATCAAAGAAATAGGTTCTTCTTTTACCAGCACGGACTTTCTTGGAGTACACGCTCTCAAACCTACGTTGGTTTCTCTCGTTTTCCACAGTTTTTCATTAAGTTAAAGAAATAAAAAAATTAGTATCCTTACAAATGTAAATAAATGTATAAACTTTAAAAAGATTTTTTAAGATTTATACAAAAAGTGAGGTAAAAAAGTAGGTAATTTTGGCAAATTGCTCCTCAATAGGCTAAATTATTGGATTATAAATTAACTATAAACTGATATGAAGGCTTTAGTCTTGTATAATTTCCTCATCTTCAAATCGTTGTTTCTCGTATAAATCATAATAAAATCCTTTATTGGACATGAGTTCTTCATGCACACCTTCTTCTACTATTTTTCCATCTTCTAAAACAATAATTTTATCAAACTCTAACAAGGAGAATATACGATGGGTGATGATGATCGTTGTTTTGTCTTTTAATTCATTTTTTAAATAAGACAATATTTGCTGTTCTGTGGACGTATCAACTGCAGAAAGGCAATCATCTAATAATAAAATATTGGGTTGTTTTAAGAGTGCCCTTGCTAAGGTGATCCGTTGTTTTTGACCTCCAGATAGCGTAACTCCTCGTTCTCCCACCATCGTATCATAGCCATCACTCAATCCTAAAATATCGTCATGAACGGCAGCATATTTTGCGTATTGATAAATGGTATCCGAACTTGTATTGGGTGAACCAAAAGCGATATTATCTTCTACAGTATCCGAGAACAAGAAGATATCTTGAGGGACATAACCAATTTGTTTTCTTAGATCATTCAGATTAATATCCTGAATAGATTGATTATCTATTTGGATAGCACCACTATTAATATCATACATACGTACAATTAAATCTGCAATAGTCGTTTTACCAGAACCTGTCTTGCCAATAATGGCCATTTTTTCGCCTGGTTTTAAACGAAAAGAAACCTCTTTTAAGGCTTCAATACCTGTGTCAGGATAGGTGAAATTGACCTTTTCAAATTCTATTGCTCCCTTTATAGTTGAATGTGCCTCTGTTAGATTTTTAACGCTAGGTTCATATTCTAAAAATTCATTAATACGTTTTTGTGAAGCTGCTGCTTGTTGAATAATAGAAGCAATCCAACCTATCGCAGTTACGGGCCAAGTCAGCATATTCACATAGATCACAAATTCTGCAATATTACCAGGAGAAATACTTCCTCTATCTACCAATAATCCACCAATATACACCGTGATGATTGTACTAATTCCTATCAGCAATAACATTAAAGGAAAGAAAAGAGCATTTACTTGCGCTAAATCCATTGATTTATCTTTGAATGCTTCACTTTCTAAAGCAAAAAACTTACCCATGGGTCCTTGTTGAACATAAGACTTAACTACTCGAATACCTGAATAAACCTCTTGTGCAATACTATTTAGCTGTGCTAATTGCTCTTGAATTAACTCACTTTTTTTATTAATTAAATTACTGACATAATAAATAGATATAGAAAGAAAAGGTAAAGGTGCAAGGCTGTACAATGTCATTTCAACACTGACAGAAAGCATAGCGTATAAAATCAATACAAATAAGGAAATAAGATTGATACCGTATAAAATAGCAGGCCCTAGATACATGCGTACTTTGGTAACATCTTCTGTGATTCGAGACATTAAATCGCCTGTATTATTTTTTTTATAAAAAGCTAAATCTAAACGCTCATAATGCTGGAAAATTTCTTTTCTAAGATCATACTCTATCAATCTCGACATCACAATAATCGTCTGCCGCATAAAATACATGAATATTCCCATTAAAAAAGCAAGTAAAAGCACTAATGCTCCAAATAAAAGGAGTGTTTGACCTAGGTATTGAAATTGTGTTGATTGAAAAGAAAAGCCTTCACTCAATTGGTAAAGACTAATATTATCAATGACCAAATCAAGTGCTTCTCGAATCATTCGTGGTTGTAGAATCCGAAAAAAGTTGGAGCAACTTACAAAAACGATTCCCCAAAAGAAAAGCCATTTGTATTTGACAAAATATGAATTTAAATAAGAAAGGTATTTCACTTGATTTCTTTTAAAACAACCACAATAATCTTAATCATTAAATCGCTGTTATAACATTAAAACCTGAATAAGTGTTGCAAAAATAGATTTTTTTCTAGGACTAATCCTATTTTGGTATTGATTGTTTTCCGTAAAATAATTACCATTTTATACTAACAAAAGCTGTATCTTTGCCGTACCCAATTATAAATAGTATTTTATGTAAAACTTAACCACTTTTACAGTTCAAATTTTAAAACCTAACCACACTCGACATGAATCGTATCGTAACCCTCGACGAATTTATCATCCATCGTCAGAAAGACTTTCCATTCGCATCAGGTGAATTAACAGGATTGTTAAGAGATATTGGCGTTGCTGCCAAAATCGTCAATCGAGAAGTAAATAAAGCTGGACTAATTAATATTCTTGGTGTAGCTGGAGAAGAAAATTCTACGGGCGATACCGTTCAGAAACTTGATCTTTTTGCAAATGATAAATTAATTGATTGCCTCAAAAATAGTGGCGAATGTTGCGGCATCGCCTCCGAAGAAAACGAACATTACATTGAAATGCCTGCTTTGGAAAGTAAAAATTCCAAATATGTAGTGGTTTTTGATCCTTTGGATGGTTCTTCTAATATTGATGTAAATGTTTCTGTGGGAACGATCTTTGGTATTTATCGCCGAAAAAGTGATTCTAGTGGGCCTTGTCAATTAGAAGATTTCTTACAAAAAGGAACGGAATTAGTGGCAGCAGGATATGTAATTTATGGAACTTCTACGATCTTGGTTTATACTACAGGTAGAGGTGTCAATGGCTTTACTTTAGATCCATCTATAGGCGAGTTTTGTCTTTCTCATAAGGATATTAAAATTCCTGAACGTGGTAGTTATTATTCTGTAAATCAAGGGTATTATCTCAAGTTTGATGTAGAAATGCGTCGTTATATTGACCATTGTTCTGATCTGAATTTACGTCTTCGTTATATTGGTTCTATGGTATCTGATGTGCATAGAATTTTATTTCAAGGGGGTATCTTTTTATATCCTAATACCCGAAAATATCCTCAAGGAAAGCTGCGATTATTATATGAATGTAATCCTTTAGCTTATGTTGTAGAACAAGCTGGAGGAAAAGCGATCAATTGTCAATTGAATCGAATTTTGGATATAAAACCTAAAACCTTACACGAACGACAGACCATTGCAATAGGTTCGCCAGCAATGGTTGATGAGATGAAAGCCTTTGTAGAACGATATAGTATGCCTATGCCTTTTGAAGGATAAGTGCCACCTTTAGCTTTAAGTTTTGTTTTTATTGTTAATATTAAATACTTTAGCAGCCTAATTTTGCCGTTAAAGCTGTTAGAGTTTTAGCAATTTTAAAAAAAATAACATAATCAACATGTATAAATTTAGTCTTTTCTTCTTTCTAACAATAGTTAGTATAAATCTATCCGCCCAAGCCGATCGTTGGCAACAACGCGCTGAATATAAAATGGAGATTGATGTAGATGTAAGCACCAATCAATTTACGGGCAAACAAACGATTACATACTATAATAATTCACCTGATGCTTTAGATCGTGTATTTTATCATTTATATTTCAATGCTTTTCAACCAGGTAGTATGATGGATGAACGTTCGCGTACACTTCCTGATTCAGATCCACGAGTGGGGAGTAGAATTTCAAAATTGAAAGCAAATGAAGAAGGTTGGCACAAAGTGATTTCACTTAAACAAGATGGAAAAGAAACTAAATTTCAAATAGAAGGAACAATTTTAGAAGTAGATTTAGCTTCCCCAATTTTAGCAGGAAAAAGTACTGTTTTGGAAATGGAATTTCAATCCCAAATTCCTGTCCAAATTAGAAGAACAGGGCGAGATAATAAAGAAGGTATTCGTTATTCCATGTCTCAATGGTATCCAAAATTATGTGAGTATGATTATCAAGGATGGCATGCGAATCCTTATGTTGGAAGAGAGTTTCACGGTATCTGGGGAAATTTTGATGTAAAAATTACTATTGATAATCAATATATTTTAGGAGGGTCAGGTTATATTCAAAATCCAAATGACGTGGGTTATGGTTATCAAGACAAAGGCGTTGCTGTAAAGCATGAAAAAGGAAAAAAATTAACTTGGCATTTTAATGCACCCAATGTTCATGATTTCTTTTGGGCAGCAGATCCTGATTATAAACATACCAAAATGCTTACTTCTCAAGGAGTTATGATGCACTTCCTTTATCAAGAAAATGAAAAAACACGTGATAATTGGGCGAAATTGCCAGAAATAATGGCAAAAGCGCAAGGATTCATGGATAAACATTATGGTAAATATCCTTATAAGCAATACTCATTTATACAAGGTGGAGATGGCGGTATGGAATATCCAATGGGTACGTTGATTACTGGTGAGCGAAGTCTCCCTTCCTTGGTCGGTGTTTCTGTTCATGAATGGTTTCATTCTTGGTATCAAATGGTTTTGGGATTCAATGAAGCTTTATACGCTTGGATGGATGAAGGTTTTACCACTTTTGGTTCTGGAGAAACGATGAAATATTTGCGCTCCGAAGGATTACTTCCTGCTAAAGAAGAAGCTATTCATCCTCATATGGGATCTTATCGTGGTTATTTCAATGTTTCTTCGGCAGGATATGAAGAAGCTTTGACGACACATGCCGATCACTTTACAACTAACACAGCTTATGGAGTAGGGTCTTATAGTAAAGGATGTGTTTTCTTAAATCAATTGCAATATATTGTCGGTAAAGAAGCTTTTGCCAAAGGAATGCTTGATTTTTATAATACTTGGAAATTTAAGCATCCTAATGCCAATGATTTTATTCGTATCATGGAAAAAACATCTGGTTTAGAATTAGATTGGTATAGAGAATATTGGGTACAAACGACTCATACCATTGATTATGCTGTAAAAGGCGTTGAAAAAGGAGAAAAAAGTAAAATGACTAATATCCAACTAGAAAAAATTGGTGTGATGCCAATGCCAATTGATGTAGTAGTTACGTTAGACAAAGGAGAAAAATTATATTATACGATTCCACTTCGAATTATGCGTGGAGAAAAACTTCAAGATGGCGATCAAGCTTATGAAAAAGCAGCGGCAGATTGGCCTTGGACGCATTCAAATTATACCTTGAGTATTCCTGTCAAAAGTAAAAAAGTAGTAAGTGTAGAAATTGATCCTACAAAAAGAATGGCAGATACAGATGAATCGAATAATGTATTTAAAATAGACTAAAAACCAGATTTTTTATAAAGAAGGCTGCTTTTTGAAATAGAAAAGCAGCCTTCTTCAGTTACAGCATTAATTATAATCAGGAAGGAAATCAAATTCCTTTCCATATTCTAGCATTTGCTGTGTGAAATTATTAGGATAAGTTACGTTGATTGCTGTGATTTCGCCATCATCATTTGTCGTAGGCACAAGTTTTGGATTAATAAACCCACCATAAGGAGGAATATCTAATTTTTCAGAGCGAGCTAAAACCTCGGTATGAATATCTTGATCAACTTGTACGCCATAATCCTCAATCAATGCTTTCCCAGCAGCATAATCACCTTGAGATTTTACACGCTGTACTTCACGAAGGAGTTCTCCAAATAAAGCGCGTAATTTTTGATAATCTGTAATATTGAAATACGTTTTTCCATCTTTCATTACCTTTTCTATAACACCATCTTTTGCTCCTTTTTGGAACACCCAATTGGCAACCATTTGACGGTTACGCATGTGTGCTTGCTCAATATTTTTACCCGGTTCAATACGACGCAATTGCAACATCAAACCATTTCTGATATAACTATCATATTGTGCTTTAGCAACGTCAAAGGATTCCATTAAACCCATATCAACCAATTTTTGATCCATAATGTAATAAAGACCTACCAAATCAGCGCGGGCTTCTTCTAAAGGAGAGGCATAATTTTTTAAGGTTTCTTTTGGTGTGGCAACCCCTTCTTCCAACTGACCAGAAGCATGTCCTACTACTTCATGTAAAGCAGTATGTATTTTACCCCCTAGTTTTCCATGTTTTTCACTGAGTGTTATTTCCTCTGCATCATGCGCAAATTCTTTTAATAAACCTGGACCATCAGCATTGGCATAGCCTTCTACAATATTTCCTAAACTTACAGATTTAGAACCATGTTTTGCACGAATCCAATTAGAATTGGGTAAATTAACACCGATAGGCGTAGAAGGAGATGCATCTCCTGATTCACCTGCTACAGTGACTACATTGTATGATATACCGACGACTTCTTTTTTCTTATGGGCATCCAGAAAAGGAGCGTTATCTTCAAACCATTGCGCTTGAGCTGCTACTTTTTTCATTCTTGCCGAAGCATCAAAATCTTTAATTTGTACAATCGATTCATAAGATCCTTTATAACCTTTAGGATCATTATAAACTTCGATGAATGAGTTGATGTAATCGACATCTCCATCAGTAGCTGCTACCCACGCGATATTATATTGATCCCAAGTATTTAGATCTCCTGTTTTATAATATTCAATTAATAACTCTAATGCTTTCTTTTGGTCGTTGTTTTCTGCTACTCCGACAGCTTTTTCCAGCCAAAAAATAATTTCCTTAATAGCTGCTCCGTACATACCATTTAGGTGCCAAACTTTTTCTTCCAATTTTCCATTTGAATTGCGAACTAATTTTGAATTTAGACCATATTCGATAGGAGTATCTGTTTTTTTATCCATTTTAGCGTTGTAGTAGGCGTCTACATCTGCCTCTGTTAAATCAGGATCATAAAAATTAACAGCTGAA
The DNA here is from genome assembly GCA_020628645.1 of Saprospiraceae bacterium. Taxonomy (GTDB): domain Bacteria; phylum Bacteroidota; class Bacteroidia; order Chitinophagales; family Saprospiraceae; genus JAHDES01. Next base: position 105,201 of record JAHDES010000012.1, read on the forward strand.
TATTTGACTAAATCTTGGGCTGGGTCAAAATTAATTTTTTTACTATCGACAGAAGAATCGAACATTGCTGTAAGCACTTCATCTGAAAGTGAAACACTTACATCTTTTAATAAGCCAGTAAAATAGGTTTTGGAGAATTCAGGAATAAACTTATCATTACTATAATGATGATGAATACCACTTGAAAACCATATGTTTTTAGCGTAGGTCATAAAATTATTCCAATCCTTTGATTTTTTATCCCCTTTGTATTCAGCTACAATCTTATCTATTGCGCGACGTACCGTCAAATTATGGCGATAGTTTTGGTCATACATAATATCGCGCCCAGCCAATCCAGCTTGTGTCAGGTAATACACTAATTTTTGTTGAGAAAGACTCAATTTTTCCCAGCCTTCAATACGATAACGAATCATTTTTTTATCTGAAAATTGTTCAGTTTTCCAGATAAAATCATCCTTAGAACTAGCTGATGAGCTGACAGCATCTGTGTCAGAGGAGGCTACATTAGTATTGGAAGTAGGGGAGGAACAGGCCCAAAAAATAAGGCAAAAGAAAAGCCAAAAGTTAAATTTCATGTTTGGTTCGTTTTAATTTGAATGTAAAAAAGAATAGTTGTTTTGGGGTGACGATTTTATAATTAAACGTCTAAATAAATTGTTATGCAAGGTTTCAAGCAAAAATCAGAATGATCAATAAACTGGCATTCATTTTGATTTTTTATACACTTTAATTTTATTAATTACCCATATTTAGACCTAATTACTAAACCTTAAATTTATGAAAAAACTAATAGTTTTAGCACTTTTGATTGGTATAATTCCTTCTCTTTTTGCACAAGTAAAAGAAGGGGTTATGTCCATGAGCCAAGGAGATAAAAATGGATTATCTATTTTATTGAAAAAAACAGAAAAGAAATCCGTTGAGAAAGAATGGATGAGTTTTTTAAAAGACTATAAAGGCAAAACAAAGAAAGCCAAAAAATCAGATGAATTGATGACAGATGATGCTATGATTAAGGGGATGAGTAGCAATACGGTAGATATTTACTCTTCTGTTGTATCTGCTGGCGAAGATACTCGTTTGACGGTATGGTATGATTTGGGTGGAGCTTATCTGAGTTCTTCAAAACATGCAGAAGGATATGCTGTAGCAGATAAAATGCTAAATAAGTTTTCATTGAAAGTTTCGCGTGGACTAGTAGAAGAAGAATTGAAAATGCAAGAAAACGAAATGAAAAAACTAGAAAAAGATTTGGCTGGATTGAAAAAAGATAAAGAGCAATTAGAAGCAGATATAGTGAAATATGAAGAAAAAATCAAACAAGCCAAAGCAGATATTGAAACGAATTTAGCGAATCAAAAAAATAAAGAATCTGAAATTACTAGTCAAGCAGATGTTGTAAAAGAAGTGAAAGAGAAGTTAAAGAAACTAGATTAATTTTAAAGAATTCTACGAAGATAGTATCATTTTTAAAATAAGTACGGGTCAAAATTTTATTATAAATAATCTTTGAATTTATGCTTGAAATAAAATTTTGCCCCGTCTTTGTTTAATATCTTGGAATTTTATTTTCTTTTATCTATCTTGCGGCTCATTAATTCAAAACTAAGTAGAAAACGAAATGACGGAGAAATTAGATAAGATTGACTTAAAGATTTTGCGCATCTTACAAGAAAATAGTAAGATAACCAACTTAGAATTATCAAAACAAATTGGCTTATCCCCAGCCCCAACCTTAGAACGTGTTAAAAAACTAGAACAATCTGGTGTTATTGAAAGTTATCACGCTCAGGTGTCACCTACTTCTATTGGTTTAAATGTAAAAACATTTGTTCTCGTTTCATTAGCATGGCAAAAAGAAAATGCCCTTAATCATTTTTTAGATAAGATCAAATCTATTAAAGAAATTACGGAATGCTACATAATTACTGGAGAAGCTGATTTTCTCATTAAAATTGTTTGTAAGGATATTCCTACCTACGAAAAATTATTGTTCAAAACGCTTTCTCAAATTGAGGAAATTGAACGTCTCAAAACATTAATGACTTTGTCTACCGTAAAAGACTCGAAGGTTTTACCATTTAAATACGAGTAAACTTGTAGTATACAATTATACAACAAATTATCAGTGTAAAATTTTGTAATTGCTGTACTTTTTATTATTTTACATCTTCCCATACTATTTACACTAAAAAATTATGAGAAAGCTACTTCTGCTATTCAGTAAGTGGCTTTTCCTAGTTAAGAATTCTACACAACGCACTTCAAGATGAAAAAGAAGAAACAATCCCTTCTTTGGCAAATATCGTCTTCTACTACCTCTAAAGTATCTTATGTATTTGGTACTATGCATGTGCGTGATCGATCTGCCTTCCACTTAATGCCTTTAATTGAAGAAAAAATTCAAACATGTAATGCCTTCGCCTCAGAATTCAAATTGGATGAAATAGGTACGAATTCTATGGACAATATGCGACTTTCAAAAGATTTAACCTTGAAAGATATTCTTCATCCTAAAGTGTACAGAAATTTAGATAGGCTGCTACAATCAAAAGTGGGTGTTCCCATCGGTTTTTTTCATAAGCATTTACCTTTGATGGTATCTAATATGCTTGCCATGCAATTGCTTTCTTCTGATATGCCTCATTCCTTAGATCAAACCTTGTGGAATTATGCGAATGAGCAAGATAAAATAATGCTTGGTATTGAGACCTATGAAGAGCAATTGGCAATTCTTCAAAATATTGATCTTAATACTCAAATAAAAGCCCTCAAAAGCATTGTAAATAATTATAAAGCCTACAAAAAATCCGTCCTTAAAATGAGAGATTATTATGAGGATCAGGATATAGTACAACTCTACAAATCAGGGAAACGAAGTTTACAAGGAATGCGAAAAATATTGCTTTATAATAGAAATTATAAAATGGCAGACCGTATAGCCAATTACGCGCAAGAATATAGCATCTTTTGTGGTATTGGAGCAGGACATTTAGCTGGGAAAAAAGGTGTTCTTCGTTTATTAAAACAAAAAGGATTTAAACTTACTCCCATACATCCTTTCTTAAAATCCTGAACAAATAATTGAAAATACCTGATCCATTGAAGTACTAGCACTGCCCAGCAATTCTTTGGCTTTTTGTGCATCTGTACAAGCGCCCTCTATTTCATTTTGGTTAATACGCATGATTCCTCTAGTAAAATATAATTCTGCATTATTAGGAGATAATCCTATTGCTTCATCCATTTTTGCAAAGGCTGTTTCATGCTGCGTTTCGTCTTCGTATAATACGCTTGCTTCCTTACTTAGTTCAATTGCACGATAATAGTTTTCACGCATTGTACTACATTTTTCTTCTGATGAATACAAAATAACTTCTTGAGTAAAAGGAGCCGTAACTTTGTTATCTTCATATAGCGCTGCTTCCCACATTCCATTAGTTGCATTAATAGTTTTTATCAGTTCAAATTGATGATCAAAACCTAAATTACAATAATCGGTGATAGAGTTGATATAGATTAAGCCTTCCTTATTAACGTATAATTCTACATCAAAATGACCAATATAACAACTATCAGTTTTTAAGGGAGTATGCTTTTCTTCAAAAAATTGGAGAAAGGCTTCGGAGCCACCTTTAAATTGAGGATTAGAACTTAAATTGAATAAATAAATCGTATCTGCACCAACGATTTGATAATCTTTAGGTTGTTCTAATTTAAATTTTACGGGCAAGGTTTGTTTCACTGCTACTGTTTTTCCTTCATGGAATGCTGCTTTCCATTTAAGGTTTATTTCATTCATACCATTAATAATACGAAGTACTTCTTCGCCACATCCTCCACCAATATCTTTGACAACAGTAGCATCTTCCACACTTCCTTCTTTATTAATAACAAAACTAACAACAACTGTTCCTTCGATACCTTCTTCTCGAGCTTGAAAGGGATATTGGATATTTTGGTAGATAAATTGCATTAATTGTGCATCTGAACACTTTTTTTGTTCCGCCACAGAAAAAGAATCAATTGCACAAGAAGGAAAAACGGGCATTTGTTCAGCATGAAGATAAATTTCTTCTTCTGTTTCTTGAGCAAATAGAAATGAGGAAGCACTTATTAAAAGTAGGAATAAAAGTTTTCTCATGAGATCAGGAGGATTTTTTAATAGGATAGGGGCAGTGACGACAGCCATTGTCACAACAATACCCCCTTTTTTCTAGGTAATGAGCGGTGAAGACAAAGTTTCCTTTTTCAATATAATAGTCTTTACCTTCTTCTAATGAATCTTCTGACTTAGCCATTTACGGTAGAAGTAGTCAACCAATATCGACGGATTAATTCATAAGCTCCAAATAATAATGCGGTATAACACAAATCTCCAGCTAATGTATTCCAGAAGAAAGGAACACCTGCTGTATAGCAAGCGATTAGACCACTTATATCTTTAGTGTACATTGTACCAGAAAACCAAACCCCCAAATTAGTGATTAAAAAGAATAGAACAGATGCTAATATAGAAGTGCCCAATAAATGAGTGATTTTCATTTTTTTAAGCGTAAAATAGGCTATTCCAGCAATGAGCATAAATGCTCCATAAATCCATAAGGAATTTATATTGAACCAGACAAAAGAATCGTAATATTGTGAATATACCACATTGTTTAGCACTAAATCACTCAACCAAATACTAATTATAGGAATAAGTAAAGCCCAGTATTTCTTACTGAAATATGCCATACCAAATAATGCCATACCACCTATTGGTGTGAAATTAGGAGGATGAGGAAGTAAACGACTCATTGCTGCAATTAAAATAAATAGCGCAATAATCCCAAACGACATTTTAGAAAATAATGTTTTTGTCATGATGTATAGAATTAAATCTTCACAAAAGTATACAAAAATCTATTATCAAAACAACTCCATCTATACAAATTAAAGGGTTTTCTCATAAAAAAGTTTGAAACAAAAAAGGCAAGAAAAGAATTTT
>JAHDES010000013.1 GCA_020628645.1 Saprospiraceae bacterium
TGATAACTTTTGCACTTTTGGCAATATTGCCGCTTAATCCTTCACGGACTATTGTAAATTCATAAAGAACCAAAAAAAAGTGCCCAGCCGGCATGAGGCGATGATTCAATAAAGCTACCATAATTGAATGGTGAAAAGCTAATAATCAAGTAAAAATATATTGGATGTAATTAGTGTTCAAGAGAATAGATCATTACTTAAATCTTAAAAAAAATTATTATGTCATTAAAAGAATACGAAGATTTAGATAAAATCAGATTAGAAGAAGGACAAAAAAGTAGAGCGCATTATAATTCTGTCAACCTACCAGGCGATAGAGTAAAGAAGATCAGCGACATTGAAGCAGCTCGAAAAAGAATTGCGGATATGAAAAAAGAAAGAGAACAGTAGTCGTTCTTCTGTATTTTCTAAATGAATCAACATTATACCCAATTTTCTAGTTTATCAGAAGCCTTCATCGGTTTTGTTCATTTAGCTAGAAATCAAGGTTTTCAAACAGGAATCCAATGTACAAAAGATACATTTGAAAGTGCTTTGTTTGGTTTGTGGCCAGATAAAGCACTCTTTGAATATGCCTTGATGAGCTTATTTTGTCAAGAAGAAGAAGAACGAGAAACATTTAGGAAACTGTATAGTCGATTTTGGAGACAAAAAGGGACAGAACTAAAATACAAGCATTCTAGGTTTAATAAAAAACTGATTCATAATAATAAGTCAAATACGGCTGTGATGCTTGGAACTGGAGCATCTGGTTCTAGTGAAGAAGGAGAAGAAGCGAAAACTACGACAGGGGCTAATCTAAAAGAAACCTTGAAACGCACGGACTTTGCGCACCTTACCGCCCACCAAGCGACCTTATTGGATGAACTTTCCGAAAAGCTCGTCAAAGAAATGAGCCAACGACTGAAACGGCGCAAAAAAAAATCAAGCAACGGTCAAATTGATATTGCGAATTCAATTCGTAAAAACATTCAAAATGGTGGTACGATTATCCATTTAAGCAAGAAAAATAAAAAAACCGATAAATATCGCTTGATGGTTTTATTGGATGTGAGTGGCTCGATGGATAAATACTCCTTTTATCTATTAAAATTTTTATGGGCGCTCCGTTCCAACTTTAAACAACTAGAAGTGTTTACCTTTAGTACTCAATTAATGCGGATTACAGATTTTATTTCCGAAAAAAATATGGCAACGGCATTGATGATGGTGTCCAATAATGCTAGACATTGGTCGAGCGGAACAAAGATTGGAGAATGTCTAAAAGAATTTAATGATAATTATGCCAAACGATATTTAAATGGAAAAACACTTACCATTATTCTAAGTGATGGTTTGGATACTGGAGAACCAGCCATATTAGATCAAGCGATGCATCAAATAAAAATGCGTACAAAAAAATTGATTTGGCTTAATCCCTTAAAAGGCATGAAAGGTTATGAACCCATTCAAATGGGAATGAAAACGGCTTTACCATCTTTAAATCATTTCGGTAGCGCACACAATTTTGAGAGTTTATTGACATTGGAACAACTGTTAAAAGATGCATAATTCATTTTTACAAAAGGCACAACAACTCAATCAAGGCAAAGAAGCCTATGCAACGGCTTTTATTGTCCGTCGTAAAGTGCCTTCTTCTGGTAAGCCAGGCGATAAAGCCATTATTACGAAAGATGGTCAAATTCACGGTTGGATTGGGGGAGGCTGTACGCGAGGTATTGTTTTAAAAGAAGCTTTATTAGCCATTCAAGAAGGAAAACCTCGTTTGGTTTCCATCACGCCAAGCCCTAAAAATGATGTTGATGCTTCTATTAAATTATACACCATGACTTGCCAGAGTGGGGGAGAAGTAGAAGTGTATATTGAACCCGTTTTGCCTATGCCACATCTATTGATTTTTGGAAATTCACATATTGCAATGGCACTTGCTAAACTAGCGAAAGCAATGGAATATCAAGTAAGCGTGGTGTCTTCCAATCCTGATAAAAATTTATTTCCTACGGCAGATAAAATTACCCTTTTAAAGGAGTTTGAAGGAAAAAATAGCTCCGAAAATACTTATCCCATCGTTTGCACACAGGGAGAAGCAGATGCGGATGCCTTGCATAAAGCGATTAATCTAAATCTACCGTATCTTTCCTTTGTTGCCAGTCGAAAAAAAGCCCATGCGATTTATGGAGAACTCCGTCAAAAAGGCATCAATTTCGATCAATTAAAAACTATAAAAACACCTGCGGGTTTGGATATTGGGGCAAAAACACCTTATGAAGTTGCTATCAGTATTTTAGCGGAGATTATTCAAGATTTTCGTAAAGAATCTACTCCAGAAGAAACGACATCTACTCCTCAAGTACAACTCACCAATGCCGATTTTTATATGAATCCTGTTTGTAACATTCCTGTTCAAAAAAGTACCGCCAAACACGTTTTAGAATACAGAAATGAGAAAGTTTATTTCTGCTGTGATGGTTGTAAAGTAAGTTTTGAGAAAGCGCCTGAAAAGTATATGGTGTAAAGAAAAATTATAATTTTAAATTGTCGAATTCATTTGACAATTAGGTTAAATTCACGAATACGATCTTATACGAAATTGAATAAGTGATGTCGTAAATCACACCTTAAAAGTGTAATGCCGACTTGAAAAAATCGAAAATTATATACGAAAAGATTTTTTCAAAACGGTATTAGAAGATCAAAGAGGATGTTTTTCAACAAACGTTGATTTCAAGCGTCTTTTTAACGCGATTTTCCACAAAGAGTAACGAAATTTTTTCCTAAAAAAGAGGTATCCTTTTGTTAAACGAAAAGGATATTTAATTGCTAATTTTTTGCCCTATTATTCTACAAACCTTCCAAACAATATGATTACCATGAAAATCAAGCGGTTCTTTGATGATAATTTCGGTAGTAGATGGAATGGAAAACCCGATTTGAGAAATTTCATGGCTTAATTTTTCTAGGGGATAAAATTGCTCCCAATGGCTGGCTTTTTGAAAATTGAGTGGGCTAAATAAAAGAAAATGACCACCTTTTTTGAGAATGCGATATTGCTCTTGTAAAGTGGCGATTGGATCATCCACTCGATCAAGTAAAAAACTACTAAAGACCAAATCTATACATTCATCTGGAAAGGGAAGTTGCTCCGCTTTGGCGAGGGCAAATTGGAGATTGGGAGTGGGTATTCCGTTTAGATGAAGTGTGTTCAATCCTTTGTTTTGGAGATTGATTTCGATGACTTTCTCTGTTTTCCAATAGGTGTAGGCTTGTCGCAATAATTGGTAACTGTAGTCAATACCATAGCATTGAGTGGAAGGAAAATTTTGAGCGATGCTACCAATTTTTCGTCCTACACTACAGCCGATTTCTAGGATAGTAGTGGGAGAATTTGTTTTTACCTCTTGTAAAACAATGTCCAAAATGGCTTGAAAGGGATACTTGCTCCAAAGTTCATCTCCTAGATGGATTGCCGTTTGCCGAATGACGGAAGGATCATAGTGTTCATAGGTGTCTTGTCGGAATTCTTGTTCGGATTTGTTGTAGTAAAAGGGGATGTTGTTGCGGTGATAGAGGGGAGGGAATAGCATCTTTTTTATCTTTCTTTTCTTTTTTCCATTGATGAAAAAAGAAACAAAAAAATCTAGCCAAATCGCAAAGTGGATGCTTTTATGAAATGCTAGAATATTTTTATTTCTGTGTCTTAGTTTAAGATCAGTAGTTGGAAAAGCCTACTTTCCTGATCTTTTGTATGTTTATTAATTCATCTTTTGAAGTTGTGATTACGCTTTATTAAGTGTTAGTAGTCTGCCTGTTTTATTGAACAAAATCTCAAAACCGTTTACGGCTTTTTCTTTTTGGGCTTTGCTTTTTTTGGCATTTTTCTTTATTATTTACGCAAGGTCTTATTTAAAGAAATAATCCAAGACTCCAAATAATTTTAAAATCGCGAAGATCATAGTGACAACGAGTAAGCGATAAGCCCAGAGATTGGCTTTGGGATAGGTAGAGGCATATTGTGCGGTGATCCAGCCCCCGATCGTTTGCCCGATAGCGACGATCAAGCCTGTTTTCCAATCAATTAAACCTTTCCAATGAAAAAACGCAATTGCTAATATCGTATAAATGGCAATGACAAAAGACTTGACGGCATTGGCTTCAATGATTTCATAACGCGCTACTAGAACCATCGTTGCTAAGAAAAATACACCCATCCCCATTTGAATGAAACCGCCATAAAAGCCCAATCCTAGAAATAAGGGTACGGCTAACCACCAACTCATATCCTTCGTTAAATCACTTTCTTGTAACCAGCGTTTTGGATTGACCAATATCACAAACAACATCACAATCATCAGATAGCGAAATACATTTCTAAACTGCTGATTATCTACTTGAGTGACGGTATACATGCCAATAATTGCGCCGATGACAATGAGTATGATCAACCAACGTGAGCGATGAATGGGTAATTTATCATTGCGATAAAAAGCTATAGAACCTGCGATACTTTGAGAACAAATCCCCACCCGATTGGTGGCATTCGCTACCAAAGGAGGTAAACCCAAGACCTCAATTAAGATGGTCAAAGTTATCGCAGAACCATTTCCTGCAAGGGTATTGATGATTCCTGCAAAAAAACCACCTCCAATGGCAATGATATATTGGGTGAGGGTCAAGTCCATGAGCAACTATTCTTCTTCTTGATCCGCTTTGATGGTTTGACACAATTCTACTAAAACGCCATGTGCGCTTTTGGGATGAACAAAGCAAACGAGTTTATTATCTGCGCCACGTTTGGGTTGTTCATTGAGGAGGCGGAAACCTTCTTTTCGGAGTCGTTCCATTTCGGCAAGGATATTGTCTACTTCAAAGGCTAAGTGGTGAATACCTTCGCCTCTTTTTTCGATGAATTTAGAAATGGCACTTTCTGGGGCGGTTCCTTCTAGGAGTTCAATTTTATTGGGTCCTACTTGAAAGAAAGAAGTCATAACATGTTCAGAAGCGACTTCTTCGATTTTGTAATGTTCAACCCCTAACAATTGTTGGTATAAGGCATTGGCATCCTTCAAATTTTTAACAGCGATCCCGATGTGTTCAATTTTCTTCATGTGGACAGTTCTTTTCTGCGAAAGTAAGGCTTAAAATGGAGAAGATATCATCTAAGAATAGTAAACTAAAAAATAGAAGGGATTTTATAAGGCGAGTTGGGAAACTCGCTAGATATATTTAGGAGAAGTTAGGAAACTTCTCCAATCGCTAAGAAGTGAAACCTGTTAAAACTAATATATGTAATAGTTTATGGCAGGGAGACTTCGAACTAAGGTAAAGATTATTTCATCATAGAATACGGAATCTAACTACCAAAAAATAATAAAGGTAGGAATTAATCGTGGGACGACTTTGAGTCGACCACACGATAAGAAAGCTCAAAATTAATAAGACTTAAAAAGGAGAAGGAATAATTTGAGTTTCATTCTTCAAATTATTCCTTCTTCTTAAACGGATTCTAACTCTGGTTTGGGATGGGGCTCATCCATTTCTTTAGATTGGTCATTTTCTTCACGATATAATTTTCGGAGGTACCAAAAACCAGCCATTGCCACTAAATTGATTCCACCTAAGAAAAACCATAAGGTATTATAGCTAAACCAATCGACGATATAGCCGCCCATCGTTGGTGCTACGATTAATGCCAACGAAAAAGACATACCATATAAACCCATGTATTCGCCTCTTCGATCTGCTGGGGCTCGTTTTAAGGCGACGGTATTGAGAAACGGAAAATTGATGATTTCTCCAAATGAAATGGCTACAATAGATAAAATCAATACACCATTCCAAAAATCTAATATAGGTAAAATCCAAAAGGCAAAACCAATTAAAAATGCCCCAATAATGATGATATTAAATACAGGATATTTTTTCTCTAATACATAAACCAATGGCATTTCAAAGATCACAATGAGTAAACAATTGAATCCTAATAATAAGCCAATCTCAAACTCATTTAACAAAAAGACCTCTTTTTGATACACTTGAAGTACCGTAAATAAGTGCATAAAAACGATCATATTCAAGAAGATGAAAAAGACATATTTCAAGAAAAAGACATCTTGGTAAGCTGATTTAGACTTAGGTTTGTTAACGAAGTCAGTATCTAATATTTTTTCATCTTTAAGTTCGACTACAGTATTAGGCGTTTTTTTAGGGAGTAAGAAATAGAATGCTGTTCCAGCCAAAATACACGTACATCCATCAATCATAAACAATTTACTATACCCATACTGAACGGCTATTAATCCGCCAACTGCTGGACCAAAAGACATTCCAAAGTTAAAGGCTAATCGAATCAAAGAAAGGGAGCGCGTACGCGTTTCATCTGTACTGTAGATACCCACCGCCGTTAAATTTGCAGGACGAAAACAGTCATTGATTGTACTGACTATAAATACGCCTATGGACAGTTGAGGAATAGTTTCCAATGGAATGAGAAAGAAAAAGCCAATACCTCCCAAAACAAAACTCCAAAACATCACCGAGTGATAGCCAATTCGATCCGTTAGCCAGCCACCTATTAAAGAACCCGCTAAGGAACCCGCTCCAAAACAACTCAATACTAATCCTGCTTCGCCGACACTATATCCTTTTTCACTGGTTAAATAAATAGATAAAAAGACAATGACCATTGTGCCACAACGATTGATAAACATTACGGCAGTCAGCAGCCAAATCTCACGAGACAATCCACTAAAGGATTTGATATACAACTGAATGATATTCTGAATTAAAGATGTAATCTTTCGAGTCATAGGCTGTGTGGTCTTAAAGGTTGTACAAAGATCGTTTGGGTGCGTATAATGCTTCATCAACCTTTGAAAAGAACAAGTAGTTCCTTAAAAATAGATTATTTATAAAGTAGCGCATATCCTTTCAAATGTCTTAAAAAAATGTTAATTTGAAGAACAGCCCTCCTACTTTAAAACAAGATTATCCGCTTTGGCGTTTATAAAATATTATTCTACTGAATTAAAAAAGGGTAAATTTTTGTATTTCTTCATTTTTGAGGCAACATAGTTCAATAAAATTTATCTATAAGAATAGAAAGTGCGCCAAAATTGACTTTCTACTTACAAATTCTACTAAAACATCTACACGCTATTATGAAAAAAAATAATCTCATTCTTACTTTAAGCATAGCCACTACCGCGATCTTTAGTACTTTCTTTGCTTTTCTATTGTTTCAGTATGCTAATACAGATACTATTGCTGCTGAACAGGATTATGCAGCAAAATTTGTAGATTTTGAATATGTCAATGCTAAACCTCTTGCATCCGATCATATACTACGTGAATTACAAGAGGAGGTAGCCACACTCAAAGCACAACAAGAAACTTTATTAAATCGCCCTACATCAACGATACTACCTGATGATTTTGTAGCAACATCTAGAATGGTGACCCCTGCTATTGTAAATGTAGGGGCATCGAGTGGCGCCATGCGTTCGGCGAATGGTTCAGGCGTGATTATTTCATCAGATGGATATATTATTACTAATTTTCATGTAATTGAAGGTACAAATCGTTACAATATTACCTTACAGGATAAGCGCGAATATCGGGCAACATTAATAGGTACGGATCCTACAACCGATTTAGCTTTACTAAAAATAGAAGCGGAGGATTTACCAACGGTGAAATTTGGAAATTCAGATAATGTAGAAGTAGGAGAGTGGGTATTAGCAGTAGGAAATCCATTTAATTTAGCGTCTACCGTAACGGCTGGAATTATTAGTGCCAAAGGACGGAATATTAATATTTTGGCAGATCGATATTCTATTGAAAGTTTTTTACAAACAGATGCAGTCGTCAATCCAGGAAATAGTGGAGGGGCTTTAGTCAATGCTACTGGAAAATTAGTGGGAATTAATTCTGCTATTTTATCTGAAACTGGTGTTTTTGAGGGGTATTCGTTTGCAATTCCTGCCAATTTGGTAAAAAAAGTGATTGAAGATTTAAAAGATTTTGGTGAAGTAAAACGAGCGATTTTAGGCGTTACTATTCGTGATGTAGATGATAATCGAGCAAATCGTTTAGGTTTGGCAAGTGTAACGGGGGTTGTCATTCAAGAAGTTAATCCATCGAGTAGTGCAGAAGTAGCAGGCTTAAAATCGGGAGATGTGATTGTAAGTGTAAATGGTAGAAATATTAATAGCACGCCAGAACTACAAGAACAAGTAGCACGTTTTCGTCCTGGCGATCGAATCAGTGTAGATTATATTCGAAATGGAAAACGTTATACCAAAGAAAATATTCGGTTGAAAGGATTGCCACAAGAGTAGTTCTTCTAGAACTGAAAAAGAAAAGCGTCATCTAATTTTAATACTAGATGACGCTTTTTTTATAAGATAAGAATACAATTATTCTACACTACGATTTTCATCAAACACAACTTTATGAACTTGTTGGTCATTTTTAAATTGAACGATCAACATGTACATACCTGTTTGTAGATTTTTGATGGTACTTTGATATTTTTCATTTTTATAAGAAAAAGTATTGACGACTTCGCCTTGTATGTTTTTTAATTGAATTGATTCAATTGATGTCAAATCTTGTTGTTTTAAATCTAAGGAGACCAAGCTTTCTTCGCCCCATTTTATTGAATAATCTAAGGTAGATTCGGGTTCAATTTCTACGGTAGATAGATCAATAGCAGGTTCATCTGCATTTGCACCCAAAGCAATAATAGGATTAGAAGTTGACGCAAAACAAGCAACAATGTGTGCTAAAAATTCGGCAGAAAGGGGTACTTCAAAATTTGGATTTAGATCAATATCTGTACCTGCTTGAAAGACTACATTTTCTCCTGCGATGACTGCACCATCAGAATTGACATTATTAGCAGCTGCATAAGTACCAGATGTAATCCCTGTAGGAACATAAACGGTAGGCGCACAGCCAACCCCTACAGGTACATCTAATGTAGCACAGACGCGATTAGTACCACAAAGATTAGGATTGATAGCAGTAGATACAGGATCGAAGGTTATCGTAATTTGATTATCTGCAGCCCATGTAGAAAAGGTTGCAGCAGTTACCGTAAAACAAAAATCTGTAGATGGACTGCTACTACAATCACCATCAAAATTAGTTTGTCCTTGAAGGGTATTACTTTCGTCATACACATCAAATACTTCTCCACTATAACTATTATCTCCTTGTTGGTTCACACAAATAACTACAGGGCCGCCAATCGTTGGATAAGGGCCAAATACATTTAAAACTGTAGTAGTACCAGGGCCATTTGCTGTATTTGGATTTAAATCTTCACAGCCTGTAAATTGACAAGTACCTCCTGCTGATGTGAATGTAACATTGATTGGATCAGAATGATAAGAACCACAATCGCTACCATTATCAAAACGAACAATATATGAGCCAGGGGTGGTTACGGTAAGGGTTTGACTATTCATTCCAGTCATGAGTACGCCATCTTGATACCATTCATAACTATAGCCCGAAGGTGCAGGATCAGCCATAATATCTACAGAAGTCAGTCCACATACATCTACATCTCCACTAGGAAGAGTAGCTGGTGATTGTAAGGGGCAGCAAGCAGTAGACGCATTAAATGTATATAAATCGCGCTCCCAAGTTGCACGACCATAAGTAGCAGCTCGCACAACACCTGCACAATAATTGATTTCTAAATCTTCTACAATAACATTCGGTAAACCATTGCCCAATAAAATCCAATCAGAGAGGGTGTTATCTGTATAATAAACTCCTTTATCCATACCTAAATAAAGACCATCAGGACTATCAGCTTGATAAACTATAGTATTAGCAGTTATATTGGGGAGTGTTCCGCTCACATCTGTCCAGGATGTTCCACCATTGGTAGATTGAGAAACATCTCCATTGAAATGACTTGCCCATATAATGTTGGGATTAGTAGCATGAATGGCAATATCAGAAACTGATTTTCCGGGATAAGCGATTGGATTCCAAGAAGCTCCTCCATCTGTAGAACGATATTGTGATGAACTAGTACCTGTATAAATAACATCTGGATCAGATGGAGATATTTCTAAAATGGTAAGTGTTGCACTTGAACCAAACGTACTAACTTGCGTCCAATTATCACCAAAATCATCACTATACCAAACATCTTGGTAAATAGCAAATAAGCGATTTCTCCAAAAAGGGTGCATGTCAAACTGCGTGACCCACTGACTACTTTGTCCTGTCATGGAAGCATTTAGAATAGTAGAAAAGCCTCCAAATCGATTAAAGGTACGATAGATATTACCACTTTGATAACTAGAATACATAATGTCAGGATTCCCAGGGTCAATCCAACATCCCATTCCATCACCACCAGAAACGGTAGACCAAGCTGCACCATCTTTGAGCCATGTATTATTATCCTGATTACCTACTAGCATTAAACTAGGGTCAGTTAAACAAGTACTAAAGGTATAGTTTTGAGTACAAATTAATCCATCATTTAAGGGTGTCCAAAGTCCTGTAAGTCCATTAGTTCTCCATACACCACCATCACAACCAACAAATGCTTCTCCTGTATTAGGATGATATTTAGCATAATGAAAATCGACATGAATGCCTGCTCCGTCATTTGCACTTGTACTTAGATATTGCCATGTAGAACCACCATCTAGTGTACGAGCCATACGTACTGCACCTATGAGCATTTCGTCGTCGTTATTGGAATTGACTTGAAACATCCAATCATACCAACCTTGATTACCTAATAATGTCCCTAAATCGGAACTATATGGATCTCCATTTACATATTCTACCACCGCAGTAGGGGCGGTTATAAGGGTGAAAGAATCACCACTATCTGTAGATTTATAAATACCTTGTAAACCACTTGTACTAGGAAGATTACAAGCTAAATAAACATTATTCGGTGCATCTGCTGTAACGCCTATTGCTCCTCGTACTACATCTCCAGAACCAAAGGGTAAGGTTTGAGCAATAAAAGAAGCTCCACCATTAGTGGATTTATAAAATTCATAAGTGCCAGAATTATAGCTACTTGCATAAATAGTTTTAGGATCATTTGGTTTCGCCTCCATATAATAAATACGTGAAGAAGGGACACTGCTGATATTCGTCCAAGTTGCCCCAAAATCAGTAGATCGATAGATTCCATAATAAGTAGCAGCAACTAGATTTTTAGTATTGTCAGGATCAATTAATAAACGATAGATCCGATAAACGGAAGATAAACCTGAAGTGGACCAAGTTGCACCACCATCTATTGATTTGAGTACACCATAAGTGGACATGGCATAATGGTCACGGTCTCCTGTTGCAAGATACATGACATCAGTATTTGTGGGATCAACTACAATATCAGCTACTCCTAGTCCATCTAATATATCCGTATTAGTAGTCCATGAGGCTCCATTATCAGTTGTTTTCCATAATCCACCAGAAGGCGACCCTGCCCAGTAGGTATCATTATCAGTAGGATGGAACGTCATACAATCAATACGTCCAATTCCTCCTGCATTAGAAGTACTGGTTGGGGAAGTGGGGCCTACGAGCGTCCAGTTCATCATGGAGCGTTCTGTTGCATCATTTTGATGTGTTTTAAGATAATTCATAAATTCACGTTGAGAACGGGTGGGGTCATAATGACCATTTTCATCAACTCGATTTTCCATTAAATACTCGTAGCGTTTGAATTGTTTGTAGCCTTTCCCAGATTCATATTCTTGGCCTTCCCATTCTTCATAAAAAGCATCTTGTACTTGAAAGAAATTGTAATTGGGGTCATCAATCATTGTATGCCATTTAGGCGATTGTCCCCAACAAATAGAGGCAAGGAATAAGCAGAAAAAGAGAGTAAATTGTTTTGTTTTCAACATGATTAAAAGGGGTTTAGTTGTAGAAATAAAAAGGCTGTTGATTAAAAGAGTTAATCAGTAATATTATACAATAAAATATAGTTTGATGAATAGTGTTGTCTATTTTAGACAAAATAGAAGAAGGCAATGCTTTGACGCATTTGTTAATTATAGCCATTTAGGGTCTGTTTTTGTATTTCGGTGTTTGTGTAGTAAAGCTAAATAAAATCTATTGCTTTCCCAAAAAGTAATGAAAAAATACTAAGATGTTGGTAGGGAATTATCCTTAAAAATAATTAGCTTTTTTTAGGATAAAAGATCGGTTAATGCGCTAATATTTTGAATGGTATAAGTGGGGGTTATGGCAGGATTTATTACTTTGTTTTTAGGATTAAACCAACAGGTTTCAACTCCATAATTATTTCCTCCCAAAATATCAGAACCCAACGTATCACCAATTACTAAGACCTTTTCTTTTGGTGGATGATTGATTTGCTCAAACGTATGCTCAAAGAAGGCGCTTTGAGGTTTGGGGACATTAATTTCATCTGAGATAACAATCGTAGAAAAATACTCGATTAAACCTGTTCGTTGGAGACGAGGTCGCTGTACTTCTTTTAAGCCATTGGTGATGAGAACGAGTTCGTAATGTCCTTTTAATTGATCGATTAGTTCTTTTGCCCCTTCTACCCAGAATTTTGTTTGACTGAGGTTGAACTGATATTGTTGACTGAATTTAACAGGATTATGTGGCAATTGTAAACGTTCCAATAAGCGTTTCATACGCTCGGTACGAAGTACATCCTGTGTCATTTTACCTTGTTCAAAAGCTTCCCAACAAGCATGATTGATTTCATTGTAAATGGGATGATATTTCTCTATAAAAGTTGTCCCAAAATCGGCAAATACTTTTTCTAAAGAAAAGGTTTGCGACGCAGAAAAATCTAAAAGGGTATTGTCTAAATCAAAGAGTAAGTGGGTATATTTTGGCATGAATCTGCTATTTTAACGCAAGTTAGCATTTATTACTTTCATGACCATAATAACGGTGTTATCTTGTTCAAAAGTGGTCTTCATTTCCGCTGGAACAATGCGCATGAGTTCATCGTATTCTCCAAAAATTTGTGTACTCATGGTATTTGTGCGAATTTCTAATTGTGGATGCTGATTGAGTCGATGAATAAAATCTAGTATAGGTGGACCATATTCGGCATTGAGTGGATACATGCTTATTTCAATGGAGGCTTGCATAGGGTGAAAGATTAATAAAGATAAAGTGATAATTACCAAGTTCGATCGCTAATCCAACCCGTATCGTCTTTTTGGGCGCGTTCTCGTTTGGTCATTTCAAAGGTATCTCTAGGTAAAAAATGGCGTTGTGAATGATCAATTTCTTCTTCAGTATAGGATCGACTATTTAATCCATCCATCTCTTCTTGTTCCCATTCATCTCGATAATAATAGGAAGTGAAAATCCCCACAAAAGCACCATATAAATGGCTTTGCCACGAAATGCCTTCTTGATTAGGTAAAACACCTTCAAAATAGCCCGCATATAAAACCATGACCACTAAGGATAGAACAATAGATTGTAAACTTCTTCTAAAAATACCATTCCAAAACACAAAAGCCAGTAAGCCATAAACGACACCACTCGCCCCGAAGTGCCAGCGATTTTTTGGATAATCGCCTAAAGAAAAGCCCGCTTCCATTGAAAATTGTACATCCGCCAATAACCACACCATAATGCCCGTTAGGAAGTAGATCATCACAAAACTCCGAACCAAAACCGTAGGATAAAAGTATCGGATAATCGTTCCCAAAACCAATAAAGGCACACTATTGGATAATAAATGGGCAAAATCAGAATGGAGTAAAGGCGCAAATAGAATTCCCCAAAGCCCTTCTACTGTATTCGGTTTGACCCCCAAGCCTAAGCCCCATTTCATATCCAAGGCGACTTGAAGGAGATGAATAATCCACAGTATAGCAATGAAAAATAAAGGAAGTTGTATCGCTTCTTTAAATCGATTAGGACGTTGTTCTTGTATAACTTCTACTTCGGGCATTTTCTCACATTTATAGCTTTATGTAAGCTGTAATTTAGTGTCTTAGTAAAACGTTGTTTTGGAGTCTTTAGTTTTTAAAGGTAAAGATTCTTAGTTTGCTTTACAAATGAAGAGGTAAAAACGAGAGGCTATCCTTTAGTGGACAGCCTCTCGTTGACATTGGAAAACTCTATTTGTTAACTTAACTAACAATGAAAAACTAAAATATATGATGGACAAGACGGAATATTAACTTTTCCAATCTCGGATTTGGTTACTTAATTTCAATGGTACGTTTAATCGGTGTTTCTTTTTCTATTTTAGGGATACTAACGGTTAGAATGCCTAATTCGTATTTGGCTGAGATGGCCTCGGTATTTACCAATTCAGGTAAAGTATATTTTCGCTTAAAATTCGTGTAATTAAATTCTCTTCGCTTGTATTTTGGTGTGTTTTCATCTGTTGTTGCTTCTTTTTCAGCAGAAATGATTAACACCTTTTTATCTAAATCAATGTGAAAATTCTTCTTTTGAAGACCGGGTACAGCGAGTTGTAATTGGAAATGGGTTTCATTTTCAATAATGTTCGTAGCAGGATAGGTTTGCGTCATATCTGCGCCGACAATGTCGCCGATGCTGGTATTAAATAATTCGTCGAAGAAATTATTAAAGATTGATTTTGCTTGATGTTGTGTTTTATGATGCATGATAAAGTTACGTTTTATGATTCTTTGACGTAAATTGTGATTGTAATGAAATTTCAAAATTTTTGTCTCTTAAAATCAAAGATTTCTCAAGCCTTCATATTTTTCATTCCACACAATTTGTCAAAGAAAATATTTTATTAAAATTTTAAAATGGGCCGTAGTCCGAGAACTACGGCTAATTGTCGGTTATTGGGATAAAGGGATTTACTTGATTTCAATTTGACGGGGTGGTAATTCTTTTGCTTCTTCTTTTTTGGGTAAATGAATTGCTAATACCCCATTTTTGTAAGAAGCTTTAATGCTTTCTAAATTTACTGTTTTGGGAAGACGGAAACTTCGCTTGAAGTTGAAGTAATCAAATTCGCTTTTACGGATCGTATCGCCTTCTTTGAGTGTACTTTCTTTTTCTGCGCTGATGGTAAGTACATCTTTTTCAATGTTAAGATCGAAATCCTTTTTACTTAAACCCGGTGCGGCTAATTCGAGTACAAAACCATCTGCTTGTTCATGTATGTTTACAAGCGGTTGTTTTTTTACGAAAGTTGAAGATTTGGATAAATCGTTAACGGATTGATGGAGGACTTGGTTAATAAAACGATCTAAGTCATTGTTCCATAAACTAGGTCTTCGGTACGTTTTTCTAGGGGCTACTTTTACAAATGTCATGATAAATTATTTTTAAAAAGTTTTTTTTAATTGAATAACACTTTTCGTAGATCAATCGGTGTACCAAGCCGTTTTTTATGCCGAATTGGCTAAAAAAGGTAATATTTAAATGACAAAAAGACAGTTTTGATTAAAAAAAGGTGACAAAATGACAAAAAATGATAAATGAATAAATCCTATAGCCTTATACAATGGCTAAAGAAGGGACAAAATATTGACTTTAAAGTAGAGAAAATAGGGTAAAGTAGTTAATGAAAGATGTTATTCAACTCCTAATTCTTTGAGTTGCATTTCACCCATGGGAGCAAGTATTTTCCATTTTTTGAATTCTTGATCGGCTTCAAATCCATAGCCATAGAAGACATCTTCAGGCGTGGTGATTTTCACAAATCGTTTGGAAAATACTTTTTCATCTCGTTCATCCCAGATGAGTTCTTCCGTTTCTAAGATTTCAGGTTCCTTACTTTTCCAGACTACACTATCTCGTATGACGATTTGCTTTTTAGCTTCATATCGAATTGCATATTTGGAGGTGAGCTCACTTTGTACGCGACGACTGGGGCCATAAAAATCGACTTTGATACCCGCAGGAAATTCTTGTTCAGCATTTGATCTATTCTTGGTATGGGTAATCATCGTATCGCCCATTACGATCACGCGGATGATAGCGGAATCACTATAAATCAATTCCACTTCTGTTGCTAATTCTTGGTCAATTAATTCTTCAGGAATGACCTCAGCTATTTTGGGTAATTCATTTTGGCAAGCAATATTCAAAAATAGTAGACCACTTATAAGTAAGAAGATTATTTTTTCCATCATATCGTAAAGATACAGGATTTGTAGACTTGGTTGGTTTTAAAATAATATCGTAGTTTTGATTTTTAGCTGTTCCACAATGATACAAAATAGATCTATTGTGGACATAAATTATGCAAAAAACTCTGACTCGTGCTACGACCTGAGATATATTTTCATGTGGGTTTAGGAAAAGTGGCGTCCACTTATCTCCAAAAAGCTTTTTTTCCAAAATTGGAGGATATTTACTATCTCCCGACGAATCAGTATCATCGTTTTCAAGAGATTATTGATCGAGGAGAACATGCTCGTTATTTCGTCTCAAGAGAATTTGACAATCAATTGGAATATGAATTGGCTCGTTTTACCAAAGTTTATCCACAAACAAAAGTTATCATTGCCTTTCGTCGGCAAGATGGGTGGATGGCATCTCAATATCGGCGCTATGTAAAAAATGGAGGTTATCGAAGTTTTTCCGAATTTTTTGATGTAGAACATAATACAGGTTTATGGAAAACCGATCAAGCACTTTTTATGCCTAAGATTGAAATCGTAGAGCGATATACAAGGGAAACTCCTCTTGTTCTGCTCCATGAAGATTTAAAAAAAGATACGTATGCTTTTTTAGATCAAATTGCCCAATATTCCAAATCAACTTATTCAAAAGCAAGCGTTTCCACTAAGGCAGTACATACTTCTTATACTGATAAACAACTCAAATTTATTCGTTCCGTTGCTAAACGATTTTTTACAGAACCTCGCTATGACAATATGAAGGCAGAACGCGGATTGCTACATTGGATCAAGCGACGCTCGAAGATGTTGACTTGTTACGCTACAATGTACAGTTCTATTTTTTTACCTGAATCTATGATTGGTAAAGCTCCTTTAATTGCTCCGAATGATCTTGAAAAAGTACGTGATTTTTACGAGAAAGATTGGGCGGCATTACAAAACTATGCTAGGAAAATCGCTCTATAATTATTCCTTTACAATTTTAGTAGAATAGACTTGATTGTTTGCTGCAATTTTTAAAAAATAAATCCCTTTTTCAAGCATAGAAAGATCCAATGATTGTTTTGGATGTTGTACCGTCATTACATTTTGACCAGAGTAATCAAAAAGTTCTATAAGATCGGCTTCTATATTTTCTATGGAAAGCACTCCTTTGGTAGGATTTGGGAAGACATCAATAGACGTTTCAGATAAAGGAATAACAGTTTCAGTAGTTGTAGATATAAAACTACCTTTTCCTAAAAATACAGCAGAATCTTTTTCTTTATCTCCCACATCCGCAATGCTTAATTTAAGAACATACTCTTCGTTTGGAATTACAGCAACTTTCGCTTCAAAAACATCAAGATAAGCATCAAATATAAAATCTGTACTTGCACTATTATCATTGTAATATTCTGGATTGATAGGAGGGCAATCTTGAAGATTAGGATTTCCATTATGAACATTATTAATACTGACGGGCAAATCAGTGTCTGGGATCATTGCAATATTTTCACTATAGTAAATACCTCCGTTGGGACTAGGGCCAGAAATAAAAAAACCAATAAGGTCATTAAATGCGTTGCAAGTAAATTCTGGATATTCTTCAGAAGCAAATACATACTGGAACTGTAATAAATCACTACTTGGACGAAATGTAATTTCACATTTCACCACATTATGTAAAGGTGTAGAACCTGCTATTTCCCCTAAATTTTCATCATATATTGTACTTCCATTATCACCAGAAGCTTCAACACTTGCGGGATTGATCATGGAGAAAGCATTTGATTTTATAATACCTGTAGTTAGTATGATCCCCTGTTCCATCTGAATGGCATTTTCAGCATTTCTAAAATAACCCATGGATTCAGCGGTACCACAAAAATTAATATCAAGAATCTCAAAACCTGGACCAGAGATGGTAGTTGTAATCAAATCTTCGATGTTGAGCGGAGATTCAGTACTACTATAGACCTCTAAATTCTGACCAAATAGAATAGTATTAGAAGAAAAAATATTTAGACTAATAACAAGAAAGAAGGTAAAGAAAACTGATCTTTTCATAAAGTTTATATTTGTTAATAGATGTTTGAAATATAGCTAGAATTATACCAAAGCATTCTTATTTTCTATTTTTTTTCATTTCCATGAACCAACTTGTACCTTTGTGTGGTTAAGTAAGGGGTGTTAATTATTCGTGCCCCAACTACTAATACAGGCGAAATTGGTTTTATTTTAACAAAGAAACTAAGTAGCCTAACTTATTTGCTTGTCGAATAACTGCATTCATCAAAAAAAGAGTAAATAACTGACTGTAAGAAAGTTATGCGCGATTTTTTGATGAATTTTAAAAGCAGTTATTGACCAAATAATTAGGTGAACCTACTTAAAATTATTATTTTAATCAATACAATACTTTTATGGCAAACGAATGGAATTTAGGCGAAAAAGCCAAAACGGGACTGAAAAAGGAACTGGAATATGCCGTAACAGTAGGTCTCGTCACACACAATCAAACTTCAGCACAAGTCAAGGAATATCTTAATGAATTGGAGTTTCTTGCCCTCACAGCAGGCGCGAAGACGGTGAAACGATTTGTACAACGACTCAAGCATCCTGATGTCCGCTACTTTGTAGGAAAAGGTAAAATGGAAGAAATCAAAGAATATATTGACCAAAATGAACAGATCAATATGGTCATCTTTGATGATGATTTGTCGGGCAAACAAGTAGGCATTTTAGAAGAACACCTCAAAGTGAAAATCATTGATCGAACCAGTTTGATTCTTGATATTTTTGCGAGCCGAGCTCAAACTGCTCAAGCTCGAACGCAAGTTGAACTAGCCCAAATGCTCTATCTCTTACCTCGACTTCGGGGACTTTGGACACACTTGGAGCGTCAGCGCGGGGGTATTGGTATGCGTGGGCCTGGGGAAAAAGAAATTGAGACAGATCGGCGTATTGTACGAGATAAAATTTCTTTACTCAAAAAGAAATTAGAGAAAATTGACCAACAAAATCGTACACGGCGCAAGCAACGCGGCAAAATGATTCGTGTCGCCCTTGTAGGTTATACGAATGTTGGAAAATCGACATTAATGAACCTCCTGAGTAAATCAGAAGTTTTTGCGGAAGATAAACTCTTTGCCACCCTCGATACCACCGTACGAAAAGTAGTAATGGAAACCACCCCTTTTTTACTTTCAGATACGGTTGGATTTATTCGAAAACTCCCCACACATTTGGTAGAGAGTTTTAAATCTACGCTTGATGAAGTTCGGGAAAGCGATATTCTACTCCATGTAGTAGATATGGCACATCCACAATACGAAGATCAAGTGCGTACGGTTAATAAAACCTTGGCAGATTTGGATGCACAAGACAAACCTACACTAATGGTTTTCAATAAAGTGGATTTGTATCGAGAACGTTATTTTGATGAACTTTTGGAAGAAGAGGTAAAAACGGATATTCTCAGCGAATTACAATCCAATCTCAAAAATGAATTTGAGCACGATAATATCTTTATCTCTGCCCTTCAAAAAGAAAATATTGATGACCTACGCACTCGTATTTTAAACATGGTAAAAGTTTTTTACGAAGCACGTTACCCATATCAACCAAAATCATGGTAGTGTGAAAATAAATTTTTTCTTTTAAACACATGAAATGACGGCTAAACTATACTTGTTCAAGGGAACATGTTCCCTTGGATACTCGTCAATTCTAATTTATTGACCCCCCTAGTCTATTGCTAAAATTTTGATTTCTACTCGTTGATTGGCTTTTCTCCCTTCAGCTGTAGTATTCAAATCTATGGGGCGGGATTTTCCATAACCCTTGGCAGAAACATTTTCTTCTTTTACGCCATTCGTAACTAAATAATTTAGTATAGCTTGAGCTCGTTGAGTCGATAATTGTTCACAATAATCGGAAGGTGGTATTGCATTGGTATGTCCTCCAATTTCAATGGAAACATTAGGATGATCCATTAAAAATTGAGCGAGTTTGTTTAAGCTAGGTTTTGCATTTTCATTTACAATGAACGCATCTGCTTCAAAATGGACTTGGGTTAATTGAATAATTTGTCCAACTTCAAGCGTTTTAATATCTAAAATAGGATTGGAATGTTCCGTTTTTTCTATTGTAATAGAATTAGTTGTTATTGCTGTAGAAGCATTGGCAGTGAGTTGGAAACAGGCAAGCGCGAATAAAATAAAGAAGGCGTTCTTTTTCATTGTGTTTTAGTTTTGAAAAGTATTAAAATATCTTCCTTACTAAAACGGTGGATAGAAAAACTTATTATAGGTGTTAAATTGTGTTTATTTTATTTCTTCTTTACCTAATAATTTATCTGTACCTAAGTATTTATCAGAAGAGCTGACATACCATTTTCGAGTTTTAGGAAAGCGAATTTTCTTAAAACGTTCTTCGCCTTCTAAGGTGATGTATTCGCCATCTTTTTTTGCTTTATCATGGTGAAATAGGTAGCCAACTAATCTAAAATTTGTTTTGTCCACAAAAAAGTACCAAGTGTCTTTTCCTACTTTTGGTTGATAAGTTGCTTTAAAGGAGTAACAAGCAATTCCTTCATACTCTACTTCCCAAACTTCAGGATCAATGATAGTACCTTCATCTTGCAATTTCATAGGTAAGCCCCAAAGATAAGAATAGTAGTTATGCATCATTTTAGTGCGAGGACAATTCAATTGGAAGGTTTGTTGTTGTTGTTTGGAAATTTCTTCTTCTTTATTGATTTCAAAAGCACAGTTTCCATTTTTAACTTCACGAACGACAGCTTCTCCATTTCTCAATTGGGTCATTTGAAAGTAGTTCTTTCTATTTTTAAACTGTACTAAAGTGGTATCTGCACTGCCATTTGGTCGGCTTTCTTCAAAGGATAATTTAAGTTTTGCCTTATACCATTTTCCTTTCGGATCGTGATATTCAATGGACTTAGCTAAGACTTCTGATCCTGTCATCTTTTGCGCACTAAGCATGCCACAAATAAAAAGCAGTAATATTGTAAACCTATAATTCATTTCTTTAACATTAAAACCTATAATCTAATTTTTAAACCTAATATCGGTCAAAAAACTATTCTCTGGTTTTTCCCATAAATACATTTACTTTCGGATTAATAGGATTTCCTGAAGAACGGCGATAACTTACAATTTGTCCTGTGTGATAAATGGCGTCAGCAATTGGGCCATTGAGCATATTCCAAAAAGGAAATTCGGATGTTCGTTCTCCTCTTTGAAAAATAACTGTAGATTTTTTTAGACCTTTCTTCTTCATCTCACGAAAACCATCACTTGCTGCTTTTAAATTCTTTAATGTACGTGCACGTAATTCTTCAAATGGAAGTTCTTCATTGGGTAAAGGACGAATATTTGGTGTAGAATTAACCGAATTTTTGATCGTTAAAGACAAGCCATATAAGTGCTTTAAAACCGCCTTTACATTCTGCCCATCATTCCCTGGTTCATACGCTAAGTCTTCTACTCGTAATCCTTCTGTTGCCCAATAATAGCGATACCCCAATCCATCAACCATACGTGCTACAACATGTTCAGCGGTGTAGGATTCAGGTGCTTCAGGGATTTGATGAAAGGGTAGCGTTGAATCTTGCGCATTCATATTAAAACAAACTAAGCCACAAATAAAGATAGATAAAAAGTATCTCATGAGAAAAATTAATGCTTACTTAAAGATGATTAAAAAGAAAAACCAATAGATACTTGGAAAGATAAATTCGTGTCTTTATCATCTACAAAGATGAGTTGATTATCAGCATCAAGCATAGATTTATTGGCATCTACTTCATTATTGGTAACATCGGCAAGTCCATAATTTGCTCGAAGACCAAGGGAAAGCCCTTGATTTAAGTACAAATTAACACCTGCATTTAAACCAAAATCAACAATATTATAAAGGCGATTTTCTGAACCTAAAGGAAAATCATAATACGCCCCTAAAGATCGAGGAATTTCAGTAGGAAAACCTTTAATAATACCTGCTGTAGTTTCATCTGTACGAGCCCCCCCTCCAATATCATCTCTATAGTTGTGTTCTAACTCAATAATTACTTGTTCTAAAGAAGTATTGCTTTCGTTGAAGGTATATTCTAACTCGCCAGCCCCCGTTGAATTCACCAAAAAGCCTGCATTTATACCAGCAGAAACTTCTAACCAATTTGTCGCTCGAACATAGGCTAATACTGGAACATCAATATAGGCATTGGTAACATTGAGCGATATATTTTTTAAACCTACAGTATTCACTTCTACATCACCAGTACTAATGAAACGTTGGTAGGAATCTCCTGCAAAAGTCATTCGATTTCCTTTTTGAGAAAATCCAATTTCAGTACGGACGCCAAAAAGATCAGTAAATTTAAAATTAATAATAGCTGCAATATGAAATCCTGTAATCAAGCGCGAATTTTCCAAATCCATACCTGCTGCATCTTGCTCGCTAGGGCCCTGAAAAGTTGAAAAATTTAATCCAGCTTTAAAGCCATAGCCCATATCTTGCGCAGCAAGTGACCCGTAGCTCAAAAGGATAAAAGAAAGAAGAATAAGACGATACATTTGTGGTACTCTTTAATATTGTTAAGTATTGTGCTTTCTGGCGATATACAATTTTTTCTTTTAAAATTGCTTAAAGAAGTGCAAAAATAAGAGATTGTTAGTTAGCATTCGCGTTCTATCTTAGTTTTTTAAATCAATTTTTGTTTTTCTGAAAATTAATTCTAGAACTTTTATACTTTTACGAACTTCCTTTTCTAAAGAGATACTACTTCTATAAGAGGTTGTTTCAGTGAATTATTAAAATAAAAATTCAAGATTTATAGCTAGAAAAAATCACAACTCCTTTATGGCAAAAGAGCAGAAACGAGAAGGCAATGTATATGATCGAATCTTCAAAGAGAATGCAGAGACCATTTTTATTCCTTTGATTGAACGAGAATTAAAAGTGCAAATCAAATCATTTAAGCCCTTACCTCAGAAAATAGCGAAGACGATGGAGCGCGAAATGGATTTTTTCTATCAAATTTTAACACAAGAAGAGCAAACTTTTTTACTACACATCGAATTTCAAACTAGAGATGACAAAACGATGCTCTATCGAATGGCAGAGTATCACGGGCTGGCGTATCGAAAATATAAATTACCTATTCAGCATGTAGTGATCTATCTCGGAACAGGTATCCCTAAAATGAAAACGCATGTTCCACCAGAGGAAACGTATACTGGTTTTACTTTGATTAACCTACATGCGCTCGATACAACAGCCTTACTAAGCTCTCAAGTACCTGAAGTTATCGTTTTAGCCTTATTAAGTCAATATGAACGGGAACGAACCGAGTCTGTTTTGCGTTTATTGATTACACAACTTAAAACAGTATGCAATTCCGAAGAAGAATTAACAAAATACTTAACACAGTTGATTATTCTATCGAGATTACGTAATTTACAAGATATAACCACTAAAATAATTGAAACCATGCCAGTTTCGTTTGATATTAGAAAAGACGGTCTATATAAAAGAGGACATCAAGAAGGACAAAATGAAGGTCGAAATGAAGAAAAAGACCTACGCATTACAAGTCTTTTAGAATCAGGTTTGCTTACTGTAGCCCAGATTGCAAGCACCTTTGATGTAACGGTAGAGTATGTACTGGCGATTCAAAAGAAATTAGACAAAAAATAATCCTTTGATCAAAAGAATAAATAGAGAAAGTTCTTTCCTTTAATGGGAAGAGCTTTTTCTATTTTAAGAGTATGTCTAAAATTTATTTTATTTTGAAAATCAAGAGTTTATGCCTGCCCGCCTCAATATTAAGCAACGGCAGGCGGGGTTCTAGCTAAGAAAAAAATGCGCGTTTAGCGAGCTAAATAAGCAGGCTTTTTCAACGATAGGTTCATAAAATATTGGTTTTCAGTTGATAGAAATTTAGACATACTCTAAATTGAGGTATCTTTAAATTATCCTATCTTTGTACGCAAAATTAGATACGACTTTATAGCATGAGTAAACGGAATAAGTTACAGAAATTCGCTGATATTCTTTCCTATCCAAATGTTTTTGAAAATTTCACACCTAAAGACCCCAAGTTAGTAGGAGAGAATGGTACATCTATTGATTTAAAAGGGAAATGGAATGAAATCCATTTCAAAAACGATCATCCTATCACGCTAGAATTGGCTTGTGGGGGAGGGGAGTATACCCTCGAACTAGCAGCCATGTATCCCAATCGCAATTTTATCGGTGTAGATGTTAAAGGAGCGCGTATCTGGAAAGGCTCGACCAAGGCGTTACAACGTAATTTGACTAATGCCGCCTTCCTTCGTACTCGTATCGAATTGATTGAACATTTTTTTGAAACAGACGAAGTACAAGAAATTTGGATTACCTTTCCCGATCCTTTTTTGCGTAAAAGTAAAGCCAACCGCCGTTTAACTTCTCCTCGTTTTTTGGAAGAGTATCGTAAAATAATGCCCAAGGGAAGTATCATCAATCTCAAAACAGATTCGCCTGAATTGTATGAATATACCTTAGAAGCATTAGCCGAATATCCGCATGCTGAAATAATTTATCAGGATAATGACATCTATTCTAAGCCACTTCCTATTCCAGAATTGGAGTTTAAAACACATTACGAATACATGCATTTGGAAGACAAACGATTGATCAAGTATGTAAAAATTAGATTGGATTGAAGCAACTGTCCAAAACAGTTAAAACAAGCGAATTAACATCAAATAAGCCGCCACAAAAGGCAATACAAAAATAAAAGCATCAAAACGATCCAAGAAACCGCCGTGCCCTGGTAGTAACTTTCCAGAATCTTTTACGCCCAAACTTCTTTTCAACATTGATTCTACCAAATCTCCTGTTGAACCAAAAATAGCGACTAATACCGCAATAATCATCCATTCAGGCATCGCCAATTCCGTAAAAACATAGCTCAATCCTACCGCCATTAAAATAGTGACAATCACCCCACTGATTGAGCCTTCCCATGTTTTTTTCGGAGAAATACGAGGAAATAAAGGCGTTTTTCCAATCATCGAACCAATCAAATATGCAGCAGTATCATTCGTCCAGATCAACCATAAGATTCCAAAAACAAGATTGGGAAAATACTGTCCTTCTTGCAACGCAATCGTCATCAAACAACAAAAAGGGATAGAAATGTAGACCATGCCGCCATACAACCAACCCAAATTGGTAAATGGGGCTTTGGCTTTTCCAAACAATTCTATTAAAAAAGGGATAAATAATAAAGGAATATAAATGGATAGCCCCAAAGGAAGAGTTATTTCAGGGGCATCATGATAGTGAATACTCAAAAAACCACACAAATAAACGGGATAGGCAGCAATTAATACAGCAAAGAGTTTGTACCACAGTTTTTTCGTTGTATTAAACGTCAATTGATAAAACTCCCATAAACAAAGCATGGTCACCACCAAAAATAAAATACCAAAGGTGAATTGGTTGGTATAGATTCCTCCTAAAACAATCGCCACAAAGAAAATAGCAGTGACGAGGCGAGTCATTAATCCTGACATTAGCTATATTTTTCAATTAAACGATCACACGCTTCATCTAACATTTGATAAACTTGCTCAAAACCATTGTCATCCCAATAGGGATCAGGTACACTTTGGTTAAAGTTGGGTTGTACCAAATTCATAATCATCTCCACTTTCTCTTTTTGCGCATCGGAACTACTCAATCGACATATATTTTGATAATTGGCGCTGTCCATCGCAAAAATTAAATCAAACTCCTCTAAATCATTGGCGACAAATTGCCGAGCGCGTTGTCCAGTAATATCAATCCCATATTTGGCGGCGACTTGTTGAGAGCGCGGATCGGGTAAATTACCCACATGCCACGAGCCCGTTCCCGCAGAATCGACTTCCCAATCTAAGCCGGCTTCCTTCACCTTATGGTGTAAAATCCCTTCTGCCAAAGGAGAGCGACAAATATTCCCCAAACAAACCATTAGTATTTTCATTCCTTGAAATTGTTTTCGTGAGCCGACTATTAGTCGTCATACGATTATTTTATTAAAGCTATACGCGACACAAGGTAAAACTGCTTGTTAAATAGCAGGCAAACAAGTGGTTTTGAAATTTATTTTACCTCGTGTACGGTATATACCGACGCGGTTTAATTTGATTTTGAAAATTACAAAATTAAACCGCGCCGAGTATAAATGTATAGAATTATAAGTGATTTTGACCTAATTCGAACTATAAAAACAGTGTGAAGAGTAAAATAGATAAGTATTTCGGTAAAATATATTCACAATCTATCCGTCCTCTTTTTTCTATCGTAACATGCTATTTTGGTATAAAGATTGTTTCTTTTTAACAGTACCAAATAATATTTCATTTTCCCTTCTAATTCCTAATATTCTTTCAAATTCAAAGAAAAAGACACTTAATTGCTAAAAAATAGCGAATTTTCGCTATTTCTCCTTTACAATATCAACTCTACTCCCTATATTTGTAGCGAAAATTCGCTATTTCTAAAAATTCCATATAATATTTTTATAATGACAAAGAATCCAGAATATAATCTCAAACAAGACGCACTGAAAGGAGGAGAGTTTATCATTAAAGATACGACCGTTGAAAACACATTCACACCTGAAGATTTGAATGAAGAACAATTGATGGTTCGTGGTATGATTCAAGATTTCTTAGAAACGGAACTATATCCTAATAATGAAAAAATTGAAAAACAAGAAGATGATATCGCAGCTACCTTATTAGAAAAAGCAGCTGACTTAGGTTTATTAGGAAGCCACATGCCAGAAGAATATGGTGGAATGGCAATGGATACGAATACGAATACGGTTATCGTAGAAGCATTTGGTCCTTCAGGTTCATTTAGTACGACTTATGCGGCGCATACAGGAATTGGTATGTTGCCGATTTTATATTTTGGTACACCTGAACAAAAGCAAAAGTATTTACCGGGTTTGATTAACGGGGAATTAAAAGCTTCTTATTGTTTAACAGAACCTAGTTCTGGTTCGGATGCCTTAGCGGCAAAAACACGTGCAGATCTTTCAGAAGATGGAACACACTATATCCTAAATGGGCAAAAAATGTGGATCTCTAATGCTGGATTCGCAGATGTATTTATTGTTTTTGCTCAGATTGGTGGAAATAAATTTACAGGATTCATTGTAGAAAAGGGAGCTGAAGGAATGACGCTTGGCGCAGAGGAGAAGAAATTAGGAATTAAAGGTTCTTCTACTCGTCAGGTATTCTTTGAGAATGTTAAAGTGCCTGCTGAAAATCTTTTAGGTGAAATAGGAAAAGGTCATTTGATAGCTTTTAATGTATTAAATGTAGGTCGTTTTAAATTAGGAGCAATGGCATTAGGAGGTACCAAACGTACTTTAGGTCATGGTATCCAATACGCCAATGAGCGTATCCAATTTAAAGTGCCAATTTCTAATTTTGGCGCAATTAAATATAAAATTGGAGAATCGGCGATTCAACTTTTTGCAGGAGAAGCAGCGACTTATCGTATCTCTAATTTGATTCAAGATATGATTACTGATTTAAAAGAAGATGGTAAAAGTTTTGAAGAAGCAAAATTAATTTCCGCAGAAGAATATGCAATTGAATGTTCCATCTTAAAAGTAGCGGGTTCTGAAATTGGTACGTATGTGGTAGATGAAATGCTACAAGTGCATGGTGGAATGGGCTTCTCCGAAGAAAATATTATCGCACAAGCCTATCGTGATATTCGTATCTCTCGAATTTATGAAGGAACCAACGAAATCAATCGTATGATTATGGTAGATATGTTGTTCAAACGTGCGTTGAAAGGTGATTTAGATATCGTTGGACCAGCTTGGGAAGTACAAAAAGAATTGGCTTCTATGCCAAGTTTTGGAAAAGAGGAAGGCGCGTATGGCGAGGAAATCAAAGCCGTAAAAGATTTCAAAAAAGCATTATTAATGGTAGCAGGAGCTGCGGCTAAAATGCAAATGGAAGGTAAATTGAACCTTAAAAAAGATCAAGAAATCTTGATGAATATCGCGGATATGATGACCGATGTGTATTTAGCAGAATCTACATTATTACGTGTTCAGAAATTAGCGGGTAAAGAAAAAGCGATTGCACAAGAAGTGTATGATGCTATTTTGAAAGTATTCATTACAGATGCTACAGCGCGCATGCACAAAAATGCAACCGATGCCTTAGTATCTTTTGCAGAAGGCGACTTATTAAAGACCCTTTTAATGGGCTTAAAACGATTCACGAATTATACACCAACTAATGTAAAACGTGATCGTCGTCTAGTAGCAGATACTTGTATCGCTGCTAATGAATACTGCTTCTAAACCTATAGGATAGAATAATTTCGTTTTGTCTATTCATATGTTAACCCTTTTTGTGGCACTGTCGCAAAAAGGGTTTTTCTTTTTTGCTAACCCAACCTTTCTCAATCGTTACGCCGTCTATCCTAATACATCAATTCCTTAAATCCCATGTCTGTATTAAAACAACTTATCTTTTTAGGAAGCATAACGATTTTATTTTCCTATTGTAAACAAGAATCAGCACTTGAAAATTTAGACGGTACTTATACAGGACAATACATTTATGAATACGAACGTATTGATATTCAAAATTTTGATACCGAGCCAGATACGACTTATTCGGAAGGCTTAGACACTTTTTTGGCAGCATTAGTCATCGAAAATGGAAAATATGAAGGCGGTTTTACGGAAGGTGCTATTCAATTGATTGGAACAGATAGTCTTCACTTTATAGAAGAGAAAGATCATTGTCCACCTACTGCTGATTGTGCTTATTTCTATGCCAATCAAAAATACGTTTACCAATTTATCAATGATAGTTTATTCCTTCAAATCAATGATGGACTCTGGTACGAACGCCAATACAATACTACCGATAAAGACTTATGGAAAACAAGAGTGGAGATAGAGTTGGTAAGGGAATAAACTTCTGCTTCACATTTCTATCTTTTTAATTATGACAGTTTACCTTCAGATTTAATACATATATATTTATTTTAATTATAAATTAATATCTACTTTTATGCTTAGAAAAATGATTAGCTAATTTTTTTAACCATAAAACAGATTTTAACATGAAAAAAGTAAGTCTAACCTTTTTAACATTATTTTCAATTTCCTTCTTTCTAATTCTTACCAATCTAAATGCACAGTATAATTATGGATTAGATGTTTGTGATCAAGATGCCAAAATTGAAGGAAAGCTAAATTTAAATGATGGAAATAGTAATGTATTAATAGGAAGTCTCTCTGGTACTCTAAATACGACGGGTTTTCAAAATACCTTTGTGGGAGTCTTCTCAGGTCAACAGAATATGACGGGTTTTCAAAATACATTCTTGGGAGCCTTCGCAGGTCAGCAAAATACAACTAGTAGTCTTAATACATTTATAGGTAACTCTTCAGGTAAACAAACTACAACTGGTGCGAATAATACCTTTTTAGGTGCTTTATCGGGTCAATCAAACACAACAGGTTTTCAAAATACTTTTATAGGAATGTTTGCTGGTGCAGAAAATACGACAGGGCAAAGTAATATTTATATTGGAAATAGTGCAGGGTCTGGAAATTCAATAGGGAGTAAAAATACGCTTGTAGGAAGTTTTGCTGGTACAGAAAATACATCTGGTGAAGGAAACATATTTATTGGATATACAGCAGGATTTTTTGAGCTAGGTAGTGATAAATTGTATATAGAAAATTCTAATTCGTCTTCTCCACTTATCTATGGAGAATTTGATACGGATGAAGTTACCATCAATGGAGATTTGTGTTATACTGGTACACTCAGTGCTTGTTCAGATTTGAGATTCAAAAAAAATATAAAACCTATTGCTGCTGCACTTAATAAAATTAAGAAAATAAATGGAGTGAGCCATGAATGGAAACAGGAGGAATTTCAAGATAAAGTATGGAAAAATGGAATAGAATATGGAGTCATTGCGCAAGAAGTACAAAAAGTCTTTCCTCATTTAGTAAATGAAGATGAAGAAGGTTATTTGTATGTAGATTATTCAAAATTAACCCCAATCTTGCTAGAAGCGATCAAAGAACAACAAAAAATTATTGAAAGATTGGAAGAACAACATCTAGTACAGGAAACAAGAATAAATCAACTTCAATTAGGCTTCAAATTACTAGAAAAGCTCGAAGCTAGGGTGAAAAATATAGAGCATAAGGAAAATTCAGAAAAAGATGAATTATCAAAATAAGTGAAATTCCATTTACGCAAAACAAATGTTCATAATGGCAATATGCTACTATGAACATTTGCTTTGTGTAGGATTAAAACCGCAAACTCAATCCAAGCAAGAAATTACGTCCTGCCTGTGGATAAAGTCCCGTTAAATTATAGATATTCCCACCCTCACTTGCTGCATACGGATCATCGGGTACAGGATTATAAGCTTCTGATTGAAAACGATACGTCCAAGCATTCGCACTATATTGAGCATCAAATACATTTCTCACTAAAAGCGTCACCGCAATTCGTTTTAAGAAACTGGTATTCAATTCATAACGCACTCGAAAATCACTATAGAAATAAGGATCAAGTGTGGTATTTTCATTAGAGGTATTATCAATGTATTGTTTACCAACGTATTTATTGAGTAAACTAATCTCTAAGTTTTGATTATCTACATTAGACAACAAATTATAGCTCAAACTAGCACTTGCAATCACAGCAGGGGAGAAGGCAAGATTGGTATTGGAATGTTCAATGGTTTCTTGTCCCCAAGTATCCCAATTGTCAATATATTCCGTAAAATTTCCTACTTTATTATCGCTAAAAGTAGCATTGGCAGCTAAGGTGAAATCATCCGTTAAAGCAAATGCACTTTCTAATTCTATCCCTAAACGATAACTATCGGCTACATTTACACGGCTATATTCTCCTACATCATTGAGTTGTCCTGTGAGCACTAATTGATTCGTATAATCCATAAAATAACCATTTGCACTCAGACGAGTTTTAGCATTTTGAAAACGATAGCCCAATTCATAATCGACCATAAATTCTGATTCAGGACGACTAGTTAAACTCGTTTCGGTATAATCATTTCGATTGGGTTCACGCTGTGCGACCCCCACGAATCCATAGAATTGAGCATTATTAGAAATCGTATAGGTCAAACCAGCTTTAGGATTCACAAAATTCAATTGATCAGTCTGATCTAAAGGATTTGCCTCTGCATCTAAACCTGTAAATTGGTAATTAATATAGCGATATTGTAAATCTCCAAACGCACTCCAAGTACTATTGATTTGATAAATGGCTTTCGCATAAATATTGGCATCAAATTTCACTGCATCATTGTCATAGTAAATAGGAGGCGTATCATAATCATCATCTCGTGCTGATTCTATCACTTCTCCGAAATGACGACCTAGATAATTATTCGCAGCTCCACCTATTGTTA
This sequence comes from Saprospiraceae bacterium, assembly GCA_020628645.1. Classification (GTDB taxonomy): domain Bacteria; phylum Bacteroidota; class Bacteroidia; order Chitinophagales; family Saprospiraceae; genus JAHDES01. The sequence goes on from JAHDES010000013.1 coordinate 31,602, forward strand.
CATCCAAATTGTCTACTGCTCGTTGCAAAGAAAACGTTAATCCATAAAAATGATTATCTAACCATCTACGACGAACTAAATCAGAAGTACCAGCAGGAGAAATGCCATAATCGGCTAAATCTTGCGCTGCTTTATATTGTTCAAAAAAGCCTTTTCCACGCGTATAATGCAAAGCCGTTTGTAAATTCCAATCATTGGTTAAACCTTGATTATAAATCAATTGATAATGCGATTGCGTATAATCATCCACTTCATTGTCATGTGGTTCATCTGCTCTTTCCATTCCTGCTGTATTGAACGTTCTCAGACTGTCAATATCGCCATATTGTTGAGGTACGCCATTCCATGCTTGATAGGTGACTTCATGCCCAGAAAACGCATTAAATACCAAGCTATTATTATCACCCCAATAGCCAGCCGTAAAGAAATAAGAATCTAAATCTGAACTAGCTCGATCAATGTATCCATCTGATTGAATATGCGACAAACGACCATCTATAGTGAAACGATTTCCTAATAAGCCACTTCCAAATTGAACATTCCCTTTATAGGTATTAAATGACCCAAAACTATGATCGGTTTGTAAATAAAATTCGTCATTTTTTTGGCTAGTAGATAAATTAATTGTTGCACCAAATGCGCCCGCGCCATTGGTAGATGTTCCAACACCACGTTGGATTTGAATATCATCCGTAGAACTCACAAAGTCAGGTAAATCTACCCAAAACACGCCTTGTGATTCTGCATCATTCAACGGAATACCATTGATGGTTACATTCACACGGGTTGGGTCACTTCCTCGTACACGAATACCCGTGTAGCCAATTCCAGCACCTGCATCAGAAGTCACCACTAAAGATGGCGACCATTTTAGAAGGAAAGGAACGTCTTGTCCCAGATTATTTTTCTCCAATTCTTCTTTTGATAAATTGGAATGTGTCACAGGCGCATCTGCTCGTACACGTGTAGCACTTACTACCGCTGTTGAAGTAGTATAGGTATCTTCTTTTAAGGATAAATCTACGTCGGTACGTCCATCTACACTGATAGTTTGGTTTAATGCTTGAAAGCCAACATAATTTACTTCAAGGGTATACATACCTTTTTCTAGGCGTTGAAATAAAAAGAAACCATCAGCATCAGTTGCGGTGATTCGATCAGTGTCCAATAAACTAACCGTTGCTCCTGGAAGTGGCTCGTCATTGGCATCTAGAACCGTTCCTGAAAGTATGTTTTGAGCATAAGAAAGTTGCCCTATCCATACACAGATAAAAAAGAGTAGTAATTTTTTCATAAAAAAGATTAAAATAAAAAGCTGAAACAATAACAGGCAACGAGGGGTTCGTGTCTGTTTTATATTGTCTCTTGCGGAAGTCTATGATTTTATCAATCTAAAATAATAGAACATCCGTCCCTGTCTCCCTGCGCCAGCATTACCTGGGTCAGGTGCTATGGGTATAATCTCAGCCGTTTCAATTCAATGTGAAATTTAGAATGATAACAATTTAATTTTAATTGTCATTTTGATTTTCATTGAACTAGAAAGTAGGCACCCCAATGAGTGAAAGCACAAAGATAAGGAAAGATAAATAGAGTAGAATGGTAGTTTTGCGTCAATTGTTGGTCATTTCTGGAGATAGACCGTTTCGCTGAGAGAGAAGAGACCACTCACTTCGTGAGTTGCGAGAAGAGAGACATCTCTATTCTCGCAGTAAGCGTAGCGCACGATCTCTCTTCTCTCAGCGAAGCGATCTCAACAAAATTATTGTTTCTTTTTCTTTTTAAAATCCCCATTTTTCCAAGCCTCAAAAAACTGTTTCCAAGCAAAAGGATTAAAGATATTCATGGGTGGAGTTTGTCCAATATGATAGTAGTTACGAGCTTGCTGACGCATGTAATAGTCTGCATTTTCATTACCATCATAGACGACTTCTTCGCGCATACGAGAAAGGGTTCGTTCAGCGAGGTTCTCTACCGCACGTTCTTGTAGTTCGCTGGTGACATCCATGGCGAGAAATTCAAGTTTAAAATGTTCTCGGCTGGGCCAAGGAAAGATAACCGCTTCGGGTAGATTGATGGTATCTTGTGTCATTAATTGTACGATTGAATAACGATCATCTTGAAGCGTATCTGGAATGACTAATTCTACATTTTCATATCCAATCGCAGAAAAGGTAATGGTTTGTCCTTTACGAGCAACGATAGAGAAAAATCCCTTTAAATCGGAATAGGTGCCCCGTCCATCATTATTGACTAAAACATTGGCATAAGGTACAGGATAGAGTTGTTCGTTTGAACCATCGAGCACCATTCCTGAAAATTGAACTAAGGTCGTATCCTCTTGCGCATAAGCACTTAGACTTAAAACGGCGATGGATAAGATTCCCAAAATATATCGTAACATCTGCATAAACTGCGATTAATATTCTAGCTAAAAAGAGAAATTTAATTAATTGAAATTCCTTCTCTTCTCATAAATGTACCTTAAAGATACAAATTGAATAGGAATTGGTTGTATCTTCTATAAGGATTAGAACAGATTAAGTCTTCTTATTTTATACTATTCTAAAGATATTAACGGGATTTTAACTTTAAACACGTTCAAATTTCCTTCTTCTCTCAAAATAGCGTATTTTCGCTAAAACTTATAAAACACTACATTTATCCTCAACAAAACCAATCTTCCAACGTATCAACAGTTTGATATGTTATTCAATAAATAAGACCTTATCCATGATATTTCACCTAACTGAAGAACAATTAGCGGTAAAAGAAGCTGCCAGAGATTTTGCACAAAATGAATTAAAACCTGGCGTGATTGAGCGTGATTCCAAAATGCAATTCCCAACAGAACAAGTCAAAATGATGGGGGAGTTGGGTTTCCTAGGTATGATGGTTGATCCACAATATGGTGGTGGTGGAATGGATACGCTTTCTTATGTCTTAGCAATGGAAGAACTTTCCAAGATTGATAATTCGGCTTCTGTGGTGATGTCTGTTAATAATTCACTCGTATGCTGGGGCTTACAAGAATATGGCAATGAAACGCAAAAAGCGACCTATTTACCAAAATTAGCAACGGGAGAATGGTTGGGGTCATTTTGTTTATCTGAACCTGAAGCGGGAAGTGATGCTACTTCACAGCGAACTACAGCTGTTGATATGGGTGATTATTATCTGTTAAATGGAACGAAAAACTGGATTACTAATGGAGGAACATCCAGTGTTCATTTAGTGATTGCACAAACTAATCCTGAAAAAGGGCATCGAGGAATTAATGTCTTGATTGTAGAAACTTCTTGGGATGGAGTCGTTATTGGAGCTAAAGAAGATAAATTAGGGATTCGTTCTTCGGATACCCACACCATTATGTATAATGATGTAAAAGTGCCGAAAGCAAATCGTATTGGAGAAGATGGCTTTGGATTTAAATTTGCCATGAAAACCCTTTCTGGTGGACGAATTGGTATTGCTGCGCAAGCACTTGGATGTGCGGCAGGAGCCTACGAATTAGCAACGCAATATTCCAAAGAACGAACGGCTTTTGGCGTACCTATTAGTAAGCATCAAGCCATTGCTTTTAAATTAGCGGATATGGCAACGGAGATTGAGGCGGCGAGACTATTAGTGTATCGTTCAGCTTGGCTGAAAGATCAAGGAATGAATTATGATATGGCGAGTTCTATGGCAAAATTATATGCTTCAAAAGTTGCAATGGAACAAACTGTAGAAGCTGTACAGATTCATGGAGGCTATGGCTTTGTAAAAGAATATCATGTAGAACGATTGATGCGGGATGCAAAGATTACTCAAATCTATGAAGGTACATCTGAGATTCAGAAAATGGTGATTTCTCGTTCTATTTTGAAAGGGGAAATGTATGCTCCAATTTTACCCAATACAGCAAATGTGTAATTAAAGAAAATTTAGAACATAGGTAAAACCAATTATTAAGCGAGGGTTCTTTACAGGAATCTTCGCTTTCCTTTTTATATACAACCTTCTGTCTCTTTTTCACGTTTATTCTTTTAGATGAAAGGAACACTTCATATAGGTACATTTGCAAAAATTCCAGTGCTGGTACATTGGTCTTTTGGCTTATTATTATTAATAGCAGGCTATGCAGCCTTTACGACATCAGGAAGTATTTCTTTTATGTTGATTGTGGGTGCGATTATCTTTAGTATGTTCTTTTGTGTGATCTTGCATGAATATGGGCATGCGCTAACAGCTCGTCGTTTTGGAGTAAGAACGCAAGATATTATTATTTTACCGATTGGGGGAGTGGCTCGCTTGGCGCGATTGCCAGATAATCCAATGGAAGAATTTTATATTGCGATTGCTGGGCCATTGGTCAATATTGCAATTCTCATTATTTTATCTCCTTATTTTTTTGTGGATAATTACGCTTTTGACAACTTATTGTGGTTGTTTAATCAACGGGGAATGTCAATTGGAAGCGATGCCGCTTTGATCGTGCCTATGCTTTTTGCTATCAATTTAGCATTAGCGGTATTTAATTTAATTCCTGCTTTTCCTATGGATGGTGGACGTATCTTTCGTTCATTATTATCCTTAAAAATTAGTAGACAAACGGCTACGTTTATCGCAGCTCGATTAGGACAAATTTTAGCAATTGGATTGATAATTTATGCGGCTTACAACTATCAAATCATCACAGTGTTTGTAGGTATATTTGTGTTTTATCAAGCGATGATGGAATATAAAAATGTGAAGATTGAGACTATTTTAAGCCAACAAACAGCAGGAGATATTGCACGATCTCATTTTACAGTTTTTAAAGGAAATGATTTAATTCAAGAGGCAGTTTCAATAGCTGCTGCTGGAAAAGAAGCCAGCTTTTTAATTGAAAATGAAGATGGGAAAATAAATAGAGTCTTGCATCGTGAGTTTCTAGAAGAAGCCCAAAAACAACAAGATTTTTATGCTCCTATTCAAAAATATAGTAGCCCAACCTTTGAATTTGTCCAAAGTACGGAACCTTTGAAAAATTTAATCTATCGTATTCAAGATAAAGGCTATAGTATTTTACCTGTAATACGAGAAGGACGATTAGTCGGGGTGATTGATCGCCCTATTGTTAATAATATGTTGGACGAGCTTTACAAAAATAATTAAAATGGCATCCCTTGCTACTCAAACGACGGAATTATTAGAATTACTTCAATTAGAAATGATTGATACTAAACTTTTTCGTGGTCAAACTTTAGATATTGGAAGCCCGATCGTTTACGGAGGTCAAGTAATGGCGCAAGCATTGAGCGCAGCAGCAAAAACAGTCCCAGAAGATCGGCAGGCGCATTCGTTTCATTGTTATTTCATTTTACCAGGAGATAAAACGATTCCCATTATTTATGAAGTAGATACGATTCGAGATGGAGGTAGTTTTACCACCAGACGAGTGGTTGCTATTCAGAAAGGTCGTCCCATTTTTAATTTTTCTGCATCCTTTCAGTTACGACAAGAAGGTTTTGAACATCAAGATCAAATGCCTGATGTACCATCTCCTGAAAGCCTAAAAAGTTTTCCAGAACTAGCTCGTTTAAAATCAACCGTTGATTTTAAACCAAAAGGTATTTATGATCCGAATAGTCCGATAGATGTTCGTCCCGTAGAAGCCTATTCTCCTTTCAGTGCTGAATCTTATCCTCCAGTTCGGCATATTTGGTTTCGGTGGAAGAAGAAATTGGATGTAGAATTATCCCTTCATCGAGTTTTATTGGCTTATATTTCTGATTATAATTTAATTACAACAGCATTATTACCTCACGATCTTTCTAATGCTAAAGGAAAACTACAATTGGCAAGTCTCGATCATGCGATGTGGTTTCATGATGATGTTCGAGTAGATGAATGGTTGTTGTATGTTATTGATAGCCCTAGGGCTTCTCATGCAAGAGGTTTTAGTCGTGGGCAAATCTTCACTAAAGATGGAAGTCTAGTCGCTTCTGTTACGCAAGAAGGTTTGATGCGAATGAGAAAATAAGTATATTTTAAAACTGTCGCTTCTCTTTTATTGTTTTTTTAGAAAACCACTATGGAATCTACCTATCTATCTAGTATCATTAAACAATTTGAATATTATAAATCGTTAGGGGATAAAACATTTGCTCAACTTTCGGATGAACAGCTTTTTTTACAACTTAATGAAAATACAAACAGTATTGCCACTATTGTAAAACATCTCTGGGGAAATATGTTATCTCGATGGACGGATTTCCGCACGTCTGATGGGGAAAAAACGTGGCGAGCGCGAGATGCAGAATTTGAAAATGATATTAAAGATCGAATAGAAATGCTGGCGAAATGGGAAGAAGGTTGGCAATGTTTATTTGATGCAATACGTCCTTTGAAAACGGAAGACTTAGAAGAATTGATTTACATTCGCAATATGGGGCATAGCATTACAGAAGCCATCAATCGTCAATTGGCTCATTATGCTTCTCATGTGGGACAAATCGTCTTTTTAGCGAAATACCTCAAAGATCAAGATTGGGAAAGTCTCTCTATTCCGAAGGGTAAATCTAAGGAATACAATGCTCGAAAATTTGCACAAGAAAAACGAAAAGCTCATTTTACAGAAGAATTTTTAGATAAGAAAGAATAAGACCGCTTCGCTGAGAGATGAGAGATCGTTCGCTACGCTTACTGCGAGAAGTGAGAGTCAGCGTAGCTGACGATAGCTGTCTCTTTTCTCGCAACTCACAAAGTGAGTGGTCTCTCATCTCTCAGCGAAGAGGTCCAATAATCAATAAAACATTAATCAATAGACAATTCGAAATGTTACAAAACAAAACCGCATTTATCACAGGAGGAACGAAAGGAATCGGATACGGAATTGCAGAAAGCCTCATCAAAGAGGGGATGAAAGTCGCCATAACAGGACGGAATGCACAATCCGTAGCAAAAGCAGCCTCCGCCTTGGGCGCACCTGATCAAGTAATTGGAATTGATGCTGATGTACGGGATTTAGCGGCACAAGAAAGAGCCATTCAATATGTTCTCGATCAATGGGGACAATTAGATGTAGCTATTGCCAATGCTGGAGTGGGTCATTTTGCTTCTATCGAAGAATTAACCTCCGAACAATGGAATCAAGTCATTGATGTCAATTTAACGGGTGTTTTTAATACGACTAAAGCTTCTTTAAATTCATTAAAAGCTTCAAAAGGATATTTAATGACCATTGCGAGTTTGGCAGGAACAAATTTCTTTGCTCGTGGCGCCGCTTATAATGCCAGTAAATTTGGATTGGTAGGTTATACTCAGGCGGTAATGTTGGATGTTCGTCATCATGGCGTGAAAGTAACAACGATTATGCCTGGTTCGGTAGCGACTAATTTCAATGGAAGAATTCCTTCTGATGCTGATGCTTGGAAAATACAAGCTGAAGATATAGGTCAAATAGTAGTTGATTTACTTAAGATGAATCCTCGCACCTTGCCTAGTAAAGTAGAAGTGCGACCATCTATGCCACCTAAGAAATAAGATCAATTCAATCTTGCAGGAGCAATCAATTTAAATTCAGGAATGATAACGGTAAAAAATCGTCCATCTAGTTGGCGAACCATTTGAAATGTACCATACATTTTTCCGATATCAGTAATGAGATGAGACCAAGATACATACTGATGGCGTTCCCCTGCTTTGAGAATAGGCTGTTTTCCAATTACGCCTTCGCCTTCCACTTCTCGAAGATTACTAGCTGCATCTACGATATACCAGTGCCGTCGAAGTAACTGTACGGTATATTGGCTTTGATTTTCTATAGTTATACGATAGGCAAAAATGTATTTCTTTTTTATCGGCTCCGAGTATTGTGGCTGATAAAAGGTTTCTACACTTATTTTAATGCCTTGCGTAATTAAGGTTTGCATGTATCTTATTCTTCTTCAGTAGTTAAAGGAGTTAAAATAAAATCGATAACTAAATCTTCTGCTTCTTTCAAAGCTACATCTAAAATATCATTAACCAAAATTTTATCGAAATTGTTCTCGTAAGTTAGTTCTAATGTAGCACGAGCAATTCTTTTTCTCAAACTAGCTTCAGTTTCTGTTTTTCGATTGCGTAAACGTTCAAATAAAATTTCGGGAGAAGGAGGTTTGATAAAAACCGCCATAGAATTATCAGGATAGGTCTTTTTGATATTAGTAGCACCTTTAACTTCTATATCAAATACAATATGTTTGCCACTGGCCCAAACTCGCTCGATTTCACTAAATAAAGTTCCATAATATTGCCCATCATAGACTTCTTCCCATTCTAAAAAAGCTCCTTGCTCAATTCGTGTTTGAAATTCTTCTGTTGATAAAAAATAGTAATCTTTACCATCTACTTCATGGGGACGACGTGCACGATTAGTAGCAGATACAGAAAAATCAAGGAATTCAAAACGTTTGAGCAGATGCCGAACAATCGTAGTTTTACCTGCCCCAGAAGGAGCTGTAAATAGGATTAATTTGCCATTATTGGTAGCAATAGGTTTACTCATTCGTTTGTTTATTTTATAACTTTTTGAGACCGCTTCGCTGAGAGATTAGAGACCACTCACTTCGTGAGTTGAGAGAAGTGAGACAGCTTTGTCAGCTATGTTGATTCTCTCTTCTCTCAGTAAGCGTAGCGCATGATCCTTAATCTCTCAGCGAAGCGCTCTCAAGAAAAACAATCTTTCATCAAACAGAGTTAGCGACTTGCTCTTTTATTTTTTCTAACTCATCTTTCATCATAACGACAAAGCGTTGAATATCTGAAGAATAAGCTTTTGAACCTAGTGTATTGATTTCTCTACCCATTTCTTGACCAATGAAATTGAGTTTACGCCCTTTTGTAGATGCTGTTTTATCAAGTTCTTCTAAAAAATATTTACAGTGTTGTTCTAAACGAACTTTTTCTTCATTGATATCAATCTTTTCCAGATAAAAAAGCACTTCTTGTTCAAAACGATTTTTATCTACATTGTCGCGCCCTAGAAACTCATCCAAGTTTTGCTGCATGCGTTGACGAACTTTTGGAATACGTTCTTTTTCAAAAGGGGCTAATTCTTTTAGATGACGAGTAATATTTGCAATTCGATTGCGGAGGTCATCTTCTAAAGCTTTACCTTCTTCTGTACGAAAGGCTTCAAAATTCGTAATAGCATCTGCTACGGTTGCTTTTAGTTCTTCCCATTCTTCATCTGCAAAATCATTATCTGCTGTAGCAACTACATTCGGTAATCGCATAATGGACTGGATGATATCACCACCATTTAGATTTAAGCTAGAAGATAATTCTTGAAGTTCGTTATAATATTTAGTGAAGAGTGCTTTATTGATGCTGTAATTTTCATCCCCATAATCGGAAGAAACATCTACGGTAACCTCAATTTTTCCTCGTTCGATACGTTCCGTAATCATTTTACGAATATCTTGCTCTTTGGAACGATAGTTTTGTGGTAATTTAAAACGGAAGTCTTTGAATTTACTATTTAACGAGCGTATCTCTACGGATAACGTTTTATCCTTAAATGTCCGTTTCGCCTGTCCATAACCCGTCATTGAAAGCAGCATATCATCGTAGTATTTGATAGAAAGTAATCGAAAGGGATTACAAAAAAATATAAGTTAAACGACAAATATACGTAAGATAGCAGCTTCAACAAACTGATAGCAAAGGAAAAAATATATTTCTGAAAAAGAAGGAGTTATAATTGAGCGATAATCGTTTTATTCCCTTTTACTTTTTGACCCATTTTTATTTGAAGTTTTGCATCTAACGGTAAGAATAAATCGACTCGTGAACCAAATTTGATGAAGCCCATATCGGTGCCTTGTTCTACTGTGTCGCCTTCTTCTAAATAATTGACAATCCGTTTGGCTAATGCGCCTGCAATTTGGCGCAGCAAGATTTCTCCTTCTCTATTGCCAATCACAACAGTGGTGCGTTCATTTTCGGTAGAAGATTTAGGATGCCAAGCAACCATGTATTTTCCTGGATGGTATTTAAAATAATTTACCGTACCACTAATTGGATTACGATTAACGTGTACATTGGTAGGGCTCATGAAAATAGATACCTGTAAACGGCGATCATTAAAGTATTCCGTTTCTTCCGTTTCTTCTATAACAACAATTTTACCATCAGCTGGAGCATAAATGAGGTTATCATCTGTAGTTAAAATTTCACGAACTGGATTTCGGAAAAATTGTAAAACAGCTACAAAAAACACAAAGGACACAACACCTACCATCCAAAGAATACTAGGAGCAAAATAAAAAATAAGTAAATTAATAATTGCTAAGATTACGACTAATCCAAGCAAAATTTTTTGACCTTCCTTATGAATGCGTACCATCATGTTCCACTATATTACTTAAAGGACTTTGGTAAAATAACCATTTATTTTGGTAAAAATACGAAAAGACTTATTATCTAACTAAGGAATAACAATTATTAAACCGTTTTTGATGTGGAATATTCTACAAAAAGTATGCTTTTCTATGCAGAAGTTGATTTTTTGGTAAGATTATATCATTTCTTTTGAGTAAAAACGTTTTTCTTACAAGACATCCATATTCGTTTCGGTCTGATAATTGCTATACTCTAAAGTATGACGAGAATCTTTAATATATCTATACTTTTACTCTATTGTGGGTTGGTTTTCGCCAATCAATCCTTGATCTTTGAATCGCGGGTAGCCACAGCCCTAAATTCCGTTACCTTACATCCTGATAGTTCGCTCACGGCGCATTCCAATAGTGTTTATTTAGAAGGGACGCTTTTTGAGGTTTTAGATGAAAGTTATTACGAGCATGAAGATGATTCTCAAAATCAAAAGTATAAATGGTTTAAAGTTCGTTCGCCACAAGGAGAAGAAGGTTGGATTTTTGGAGATGGATTAGCCGTAATTTTACAAGATCAAGAAGTAGAGTATTATTTCAAGCAATTTCATAAGCAGCGAGCTAGCTTTGGAAAAGGCTTTGATGATGTAGTGATGTGGATGGCGCGCATTGTAGGGCGTGATAATTTCCATGAAAAAGATTATATGAACCCTGTTTATGATGAATATTATCTGGTAATTACTAATAAATTAGGGCGCTCTGTACAACTCAATGTAGGTGGAGAAAATATGCGTGGTAAATCTAAATTACATGATATTGAATTTCGAGACATCACAGGAGACCGAATAGATGACATTATTATTCAAAAAAGTACCTTTCCAGCCGATAGTAAAATCGAAAATAGAGAAGTCAATATTTTTTCTTGGCAAGGAGGTACCTTGATGAATGTCCTTCAAGAAAGTGTTACGCTTTCATATCGAGATGGAGAAAAATCTCCTGCTTTATTTAAATACTTAGAAGTAAAAGAAAATGTAGTTCGTGTAGAATATATTGATTTTGTGGATTGTAGCCGTTACCAACAAAAAATTGCTACTGGAATCACATCAGTAGATAAAGAACGGTGTGTGGAGTTTGTGACTTATTCGTATCATTGGAATAGCCGCAAAAAGAAATATGAAATTTTATATGATGAAACACGCACTCCACCTCGTGCGGTCTGTAAATATGAAAACACCAAACTTCGCAATCATCCTGATCAAATCGTAGGGAATAGTGTAAGATTAAGCCGATCTCAACCCCTCAAAATCATAAAAACCTATGAAAAAGAAGTGCTACGTAATCGTCATTTGTACAAAGAATATTATTTCTTAGTGCAAACTCGATCAGGGGTACAAGGCTATATTCCTGCCGAAAAATTGGGTTTTATCAATGCGTTTCATTCTGCCTTATTGACCAGTTATTTTTACAAACCACCTACTTCTAATGCCAATTGGAATTCTTCCATTCCTTTCTTAAAATTTGTTGAACCAAAAGAACGAACGGCTTCTAGATAAAAAACCTTCTTTTATAATTCGTTGCTCTTATCGAAAGCCTGTACATTTGCGGGAAAATGATAGGTATGCAGCAGATTCGCCACTATTTTCCAAATCTTACAGATATTCAGTACCAACAACTGGAACAATTAGCATCCTTGTACCAAGATTGGAATACTAAAATCAATGTCATTTCTCGTAAAGACATGGACAATTTCTATTTGCACCATGTTCAACATTCTATGGCGATTAAAAAAATAATCAATTTCAAGGCTGGGGCTTCAGTATTAGATTTGGGAACGGGAGGTGGCTTTCCCGGAATTCCATTAGCCATTTTATTTCCAAAAACGAATTTTACTCTTATTGACGGTACCCGAAAAAAATTGAAAGTAGTAGAAGATGTGGCCTTACAAATTGGTTTGGAAAATGTTACTGTGATTCATAAACGAGCAGAAGAACTCAAAGGGAAATTTGATTTTGTGGTGAGCCGCGCAGTGGCAAGCATAGACAAATTATGGCTTTGGAGTGAACGGCTACTACATTATCAGCAAAAACATGTAGTTCCAAATGGCTTAATTGCACTAAAAGGAGGGAACATAAAAGCAGAGCTAAAATTACTTCCAAAAGGTACCTATTACGAAATAAACTCGTTCAAGAAAATCTATCAAGAAGATTATTTTGCAGAGAAATGTATCGTTTATGTACAAGCTTAAGTATTTATCTATTTTCAAAAAATAGATTCATTTGACAAATAATATATCGTTTTTTTCTATACTTGCATCTGGGTTTTAATTAGAATTTTATGAAAGTTACAGAGTATTTCAAAAAAGCAAAAGGACAAACCCTTATTTCCTTTGAAGTTCTGCCTCCACTAAAAGGTGGTAGCATGAAAGCGATTTTTGACACACTTGATCCATTAATGGAATTCAAGCCTCCTTTTATAGATGTAACCTATCACCGCCAAGAGTTTATTTATAAACAACGCCCAAGTGGTTATTATGAAAAAACAGCAATACGCAAACGACCCGGTACGGTTGGAATATGTGCTTCTATCATGCATCGGTACGGAGTAGATGCTGTACCTCATTTGATTTGTGGAGGGTTTACAAAAGAAGATACTGAAAATGCCTTGATCGATTTGAGCTTTCTAAATGTTCAAAATGTCCTTTGTCTACGTGGAGATGCTCGTAAATTCGATGGTCGATTTATTCCAGAAGAAGGAGGACACAAATACGCCATTGATTTAGTAAAGCAAGTAACCGATATGAACAATGGTGCCTATTTGGATGGTACAATTGTAGATGGAGCAAAAACAGAATTTTGTATTGGGATAGCAGGTTATCCTGAAAAACATTTTGAAGCTCCCAATAAATCAATGGATTTAGAATTTACACGCCAAAAAATTGATGCAGGTGCAGATTATATTGTGACCCAAATGTTTTTTGATAATGAAAAATACTTTCAATATGTGGAAGATTGCAAAGAAGCAGGAATTACAGTGCCTATAGTACCAGGTTTGAAACCAATTACAAAAGCCTATCAGTTGAATTCATTACCGCGTTTATTCTTTGTAGACTTACCAGATGCACTTACGAAAGAAATGATGAAAGCCAAAGCAAAAGATGCCGTCAAAGAAATAGGGATAGAATGGTGTATTCAACAATCAAAAGAGTTGAAAGAACGTGGTGCTCCATGCTTACATTATTATACAATGGGTGATTCAGAGACCATTCGTCGTATTGTAAAGGCAGTATTTTAGGGAGTCTTTTTTTTTCGTAACGGTCAAATAATTAATTCCCAATTTTCTTCAAATAGTGAAGAAATAACTGATTGTAAATGAAGTTTTTCAAACTAATTGGAGAAATTTAAAAAAGGGAATTTAATTTTTGCCAAATACTTAGTTATCTTTCGGGGCTTTTTTTAAAAAAAATAAACCAAGTTGCGTATCGTGAGAGAAAAGAAGCCCGCCTGGTATAAAAAAATCAAAAAAGGCGGACAGGGAGAATTTTAAGAAAATCTATGATTTTTGTAAAATATGACGCTTTTTCTCTCCTTGAAACGATAAATCGCAACTTCAATTAAATATGCTTCGATGCGATTATCTAATATCCTACTCTTTCTTTTTTTTAGTATTGTATCCCTTCATGCACAAAGAGGTGTACAATCGCCAGATGATTTCTTTCCCTACGAATTAGGAGAACATTTCATACCTCATCATTTAATTGTTGATTATTTCGAACATCTAGCGGATAATAGTGATATTATTCAATTAGAAGAATATGGTCGTACGAATCAGCGTCGCCCCTTGATGTTAGCTTATATTTCCTCTAAAGAAAATTTAGCGAAACTAGACCAAATCAAACGAAATAACCTCATTCGTACAGGATTGATAGATGGAAAAATTGAAGAAGAAGAACCCATTGCTATCGTTTGGTTGGGCTTTGGAGTACATGGAAATGAGGCAGGAGCAACCAATAGTGCCATTGCAAGTGTTTATGAATTGGTCAGTCCAACGAATACTACCACAAAAGAATGGCTCAAAAATACAGTGGTTATCCTTGACCCCTCTCTCAATCCCGATGGCTATTCTCGCTATACACATTGGAACCATAATGTAGGACATGCCACGCCTAATCCTCATCCTGATTCAAAAGAACATCATGAGCCTTGGCCGGGGGGACGGGTGAATCATTATCTTTTTGATCTCAATCGGGATTGGGCTTGGGCTTCGCAAGTAGAAACACAAGCACGTTTGAAAAAATACCATGAATGGATGCCACACATCAATGTAGATGTACATGAGCAATATCCAAATTCTCCTTATTATTTTGCTCCAGCAGCACAACCTTACCATACCTATATCACGAAATGGCAAGCCGATTTTCAAACAGAAATAGGACTTAATCATACGCGTTATTTCGATCAAGAAGGATGGTTGTATTTTACCAGAGAAGTATTTGATCTATTCTATCCAAGTTATGGAGATACTTATCCTACCTTCAATGGCGCAATAGGCATGACCTATGAGCAAGCAGGGCATAGTCCAGCAGGGCGAGCGATTTTAATAAATAATGGCGATACTTTGACCCTTACTGATCGAATTGTTCATCATAAAACAGCCATTCTTTCAACCGTAGAAATGGGTTCACAACATGCAGCTCGCATTAATGATAATTTTGAAAAATATTTTAATGATTCTAAAAGTGGTAATATTGGTACTTACAAAACCTATATCATCAAAGCGTCTAATGGAAGAAATAAACTAAAAGAATTGACTTCCTTTTTAGATCAACATAATATCGAGTATGGATCTGTGAAAAGTGGTAGCTCTGTTTCTGCTTTTGATTATCAAACAGGTAAAACTAGAAGTGTAAATGTAGATGAAAAGGACTTAGCCATCTCCATTCATCAGCCTATGTCTATTTTAGCACAGGTATTATTTGACCCACAAGCTGAACTAGTGGATTCTTTGACCTATGATATTACAGCTTGGTCTTTACCCTATGCGCATGGATTAGAAACTTATGCTACTACGCAGCGATTATCTGTAGATGAAGATTATAAATTGCCTACCTATACAGAAGTTCGTACTGATAAAGTGCCCTATGCTTTTTTAGCAGAATGGAATTCCTTAAATGATACTCGTTTTCTGAGTGCTTTATTACAAAAAGGATTGGTGGTTCGTTCGGCTACTACGGATTTTGTACAAGCAGCTAAGACCTATAAAGCAGGAACACTCATTATATTACGTATTGACAATCAGAAAAAATTTGGCGATCAATTTACGAGTACAGTACAAAAAATTGCACGTGAGTTTGAACAACCACTTGGTTTTGCTACAACAGGATTTGTAACTTCAGGACATGATTTTGGTTCTTCTGCGGTTAAAATTTTAAAACGTCCAAATGTATTAGTCGTTTCAGGAGATGGGGTAGGGGCGAATGCCTTTGGACAGGTATGGCATTATTTTGAACAAGAGATTGATTTTCCTGTAGCTGTTGTTAATGCAGATCGATTGAGTCGTACTGATTTAGATGAATATTCTGTTTTAATTATGCCCAGTGGTTCATATTGGACACTAAAAGGAGATGCCTTAGATGGTGTAAAAGAATGGGTACAAGATGGTGGAAAACTAATTGCAATTGGTGGCGCGATCAATAAACTAAAAAGCGATAAAGGCTTTGCGGCAAAACGAAAAGAAGGACAAAAACCTGCTCCCAAATTACCTTATGTGGGCTGTTATGCTAGCCAAGAACGGGATGGTATCTCAAATTATATTCCTGGGGCTGTCTATAAAAATGCGGTAGACAATACGCATCCGCTAGGATTTGGATTGCCAGAATACTATTTCTCCTTAAAAACTTCAGGTTCTGCTTATAATTATTTTGACAATGCTTGGAATGTAGGTTTTGTAGAAGATGATCCAATGGTCATCGGATTTGTTGGGAGTCAATTGAAACCCCAATTAGAAAAAACAATGACCTTTGGCGTACAAAATATGGGTGGAGGAAAAGTCGTTTATTTCGTAGATAATCCACTTTATCGAGCCTTTTGGAAACAAGGACAATTTCTATTTGGAAATGCTCTATTTATGGTGAATTAAACTTCTTAACTAGTTGCTATAATACACTGTAATCTAAGTTTTATGATTGGCCCAAGGGAACATGTTCCCTTGAAATTCAGGATGCTATAATTGGGGTAGAACACCTTGAAGTTGAAAATTATTTCGATTACAGTGTAACTAATACAAATCATTTAATCACTTTCGTATTATTTCCGTTTTTTTCGTTTCTTCTTTTTCTTCTTGGATTTTTTCTTCTTCTTTTTCTTAGTCGGTTTGTCCTTAGAAACTTTTGGTTCTTTCTTTTCACGTTTTAAAAACAAATCATCAATATCAATTGCTACTCCCATTTGCGCATCTGCTCCATCAAAATTGACAACACTTGGATTAGCAGTAGTTAGAAAAGACAAAGAGAAAAAGCCTCGTATCTGTTTTGTACCTGATTCTAAACGAATAGATGACTCAATTAAATCAAAAGAAGGATTTTCTTCGATTTCAGCGGTTTCTTGAAATGCTTGCGCTCCCGCATCTCCCAAAATTGTTCCTTTTAGGTATTGTAAACGCGAGTAGCGCGCCATAAAAGAAATATTAAAAAATCGATTCTGTATGTGTAAACCAGGTTGAATATAAAATTTGTGAAATTGGATATTTGCTACGCCACCAAATTGATATACATTTTGATTCCATCCTCTACCATATCCTCCATACACATCAAATAATACACCTTCTCGCATTTGTAGAGGTCGCTCCGCTCTTCCACTTTCTCGATCTAAAAAATGATAATATCCTACTGCGCCACTTACCGATCGGGTACGAGAATATGGATTGACCACAGGTGTAGAAAACCCACCTCCAAAAGCATTACCAATTACATTGGTTCTACTGTTGGTATAAGCGGCTGTAACACCTATGTGTTCTTTAGGACTATAGCCCACTTGACCTCCTGAGAATATTCCTCCTGAAGCTTTAATATCTCCTTTTTCTTGAAGTCGAAGGCTATGTCCTGCATCTACCGCATAATATTGATGAGAACAAGAAGATAGGGAAAGAAGACCAAGAACAAATAAATAAAGAAAGAATAGTGTATTTCTTTGTAGCAACATGATAGGAAAGATTGGGAAATTAAAGACGCAAAAACTACAAATCACGAACTGAACCATTCAATTCGTGATTTGTAAAAGAAAATCAAATTCAATTATTGCTTGAACGGATTTGAGAAACGTTCTAACGTAAGTAAGTTATCGTCTTCAAAAGTAGCTAAGAATGTGATTAAAGCTGCCTTTTCTTCCGCCGTAAAATTAAATTGTTTTGGCGCACCGAAATTATCAGTTAGCTCTGCACTTAAATTAACATGAGGCTGAATATTCGTACTGTAATGATCAATTACTTCTTCTAATGTAGCAAAGCGACCATCATGCATATAAGGCTGTGTTAAAGTAATATTACGTAAAGTAGGTACTTTAAATATTGCTTTTTCGTGTGCCTCACCTGTAGTTTGACCAACGCCGCCGTCATTGTAATCCATCTCTAAACCATTATTGGCAGCAATTAAACCAGGCGAACCATTGATGTTACCATGACAAGATGCACAGTTATTGATATAAAGTTTTTTACCTAAATTTTCTTCAGCCGTAAAGGAAGGGAAATCTATATCTCCAATATCAAAATTGTTACCGCCTGTATTAAAATGCGCTTCTAAACCCGTATCATACTTAGAATGTACAGAAGCCATACTATTTACAAATTCGCCTATTGCATCTAAAATGCGTTGTTCATTAATTTTATCATTACCAAAAGCATTACGGAAAAGGGGTTTATAAAAATCTTCTTCCTTAACACGATCTATCACTTGGCTCATTTCCATGCCCATTTCATCTACATTAGCAAAGGTTTGTTTGCTTTGTTCTTGTACGGTAAAAGCACGATTATCCCAGAAAAAAGGAACTCCACCAAAAGTTGGATTACCATAATATTCATTAAAACTAAATACTGAACCTAATGCAAGAGAATTACGCGCTGTTTTACGCCCGTTGACACCATCGCTATGTGCTTTACCATCTGCAAAGGCTTTTTCTTGCTGATGACATGAACCACATGAAATGGATCGATCAACAGATAAATTAGCATCATAAAAAAGTACTCGTCCAAGTGTAGCTAAACTATTGTTAAATGTTCGAGTATCTCTAGGATAATAAGAAGGAAATTCTACGGTGTAATCAGTAGGAGCATTGTCTAAATTGAGTTTTTGAGCGATCAATGCATACTCATCTTCTTCATAAAATTCTCTTGTAACTTCAAAATCATCACCACAAGAAGAAAAAATAAATAGACAAATGATTGGGGTGAAAAGTGTAAAAAGGGAAAGACGTCTCATATTACTAATGGTTTTTTTTGTAAAGTTAAGTCAAACAAATGTAATATATGAAGTAAATATTACTTGAAGAACTGGGAATCTCTTAAAATATTGTTAAAAATTCATTTCTTAACAGAAAAAGGGTAGTTCCTTGATAAGAACTACCCTCTTTGCATATTTTTTAAAACTGACTAGTGAACAGTTTTAATTATTTTATCGTTGAAATAATTCAAACTCTACACGTCGGTTTTGACGACGACCTTCAGATGAGCTATTAGAAGCAACAGGACGACTTTCACCATAACCAGCATACGATAAACGAGAAGGAGAAATTCCTTTACCTGCTAAATAATCATAACAAGCTTTTGCACGCTTTTCTGATAAACGCTGATTAGAAGCCGAATCTCCTACACTATCCGTATGGCCACTAATACGTAAGCTATAACTTGGATAACGATTCAAAACATCTACAATTTGATTCATGATAGAGAAAGACTCGGTCTTGAATACACTTCTAGACGTTTCAAAACGAATATTTTTAATCGCAAAATCAATAGTTGCTTTGTCTGCAGCTGCAATACCTGGACAACCATTATTAGCTGCAATTCCAGCTTTGCTAGGACAATTATCTTTAGAATCCATGATACCATCACCATCTGTGTCTCCATCTGCACAACCACCATATTTAGCTATACCAGCTTGATTAGGACAGTTATCTTTACGATCTTCGATTCCGTCACCATCTGTATCAGGACAGCCATTGAACATACGTGCGCCTGCAATAGTAGGGCATCCATCTTCTTTATCTACGATACCATCACCATCTGTATCTACCACTACTTCTTTTTTAGGGCAACCACCTTCAGCAGCAATTCCTTTTTCGTTTGGACAACGATCATCTTTGTCGGCTATACCATCACCATCACTATCAGGACAACCTGCTAAAGTACCTGAAATAGTAGGACAAGCATCATCTTTATCTGCTACTCCATCATTATCTGTATCAGGACAACCCGCAAACATAGCTTTTCCAGCTACAGTCGGACACATGTCTTGCGCATCTGGAACACCATCATTATCGGCATCAGTTACTACTGGTGGCACTTCTTTTGGTGCGCTATTTCCAAGACGGAAGGTTAAAGTTGCTCCTCCGAATCCATACCAGTCATTTTTATCAGGATTAGCAGCTACACTAATACCATCTAAATAATCTGTTAATGGAGGACGAAATCCTGCCTCAAGACCTAAAATAGCTTTTTCAGATAAATCAAATTTTAATCCAAATCCAAGAGGAATAGCAATACCTACTTTTGAAAAATCAGCGTTTTTATCCGTATTAATATTTGATTGTACACCAGCAGGCATATCTGGCGATTCATTGAAGTCAGGTGTAGGATCAAAAAAAGCTGCTCCTAATCCTGCAAATAAGTAAGGCGACCAACTTTTTTGAAAGGTGCCATCTTCGTTCATCCAGTCTTTAGCGAGTGGAGACCACTCTAGCTGTAAAGCAATTTCTGTTAGCGGCGATTCAAAGCTAAATGCTCTATTTTGACGCCAAGCAGGATCACTAAAATTCAAATCTGTTCCTGTAATTTTACCAAAAAGTAAATTACCGCGTAATGCCCATTTAGGGTTAAAACTGTTGCGGATTACCAATCCATAAGCGAAGTTTGTTTCACTGAATTCATAAATATCGGTAGCAACAACATCTCCTTGATAATTTGATCCACCAAGGAAAATTCCACCTTCTAATTTTTGTGCATTCAGTACAACAGGTAAAACTAATAATAAGAGTAATAATTTTAACGGCTTCATGAGTTTGAAAAAGTTAATTTGTTGAATATTATAATTATTTTATTTCTATACTAAAAAACGGTATACGATAAAGCTTGAAATAAGTTTTGAGTAGCTTAAAACAATTTCAATAAAAAATAAGTACGGCTTACTTTTGATTTTATCACAAAAAGGAGTACTCAAATACTAAGTTTACTGCACAGGAGTGACTTTTTTCCTAAATGGGTGTTTTTGATTGTAAGAAAGTTGAGTGTGTAGTTTTTACAAAGGGAGTATTATCATTCTGTTTATTAGGACGACGATTTAAAAGAATAGTTGCAATTTTTCTAATTTATTCTACATATAAAATTAATCCCTTTAAATAGGCACCCTCTGCATGAAAGAGATTTACAGGATGATCTGCTGGTTGACTTAAATGACGTAATACTCTTACTTTACGTTTTGCCTCTATTGCTGCTGCTACTATTGTATCATAAAATAATTGACGATCCACTACTTGCGAACATGAAAAAGTAAATAATATGCCTCCATGAGTTAATCTCTTCAATGCCAAAATATTCAGCCTTTTGTATGCCTGAATAGCATTGTGCCGTTTATTCTTACTTTTGGCAAAAGCTGGAGGATCAACTACAATGATTTCATACTTTTGAGTACTATCTTTTAAAAATTGCATTACATCTGCAGTATAAGAACGATGCTTATTTGCAAATTGTCCATTTAATGCTATATTTTTTTCTGTGAGCGACATGGCATTAGATGAAATATCTATAGAATGAACCATTTTTGCTCCTGCATTGAGGGCATAAACAGAAAACCCACCCGAATAACAAAAAGCATTTAATACAGTTTGATCTAGGACAAAATCACTCAAAAATTGACGATTATCTCGCTGATCTAGAAAAAAACCTGTTTTCTGACCATTGATCCAATCCACCTGAAAACGTAAATCATTTTCTAATACAATACCAGATTCATTAGAGCCATATAGATGTTCATCTTGGATATTATTAGCGAAATTACGTGGCAAAGTATTTTCACTCTTTAAATAAATACTCTCTATTTCATCTTCAAAAATGGATTTAATTGCATTTGAAATTTTGAATCTGCTATGATACATTCCTATCGAATGGCATTGAACGACTGCCGTTCTATTATAAATATCTACTATTAAACCGGGTAACCCATCTCCTTCAGCATGTAATAATCTATAACAGTTTGTATTATTGTTGTTGATTAGGCCTATTCGTAAACGATAATCATAGGCACTTTCTATTTTTTCTTTCCAAAAAGAAGCATTTATTGGTGTTTGCTGAAATGAAATTATACGGACAGCAATACTTCCATCATGATAATGACCAATAGCAAGAAAATCATTATTAGCAGCATATACTTCTACTAATTCTCCATCTTGGGGTTTTCCTTCAATTTTATAGATTGCTCCAGAAAATATCCAAGGATGAAACCTACGTACGGCCTGATCTCTACGTTTTTTTAAAATGATTTTTATCAAGAATGTTATTTTTAATTGTGACGATGGTTTTTTAATTGCTGCAAATAAAAGAAATCTATAGTAGAAATTTGTTCTATTCTTCTAAATTTTAGTGAGAGAAGTGAAATGTCACTCTTAATCTACAGTAAAATATAAACTCTAATAACATTTGTTCACTAGTATATTGAACTAAATTGTGTAATCTCAAAGTCCTTTAATGATGCCTCTATATCTAAGTAACATAACAAATAATTTGTGTCATTTTTTGAATCTCAAAGCATAGTTATGTTTTGATAGTATTTTAACAATGTCACAGGTTCTCTTTGTAAAAATCAGCTTAGGAACAATCTTTGGTACATATTTAAAAAAATACATGCGATATACTTAACATCATGTCACATGTTCCAAAACAATATACAGACAATCTTGCAATTTTCAGAAAACCAGTATTAGTCTATTTTATCATTAGATCAAAATAAGTATGTACAAGACGCAATTTCTACTAATTGTAAGTTTATTAATCGTAGTAACCACAGTTGTACAAGCAAATGAAACAACTGCTACTATCCCAAAAAGTAGTAATGACGCTTACACAATTACCCATCTTTGGAAGCGAATATGGCTATCTTTTATTCCTACTAAGGAAGATTTATTGGTAAAAAAAGAACTTAAAAAAGCAACACAAGCACAACAGATTTCACAAATCATTGATGGATTTAAAGATAAAACATCAGTCACAAGTCAGCAAAAAGTGGCAAATTCTGCTACTTTTTTTCGCCGTTTAGAAGTCACAGAATGTTTCCGAACAGCCACCTGTGAAGCTGATGCAGAACAACTCGATAATGGTAATAATTTAGTGATCTGTGGAGCGAATAATCTTTCTGATTTAGAAATGGGCTCACTCGGTATAACGGATAATAATGTAGGACTCAATTTTGCTGGTTGGAATATTCCGCAAGGTGCTACGATCATCTCTGCACGTATACAATTCACGGCTGAACGAACAATACGAGGGCCTGCCAATTTCCTAATTCGTGGAGTCGATCGCGATAATCCATCTGACTATAGTGTTGGAGATGATGTAATAACTCGTCCCTTAACAGGTACTTCGGTCAATTGGCAACCTGCCGATTGGACGGCAGGAAGTGCTAATGTAGCACAGTTAACTCCTGATTTAAAAGATATTATTCAAGAAATTGTCAATCGACCTACTTATGCCTTAGGAAATAATATCGGTATACAGATTGCTGGATCTGGAACTCGATCTGCAATATCTTATGATATTAATCCGGCACAAGCACCTCAATTGTGTATTACCTACGATGTACCTGATCCTTCTGATCCACCTGAGCCGATTCAATGTGATGGTTGCTCGGAGATTAATGTTTCTTCTTTACAAGGCGTACCTAATTTTCCTCAGGTTGACATCCTAAATGTATGTAGTACGCCTGATACGGTATCTCTTTTAATGTACAATGCAGGAGAATGTCCAGTCACCAATATGCAAATCACAGTGGAATTTGATAATGGACTAGCCTATGGAGGTTTTGTAGAAAGTCATAATCCAGATCAAACTATAACAGAGTTTAATGTATCCGATGGTAGTCGTCCTGTTTTTTTAGTAGAACAACTAGATACAGGGAAAGTAGTCATTGTCAATTTTGGGATGACTGGAGACTGTAGCTTGAATTTAGAAAATGATGAGCCACTCAATTTTGATGTCAATATTGATTTCTTTTCGAATACCTCTTCCAATGGTGTCCTAAAATGTAATGTGATGGAAGAAGGTATTGGGGAGTTCAATTCTGGGATTAAAGTACCTGTTGTAAATATATTATCCATTACACCAGAATCGGTTGATTTAGCAAATTTCACCGATGAGTTTTGTCAGCAACTGGAGATTTCGCAAGACGGTATTGAAGCCACCTTGGATCATGTGAGTATGACGGTGGAGAATTTAGATTTAGGAGGCACCGTTTCCTTAAGTTCTATTCGAGTAAATGGAAATGTTGTCCCAGGAAGTTGGTGGAGTTATGATGCAGGTACGCAGATATTGAGTTTGCGGATTCGTCAAAATTTCTTCAATCAAAATACAGGAGGCAATTCAAATAATTTCTTTGAAGAGAATGAGCGTTTAACCGTCGATTTCTGTTATCGGGCGAGTGGCTGTGTTGATCCTACTCAATTTTTGACCTATAGTGCCTTTTATGGTTGTAATAATGATATTTGTTTTGATATTTCATCGAAACAAGGAACATTGGATTCCCAAGCGGATTTTTCTGCAAATGTAAATGCGAGTGCTAGTTTTAACCAAGCTGGACAAATTTGTGGAAATGATCTTCTATTTGATGTTTCCATAAGTGCAAGTAATACACATCCATTAGAAGGTTTATGGAAAGATTTAATTATTAAATTTAATGCCTGTAATACACCTTTTTCAGAGGTGACGGCTATTGCTTTAAATGGTACACCTTTACCTTCCAATGTTTGGTCGGAAAATAGTGGATCGATTACAATAAATACAACAGCCAATACCACACCGATTGGCAACTTAGTGGATCAAGATGGGGATGGACGTTATGATGATTTGATGGGAGGTACTTCTTTGACCTTTAATATGACGATGGAGCTGAATTGTGCCGAAGACCCTTCTTGTGGTTCATCTCAATGTTCCATAGAACAAGTTGAAGTAAATGGAGTACGGGACTGTGGACAAACCTTCCAAGAGTTCGCTTCCTTAGGAGCGCCTGTAACCTATGGCTATGGAGAAACCAGTTTTATGACGTATGATACAATTGAGTATTCAAATGGACAACATTATTATGAAAATTGGTATACGACTGTTCCTTGTGATGAATGGGGCCCAGCACCAAATGGGTTTAAACTAGAATATACCTATGGTACAAATAATGTGGCTGCATGTACGAACTCTAATATTGTGGCTAAAGTACGATTGTCAGATAATAATAATTGGCATATGTGGCGAGATATTCGTTATGAGGCCAATTCGACTACCTATAATGGGACACCTATTGGAGGAATTGTTTTTGATTATATCTTAGATGATCATGGCGATACTACAGCTATCGAATTTGTTATTCCTGCAGGCGACCCCAATGCAGTCAATCATGAATATTACTTTAATATTGAAACTTCAGGAGATTGTCGCTCTGATCGTCACCTTTATGTAGAATGGGAAATAGTAGAACAATGTCCTGATTGTACAGGCAGTGATTGTGAGGTATTACGTTCTTGTCATAGCACCTTATCACGTATTCGTTGGAATGGAACGAATTGTATTTGTGATTGCGATTTTCAATCAATTACAAGAGCAGAACGCTCTACTTTTGGCTATACGGATTGTGGTTTAACCACAGCAATCAATCCTGCTAGTGTTCCTGCTGCTGATTTAAATCGTTTTATGCCGGGGGATGTGATGAAAGTAACAATGACGACAGAAATCTTAAATGTCAATGCCTTACGAGAAGGAAGTGAGCGATGGAGATGGCGTATTTTAGGGCCACATATTAATGCGCCTAGTGCGTGGGACAATGGAAATGCAGTGTTTGAAAATATCTATTTCGAAAAAGCAGGAACAGGCGTACGTCAACCCCTTATTCCGACCTGTATCTTAGATGAATATCCAGCTAATCAACAACTCCATCATGATAACCCTAATGGTCGCAACTTTTCTATCGACCTAAGAAATGTAGGGGTAACACATACAGCACCTGTTAATAATATTGCTTGTCAAGATTTTTCTAATGCGACGAATCCTAATTATCCTTTTGATCAATCAGCTCCAAATGGAATGCGTTATTCTGATAATTCGACAGGCTGGGGGGCCTATCAAACCTGGACGGGAGCAAGATATTTTGGACATAATGATGGTTATGATTGGGAAGATGATGATATATATATACGGATGTATTTTGGAAATAATTTGGCTTGTGATGGAGCTACCGTTAATGAAGATGCAGATGCTTGTGCCAATGCGCTGGTAGATGCTTTTAATATGGAAAATGGCGATTCCTTTCACGTTGTGGTACATGTCCCTATCGTCGCTAATGGTTTTCATAAATTAGATAGTACGGATTATAATAATCAGAATGTCAATGGAACTTTTAATACCTATGATCAAAGAACAACCAATTGTAATGCTGTTGAACATGTTGGAACGTCCTGTCAAACCGATAGCTATTATGACTTTCATATTCCTGAAGTGGGGCATACGACTGAAGTAACCTTAAATGATTGTACCGTTGAAGTAGAACATACGATATACCTTACCGACACCCTACCAGAAGTCACAGCAGGTCAAACGCCTTGGTACGAAAATGAATACCGTCCAGCCATGGGGGTCGAATGGATTGAACCTTTCTTCCCGACCAATTTAGTTTATGATGGTAATATGGTCATCGAAGATATGAATGGCGTACAAACGCCTATTTCCAATCAATGGATAGATGAAGAATATGGAAATCTACATTGTGAACCTGATGGTTTTGGAGGGGTTTGTTGTGTAGCCGCAGATCAGTCTGATTATGCTCGCTTACGGATTGTCGACCAAGCTTATATAGATGGAAAAGCGAATACCTGTTATATGTATGATGCGTATAACAAACCATTGATTAATCGTCATTTAGATCCGTTTCCGCTACTCGCTCAAAGTGGTGCAGGACGTTGTGAATTTAAAATAAAATATACCTTAACAGCACTTTGTCCAGAAGACATACAATCCTCTGATTTTGGATTGAATGGACAGTTTTCACATGTTTATCTACCTGATTTTCTAGCTCATCATCGTTTAGCGAATAATTTGGCTGATCCAAATTCAGGAGTTGGGGAATATTTAGGTTTGCCTTTTGATCGAGTACATACGGACGGTACACCCTTTAGTTTTTTAGCTTGGGATGATAGTGAACACGGTTCTATTCCATATTGGCCATTTAGTATTCATCCAGATAAGTTTGCTAATCACTCTAGTCGTTTTGTAACGAGTGAAATCACCACACCTGATAATTTTAATGATTTATCGAATGGTTTCCCTCCTTTGATGGCAAGTGTAGATCGCTTATTGATTGCTGATGCAGCTGGTGCGAATGAGACGGTGACCTATGAGCTGTGTGCAGGTAATAGCGCTGGTATGACGCATGATTATGTTTCGGCGACGATCCAAGTACCGCTTAGTGTAGAATTGATTGATATTCAAAGTTTAAGTGGTACAGGAAATACTTATACCTTAGTCCAAACTACTGCTACTCACAATGAGTATGTAATCGAGATGCGTGATTTGGCTCCTGGGGCTTGTGATCAAATTAATATCATAACAGAGTTGACCTTCTGTCCTACAGGAACAGGAGCAGATACCCGCATTAATATCAAAGCTAATAGTGGATGTGTGCCTGTGGCTAAATCATCTCAATTGCTGGCTGGTCTAGAAGTATGTAATGCAGTAGAAATGGCTTATGAATACATCCGAGAAGAAGCCGATATACAAGTAGAATGGGATCCGAATCCAGCTGGAGAATATGGTCTTTGTGATCGCATCTTAGTAGGTACACGAATCAAAAATGTAAAGCCTGCTGTATTGACAGATATTGATACGCGATGGTGGTTCCCAGGAGGTTTAGAATTTGTACCGAATACTTGGCAAGTTTGTTATCCTGGCGGGCCAGGCAATGTCGGTCCTTGTGTATCTATTCCTGATCCTACGATGAACGCGTCAGAAAATTCTGCCTTTGGCGAATATTTTGAATATGTCGATGATGCGATCTGGAGTGCTTACATTGCATCTAATGGTTTGAAAGGGGTAACTTCTTCCTTAGATAGTAATAAAGTGGCTTTCCGTTTTGAAGTAGAAACGCTTTGTGATGAATTTATTTCTGGAACGAGTATTTGGTTTCAAGCAGATGCAGCCGATCCATGTGAAGGTAGAGTAGAGTCGATGCAAGTACAATCTAATCCAGTGGTTATTGAAAATGCGAATCCACTTGACTTTGCACAGTTTTATGTTTTTCCAGAACCCACCAATGTATATTGTGGAGTAGAAACGACAGTGGATTTGACCTTTTTGAATATTAGTCCACTAGGATTTACGGAAAACTCTACCGCTTGTATTGAGTTACAGGGTGATGTATTTGATTATACTCCTGGAAGTCTAGTATGGGTTACCCCCATTCATACTCCTACTATAGAAGAGACAATTAGTGGAGCTGTAACTCGCATCTGTATGGATGTCCCTGATGGAATAGGGCCTAATGAAGTCTTTAAGTTAGAATTGACCTTTACGGTGCCAGATGATGCACCTTGTGGCGACCAAAGTATGAATGTACAAGTCTTCACGGTGGTAGAAGATCAAGTATGTTCTGATCCACCGAGTAATTGCGATGTGAATGTAACCAATTCGGTAAATCCAATTGTTGATATTGAATTTAATCCCCCTTTACCCGTAAGCCGAGATGATTTATTTGTACGATGTACAGATGCTAGTGGTATGGTCGATTTATGCTATACGGTAGAAGTAGGTAATATTAATGATGTGATGTATGCTGATAATTTTACGATTAGCTTAATTCGAGATATTGATGCCAATGCTAGTTTAGATAATTATGATCCAATCTTGGTATCAGAAACAGTTCCCGTTGTTGTACCGCCAGGAGAGAATCGCATCTTAGAAAATTGTTTTACAATAAATGCTACAGATGCCTGTCCTGTATTTTTACAAATTGAACAGAATTCGCCCTGTGTTTGTGAGATTGTAACGAGCTATCATCCTGCTATTGAACCTGAACCATTTGCTGCTTTAAATGACCAAGTAAATTTATGTCCAAACTCAACGATGAGTTTTGAAGCCTGTGATGATTGGACGTATAGTGTATCACCATCGGCGGGAGGTTCCTTTTATGATGATGGCATGGGTAATATGGTCTTTACATTAGCATCGGGTTATGGCTTGGATAGTCCAGTGAAGATTCAGGCAACTTCAGCGATAGGGGGTTGTGATCCAGAAACTTTTGAGAAAAAAATCTATAGTCTTTCTGCTTTTGATTTAGGTCCTTATACCGCAACAGAAGTTTGTGAAACAGATTGTCAACAATTGGATTTAAATATCTTAGCGCAATATCGAGATAATGTAAGTGTGAGTTGGTCACCGACAACATTTTTAGATGATCCTACTTCCCAAACACCAACGATCTGTCAACCCACAAGTGATATTATCTATACCGTTACAGTCACCTTCTCAGAAGATGGACAGACTTGTGATTTTGTGGAAAATTTTCCAATAGATATGATCGAGCAACCAATAGAAGATGTCATTCCTAATGGTAAATTATGTAGCGTTGCTGATGCTACCTTCACCGCTCCTGCAGGTTATGATACCTATGAGTGGTTGTATCTAAATGATGACGGTACAGAAAGTTTTGTAGCGGCGGGAGCATCTAATGAATTATATACAGAGACCGTCGGGTTTTATTATGTATTGTATTACAATGCGACGGATGTATGTAAGACAAGATCTACTACTTTTGAGATGGAGTATTGTATAGATTATGGAGATTTACCAGATGATGGCGTAGGCACGGGGCATTTAAATTATGAGACGGACACCTTGAACAATGGCCCTGCCCATGACGTAGAAGAAGGTTTCTATCTAGGTTCAAGAGTAGATGATGAATATAATGGTCAGCCTGATGGGACAGCTACAGGAGATGGATTAGATGAAGATGGAATTATATTCCCTGCGAATGTTCATTGGACACAAGGTAGCCACGTACGAATTCCGTTTAGTGTAAATAACCCAAGTGGACAGCAAGCGGAGTTAGAAATCTGGATTGATTGGAATGGCGATGGCGATTTTGATGATCCTGATGAATGGGTAGTTGATATATCGGATAATGGCTTTGGTGATTTTGGTCGAAATGGTTATTTGACGATTTATGTACCAGAGAGTTTAGCGCCAGATACCGAGATTGGATTTAGAGCTAGATTGAGTCACACCAACAATATGACTCCAAATGGACGAGTGAATACAGGGGAAGTAGAAGATTATCTGCTTCGTATAGATTGTGATAATGTTTGTTTGCCTGTAATAAGTTCACAAAACTAGATTTTAAAAACCAAAAACTTTTTCATACAAACCCTCATTCGATATAAGTAACCTAACTTATTTGCTTGTCGTATAACTGCATTCATCATAAAAAGAATAAATAACTGACTGTAAGAAAGTTATGCACGATTTTTTGATGAATTTTAAAAGCAGTTATTGACCAAATAATTAGGTGAACCTACTTATTATCGAATGGGGGTTGTTTTTTTAATAAAGGATAAACATCATCAAATAATACGAAATTGAATAAGTGATTTCGTAAATCACACCAAAAAGGTATAAGTATACTTTTTTATTCTAGTATTTTTTATACAAACGATCTTTCTAATAGTTATGAGGAATAAAAAACGTGTCTACTTCACTAATAAAGTATTAACAAAACAATGTATTTACTGAAATTGTGTAGTCACATTTTATGCATATTATTGATTAACTAGGCTAAGAATATATTGATATTGCTCCATATATCTCCCCACTTTAATTATTTCCCCTCTAGTAATATTACATATAATATGTTGTTGAGCATCCATCTTACAATCTAATCTAGCCTAAGACAATACAAATTTTGGATTTTTTTACTTCAATAAGCATGATATGATGCACAAATTACAATCGCTATTCTTTACCATTTTATTGATGGGGACTACTTTCTTAGTTTCAGCTAATGAAATTAAAAGCTCCCTTGATCACCAAGAAAATATGCAGTTGTCTTCTTATACTGTTACACATTTATGGAAACGAATTTGGAATGCGTTTATACCAACTAAGGAAAGTATAAAAGCCTTAAAACTACAGAAAAAAGTAGCACAAGAAACTCAAATTCAACAAATAATCAATGGATTTGAAAATAAAACTCCCGTCACTCATCAACAAAAAGTAGACAACTCTGCTTTATTTTTCCGACGTGCCGAAGTCACAGAATGTTTCCGAACAGCTTCTTGTGAAGCGGATGCCGAACAATTTGATGGAGGGAATAATTTCCAAAATTGTGCTGCCAACAATGTCTCTGATTTAGAAATGGGAGAGTTGGGCAGTAATGATAATGTGGTTGGACTCAATTTTGCAGCTTGGAATATTCCGCAAGGCGCCACCATCATTAGTGCGCGGATTCAATTTACGGCAGAACGAACGACTCGTGGCGCTGCCAATTTTATTATTCGAGGAGTAGATCGTGACAATCCAGTGGATTATTCCGCAGGAGATGATGTAATTACACGTCCCTTAACATCTAACTTAGTAACTTGGCAGCCACCAGATTGGGCGGCTGGTAGTGCTAATGTGGCGCAATTAACGCCTGATTTAACCGATATCATACAAGAAATTGTGAATCGTCCAACTTATGCACTAGGTAATAATATAGGTATTCATATCGAAGGTTCAGGCTTACGCTCTGCAGTATCGTATGATATTAATCCAGCGCAAGCGCCTCAATTGTGTATCACTTATGATGTACCTGATCCATCTGATCCACCACCACCAATCGAATGTGATGGTTGTTCAGAGATCAATATCTCGTCTCTACAAGGGGTGCCCAATTTCCCACAAGTAGATGTATTAAATGTGTGTAGTGCGCCCGATACCGTTTCTTTATTGGTATACAATGCGGGAGATTGTCCTGTTACCAACATGCAAATTACAGTCAATTTTGATAATGGACTTGCTTATGGCGGATTTGTAGAAAGTCACAACGCAGGACAAACTGTAAGTGAATTTAATGTCGCAGATGGAAGTAATCCTGTATTCTTGGTAGAACAATTAGATACAGGGAAGGTGATTATTGTCAATTTTGGTATGACAGGGGATTGTAGTTTGAATCTCGAAAATGATGACCCTCTAAATTTTGATGTAAACATAGATTTCTTCTCGAATACTTCCTCCAATGGGGTTCTAAAATGTAATGTTTCACAAGAAGAAATTGGAGAATTCAACAGTGGTATTAAAGTACCTGTTGTGAATGTTCTCTCTATTGATCCAGCTTCCGTTGATTTAGCGAATTTTACGGACGAGTTTTGTCAGCAATTAGTGGTATCCCAAGATGGTATCGAAGCGACATTGGATCATGTAAGCATGACGGTGGAGAATTTAGATTTAGGAGGCACCGTATCCTTAGGTTCTATTCGTGTAAATGGTAATGTAGTACCAGGTGGCTGGTGGTCGTATGATGCAGGGACAGAAATATTGAGTTTACGAATAGGACAAAACTTCTTTAATCAAAATACAGGTGGTAACACAGATAATTTCTTTAATGAAAATGAACGCTTAACCGTTGATTTCTGTTATAGAGCTAGTGGTTGTGTTGACCCCACCCAGTTTATCACCTACAATGCTTTCTATGGTTGTAACAATGATATTTGTTTTGATATTTCTTCAAAACAAGGAACATTGGATTCAGAAGCCGATTTTTCAGCCAATGTAAATGCATCGGCTAGTTTTAATCAAGCGGGGCAGATTTGCGGAAATGATTTTCTTTTTGATTTTACGATTTCTTCTGATAATTCTCAACCCTTAGAAGGATTATGGAAGAATTTGATAATTAAATTTAATGCTTGTAATACCTCATTTTCAGAGGTAACCGCTATCGCTATTGGGGGTACTCCTTTACCGTCCAATCTTTGGTCAGAAAATAATGGTGCAATTACAATCAATACGACATCGAATACGACCCCGATAGGTAATTTAGTGGACCAAGATGGTGATGGACGTTACGATGACTTATTGGGTGGAACATCCTTGACCTTTAATGTTACCATGGATGTGACCTGTAGTGATGACCCGTCTTGTGGTACCGCTACTTGTTCAATCGAACAAATTGAAGTAAACGGAACAAGAGATTGTGGACAAAGCTTCCAAGAATTCGCTCCAATTACCCCTCCCATCACCT
The DNA here is from genome assembly GCA_020628645.1 of Saprospiraceae bacterium. Classification (GTDB taxonomy): domain Bacteria; phylum Bacteroidota; class Bacteroidia; order Chitinophagales; family Saprospiraceae; genus JAHDES01. The sequence continues at coordinate 64,662 of JAHDES010000013.1, forward strand.
ATGGCTATGGGGAGACTAGCTTTATAACCTATGATATCATACAAACGAATAATAATTATTATGAAAATGATTATGCAACAGTTCCTTGTGATGAATGGGGCCCAGCACCCAATGGTTTTAGATTGGATTATACTTATGGCACAGATAACATTGCTCCTTGTACGAATTCCAATGTTTATGCAAGAATTACCTTGGATAATCATAATTGGGATATGTGGCGTGATATCCGTTATGAAGCGGGTTCTGCGACCTATAATGGGGCACCTGTCAATGGCGTTACCTTTGAGTATATACTAGATCAAAATGGAGATACAACACAAATTGATGTAGTCATTCCTGCGGGTGATCCGAATGCGACTAATCACGCTTATTATTTTAATATAGAAACCTCTGGAGACTGTCGCCCTAATAGAAATCTTTGGGCAAATTGGGAAATCGTAGAAGAATGCCCAGATTGTACAGGAGGTGATTGTGAAATACTTCGCTCTTGCCATTCTGTATTAACACTAATTCGTTGGAGTTCGGTGAATTGTGTTTGTGATTGTGAATTTGCGACGCATACCACGAACAAACGCCTTACTTATGGACATACTGATTGTAATTTGACCACTCCTCTAACAGAGGCGAGTATTCCTGCACAAGACTTAAATCGTTTTATGCCTGGGGATATTATGGAAATCACTGGTACGGCAGAGATTTTAGATGTCAATGCCCTTAGAGATGGAACCACTCAATGGTCCTTCTATATAGACGGCCCTCATATCAATTCTGAGGGTGCGTGGGACAATATGAACGCCGTACTTGATAATCTCTATTTTCAAAAAGCAGGTTCAAACGTTCGTCAGCCTTTAATACCTACCTGTATCTTGGATGAATTTCCTGCCAATGGGCAGTTGCACTATGATTCACCTAATCGTGATTTTCGCGTTTTAATATACGGTTTAGGGGTTAGTCATCGAAATCCAGATGATGGTTCAAATTGTATTGACTATAGTAATGCCGCGGCTAATTATCCTTTTGACCAAACTTCTGCAACAGGTTATCGCTATACCGATGGCTCTTCAGGGCATTCGGGTTATGAATTATTTACAGGAGTGCAATATAATGATGTCAATCATAGTAATGACTTTTATGATTCTCGCATAGAGGTACATTTTCAGTTTGGGAATAATCTCACTTGTGATGGAGCATTGTATAATGAAGATGCGGATGCCTGCGCCAATAGCTTAGTCGATGCTTTTAATATGGAAAATGGGGATTCTATCCACATGGTAGTACGGGTGCCTATTGCTGCAAATGGGTTTCATAAACTAGATTTTCCAGATTATAAAACGGAAGAATCACGCTTTTTTGTCAACACCTATGATCAAAGAGAAACAAATTGTAATTCTACTATAGCAATAGGAGGTTCTTGCTGGACAGAAACGCCCTATCAAGTCTACATTCCAGAGGTCGATCATACAACAGAAGTGACGGTTAATGATTGTAATATAGAAGTAGAGCATACTATTTTTATAGCGAATCCGCTCCCAACAGTAACAGCAGGACAATTACCTTGGTATGAAAATGAATATCGAGGGGCAATTGGGGTAGAATGGATCGAGCCATTTTTTCCAACCAATATGATATATGATGGGAGCATGGTGATTGAAGATATGAATGGGGTACAAACACCCATTGCCAATCAATGGATTGATGATTCTAAAGGGAATTTACATTGTGAACCCGATGGTTTTGGAGGGGTATGTTGCGTAGCAGCGGATAATTCTGATTATGCTCGTCTACATATTTTTGACCAAGCTTATATCGATGCAAAAGCTCATACCGATTGTTATTTATATGCTGCCTATAATGAACCACATATCAATCGTCATTTAGATCCCTTTCCACTACTTCCCGTATCAGGTGCAGAGGATTGTTTTTATAAAATCAAATACACCTTGACAGCTCTTTGTCCAGAAGATTTACTATCATCTGATTTTGGACTTAAAGGACAGTTTTCTCATGTTTACGTACCAGATTGGTTTCAAACTAGAACGATAGCTAATTATTTAGCCGATCCTACTAAAGCTTATAATCAAAATATTGGCTTACCTTTTCCGACAAATGGTCGAGAAACTTTAAATGAAAATGGTGATCCATTGGGTACTTCCTATTGGCCATTTGGTCCAGATCCTGATTTATTTTCTGATCACCCGAGTCGTTTTGAAACGAATGAAATTACAACACCAGATAATTTTGACGATTTTAGCAATGGTTTCCCTCCTTTACTAGCAGGTGTAGATCGTTTATTGATTGCCGATGAAGCAGGAGCAAATGAACGCGTTACTTATGAATTATGTGCTGGTAATAGTGCAGGTGCAACCCACGACTATGTATCGGCTACAGTAGAAGTTCCCCTGAGTATTGAATTGATTGATATACAAAGCCTGAGTGGTTCTGGAAATACTTATTCCTTAGTAGAGACAACGCCAACACACAATATTTATGTGATCGAAATGCGCGATTTAGCCCCAGGGGCTTGTGATGAGATTGAAATTACAACCGAGTTGACCTTTTGTCCTACAGGAACGAATGCCGATACTCGTATTAATATTAAAGCCAATAGTGGTTGTTTGCCAGTAGCGAAATCTTCTCAATTATTAGCAGGCTTAGAAGTTTGTAATGCAGTGGAGACAGATTACGAATACATCCGTGAAGAGGCTGATATTCAAGCAGAATGGGATCCAAATCCAGCAGGTGAATATGGACTTTGTGATGAACTTTCGGTCGGTACTCGTATTAAAAACGTAAAACCAGCGGTGCTAACAGATATTGAAACGCGTTGGTGGTTTCCAGATGGCTTAGAGTTTAAACCAGGTACTTGGCAAGTGTGTTATCCTGGAGGTCCAGCGAATTATGGGCCTTGTGTCAATATTCCTGATCCGACAATGAATTCATCGGAGAATTCTGCTTTTGGTGAATATTTTGAATATACGGATGATGCAATCTGGAGTTCATACATAAATTCTAATGGATTGAAGGGAGTAGCCTCTTCTTTAGATAGTAATAAAGTTGCCTTCCGTTTTGATGTAGAAACACTTTGTGATGAATTTATATCTGGTACGAGTATTTGGTTTCAAGCAGATGCTGCTGATCCATGTGAAGGTCGTGTACAATCGATGCAAGTACAATCGAATCCAGTAATTATCGAAAATGCCAATCCTTTAGATTTTGCACAGTTCTTTGTCTTTGCTGATCCTACTGAAGCTTATTGTGGGAATGAAACAGTCATGGATTTAACCTTTTTAAATATTAGCCCATTAGGATTCACGCAAGATAGTGAGGTCTGTATTGAATTAGAAGGAAGTGTTTTTGACTATACACCCGGAAGTTTATCTTGGATTAGTCCAATACATTCGCCCAATATTGTAGAAACGACGAGTGGAGCCGTCACCAAAATCTGTATGGATGTCCCTGATGGAATTGGCCCTAATGAAGTCTTTAAACTAGAATTAGCGTACACCGTACCAGATGATGTTGCTTGTGGCGATCAACACCTAAATATTCAAGTGACGACTACTGTAGAAGATCAAGTATGTTCAGATCCACCGAGTAATTGTGATGTAAAAGTTACAAATTCTGTAAATCCAATTTTAGATATCGAATTTAGTCCTCCATTACCAGTCAGTCGTGAAGATTTATTTGTACGTTGTACAAGTGGTGGCGGTATGGTAGATATTTGTTATGAAGTAGAAGTAGGTAATATTAATGACGTGATGTATGCCGATAATTTTGATATCACCTTGATTCGAGATATTGATGGCAATGCTAGTTTGGATCATTATGACCCTATTTTAGTAACGGAAACGACCCCAGTGATTGTTCCACCAGGAGATAATCGTATTGTATCCAATTGTTTTACAGTGAATGCAACGGATGCTTGTCCTGTATTTATGCAGGTAACGCAAAATTCACCCTGTGTATGTGAAACGAAGCTAAGTTATCATCCAGCCATTGAACCCGAACCATTTGCCGCCTTAAATGATCAGGTGAATTTATGTCCGAATTCAACGATGAGTTTTGAATCTTGTGATGATTGGACGTATAGCGTATCACCATCGGCAGGAGGGACATTTACTGATGATGGGGCAGGTAATATGGTATTTAGCCTAGCAAGTGGCTATGGTTTGGATAGTCCAGTGAAGATTCAAGTGACCTCAGCTATTGGTGCATGTGATCCAGAAACTTTTGAGAAAAAAGTGTACAGCCTTTCAGCCTTTAATTTAGGCCCTTATACCGCAACAGAAGTCTGTGAGACGGATTGTCAACAGCTAGATTTAAATATCTTAGCACAATATCGAGATAATGTAAGTGTAAGTTGGTCTCCTACCACTTTCTTAGATGATCCAACTTCTCAAACACCCACGATTTGCCAACCCACAAGTGATATAACTTATACGGTCACTGTTACTTTTACAGAAGATGGTCAAACTTGTGATTTCACACAAAATTTCCCAGTAGATATGATTGAACAGCCTGTCGTCGATGTAATCCCTGATGGAAAATTATGTAGTGTAGCAGAATCCACCTTCACGGCACCTCCAGGTTTTGATACCTATGAATGGTTATACCTCAATGATGATGGAACGGAAAGTTTTGTAGCGGCAGGTCCATCCAATGAACTATATACAGAGACCGTCGGGTTTTATTATGTCTTGTATTATAATGCGACGGATGTATGTAAGACACGTTCTGAAGATTTTGAATTAGAATATTGTATAGATTACGGTGATCTACCTGATGTAGGTGCGGGTACAGGAAATTTGAATTACGAAACAGACACCTTAAACAATGGCCCAGCCCATGATGTGGAAGAAGGCTTCTATTTAGGATCAAGAGTGGATGATGAGTATAATGGTCAACCTGATGGAACAGCCACAGGAGATGGATTGGATGAAGATGGGATTACTTTTCCTTCCAATATTCATTGGACCCAAGGAAGTCATGTCCGTATTCCATTTAGTGTAAACAACCCAAGTGGTCAACAAGCGGAGTTAGAAATTTGGATTGATTGGAATGGAGATGGCGATTTTGATGATCCAGATGAATGGGTCGTCGATATATCAGATAATGGCTTTGGTGATTTTGGTCGAAATGGTTATTTAACGATTTATGTACCAGAAAGTATTTCACCAGATACAGAAATTGGGTTTAGAGCTCGATTAAGCCATACGGATAATATGACTCCAAATGGGCGAATAAATTCAGGAGAGGTAGAGGATTATCTGCTTCGAATAGATTGTGATAATGTCTGCTTACCAGTAAGAAGTTCGATGGATTAGTTACTTAAATTATATTTAATAAGGAGCGCCCAATCATTTTTTTTGATTGGGCGTTTTTTATGTAATTTGTTCTATATAAGACAAAAATGAACCATTAAAACAATAATATTACAATATGTTGTTATTTGGCATTATTTTGGTTTCTCCTTAAAAAACACATCCCTACTAGAGTCTTTTTATTTCTCCCCATCCCCTTCATTAGTTTTCCCGAGCACAGATAACAATACTACACTATTTATCATCAAGTAGATAAAGTTAAATTTATGTACAATAACAAGTTTTTGTTGGTTGTACTAGCCCTCAGTCTAGTACAATCAGTTAGTGCCAAAAATGATAATGGGGCACTTGAGAATAATCAAACGGCAAGCTTTTCCATTTCCAATTATACAGTTACCCATTTGTGGAAACGACTTTGGAACGCTTATACTTCATTAGAGCAGCAAGTAGTCAGGGAACAAAATGCAACGAACCAATCCCAACAGATTCAACAAATAGTTGCTCAATTAGAAGAAAACCAAGTTATTGGTACACCAGTTCGTACTAATGAATTTGCTAGTTCGATGCGAATGCCTACAGAAGCCACCGAGTGTTTTCGAACAACCTCTTGTGATACAGATGCAGAACAATTGGTAGATGGCGGAAATTTAGCGATTTGTGGCGATGCGAATTTAACGGATTTAGAGATTGGAAATTTAGGCTCAAGATCCAATGTAGTGGGGTTAAATTTTGCGGGTTGGAACATTCCCCAAGGCGCTACGATTTTGAATGCGCGGATACAATTTACTGCCTATACGACGAATCGAGGCCCCTCGAATTTAACGATTAGTGGTGTAGATCGGGATAATCCTGCGGTCTATAGTTCTGGTGATAATGTGATTACCCGACCCTTGACTACTACTACAGTGAATTGGTCACCCCCAGATTGGGTGGCGAATGAATCAGGTGTAGGTCAATTAACGCCCGAATTACGAGACATTATCCAAGAGATTGTGAATCGCCCTACTTATGTACAGGGCAATAATATAGGATTACACATCACAGGCTCAGGTACACGCAGAGGAATAAGTTATGATATTGATCCAGCCCGTTCCCCTGAATTGTGTATTACTTATGAGATCCCTGATCCTGATCCCGAACCAGAGCCAGTTGAATGCGATGGCTGTTCACGTATTAGTATATCTTCTTTACAAGGTGTTCCTAACTTTCCCCAAGTAGATATATTGAATGTATGTAGTACACCTGATACCGTTTCATTATTGGTTTACAATTCAGGCGATTGTCCAATTACGAATATGCAAATTGGTATTGCCTTAGATCAAGGATTGGCCTATGGTGGTTTTGTAGAAAGTCATACAAATGATCAGACGGTCTTAGAGTATGATGTAAGTGATGGTTCAAATCCGATTTTTCTAGTAGAACGCCTAGATACGGGGAGGGTAGTGATTGTCAATTTTGGGATGACGGGTGATTGTAATGTGAATTTAGAAAATGATGAGGCCTTAAATTTTGATGTGAACATTGATTTCTTTTCAAATACTTCCTCGAATGGTGTGTTGAGTTGTAATATGCAACGAGAAGGAATTGGCGAATTTAATAGTGGGATTAAAGTACCCGTAGTGAATCTATTATCGGTTAATCCCCAAGAAGTAGATTTAGCGAATTTCACGGACCAATTTTGTCAACAACTAGATATTTCTCAAGATGGTATTGATGCGGTATTGGACCATTTGAGTATGACAGTAGAAGGCTTAGATTTAACGGGTACAGTTACCCTTGGAAGTATACGCGTCAATGGTAATGTGATACCTACTTCATGGTATTCCTATGATGGAGGCACACAAAGATTGGATTTGAGAATAGAAGACAATTATTTTAATCAAAATACTGGAGGCAATTCCAATAATTTTTTCGATGAAGGCGAACGAATGACGGTGGAGTTTTGCTATCAGGCCATTGGTTGTGTCGATCCTGCCCAATTTATCACCTACAATGCCTTTTATGGTTGTAATAATGACATTTGTTTTGACATTTCTTCCCAACAAGGAAGTCTTAGTTCCAATGCAGACTTTGGCGCGAGTGTGAATGCGAGTGCCAATTTTAATCAAGCAGGACAGATATGTGGGAATGATCTACTCTTTGATTTTACGATTAGTTCGAGTAATTCACATCCTTTAGAAGGCTTATGGAAAGATTTGGTGATTAAATTTAATGCCTGTAATACACCATTTTCAACCGTAACAGGAATTGCCCTAAATGGCACACCTTTACCTTCCAATGTTTGGTCAGAGAGTAGTGGGGCGATTACGATTAATACGAAATCTAATACCACGCCGATTGGCAACTTAGTGGATCAAGATGGGGATGGACGTTATGATGATTTAATGGGGGGGACTTCTCTTCGGTTTGATATAACGATGGAACTAAATTGCTCAGAAGATCCATCTTGTGGCTCGGCTCAATGTTCCATAGAACAGATAGAAGTAAGTGGTACTCGTGACTGTGGTCAAGATTTCCAAGAATTCGCCACATTAGGAGCGCCCGTCACTTATGGTTATGGCGAAACAAGTTTTGTAACCTACGATACAATTGAAGCCTACAATCATTATTATGAAAATTGGTACACGACCGTTCCTTGTGATGAATGGGGCCCAGCTCCAAATGGCTTTAAATTAGAATATACCTATGGTACAAATAATGTGGCTTCTTGTACCAACTCAAATATTGTAGCTAAGGTACGAATGTCAGATAATAATAATTGGCATATGTGGCGAGATATTCGTTATGAGGCCAATTCGACTACCTATAATGGGACACCTATTGGAGGAATTGTTTTTGATTATATCTTAGATGATCATGGCGATACTACAGCTATCGAATTTGTTATTCCTGCAGGCGACCCCAATGCAGTCAATCATGAATATTACTTTAATATTGAAACTTCAGGAGATTGTCGCTCTGATCGTCACCTTTATGTAGAATGGGAAATCGTAGAACAATGTCCAGATTGTACAGGTAGTGATTGTGAGGTATTACGTTCTTGTCATAGTACCTTATCACGTATTCGATGGAATGGCACGAATTGTATTTGTGATTGTGATTTTGAGTCATACACTAAAGCAGAACGCTCTACATTTGGTTATACCAATTGTGGGTTGACTACAGCGATTAATCCAGCTAGTGTCCCTCCTGCTGATTTAAATCGTTTTATGCCAGGGGATGTGATGAAAGTAACGCTTACGACGGAGATTTTAAATGTTAATGCCTTAAGAGAAGGAAGTGAGCGTTGGCGCTGGCGTATTTTAGGCCCACACATCAATGCACCAAGTGCATGGGATAATATGAATGCAGTTTTTGAAAATGTCTATTTTGAAAAAGCAGGATCGGGAGTTCGTCAACCGCTGATTCCGGATTGTATCTTAGATGAATTTCCAGCGAATTCTTCACTTCATCAAAGTTCAACTCAGCCTTTTTATGTGGAACTAAGTAATATAGGTGTTGCTCATACGAGTTCAGTCGATAATATCGCCTGTCGAGATTTTTCAAATATCACTAATCCTACTTATCCTTTTGATCAAGCAAGTCCTAATGGGGTACGCTATTCAGATAATTCAACAGGATGGGGAGATTATCAGTTGTGGACTGGGGCAAGATATATAGCTCGTAATGATGGTTATGATTGGGAAGATGATGATATGTATATCCATTTCTTTTTTGGAAATAATTTGGCTTGTGATGGGGCATTATACAATGAAGATGCAGATGCTTGTGCCAATGCACTAGTAGATGCCTACAATATGGAGAATGGTGATTCTTTCCATGTGGTGGTACATGTACCGATCGTTGCCAATGGTTTTCATAAATTAGATAGTACGGATTATAATAATCAAAATATCAATGGTACCTTTAATACTTGGGATCAAAGAACAACCAATTGTAATGCTATAGAACATGTAGGAACATCCTGTCAAACAGATAGTTATTATGAGTTTCATATTCCAGAAGTAGGACATACGACTGAGGTGACCGTGAATGATTGTACCGTAGAAGTAGAACATACAATATTCCTCACCGATACCCTTCCAGAAGTTACAGTAGGACAAACGCCTTGGTATGAAAATGAATATCGTCCTGCTATGGGGGTAGAATGGATTGAACCTTTCTTTCCGACCAATATGGTTTATGATGGCAATATGGTCATCGAAGATATGAATGGGGTGCAAACACCTATTTCCAACCAATGGATAGATGATGAATATGGGAATTTACATTGTGAACCTGATGGATTTGGCGGCGTATGCTGTGTAGCGGCAGATCAATCTGATTTTGCGCGTTTAAGGATTGTCGATCAAGCTTATATAGATGGTAAGGCGAATACTTGTTATATGTATGATGCCTATAACAAACCCTTGATTAATCGCCATTTAGATCCTTTTCCGCTTTTAGCTGCTAGTGGCGCGGAACGATGCGAATTTAAGATAAAATATACCTTGACGGCCTTATGTCCAGAAGATATACAATCCTCTGATTTTGGATTGAATGGGCAGTTTTCGCATGTTTATGTACCCGATTTTCTTGCCTATAATCGTTTGACTAATAATTTAGGAGATCCAAATTCAGGGGTAGGGGAATATTTAGGGACACCGTTTGATCTTGTACATACAGATGGTACGCCTTTTAGCTTTTTACAATGGAACGATACCGAACATGGAGCAAGACCTTATTGGCCCTTTGCTCCACATCCAGATAAGTTTTCGAATCACCCCAGTCGATATGTAACGAGTGAGATTACGACCCCCGATAATTTTGCCGATAATAGCAATGGATTTCCACCCCTTTCTTCTTCAACAGATCGTTTGTTGATAGCGGATGAAGCAGGCGTAAATGAGACAGTGACCTATGAACTTTGTTCAGGTAATAGTGGAGGTATGACGCATGATTATGTTTCAGCGACCATTGAGATACCTTTGAGTATTGAATTAATTAATATAGTAAGTTTGAGTGGGACGGGTAATTCTTATTTTCTAGTAGAAACGACTCCTACTCATAATATTTATGCCATTGAGATGCGAGATTTAGCGCCTGGCGCTTGTGATCAGATTGATATTACAACAGAGCTGACCTTCTGTCCTACAGGTACGAATGCCGATACTCGAATTAATATCAAAGCGAATAGTGGTTGTTTACCAGTTGCAAAATCTTCTCAATTATTAGCAGGCTTAGAAGTGTGTAATGCTGAGGAAACGGCTTATCAATACATCCGAGAAGAAGCCGATATCCAAGCGGAATGGGATCCTAACCCATTTGGGGAATATAGCTTATGTGATGATATCGAGATGGGGATACGAATTAAGAATGTAAAACCAGCAGTATTGACAGATATCGAACCTAAATGGTGGTTTCCAAAAGGTTTACTATTTAAAAATGCGTCATGGGAGGTGTGCTATACTGGTGGTCCTACACACATTAATAATTGTACCACGATTCCCGACCCTACACCAGTAGCATCGGAGAATTCTGCCTTTGGCACCTATTATGAATATGCCGATGATGGCATCTGGAGTTCGTATATCAATACCTTTGGTTTACCAGGCGTGGGTTCTAGTTTAGATAGTAATAAAGTGATGTTCCGTTTTATAGCGAATACAGAATGTGATGAATTTGTAAGTGGGACGAGTGTATGGTTTCAAGCCGATGCAGCGGATCCATGTGAAAGTCGAGTAGCCTCGATGCAGATTCAATCGAATCCCGTGATTATAGAGAATGCGAATCCGAATGATTTTGCACAGTTTTTTGTATTTGCGGAACCAACGGATGCGTATTGTGGAGTAGAAAACACTTTAGGCTTAACCTTTTTAAATATCAGTCCCTTGGGTGAATCGAGTGAGAGTAGGGTTTGTATGGATTTACAAACAGATATATTTGATTATACACCTGGTAGTGTACGCTGGCTGAGTCCGATCCATAATCCAGCTATAGAAGAAAGCTCGACAGGAGCAGTGACGACGATATGTATGACGATCCCAGATGGGATAGGACCGAATGAAGTTTTTCAATTAGAGATGGATTTTACGGTACCGAATGATGCGGGCTGTGGCGCACAGACAATGAATATACAAGTAACGAGTACGGTAGTAGATCAACAATGTGATGCGATGGGTACGGTTTGCGATGTGGATGTATTGAATACGGTTAATCCCCAGTTGGATATAGACTTCAACCCACCATTACCAATAAAAGGTCAACGTTTGAGTGTAAGTTGTACCGATGGAGACGGAATGGTAGATGTGTGCTATGAAGTAGATATTAGTAATATTAGTGATGAGATGTATGCGGATAATATAACGGTGAGCATCATCCGCGATTTAGATGGGAATGGTCGCTTAGATCCCTATGATCCATTATTAGCATCAGAGACGACGCCCTTAGTACTGCCAGTAGAAGATGAGCGTCGATTGACAGGTTGTTTTAGTGTAGCAAGTACAGATGCCTGTCCCTTATTCTTACAGGTACAACAATCGAGTGGCTGTATTTGTGATACGGAAACAACATATTTTGATGGCTTAGAACCAGAAGATTTTGCGAAGCTACCGGATTTAGTAAATATCTGTCCAAATAGTTCGATTTCCTTACGCACGTGTTCCGATTGGTCGTATGCCTTATCACCTAGTGGAGCAGGTACGGTAGTAGATGATGGTAATGGAAATACGGTGATTACTTTGGGTAGTGGTTATGGAGTAGATAATTCGGTTACTTTAGAAGCAACTTCTACCACAGGAGCTTGTGATAATGTAACTTTTGAGCGTAAGCTGTATAGTTTAGCCGATTTTGAAGTAGGGCCTTATACGGCAGTAGAAGTTTGTGAGACGGATTGTCAACAATTAGATTTACGAGTACCAAATCAATATCGTGATAATGTAGAAGTAAGTTGGTCACCGACGACTTTTTTAGATGATCCTACTTCACAAACGCCAAGGATCTGTCAACCTACAGGAGATATTACTTATACGGTGACGGTAACATTTACGTCCCCTGATGGGAGTACGACCTGTGATTTTACAGCGAATTTTCCAATAGATATGATCGAACAACCAATTGAGAATAGTATACCAGATGGGAAGTTGTGTAGTATAGCGGAATCGACCTTTACAGCACCAGTAGGTTATGAGACCTATGAATGGATCTATGTAGCGGCAGATGGGACGGAAAGTTTTGTGAGTGTAGGAAGTTCGAATGAATTGTATACAGAGACGGTTGGTTTTTATTATGTGTTGTATTACAATGCGACGGATGTATGTAAGACGCGCTCGGAAATATTTGAATTGGAATATTGTATTGATTATGGCGATTTACCAGATGGGGGCACGGGAACGGGCTATTTGAATTATGAGACAGATACCTTGAATAATGGCCCTGCGCATGATGTAGAAGAGGGCTTTTATTTGGGAGCGCGAGTAGATGAAGAATACAATGGCCAACCAGATATGACGGCGACGGGCGATGGAGCAGATGAGGATGGCTTTACGTTTCCCTTACATGTACAATGGACACCAGGGAGTCATGTTCGCTTACCCTTTAGTGTGAGTAATCCGAGTGGGAATCAGGCGGAATTAGAGATATGGATTGATTGGAATGGGGATGGTGATTTTGATGATCCGAATGAATGGGCAGCGGATATATCAGATAATGGCTTAGGCGATTTTGGGCGGAATGGCTACATAACGATTTATGTGCCAGAGGATATATCCCCAGGCTTAGATATAGGTTTCAGAGCAAGATTGAGTCATGAGAATAACATGACGCCATATGGACGGATTGCAACGGGAGAAGTGGAGGATTATTTACTTCGTATTGATTGTGATACCAATGTCTGTTTGCCAGTTCGATCGAACTTTGATTAAGGATGAAATTTGATGATAATACTAAAGGATGGTGGAATTAATTTTCTGTCATCCTTTTTTAGTAATGGACGAAAAATAAGTTCCGTATTTTGACAAGGGAATTTTGGATCAAGACAAGGCAAAAAACATAGACGATGCCTAGCATCGGCGAGGCTTTTTAACGCCGTATTGGTTCAAAAGTACCAGTCATTAAATCGTTAAGTTATTATTTGACCATTACTTATTCTATTATAATGATTTTTTCTAGTTGTGAATGTTCATCTTGTTGTAAAAGTATGAAATATGTTCCAGTTGAATATTCATCTAAAGGCAATTGTACTTTATCTTGAGGATTAGAAAACGATTCTTCTAAAAGCAATTGCCCTAAAAGATTGTATAGTTTAATTTCAATAGGATTACTGTTTCCAATTATGTTTTCAATAAAAACATAATTTACTGTAGGATTTGGATAAATGGTAAATAAGGAAGAATCATCTACATTTGTAGTAGAAGTAGTCATTAAATCAAAAGAAGCGGTAAGTACACAATCATTTGCATCAAGAACAGTCACTTGGTATGTTCCACTTGCTAGATTTTCTATTGTAGAACTTACTTCATCATTTTCCCAGAAATATTGATAAGGAGGTATACCTCCATTCACTGTAATACTAATACTACCATTTGCTGAATTATCGTTTGGTAATATAATTTCAGAAGTATACGAAAGACTATCAGGGGTGTTAACAATATAATTTTCTGTTTGGGAGCATAAATTAGCGTCTGTAATCGTAAGGGTATAAGCCCCAACAGTTAAATTCATTAAATTACTTTCTGTAGCCATCGTACTCCATTGATAGTCATAAGGAGGATTACCACCCATCACGTCGGTATTGATTTGTCCATCAAAATTTCCAAAACATAATACATTGAAACTACTACCATTAATATTGATCGGATCAGGTTCGTTTACAGAAGTGATGCCTTCTTTCGTACATCCATTTGCATCAGTAATGGTATATTCATAATCTCCCGCAAATAGAAAATTAAGTAAAGTATCCGTTTCACCATTACTCCAATTATAAGCATAAGGCGGCGTTCCCCCATTAGCACTAATTTGTAACTGCCCATCAGCCATTCCATGACAAGTTACATCAAAACCAGAAATGGAAGATGAAATTGCTTCAGGTGTTTCTAAAGTAGTAGAAATAATCGTCGAACACGAATTTGCATCACTAACCGTAAGCGCATACATTCCTGCTGCTAATCCTGTGATAAAACTAGTCGTTTCACCTGTACTCCACTCAAAGGTGTAGCCACTCGTTCCTCCTGTTACATTAGCAATCAAAACGCCATCAGTATCATCTGCACAACGAATTTCATCTACTGATAAATCAACTTCTAATTCTGAAGGAGCTGTAATGTCAGTTTGAGAAGTAATCGTACAATTATTGGCATCTGTGATAGTTACGCTAAACGTTCCTTCCGCTAAATTATTGATAGAAGCAGTAGTTGCACCATTATCCCATAAATAAGAATAAGGGCTTGTACCACCATTCACTTGTGTCTGAATAGCACCATTTGCAGTATCAAAACAATCATTATTAGTAAAATTTGAAGCTACTTCCAATTCCAAAGGGGCGATTATTTCAGTCGTATAAATTTGAATACAATTATTCGCATCAGTAACAGTTAATTCATAAGTGCCTTCTTCTAAATTTTGAATAGCCGCACTTGTTGCATCATTCGACCATAGATAAGAATAGGGTAGTGTACCACCATTTATTTGTACATTGATCGTTCCATTTTCAGCATCAAAACAGGTAGGATTAGTAGAATCTCCATTTATCGTTAGCAGATTTGGTGCATTGATGACAGTAGAATATTCCAAGGTACAACCATTTACATCAGTAACGGTAAGTTGATAATTGCCTTCGTTCAAATTATTAACAGAAGCGGTGGTTTGCCCTGTACTCCAAGTATACGTATAAGGTGCTGATCCACCACTAATTTGCGTTGAAATACTTCCATCTTGTGCCTCAGAACAAGAAAGATCATTCGTATCACTCGTTAAAATTAATTCATTGGGTGCAGATAAAGTAGCAGCATACGTTATAGCACAGTCATTCGCATCAGTTACGGTAAGGCGATAATTTCCTTCACTTAGATTGTTGAGCGTAGCGGCAGTTGCTCCATTGTCCCAAGTATACGTATAAGGTGGTGTACCTCCATCCATTTGTATTTGAATGGCACCATTGGATGCGTCAAAACAAGAAGGATTGCTTATAGTTCCAGCGAGGGATAATTCACTTGGGGCATTGATAATTGTAGAAAAAATAGAGGTACAATTATTGGCATCAGTAGTCGTCAATTGATAATTTCCTTCAGGGAGATTGTTAATCATTGCGGAAGATTGTCCTGTACTCCAAGTATAGGTATAAGGAGAAATTCCGCCACTAGATTGTATGTTAATCGCTCCATCTTGTGCATCAAAACAAGAAAGATCAGATGAATTTCCTGAAGTGCTTAAAGCATTAGGTTCATTTAAAGTAGTGGTATATTCCGAAGTACAATTATTGGCATCGGTGACGGTAAGGGTATAAACTCCAATAGAAAGTTCATTAATCGTAGCGGAAGTTTGCCCTGTATTCCAAGCATAAGAATAAGGGGAAGTCCCTCCACTAATTTGGGTATTAATACTTCCGCTTGCTTCGCCAAAACAAGCAATATCTTGTGGTTGCGCTGTAATAGCTAAAATATCGGGTTGTTCAATACTGGTAGAAAATGTACCCGTACATCCATTATTATCCGTTAAAGTAAGTTGATAATTGCCGATTGCTAAATTATTGATGGTAGCATCTGAATTACCGTTACTCCATTGATATGTATAAGGTGCATTGCCACTTAATGGGTTTACATTTATTGAACCATCATTGCCGCCAAAACAACTATTATTTATAGCGGTTAAATTGGCTTCTAAGTCGGGATTAATTGAAATAGTAATCTGGTCTGTTGCACTTAATCCAGTTCCATCGGTAATGGTTAAGGAATAGGTGGTATTTATGGTAGGATTTACCAAAAGGGTAGGAGCGGAGCTTCCATCATTCCACAAATAACTACAATCAGTACAAGCAGTGGATGGATTTAAAGTAAGACTTTGTCCTGCACAGATGCTTTGATCTGCACCCAAATTTACGCCCAATTGGTACGTACCTTCTAACTTAATCAACCAAGTATCAATGCTTCCTTTTCTCCAAGCAATGTCTTCATTAGAGGACATGGTTTCAGCCGCTAAATAATAACTGCCATCATTCGTTTGTAATACTGCTTTGCCAAAATCACTGGCGTTGCCACCATAATTGCGTTGCCACTCAATGCTTCCGTTGGCATCTGTTTTGACGATCCAGACATCCGATTTG
This sequence comes from Saprospiraceae bacterium, assembly GCA_020628645.1. GTDB lineage: Bacteria > Bacteroidota > Bacteroidia > Chitinophagales > Saprospiraceae > JAHDES01. The sequence continues at coordinate 81,279 of JAHDES010000013.1, forward strand.
CCTTTGTTGGTGGTAATATCGCCATCAAATGAAGAAGAGCTTGCACTCATCAAAAGACCACCATCTAAGGTGACGATACTTTTTGTGGCTCGTTCTTGGCGTGTTCCACCATAGTTTTTTGACCAGATTTCATTACCGTTAGTATCCATTTTAAACAGCCAAGCATTTTCATCATAATCTTGTTTAACACCTGTTGCTGTATAATCTATGATGCCCGTATAGCCTGTAAGGATAAAATTTCCATCTAAGGAAGGAATAATCGACTTAAATTCATTTGTAGTTTCATTGCCAAATTGTTTTACCCAAATTTTATCTCCATTAGCATTTAAAGCTAAAACAAAGCCATCACTATGTCCTAAAGAACTTGAAAAATCTCCATTTCTAGAAAATGTACTTCCGACCAAAAGGACTAGTTCATTATCTTGTTCTACTGCATCAAATACCTGATCAGAACGGTCTCCACCAAATCGTTTTTGCCAAATAGGCGTACCGTTGACATCTATTTTTAGAGCGAAAATATCAGCATAGCCTTTTTTGATCGTATTAATTGGAAAGTCGTCGGAATGGGTATTTCCAACTAAAAGAAAATTACCATCTTGAAGGGAGATAATTTGTCGAATCTCGTCTAATTTAATTCCACCATAAGTTTTTGACCATTCAAAGTCGCCATTGGTAGTTGTTTTTATCAATAGGCCATCTCCATTTTGAGTAGAAGTAGCAATATTTCCATTAGAAGAATAGGTCGTTCCTACCAAAAAATAACCATCCGTTGTAGCGATACTATTATAAATAATATCATCTTGACTCCCTCCATAGGTTTTTAACCAAACCAAATTTCCAAATTCATCTAGTTTACTACAAAAGGCATCCAATTGTCCTTGATTACTAGTAATATCAAAATCGGAAGAAGCTGTAGAACCCGAAAAAATCAAATGATTATCAGTAGAAGAAAGAATAGAAGCGACTTGTTCGTTGCCACTTCCGCCTATGGTTGTGGACCACTCAATAGACGATTGAGCAACGGAAGCCCCCGCACAAAAGAAAAATAGCAGTGTATAAATCCAGTTCATGTTCATAGGATAGAATCTATAAAAACGTGTATGTTTTCTAACGATTATGGGGATGTATAGGGCTAGGATTATCAATTTTTATTAGTTTGACTTTTTAAGTTTAGCCAACTTGGAAAGTCTAAACTAATTTGAAATAAATACTCCAAGGAATAGTTAAGTTAGAGTAAATAATCGACCTAATTACGCATTAGATATTATTTTAATGTATTGAATACCTATTGACTTTAATTGCTAATGCGCCCTAAAATTATTAATTTTCGGCTGAAATTGCTAATCTTATCTCATGAACAACGCGAATAAGAGTATTCTTTGTCTTTTCTTTTTAATGCTTTGTTATATAAGTAGTACTGCACAATTGCAGGTAGTGGCAGATCGAGCTGACGCGACTTATGAAGCTGGTGAATTGATGCATTTCTTAGTGACATCCCCTACTACAGGGCCACTGACATACACCATCCGTTACGATGAACGTAGTGCTATTTTAGTAGAAGGAACCATTGATGTGGTGGCGGGTCAAACGGCACGTATTCCTTTTCAAGAATTTGAGCCAGGTTTTGTGTTGTGTCGAGTAACGCAATTTGGGGCGTCTAATCTTGCGGCTGCTGCATTCTCTCCTTATGATATTGCACCTTATGAAGAAGAACCTGCGGATTTTGATGCTTTTTGGGCGAGTATGAAAGCTCAATTGGCTTCTATTCCGATGGATGTACAAATTTGGCAGCATTCTGCGACTAATTTGAGTACGACTTATCAGGTGAATATGGCAAATATTGAAGGGCGACGCGTGTATGGTTATTTATCCATTCCAAATGGGACAGGCCCTTTTCCTGCTACTTTAGTCATGCCTCCTTTTGGCAGTGGCCCTAATCATGTGAAGCCAGAAAATTATATTACAGAGCAGACAGGGATGATGGTTTTTTCTTTGAGTATTCATAATGCAGTACCAAGTACAGGCGATTTTAATGCTTATCAACCTAATAATTATGATCAAAAAGATGGAAATTATTATCGTTTTGGTTTGTTGGGAGCGGTGCGAGCGATAGATTATATTTTTTCAAGACCCGAGTTTGATGGTACAAATATGATGGTAATGGGTGTGAGTCAAGGTGGTGGATTGTCCATTAGTATTGCTGGATTAGATCAGCGTATTAAAATGATGATTAATAGCATTTCCGCTTTATGCCAACATTCTGGATTGCGTTATGGAAAAACGATGGGGCATCCATATTTCATTTTTAAATCTCGCACAGAAGAAGGTTCTGCTGCGCACGAAGCCAATACAGTTGAAGCGACCAAATATTATGATGCGATGAATTTTGCGAAGCGATTCAAAGGACCATCCTTAACTTATATGAGTTATGAAGATGTAACTTGTCCTGCAGGAACGGTATTCGCTGCAAATAATCAACTTACCGAAAGTAAAGTCATTTTTCATCGTCGAGAAGAAGGACATGATAGTCCAGATTATTGGTTGGGACGTTTTGATTTTATTCGTACTCATTTTCCGATGACTCAGAATGCGCCTGTTGGAACAAATACGACCACAGGCTATCAAATTACAGCGAGTAATGATGCAACTACAGCTGTAAATACACCTATTTCTGTTACTGCTACCATGACGTTAAATGGGATCAATCAAACTTATCCCGTTTATTGGGAAAAAGTAAGCGGCCCAGGAGGCGTACGATTTAACAATCCGGAACAAGCCAATACGATGGTTCAATTTGATACGCCAGGTGAATATCTACTTCGTATTACTGCTACAGATGATAATTTTCCAGCTTCCGATGCAAAATGGGTTACTTTAGTGGATTATGTGAAGGTGATTGTGCAATAAAAAAAAGAGCAAATTCATCCACAGATAAATTTGCTCTCCTATTTATATATAATAATAGCGTTTTTAGTCTAACTTTCTACCCCTGCTTCTTTTTCTAACCATTCTGTTACCCATTCAGAAGTAACTGATTTTGGTCGTTCGAGTGGCATACCTAAAGCACGCGACCAGCATAAAGCAGATAATACACCTAACGCACGAGACACACCGAATAGAACGGTATAGTAGCTGTATTCTTTCATCCCATAGTACACTAATAATGCACCAGAATGAGAATCTACATTAGGCCAAGGATTTTTAACCTTACCAAGTGATTGTAAAATTGGAGGAACAACATCAAATATTTTCCAAACTACATTGACAATATCTGAGTCCTTAATGTATTCTTCTGCAAATCGTTTTTGAGCTGTAAAACGTGGATCAGGCTGACGCAAAACGGCATGTCCATATCCAGGAATTACTCGCCCAGAAGCTAAAGTACTTTTAACATAATCAGCGATCTGCTCTCTCGTTGGTTTCGTTGTACCGAGTGCATCCACCATTTTGAAAATCCACTTGATCACTTCTTGATTCGCCAAGCCATGTAATGGACCAGCTAAAGCATTCATTCCACCTGCTAATGCATAATAGGCATCACTCAAGGTTGAACCTACTAAGTGCGTAGCATGAGCAGAAGCATTTCCTCCTTCATGATCTGCATGAATAGTTAAATACAAACGCATCAAACTCTTGAAATCAGGACTATCCGTGGTACCTAGCATGTGCGCAAAATTCGCTGCCCAATCTAAAGAGAAATCAGGATTGATATGGTCACCATTGTGGTACGTACGACGATAAATATAAGCTGCTACTCGTGGTAAACGAGCGATTAAGTTCATCGTATCTTCATAAGTCGCATCCCAATATTCTGATTTACGCATGCCTTCTGCATAACGACCAGAAAAAACACTCCCTGTTTGCATAGAGACAATCGCCATACTCAACTGCGTCATAGGATGTGTATCTTTTGGAAGCGCATCTAGTACTTTGAAAGTATGTTCAGGTACATTAGAACGATTTTTCCATTGATCGCATAACCAATTGACTTGTTCATCGGTAGGAATTTCACCAACGAGCATTAGCCAGAATAAGCCTTCTGGTAAAGGTTCTTTATCACCAGCAGCTTTTGGTAGTAATTCTCTTAACTCAGGAATGGAATAGCCGCGAAAACGAATTCCTTCAATAGGATCAAGTTGGGAAGTTTCCCAAACCATACTTTTTACGCCACGCATTCCGCCGAATACTTGCTTGAGCGTTACTTCATCTACTTTTTGACCGCCATGTTCTTTTAGCATGGCTTTTAATTTTTTAGCAAGAGCGGAAGATTTTTCTTGGAATTTCTGTTTTAACGGATCCATTTATAGTTTTAAATTATTAGGAGGATTATAACGAATTTAATTAAAGTGTTATTCATAAAAAGTAACAATAAAATTAAAATAATGTTTCCTTATGTTTAAAATGAAGTTGCGAAAATAATAATTATATCTTTTATTCAGAATAAAAAAAGGTGTATAATAGTTGTGTTATTGTAAAATTTAGTGTTTGGATTAATTTGGAAGTCTATTTTCTCCCCATTCAAATACTTGCATTTTAGCATTATTGTTAGCTACTAAAATCAGTTTTTGCCCTTTTTGACTTACCAATTCTATATCTTTGACGTCGCCATATGTCATAAAGCCACTTTTTGTAGCAGATAATGGCGTGAAATTTCCTTTTCCATCTCCAATTAAACAAAGTCCTACACTAGCATCATTTCGAGGTGTTTCTACTTCAGAAGCAAATAAATTACCCGCTAACAAAGCATCTAGATTGCCATCTTTATTAAAATCTTCCACAAGGATTCCATTGACAGAAGAGAGTTGTGCTTCTGGAGGTAGTGCAATGAGTTCAAAGGCACCATTTCCATTGTTTTTGAGTAAACTCGTCGCAAAGTTCGTAGCTGTTCGATGATAAGCAATATCCAAATCGTCTCCATAAACTTCTCTTAAATTTGCCTTTCCAAAAGATTCAAAGGAAGGGAATTTCTCTGCGATAAAAGGCATTTGTTGGCTAGAGCACTCACGCCCACGCAATGGATAACAAATCCCCTCATTAAAATAGCCTAATACAATATCTAGATTCCCTGTTTTATCAAAATCATGACAATAAATATGAAAGGGTTCTTTTTCGCTGGCTTTGTATTTATAGTTCAGCCCTAAATTTCCTAAGATAAAATCCGTATCTCCATCCTTGTCAAAATCACCACTTCCTATGCTACTCCACCAACCTTGCGCGGCTTGAATATTATCTGGAGTCTTATTTTCAAAAGCAGAACCAGTGTTTTGTAAAATATTAACAGACATCCATTCACCTGCTAGAACCAAATCTATTTTTTTATCTTGATTAATATCTTCTGCACTTGCTGCTGTGATGATTCCTAAATCTTTTAAGAAAGGAGCATAAGTAGCTGTTGCATCTTCAAATTTTCCATTTTTATTTAATAAAATATACGAAGATTCTGGGAAAGGATATTCTGCTGGCACCATTCGTCCTCCGACAAATAAATCAGCATAACCATTGCCATCAAAATCTGCACTTACTGCGACTGATCCACTTGATTGTAAAACAGGTAGAACACCATTCGTTTTTGTGAAATTTCCTTTTCCATCATTTTGATATAAACGATCTCGATATTGAGGGGCATCTTTTGTGTATTCATTGCCACCACTCACGACAAATAAATCAAGATCACCATCTTTGTCGTAATCCAAAAAGACACTTTCCATATCTTCATGAAGCGCATCTTTTTGAAATGTACTTTCAGATTTAGCCGTGAAAGAACCATCTTTTTGTTGCACATACATAGCACCTGCTGAACCTTTTGCACCACCAATATAATAATCCTCTAATTGATCGCCATTCACATCAGCTTTTGATAGATAAGGGCCGTGCATGGAGTTTTTGTGTGGCAATAATAATTCTTTTATAAAATCATCGTAAGGATTTTCTTGATGTTGATAAAGATTAGTCGATCTAGCAGAAATATCGTTAAATAAGGGATTGACTTCTGAACTTGCCAAAGGCTGGTCACTGGCATCTCTTTTATCAATATTTAAACGCTGATTGGCAGGAATGTTAGTTAAGGTTTGTGTGAGACCACCAGCCCATTCAACTTCTACTTTATCCACAGTAGTTGCATCACCTAATCCAAAATGAAGGATATTATCCATTGCAGATTGGTAGCCACGCACGGGACTCAATTCTTGAAATTGAATACCATTTTTGGTGTGAATGGTCACTTTAGCATTTAAGCAAAGCGAAGGTAAGTAACGACCTGCTGCTAATAAATTGATTTGTAGATAATTGGTACCCGTTGAATTGTTTCGATAAATGAAGGCTTCATCATCCATATTATTGACAACCAAATCAAGATCTCCATCTAAATCTAAATCTACATAAACAGCTCCATTAGAAAATGATTCTTCATCTATGCCCCACTTTTTACCCATCTTATCAAAATGAAGTTGACCGTCATTGCGATAGATTTGATTCTTTAATTTATAAGCAGGAGGTTTATTCAACCATTTTTCTTTTATAGCATTAGGTACTTTACCAGAAGGATAATTTGCTTTCATTGCCTTAAATTCAAGACTAAAATCATTATCCATGGCATTGCGTTTATAACCATTCGTTATGAATAAGTCTTTGTAGCCATCATTGTCATAATCTGCAAAAAGGGTCGCCCATGACCAATCTGATTTGTGTACACCAGCCATTTTTGCACACTCACTAAAGCGTCCGTTACCTTGATTGAGTTGTAGTGCATTAAACATGTATTGGGTGTGATAGCCAAATTTATCCGTTAAATCATTGAATAACTGAGGATTCATGGACGGCATCAAAGTCTTGGAACGTAGGTTATTCCCAGGAGCCATATCCACAACACTAATATCGACAAGACCATCATTATTAAAATCGGCAATATCAGCGCCCATACTATAGAAAGACGTATGTCCTGTAAAGTCAGCAATTTTATCGGTGAATGTGCCATCACCATTGTTGATATACATAAAATCAGGTTGGGAGTAATCGTTGGCAACATAAATATCAGAAAAACCATCATCATTAATATCTGAAACGACTAAACCTAAACCGAAACCATAACGTAGTACGCCAGCTTCTTTAGTAACATCTGTAAATTTCTTGAAACCATCATTTCGATAAAGATGACCCGAGAATTTTTGGACAAAATTGTCATCTTTTATTTTTTCGTTGATTTCATAAATGTCAGTCCAATATTGCGTGGAGTGATTCATGACATATAAATCAAGATCACGATCATTGTCATAATCAAAAAAGACGGATTGCGTAGAATGTCCTGTGTCATGGATACCATACGCTTCCGATTGTTCGGAAAAGGTAACGACTTCTTTTCCATTTACTGTTTTCACACCTTCATTGATGTATAAAACATTTGCTCGATTAGCAGCTTTTCCATAACCACCAGATTTGCTGATATAAATATCAATTAAGCCATCATTATTGACATCACCTACAGTGATACCAGAAGACCAACTCTGTTTACTGCCATTACGCCAGCCTGTCATGCCACTTTCTTCGGTAATATCTTCAAATTTTAAATTGCCTCGATTGAGATAGATTCGATCAGAATCCATATTGGCCGTAAATGCTAAATCAGGTAATCCGTCATTATTAAAATCAGCTGAAGCAACACCAGAACCATTAAAAAAGTAGTTGTAGGCAAAAATGTTTTGATGGACATTCTGCTTATTTACATTATTGAAATCTATTCCTGTTTGATCAGAAGATAATAGTGTAAAAAGAGCTCCTTTCGTTGAAGATTTAGAAGAAGTTGAAGAATTATTACTATCTGTATTACATGCACAGATCAATAGTATCATCAAAAATGATAGGGTATATGTTCTCATGGGTATTAAAATTGTTAAACGCGCCATAAAGATACGTAAAAATTAGTGGTTTTGAGAAAAGCAATGAAGCTTAAAAACTATACGCGTTTTTGTGAAAAATGATGAATCTTTAGCACAAATAATTTTATGGATTGTAAAAAAAAGTCAAATTGAAGTATAATTTTTGTCGTTTTTGCTATATTTTTTCTCTTTTACATGACTTTTCGTAATTTTACCATAGCTGTAAATGATTATATATAGCTGACTTAGGATCACTTGGTAAGGATGAAAGTAAATACAAAATTTATAAGCTAAAAGTCCTAGGAGTAAAAGATTTCTTAAAACAAAAGGGAGCATTTCTTCTAGTCTTAGCGTTTATATTAACAGAAAAAAGAGAACAAAGAAAAATTATCTATTTTTTTTATTTATACAATAAATTTAAATTGATAGCGTTTTTGTGTTCTATCTACATTTTTTAGTGACTAAATATTCTCTTTTCGTCCTAAAAATAGTTTCAAGCCTTCACACTAAGCCGAGTGGCATTGCATTAAACACACATATCTAAAAGAAAAATGACCTCAAACCATAATCGTATCATGCAGTGATTGCTTTATACTTTTATCGTTTTAATCTGGGGAAATTTGACAGCATATCGAATCGCCTTATACGATATTAACGAATTACAATTTTCAATTTTGAAAACTGTAAGTCTATTTCAAATGATTTGGAAATAGTCTTTTTTACTTGAAAAAACGAAAACCATACAACTGTATTAAAGAACCCAAGTTGCGTATCGCGAGAGAAAATAAGACGCTTTTTCTCTCCATAAAGCGATCATCCGCTACTTGAATCAAAGCATACATTGCGAAATAGCATTGATAACAGACAACTATGTACAATAGCATAAATGTATGCTATAAAAGAAAATTATTATCCCATTTCCTAATCTTAAAACTCTAGTACTTTGAAAAGTTTTACCCCCTTCAAAACCCTACTTTTGTTAGGTGTTTTTTTATGTTGCTATCAAAGTTCAAAAGCACAAGACATTCATTGGACACAGTTCCACAATTCATCCGTTTACCTTAGTCCTGCGCTCACTGCCGTTTTCAATGGCGACACTCGTTTTGTAGGTCATTATCGGAGTCAATGGAATAAAGTGCCCGTTAATTATTTAACCTTCACTGGTGCATTCGATACCAAATTCTTCAATCCTAAGTTAAAAAACAGCCTCTTTGGTTTTGGGCTTATCTTCAATAGCGATACTGCTGGTGATGGTAAATTAGGGAGCAATCAAATTGCCATTAATGGTGCTTACACCCATCAATTAGCCACCAAACATTTTCTTACCCTTGGTGTGCAAGGAGCATTTACCCAAAGAGGAATTGATTACAATGCATTCCGTTTTGGAAGTCAGTATGATGGTGATATTTGGAATGCTAATCTTGGAACCAATGAAAATTTCTTAGTCGATCGTTCTAGCTTTTTTGATTTTTCTGCAGGATTGAATTATCACTTTCAAAATCCAGGTAAACGATCCAAATTGGATTTAGGTTTTGCCTTACATCGTATCAATGAACCAGAAAATACCTTCTTTACTGATGAATCTTCTATCATTTATCGTCGTCTGAATTTGTATGGCATGGGAACGATTGGTATCAAAGAACGACTCGATCTTCTTTTGATGGGAATGGGGCAGTTTCAAAAGACTCATATGGAAGTTGTTCCTTCTATTGCCTTACGTATCCACTTAGATATTACACCCACACAAGAAACAGCACTTCAGTTTGGAGTAGCTTATCGTTTCTCTAAACCACATCCTGATTATATTACTACTACTTTGGAAGAAGATGCGATTGCACCTGTTCTCGAATTTTTCCATAAGCGTTGGCATGTGGGCTTGAGTTATGATATTAATTTATCAGGCTTCCAGCCTCAGACCAGACGATATGGTGGACCAGAAATGGTAGTAAGATACACCATTACAAAAGTGCGTATTGGCGAATTCAAGATTTGTCCGATTTACTAATTCTTTTTTGTAACCCTCTCATTCAACCTTTTTAAGAATTAGAACAAACTATGAATAAAATATATCTATTTCTATTATGGATTTGCTTGACTACAACTGTTCAAGCTCAAACCTTAAAACAATATCAAAAAGCAGCATTAAAAGCATTTATTGAGCAAGATTATTTGACGGCGCTTAATCATTATTCGCTGCTATTACAAGTCGATTCTACTAATGTAAATAATCATTATAAACGAGCAGAATCTGCTCGGAATTTTAGTGCCTATAAAATTGCAGAGACTGCGTATCAAACAGTATCGACAAGTACACAACGTGGCGAATTTCCATTGACAGATTACTGGCTAGCAGGAGTTAAGAAAAGCTTGGGTAAATATGATGAAGCAAAAACCTTGTACGAACGCTTTTTAATTAATAATCCCAATGCAGAAGAAGAATATCGCCTGAAAGCACAAACGGAAGTAGACAATTACAATTGGGTCATGAATACAGCAGGCACGACCACAGAAGGAGTGAAAATTATTCATCTAGGAGAAGAAGTAAATACGCCCTATTCTGAAGTAAGTCCTTTTGTAGTTAATGATAAATTATACTATACCTCTTTCCGCTACGAAAATGATGAAGACGAGCATTATCCATTTCGCCCTATTTCCAAATTACACGCTTCTACTGATGGAGAAATGGGGATGCTTTTGGATGGAACAGTAAATGTGGAAGAAAAACATACAGCTCATGCTACATTCAATCGTACAGGCGATCAAATGTATTATACCATATGCGATTATGTACAGCATACCAATATTCCTTGTGCTATTTATGCTCGTGAAGTGACTGGAGATGGTTGGGGAACTATTCAAAAATTACCTGCCACGATCAATCTTGAAGGATATACTGCCACACATCCAAATATTGCATACGATAAAGCAAGTGGTGAAGAACGTCTCTATTTTGTTTCGGATCGCCCTGAAGGGAAAGGAGGAACAGATATTTGGTATAGTGTGATGAATGAAGGAACTTGGAGTGATCCTATTAATTTAGCTACTATCAATACCAGTGGTGATGAGATTAGTCCTTTTCATCATGCTGCATCTAATACACTTTATTTTAGTACGAATGGGCGTAAAAATTTAGGGGGATACGATATTTATAAATCAGAATATCGAGAAGATAAATGGAATGAACCTACACACATGGGATTTCCTATCAATAGTAGCTATAACGATTTGCATTATATTGTTAATGAAGAAGAAACAGAAGCTTATTTTGCCTCTAATCGCTTGGAATCTTTTTATTTAAAAGATGCTGAAGAAGCTTGTTGTAATGATATTTATCGAGCAGAATTAAATCCGATGAATATCAATTTGATTGCTTTGACCTTTAATAAAGCGACTCGCAATCCATTAAATGGGGTAGATTTACAATTTTTAGAAGAAGTAGAAATAGTGGCAGAAGATAATCATGAAGATGATAATGAATACCGATATGAAGGAAAGCGAAATAAAAAATATGCGTTCATTGCTTCTAAATTAGGTTATGCTCCTGATACCGTGTATTTATCTACGATGGATATTACAACTTCTACCGATATTACAAAGGAGTTATATTTAGATCCGTATCGTTTAGATTTGATTGCCTTAACGTTTGTGGATAATGAAGAAAAACCACCTTTATTAGGTGCGACTGTTCATCTTACAGATTGTGAGGGTAATATTTTAAAAAATATCACCTATCTCGATAAAAATGATTATTTCTTTCAAACCTTAGATATTGAGGGATGCTATAAACTAAATGTTAGTGCTCCAGAACACTATCCTGCCTCTGTAGATGTAAGTTTGCCAGAATTATTGACTTCTTCAGTTACCTTAGAAGAAAAAATCTATCTCAAACCTAAACCAGTTACAAAGGAAACTTTAGATAAATATTTGCCACTACCGCTTTACTTTGATAATGACCAGCCTGATAGCCGTACAACGCGTGTTTATACCAACAAAACATACGATCAAACAGCAAGAACGTATATAGCTCGTCAGCCAGAATTCAGACAAGAGTTTAGTAAAGGACTTACTTCTGAATTGGCCATTCGTGCTGAAACAGCGGTAGATGAGTTTTTTGTGGAAGTAAGGATGGGAGCAGATACTTTAGAGAATTTCACGAGTTATTTAATTCGTTATTTGGATCAAGGGAATACAGCAGAAATAATGATACGTGGTTTTGCAAGTCCACTTGCAGGCTCACGTTACAATAAGAATTTGACCAAACGTCGTATCAGTAGTGTCCTCAATTATTTTAAACGATATAGTGGAGGAGCAATGGATAAGTATGTCGCTTCTGGTCAACTCAAAGTAACGGAAGTTCCTCATGGAGAACTCTTGGCATCAGAGGCAGTAAGTGATCGAATTGAAGATCGTAAAAATTCTATTTTCAGCCCTGCTGCATCCCGTGAACGACGAGTGGAAATTATTGAAATACGAGCAGAGGAAGACGTGCCACAAGAATGATGATCCATTATAATCCCTTAGATTTTCCCATCTAAATAATCCCGATTATTTAGATGGGAAAATAAATTAATTTTTAAAAACGATGAACAGCATAAATACCTCCCAATTCAGCGTTATGACTAAAAGAATAACTACACTTTATCATTTTTATAAAAAGAACCTTTACCTATTTATTTTACTTTTTATAGGTTCTTTTACAGCTCAAGCCTCTCATATTGTAGGTGGAGAGTTGTATTATACTTGTTTAGGTAATGATCAGTTTGAAATAACTCTTACGATTTATCGAGATTGTGCTACTGGACAAGCTCCTTTTGATGATCCTGCTTATTTGGGGATTTTTGAAGGATTGAATGATACTTACCTTCGTACAGAAAATCTTCAGCTAGGAGCTATTTCGCCTCCAACGCCACTTAGTATTCTAGATCCCTGTCTTGAAGTAGAAGATGACGTTTGTATTCATAGTACCGTTTATAGAGATACTATAAATCTTCCTTTTCGACCGGGAGGATACAAATTAGCGTATCAACGCTGTTGTCGAAATGGAGCTATCGTAAATATTACCCAGCCTACAGAAACAGGAGCGACTTATACAGCAGAAATCAATGAAGAAAGTTTAAATTCTTGTAATAGCGCGGCAGTATTTTACAACCCAACAGGCGATGTTAATGGATGGCCACCTATTTTTATCTGCCAAGGAATAGATATTGAATTTGATCATTCTGCTATTGATCCTGACGGTGATTCACTAGTATATAAATTATGTACTCCTTACTTAGGAGCTAACTCTTCTCCTACGGGTTCTCGACCTGTTCAACCATCCAATCCACCCTATGATACCATAAATTATGAGATGGGATATGGACCAGAAGATATGCTAGGTAATTTAGATGCACCTTTTTCTATTGATCCACAAACAGGTATGCTTTCAGGTAGACCTCAATTCTTTGGACAATATGTAGTAGGAATTTGTGTCGAAGAATATCGTAATGGTGTATTGATTTCGACTACTCGTCGCGATTTTCAGTATATCGTTGGACAATGTAATCAAATACAATCTCAAATTGGAAATCCTAACGTACTTTGTGATACCTTAACGGTAGAATTTGAGAATACCAGCCAATTTGCAGGAGACTTCATATGGGATTTTGGTGTCCCTGGCATTGACACAGATGTATCTACGGAAGAAAATCCAACTTATACTTATCCTGATACAGGTACATATACAGTAATGTTAATTTCTGAACCAGGTGATGAATGTACAGATACTTTATTCTGGGATATTTACTTAAAAGTAACAGAAATTGAAATTGAATACACAGCAGAAGTCTTCAAATGTGATGATGGGATTTTGATTGCAACCAATAACTTAACTACTCCTACTACAGGACTTAGCTTTGAATGGTATGTGGATGGAGTATTGACTTCTACAGATGAACATCCCCAATTTCCATTAGCAGATACAGGACAAGATATTGAGGTTACTTTAGTGGCTACAGATCAAGATGGTTGTTCTCGTTCTCAAACTACAACTATTCGTAATTCAGATGTACCTAATGGAATATTTAGAGATACGATCACAGCTTGTAGAGGAGACTTAGTCGATTTATTCGCTAATGCTTTTCCTCTTCCTAATATTGATTATACTTGGTCGCCAGCTACAGGATTGAATAATCCAAATACGATAAATCCTACGTTTATTGCTGATAATTCTATTTTATATACCCTTACCACAACAAGTCCTGCGAACCCTGGTTGTTCCATTCAAAGAGAACGATTTGTTCAAGTAAGTGATATTGAAGATTTACAAATTGAAGCAGAATTACTTAATCAAGCAACAGGTGAGACTTCTATTTTTACAGATGAAAGCACAATCGTAGCCTGTGAAGGGGAGGTAGTTACCTTGAGTGTAACTAATGTAGATATAAATGTTACTACGTATTTTTGGTATGATGAAAATGGAAATGTTATTGCAACTTCAAGTGAATTATTGTTTAATCCTAACCAAGGTTCAACAACTGTTGTTTTAGAAGTATTTGACGAGTTTGGATGTTTTGCTACCAAAGAAATAGAAATTATTGCGAATCCTGTTAATGTTCAAATTGAAGAAATAACAAATCCAGGAAGCGGAAGTGGCTTGAGTGATTTAAATGGAGACGGTATTTTAGACATTTGTGTAGGTAATACCTCCTTCCTTTCCATTACTAATTTAGATGCCAATGATATGAATATGTATACTTGGTCAGGAGATACAGGCCTTTTCAGTGCAGGTTTTGATAATAATTTAACTCCAGAAGTAATTGCTACCATTCCTGGAATCTATAACCTAACATTAACAGCTACCAACCAAGATGGTTGTTCTGCCGATATTCCTGTGACAATAGAAGTTCATGAAACACCTGTAATTGATATTGCAGTTGAATTAACGAATACTTCTACTATGACTACCACCACAATTACCGATCAAGATATTGTGACGGTTTGTGGAGGAGAATCTGCAGAATTAGTATTAACATCTACAACAATTTTAGATGATAATTATACTATTTTATGGACAGATAGTAGCGGGAATCCTTTAGGTAATTCTGATCAAATCACTCATAATGCAGATGGAACGATTACTTATTTTGTAACAGTAAGTAATGATGTTGGCTGTATGGCTGAAACCTCTATTACGATTCAAGGAAGTCCCATAGAAATAGTTATAGAAGAAACTGACAATGATCCTACCAATGGAAGTGGTTTAGCTGATCTAAATGGAGATGGAATTCTCGATATGTGTCCAAATGATGTTTCTGCTTTGACGGTAACAAGTCTTGATCCTACAGATGATAATACCTATTCTTGGTCAGGAGATATACAATTAATTGATGGTAATACATCGGATAATCCAAATCCAACCATCAATGCATCTCAAGCACCAGGAGTTTATACCCTGATTTTAACGACCTCTAATCAATTTCCAGATTGTGAACGAGTAGATACGGTTCAAATTGAAATCCATGATTTACCTGTAATTGATATTGCAGTTGACATCACCGATAATACGACCATGACCACTACTACAGTTACCGACCAAGATGTTGTGACGGTTTGTGGTGGAGAATCTGCAGTATTATCCATAACATCTACTACAACTATTGATAATGATTTTACGATTTCATGGACAGATAGTGATGGAAATCCTTTAGGTGATATGCCATCTTTGACTCACAATACAGATGGTACAATTGTTTATACCGCAACTATAACAAATGAAGTAGGTTGTACAGTATCAAGCATGATTACCGTTCAAGGAAGTCCGATAGAAATTGTGATCGAAGAAACCGATGATGACCCAACTAATGGAAGCGGTTTGAGTGATTTAAATGGAGATGGCACACTAGATATGTGTCCGGGAGATATTTCTACTCTTACAGTAACTAGCCTTGATCCTACAGATGATAATACTTATTCTTGGTCAGGAGATACACAAATAATCTCTGGAAATATATCGGATAATCCAAATCCAACCATTATAGCACCACAAGTAGGAGGAATTTATACCTTAGTTTTAACGACTTCTAATCAATTCCCAGATTGTAATCGAGTAGATACGGTTTTAGTTGAGGTACATGCTATTCCTGAAATTGACATTACAGCAGCAGTAATTGATACTTTGACTAATGATACCCTCTTTTTTACAAGTGCGGATACTATACGGGTATGTGAAGATCAAGTAGCTTTACTTAGTTTGGTTGGTATCAATGGTACAATAGATCAAGATGCTACTGTAGAATGGTGTATCTTAGATGATGATGGTGAATTAGTAGAAGGAATACCTGGTGACCAGATTTTAAGTGTAACGCCATTTGGTACAAAAGTGTACACGGTAAAAATTGATGATGTAGGTTGTACGGCAAGTACAGAAATTGTACTTACAGGTAGTCCAGTAGAAATTTCTATCTTAGAAACAGATGGTGATGCAGCTACTGGCGATCCAAATCTCACGGATATTGATGGCGACGGCGATCTTGATCTTTGTGTGGGCGATGTAGCTTCACTTAATGTTGAATCCCTTGATCCTACAGATGTTAATACCTATCAATGGACAGGAGATGTACAAATCTTAAATGATGCAACGAGTCCAACACCGACAGTTCAATCAAATACAGCAGGTGTATATAATTTAACGATAGAAGCCGTTAATCAATATGGTTGTAATACAATAGATCAAGTCATTGTTGAAATCCATGATTTACCAACGATAGATTTAGATGCTTTATTTACCAATTCAAATGGTGAAACCACAGCTACTCATACAGGAGAAGACGAAATCGTTAATTGTGAAGAAGACTTAATGACACTAACGCTTACTTCTACCACAACACTTTCATCTGATTTGACCATTACTTGGTTAGAAAATGGAAATCCTATTGCAGGAGAATCCAATCCAACGATTACACTCAATCCTGATGGTTCAGTAATGTATACGGTAGTTATTAGTGACCAATTTGGTTGTAGTACCGAAAGTTCCATTACTGTAAATGGTAGTCCTGTAGATATTACCATTCAAGAAATCACAACAGATACCGATGGAGACGGCAATCCTGATCTTGATGTCAATGGAGATGGAATTATTGATCTTTGTATAGGAACAGATTTAACATTAAATACCATAAATAATGATGCGAATCAAGTAGTGGAGTATTTATGGTCTGCTGATCCTACGGTAAGTGTTTTACCACCCAATGCTTCCAATCCAACTATTACAGTTACTCAATTTGGTACGTATAATATTTATTTAGCTACCGAAAATCAATGGGGCTGTACTAGATTAGATACTATTCCAATTTCAGTTACCGATCCGGGAGAGCCTGTAGATTTTACTTATTTTCAAGATTGTGCTGGTTTATCGGTTAACTTTACAACCAATACAATAAATTACGAATATTATGTTTGGAATTTTGGAGATAATAATGCTACAATAGTTGGTCAAGTTAACCCTTCTTATACCTATCCTGCTCCAGGAATGTATACAGTGAGTTTGACACCTTTACCAGGATTACCTTGTGATTTACCAACTTATACGGAAGTAGTGGAGGTAGAAAGCTCTGTAATTAATTTAGATTTCACATACGAATACGAAGATTGTGGAGTAGATGGGGTAACAATCAGATTCACGGATCAATCTACATCTGGAAATGGAACGATAAATTGTGATTGGAATTTCACCTATGATGGTACGAATCAAAATGCAGGTGGACCAAGTCCTATTTTAGAATTATCATCTAGTACTTCCTTATCCGTTACCAAGACAGTGACCGATGAAACAGGATGTAGTGGTAGCTCTACCGAGGTTTTAGATATTATTTTGATTACGCCTATTTCTCATGATGATCCAATTATTCATTGTCCAGATGGATTACCTTTTGGTTTAAATCCAAATCCTGTGGCAGGACATGTTTATACTTGGGATAATGGATTAGGAACAACACCCAATCCTACTGTTGATCCAGAAGTAAGTACGACCTATTGTGTGACTATTACGGACAGTAATGGTGCAGATGTTTGTAGTCATTCGCAATGTATTGACGTATTTGTACCAGCAGATATTAATTTAGCATTAGAGGCTACAGGTACAGTTACAGGTGATTTTGATATTGATAGTGCTGCAGATACGACTACGATTACTTCTTGTGAAAATGAGGTGATTACGATTTCTAATACGACAACACTTACATCAACTGATATTGCATCTATTGAATGGACACCAGACCCGAATACTGGCAACACTTCTCTAGAAGTTAATCCTGATGGTTCACAAACCTATTGTGTGACGGTTACGGATATTTATGGCTGTTCTGCCACTAAATGTATCACTGTAGAAGGAGGGCCAGTAGATATTACAATAGAAGAGACTTCTGAAACAGATGTTAATGGAACAGTTACAGGTATTTTAAATTCAGATGGCACAATTGATATGTGTTTAGGATCGCCTTTCACTTTTGAAGTAGAAAATAATAATCCTAATCATGTATTAAGCTATTCTTGGACGGGTGATCCAATTATTCAAGCAGGTACTGAAAATTCAGCAAATCCAGTATTAGATCCAGCAGAAGAAGGCGTGTATACTATTTATTTAGAAACGATGAATCAATTTGGTTGTATACAATTAGATACTTTCCCAGTAACAGTAGTTGATCCTAATCGTGCGATTGATTTCGATTTTGTCAAACAATGTGATGGAATTACCATAGATTTTACCAATAATGGTAATCCTGATTTCGATTATATCTGGACGATTACAAATAGTAATGGGGGAATTGTAGCTATTTTTGATGATTACAATGTAACGATGGCACTACCACTAATTGATACTTATACGGTTTCTTTAGAAGTAGATGTCAATGTGGGTTGTTTAGAAACAGCGACGGATCAAGTAATTATTCAATTACCTATTTTAACAGCAGATTTTGAATACGATTATTTAGATTGTGGTCCAGATGGAGCTACTGTTCAGTTTGTGAATACAAGTATTAATCCAGAGAATAATACACAATTTGTAATTTTCCATGTTGGCGATACAGAATATGAAGGAGAAACCCTTGAATTTACGTTTACACAAGATACCGTAATTGATGTTTATGTAACTATTTTAACAACGACGGGTTGTGAAGCTAGTTCCGAACCAATTGCCTTAGATGTAGATTTAATAGAGGAAATACCATTAGCATCTCCTAATATTCATTGTCAAAATGATGGCCCAATTGCTCTAAATCCTGATGGTGATGTGAGTTATGACTATCAATGGGATAATGGACTGGGTACAGCGATGAATCCAATGGTTGATCCAGAAATGACCACTACCTATTGTGTAACCATTACGAACAATTCAGGTAGCCTACCTTGTTCATTAGTACAATGTACCACGGTAGAAGTAGCAGATGAAATACTTCTAACCGTTACCGACGATTTCACGACAAATTGTGTAGATACAGCTGATTTATTCGTAGCTGGAAATCTTCCCAATCTTACTTATGAATGGTTTGAAGGATCAAATTCTATAGGTACAGGTGGAAACATTACGGTATATCCTTCTGGTGAAATAACCTATACAGTAGTGGCAACAGATGGCGATTCAGGTTGTACTGAATCTGCAAATGTAACGGTTACGGGTACAGGTTTAAATGTCTCCTTAGATGACTTAGTTTATATTTGTCAAGATGATACAGGAACAATTGGTGTTCAAAATGATGATCCTAATGATGAGTTAACAATCCAGTGGGAAGCTAATGATCATTTTACATTAAGTACGGATTTAACGAGTGCAGAAGTCACTGTTAATACATCTGAACCCTTTACGGATACCTTCTATGTAAGTATCACAAATCAATACAATTGCACAACCACAGATAGTATTATTGTGATTGTTCTTGGTTCAGTTCAACAACCAGAATGGGGACAATGTGAAGGACTTGATATTACCTTTATTACAGAAGATGATCCGAATGCTGCTACTTATTCTTGGGATTTCGGTGATGGCGAAACAGCAGAAGGTGTAATCAATCCTGTTCATACCTATGCGGAGGAAGGTACATACACGGTTACGATGAGTTTGCCAAATGGAGATAAGTGTGATGGTGCTCTCAGTTTTGAAGTAGAGGTAGTTGCCGATCCATTAGCTGCTTTATCTTTTGAGTCAGATCATGAAGACTGTTCAGATGTAGGTGTCGTTAACTTCTTAAATGTATCCCACACAGGGAATTTAGGAACAATAACGGACTATGCTTGGGATTTTGAAGACTATGGAACTTCCAGTATGGAAAACCCAACCGTTACGGTTATGGAAAGTGATACGATCAACGCAACTTTAGTCATTACAACGGCTGCAGGCTGTCAAGATAGTATTGATACAGAAGTTCCTGTTTTACTAATTAACCAAGAAGTTATTCTTGCAAATATTAATGATTGTATTGATTATGAAGTGGATTTAAATCCCAATAATGCTGATTATCCAAATTACACATTTGCTTGGCAAGCATTAGATGGAGAAAATCCTACCGTAAATGTGGTAGAAGGGCAAACTACTTATACCGTTACCATTACAGATGATACTTATGGTTGTACAAGTGAACAAGAAGTAACTGTTGAAAATCATCCATTGATTAATTTACAAACACCTGAGGATAGTACGGCTTGTAAAGAGGAAGATATTTTAGTAGCGGCTAACTCTACAGAATTTGTGAATTTTGTTTGGACGAATAATGTTGAAGATACTATTTCTACTAGTGCAATGGCAACCGTAACAACTGGCGATGGTAGCATTCCACAAGAATACATGGTCACGGCAACCGATAATTTCGGATGTGAAGAATCGGGTACTTTCATTATGGATAATCAAGAATTAATTTTAGAGATGGCAACTGAAGGCTTTGTATGTAATGAAAATGAGGTTATTCAGCCTACAATTGTTCCTGGACCATTAAGTTCTGATGATTTTATCATTTATGATTGGGATAATGATGATTATCCAGAATCTATTAGTGATCCTACTGCTGCATTACCTATCTTCTCACCACCAGCTAGTACAAACTATTTCCTAGATGCCGTCAATCAGTATGGTTGTGAATATAGCAATGAGTTTTATGTTTATGTTTCTGATTTATCGGCTGATATTTTTGGCGAAGTTGTAGGGCCATCAGGTGATATCTATGTGGATCGCACCTATGAATTGAGTGTTTTACTAGCCGATAATTATGACTATTTATGGGAAGGACATGGGGTTGATCCTAATAACAATTCTGGCAATATGATTAGTTTCACACCTACTGAAGCTGGTGATCATACCTACACTGTTACGATTACTGAATTAGGAGGTTTGGGCGAACCTGAAACAGATTGTGAAATCCAAATTGCTATTACTATTACGGTATTGAATCGTCTGTGTGATGATCCTTATGTTTTCTTCCCCAATGCTTTTACACCAAATGGTGATGGAGAAAACGATTTCTTACAATTGCATTTCTTCCCTAGTCATGTTGTAGAATTAGAGTGGGCTATTTATAGTCGCTGGGGCGAACGCATTTTTGAAACGACTGATCTCGATGGTAAATGGGATGGAACACACTTGGGCGAACCTGTTTCACCAGATGTATATGGGTACTGGGTACGTGCTATTTGTGATGATGGGCAAGAATTTTACCGCCAGGGTAATGTGACGGTGATTCGATAATGGTGTTTTAAGACGTTTCAAGTTAATCAAACTTGAAACGTCTTCTGATAAAATTAACATAAAAAAAGCCGAGGATATTGAATTATCCTCGGCTTTTTAGGTTTTTTGGTAGAATAATGGAGTAGCCGCTTAGCTATTATTGCTGATTTGCTTTTGATCTGCTTCTTTCATTCCTTCTTTAATTTCAGATTCAATAGAAGCACGGGCATTATTAAATTCCTTAATGCCTTTTCCTAATCCTCGCATGAGCTCAGGAATTTTACGTCCACCAAAAAGCAACAAGATGACAAAAAGTATAATGAAAACTTCAGGGCCACCTGGTATACCGATTAAATAAATTGCATCCATAATTAGATTGATTTATGATAAACATATTTACAAATAAATAATATCTGTAGTAATGCTTATAGATTTCATAATAAAGTTAAGAAATAATCAGTGGTATAACAAAGCTCCAAGGATAACTTCTACTCTTTTGACATAAAAAAAACAGCTAAGTTTAATATTACCCTACTTTTTTAATCCAATTTCTCGTAAACGCTCATCTAAATATTCGCCTGCCGTAATGGGCTCATAATGTAATGGATTGTCATTAGTAACACATTTATCTAAGCAAGTTAAATCCATCGTACTACGTGGGTGCAAGAAAAAAGGAATCGACAAACGAGGTAAATGCCACATTTCGCGGGGTGGATTTACGACGCGATGTGTTGTTGATTTGAGGTAATTATTGGTCAAACGTTGTAGCATATCACCCACATTAATTACGATTTCATCTTCTTCTGGTGTAATAGGCATCCATTCATCATCCATATTTAATAATTGCAAACCACCTGCAGAAGCTCCTACTAAAAGGGTAATCAAATTAATGTCTTCATGTTGCTCTGCACGAATCGCCGAATCTGGTTCTTTCGTAATAGGAGGGTAGTGGATTGCACGAAGGATACTATTCCCATTATGGATTTTATCATCGAAATAATTTTCTCCTAAGTCCAAATAAATGGCAATCGCTTTTAATAAATGTGCCCCTGCTTCTTCGAAGGCACTATACAAAGACGTACCAGTATTGGTGAAGTCAGGCATTTCTGTAACAGCAACATTATCTGGATATTCACTTTTGATTGGATCATCATCGGCAACGGTTTGTCCAATTTGAAAGAATTCTTTTAAATCGGCTACTTCTGATTGCTTCGCATGTTCTTTTCCAAAGGAAGTATAACCTCGTTGACCTGCAAGACCAGCGATTTCATACTGTCGTTTTGTACCAACAGGAAGTCCAAAAAAGGATTTAGAAGTAGAATAGAATTTATCAATCAGTGCTTTAGGAATACCGTGATTTTTTACGCCAACAAACCCAATGTTGTGAAAAGCTTGTCCTAGCTCTTGTACAAATTCAGCACGTTCAGCTTCGTTTCCGTGAACAAATTTTGATAAATCGACAACAGGTATATTTCTTTTTGATGCCATAAGGAATCGTTTTTTGTGTTTTTAAATTGATAACTCACAAATTTAAGGAATTCACTTGAAATCTCCTTATAAATAGATGTTAATAAAATGTGGATAACTTTGATTTTTCATTAATGTAGGATACGTTAGGTTTGTTCAAAGTGTTTACTCATTCACTCTTTTGGTAAACATCTTATGTACAATCGTCCATTTCCCCATTATTTTTGTTAACATAAAATAGTCGATATAGGGCGTTTTACTTTTTGGATGGGAGATTTGTACTTTCGCGACAGCGATGTCATTTTCATAATCAATATTGATTATTTTTCCTACTTCTCCTGTTGGAATGCCTTCTTTAGTATCTTCAATATAAGCCTCGCCACTCCATATTTTTAAATTGCCTTCTTTGATGTAATAAAGATTTAAATCAGGATGAAACGCTTTTTTTAACCGATTGGGTTGTCCGTTGGTAGAACCTTCAATATAATCAATGAGGGTGGCAGTGATCTGTTCTATTTCTGAAGATTCTTTTGTTGAGGCATACGCATTTAAACGATCCGAATATTCATTAAGCATAATTTTTGAAAGGGCATCTAATACATTTTTTCTAAGCTTTCGCGCATCTCTATCTAAAATATAAACCGAAATAGACGTATTAATAGCAGGAAAATGCATCATCACTGTTCCCCAAAATCCACCATGCCCATAAGCTTTCATTCCATGATAGGTGCTTTCTGACAGACCTAAGTAATAAGGATTTTGTGCCGTTTCTTTGGTAGGAATATAAGTGAAAATTAAATTCTGAATCGCTTTATCTTTGACGATTTTCCCATTAAAAAAATGGTTAACAAAAAGGGCTAAATCTTTCGTTGGACATGCAATTCCTCCGCCTCCATATAAATCCCAAGAAACATCCATCTTATAAGAATCCCAATTTTTCTCGCCCCAATATTGGTGCACCAGTTCTTTCGTTCCACTTGGTTTATCTTCTAAAGTAGGAAACCATGTATTTTGAATATCTAATTCTTCATACTTGAGTAGTTGTCGCATGGCATCGTAAAAAGGAAGTTGGGTAGCATTTTCTATAATCTCCGTTAATAATAAATAATTCGCATCGGCATAACTAAATTGCTCCCCCGCTTTTCCCAGTGGATCGCCCACTTCAGTAGCTAGTTTCAATTGTTCCTCTCTCGTCCAACGGTACATCGGATTTTTATCCTTATGTTCTATGTATTCTTTATTCGCATAATCCTCAATTCCACTCGTATGCGACAAAAGATGTTGTATTTGAATGCTTTTTAAATCGTAGCCATCTTTTTCAAAAAGTGTTTTGGATTTAGGAGAAATGAGTTTTTCAATAGCTTGATCTATCGTTATTTTTCCTTCTTCTACTAAGCTCAAAATGGTAGCAGCGACATAGGTTTTGATGCTACTTGCAATTAAAGCGGGTTGATCTGGGGATAATTTCGATTTTGAATTTTGATCCGAATAACCACTTGCTCCACTCCAAGAGATATTTTTTTCAGGTGCTTCCACATGAACCATTATGCCTATGGCTTCAGGATGCGCTTGATAAATAGAATCTAAAACGTTTTGAAATTGTTGCTCTAGTGTAGATTGAGCGTAAAGCGTACTAGTACAACAAAAAAGTAATAATGCGATGGTGAGGTTTTTCATAATGTTTTTTTTTATAGTTCTTAGACAAAAACCGTGATTTGGATTTTTTCTCGTTGTCGGCGGCGTCGAGCCTTGACAACGAAGAAGGAGGTTTCTAGGAGGTGAAGCTACTCCAAGTAGCTGTTTAACAGCTACTTGGAGTAGCTTCACCTCCTAAGACCACCCATAATAATTGCAAGGGCTCGACGCC